>NZ_CP012850.1:2744564-3430706 GCF_000802205.1 Candidatus Nitrosocosmicus oleophilus | reverse complement strand
CTAATGTACGCGAGATAAAAGAACTTTTAACATTTGCAGATATACGCCATGTTGACAATTTGAATTTAAAGTTTATGGTCAATGAGTCAGCCTGCGTGTTTCTTCACAAATCCAATAATGGCAATGACTTGCTAAGCGACGTCTTGAATTCTGTTATTAATAAAAATAGCGGAATAATAGAACAATACAAGTTAATATTTGAACAGCTATGGTATTTTGGGATAGACACAACAAAGAAAATACAACGTCTACAAACTGATATTGATCTGGCCGATGCTATGCGTGAAGTTGACAAGAAGGGCATAAAACAGTTTGTTGAAAAATTAATAAATTCATCAAAACATGAAGTCTTGTTCTATACTTCTACCTTGTGGGGGAGCAATAACTTTATATCAAAAGATCTTTTTGGGCTCTTAAAAAATGTGGTTTTAAAAAACAAGATAAAAGTCAAATTCATTATTCCCCCTCTTTCAGTACTGCAGTCAAATCAATTAAAACATATAATTTTAGAATTAGGCACAATGGAACAACAAGAGGAGTCGAACTTTTTGTTTAGGCCTTTACCAAGAGGCGATGATATCGATCTTGAATCATTGATCCTAATCGTAGATAAATATCATCTGCTCATTGTAAATCCTCACCTTAATGATAAACATCCATCAAACGATGTTATTCATAAAGACGATTATTCTTATTTTTATACCACTCAATTAGACTCTATCAATAAATACAAATTGTTGTTTGATGTACAATGGGGTAGAGCAGAATTAGCAGAGAGACTGTATATCCAAGACATAATGCAAAGGAATTTGATTGATACTATAGCTCATGAGTTACGAACTCCTACACAAGCAATATTGGGATATTCGGAGATGGCAACGATAGATATTGATAACAATGAGGAGGGTGGTCAATACTACAAACATTATTTTGATTCTATTATACGAAACGCTAATAGATTAAACTCTATCGTAATGAACATACTAAATGTTGCTAAAATAGACAATACCACTTTCAATCTAAATAAAGAAGTATGCAACATTTATGATATAGTTTCTGAAGCAGTAAACGATTATAGGTATGTTATTAAAACAGATGATAATTTCAAAAATAAGAATATTCAATTTGAGGTATCTGAAAGTTCTGAGAAATCGGTAAGGGCCGATGTAGATAGAATTCGAATTTATGAAGTGCTGACAAATCTGTTCAATAATTCGGTGGAATTCATTCAATCCATTGGTACGATTACAGCACAAATTATTGTAGTGGATAGACATTATCTAGGCGAAATAAACCAAATTAAAAGTCATGACTACAAAAGTTTAGAAAAGCATGATGACAACCACGAAAATGACAAATTCATTTTGGTCCAAATAAAGGATGATGGAAAAGGAATAGATAAATATGTTCTTTCAAAGCTATTTAACAAATTTGTCTCTACAGTTGATAATCACATAGGTTTAGGATTGTATGTTTCAAAATATATTATAGAGTCTCATGGTGGTTTAATTTGGGCCCAGAATAATACTGATGGACAAGGATCAACTGTTTCATTTATACTTCCTCTAGTATGAGTTTGTATTTGAAGTAGGGAAGCGTATTCACGATTAGTATCATTGTACTTTAACCATTCTTTTAGAAAATTTGATATCTTGCCTTTTATTTTATTTATGAAGTATCTCGAGAGAGCAAACAGGAATGTTGGTGGTCTGGTCGAATTTTGAATTTATCATTTGTATTTTCTAACTTAAATATGCTGTTATTGTTAAACTTTTTAACATATGAATAATGATATCTTGTATTCAATTAACTATCATGAAATGACAAAGCATTCTGAATTTAGTGTCATGAATTCAAATTACTATCTGGATTGGAGCAATCGACCCAAACCCTTTAAAGTATATAAAGATCTACCCTCTTTTCCTCTTCCAATAGATTTTCCTCATCCCACGTTGAATGCTATTACAGCAGTAAGTAATTTATCAATCGACAATGAGTCACTTGATAACAAGATCCAAATTACTTCTTCATTATCCTCATCAAAGGATGTTTCTAAAATTACTACATTATCTGATCTGTCATCCCTGTTGTTTTATTCCTGTGGTATAACACGCGTGATGCGTTTTAATTCTGTTGATTATTATATGCGTGCTGCTTCTGCAACAGGAGCTCTTTATCCAATAGAAATCTATGTGGTTACTAAAGGTCTAGGTTCTGAGTTAGACGCAGGGGTGTATCATTTTAATCCGGGTGAATTTAGTCTTATTGCTATTCATAAAGGTGACCATAGAAACTTACTAGGACCTATTGCTGGTAACAATACCGATGTTACAACATCTCCTGTATCCTTAATATTTACGTCTTATGCATGGAGAAATGCATGGAAGTATCAGTCACGATCGTATAGGCATTGGTTCTGGGACGCTGGGGTTATAGTTTCTAACCTACTGGCCGTTGCTGGTTCCATGCATCTTTATCCCAGATTAATCATGGGATTTATGGACGACCAACTTAACAGATTACTGGGACTAGACGATCAAAAGGAGGCTTCTATATTGATTGCAGCCCTTGATGTAGACTCGATGAAAAACAATACTAGCCAAGAGCAATCAATGCACGAAAAGATTCTTGATTCACCTGCTCCAAAAGTTTACCCCCTTTCGTCAGAAGAAATTGATTATCCTGAAATTTGGAAAGCTTACAACAGCTCTAAATTATTCGACAGTGCTCAGGTGTCCAAGTGGATTAGTCACAAGAGGAATGGAGAGGTTGACAAACTAGATAAAAAAGATAATTCTAATCCTGGTACTTTGAGACAATATTCTTTGCCCAAGCCATTTGTGGATGACAATGGCCCTGATATTGGAAACACCATTTTAAAAAGGGGTTCTACAAGACAATTTTCAAGACTACCTATCTCTTTTTTGACTTTATCTAATATTCTTTTGAATTCAACAAAAGGAATTCCGATGGATTACAAAAATGATTCAGATAGTTTTATTGATTTATATCTTGTAGTTAATTCAGTTGATGGGCTTAAAAAGGGTGGATATTTTTTTAATCCAAGGAATAATTCTATAGATTTGATAAGGTATAAGCCTGGTCATAATATCTCCGGTCATCTTTGCTTAGATCAATCTCTTTTTGCAGATGCAAGTGTTGTGATATTTATGATGACTGATCTAAAACATGTACTTGATATATTGGGTAATAGGGGTTACAGAGCCGTACAGATGGAAGCAGGAATTACTGCAGGAAAAATTTATCTTTTATCTTATTCTAGTGGCTTGGGAGCATCAGGTTCCACTTTTTATGATAATGAAGTGACTGAATTTTTCTCTCCTCATTCTAAACAAAAGGAAACATTGATTGCTATAGGATTAGGAATTCCATCATACCAATCGAAACCGGGCAGAGTATTACCAGTAAGACTTACACGTGAACAAATGATAAATGCTTCTAGTACGGCCAGTTGATTAGGCAAAATTTACATCATACATCACCTCTATATTTCGTTATGATCATATGATGCGCTTGTTGATTTGAACTCCAAATTCCATCGATTATTGTCTTTCAAAAATCAAAAAGACTACTTTTCCCTTAATTTTAAAACAACCAAAAATGGGGCTACTAGATTGTGAACGTCGCCCTGTAGTGATATCTATTTAAAGCTTAATAAGTATGAATAGATATGAGCGAACTTTCTAATAATAGTGGAAATGAGAATGCAAATAAGAATTCTGACCGATCGAAGCACTCATCTGATGATCACATTTCAGAATGGTCTGAATTAATTTCAAGAATCATAGACAAATTGACCGGCAAGGATTTGCAAGTTACTTACTCTTTTGATAATTTGGAAATCGAGATCCCAAAAGCTTACGGCCCTGATGGTCGACAACTCGGGGGTGCAAAGTGGAAGATAGATGGTAAGATAACTATCTCAACGGAATTAATTAACGACGAAAAAAATAGCGCCTAATATCTAATCTGATATGAACTAGTGTTACCCATAAGCGGTAGCTATATTTTTTTCCACATAGTAATAAACTCTTTTTCAATATTATGCCAACAATACTAATAAGACAGGATTAGATGAAATGTTTGGAGCTTTTTATTACTAAATGCGAAGGACTAGAATGATGATGCCTTCTTTCACATTATATATTTGATATTTGATGAGGTTTTTGAAATATCAGGTCATAAAGCCTAAATACATTCTAACATTATTCTTGTTAAGAAACAAATGTAGTGTTATGGCCACAAATGTGATTATGCCGTTTCTATAAAAAACTGATTGTGGAAACTAATTTAGAAGATCAATTAGTTTTATCATTGAATGGCAGTCTTATAGCGTAAGGTGTGTACCCTAATCATATCAAATCGATGGAGGATCGCAAGGATGCATCATGCAACTAATATGTCAAAAATTTTATGAAATTGCAAAAATGATTTAGAATTAATGAAGGTATGTTCCCACCAGGAATGTCTTTGAATAGCGTATAATGGAGAATTTAATCTACTCAGCAACAAATTTAAACAATGGGGAAAAATATTTGCTATAATAATGACCTTGCCTTCCAATGAAATACCCGCCAATAAATCAAAATTATATCCTTATCCTAGTAATTTAAACCACATTGCCGTAAGTGTGACTAATATTGACGAAGTAATAGCGTGGTACACAGCAGTTTTAGGTTTTAATGTTGTAAAGCCAATTTTCGAAGCCGTTGCGGACGACACTCACATAGGGAAGATTTTTCAAGATGTTTTTGGCAAGGACTTTAAGAAACTAAAGATTGCTCACTTAAGCTTTGGGAATCAAATTGGGTTCGAAGTTTTTCAATTCATTGAACCTAAAGAAGAGAAAAGGGAGGACAATTTTGAGTATTGGAAGACCGGTTTCTTTCATATTTGCATAACTGATCCCAATATCGAAGAAACCACAGAAAGGATTGTTGACAATGGTGGTAAACAGAGAACTCAAATATGGGAGTTAACGAACGGAAAACCTTTCAAGGTAGTATCGTGTGAAGATCCGTTTGGAAACATAATCGATATTTACACTCATGGCTACGAATATCTTTGGAGATCTGAAAATTATCAAAAATAGAATTCAAAAATAATATATCATAAACAAATCAAAAGAACGAATACCTGTTCAAGTTTGTTTTAACATTTTAAGTCTATCACTAATCATTTCTTTAAGGTCAAAGTTATTGCATGAATTGTTGTTATCCTCTCCTGCCTCGCAGTTTGAGTTTTGTTTAGATACTTGAACCTGATTTCCTCCGTCATTACCACCATCATGTTTGGATATGCTTATGTTATTGCATGAATTGTTGTTATCCTCTCCTGCCTCGCAGTTTGAGTTTTGTTTAGATACTTGAACCTGATTTCCTCCGTCATTACCACCATCATGTTTGGATATGCTTATGTTATTGCATGAATTGTTGTTATCCTCTCCTGCCTCGCAGTTTGAGTTTTGTTTAGATACTTGAACCTGATTTCCTCCGTCATTACCACCATCATGTTTGGATATGCTTATGTTATTGCATGAATTGTTGTTATCCTCTCCTGCCTCGCAGTTTGAGTTTTGTTTATTATCTTGAGATTGATCAAAATCCTTTTTTCCATATGCACTTTGTTCCATTGATCCTAAGAAAGAAAATGAGGTTACAGCTAGTAGTAAAATCGTTGATATCATTACAGATGTTTTTAAACGATGCTTAATCTGCAAACTTTTACCCGTATATTTTTAAACAATAATATATAATATTACTATTTTTAAAGATTTGTATATAACTTATTTATATATCATAATAATACTAAATAATTCTATTATTATAATATCTTAATCAAGTTTTTACACAGATAAGGAAAATACTGTCCGAGTCTCATATTTACTGTCCAGATTAGCAACCTTTTTTAGTTATCATAGCACGGCCAATTTTTTTGTTACATTTGTCAAAAGCCTATTCTCATTTTTGAATAATTACTCTGACACTGGTTATTGTTCCTCATCCGTCTCTTGCCTGGTTCTCACATTCCTACAACTCCTCCCTCCCTCCCTCCCTCCCTCCCTACAACTCCTCCACCATCTCTAATCTAAAGCCGGCTACCAATCCTTTCACTTCCAATCTTTAGCTTCAACGTGATCTATCAACCGTTCATAATTTCTCTTGGGATTTTAAACATGGGATTCCTGGTTAAAGAAAGTAAGATTAATCTTGGTAGATCAGAAAAGAAATAGAGAAAGGGAAATTGAAATACTATGTAGGTTGCAGCGGATGGAAGAGCCCAGAATGGGCCAAGAATTTTTATCCTGCTGAATTGGATTCCATGCATTACCTTTCGTATTATTCTAAACTTTTCAATTTTGTACATCTTGATCTCGGAAAGAGCTTGTTTCCTCCAGGCTCTATTGCTCTAAAAAAATGGGCGAATGAAACTTCGGATGATTTTCGATTCACCATAAAAATTCCGCAAAATCTTATTAACCAAACCATAACATCAGGACAATCTGAATCACTTGGAAAGTTTTTGGAAGATTTACAGGTGTTAAAAGAAAAAATTCTTGTAATCTTATTATCACCACCACCTCAAGTATCATTACAAAATACTGGACGTGCATGGTTAGAGGAAATACTGCGTAAAGTTACTTATCACGGTTTTTCTGTGGCTGTTGATTTTGGGATAAATAATACATGGTACCAAGAATTAACGTACAATATTTTAAGAAGACATAACTCATCTTTTGCTTGGTCACATTCGGGATATCGACATTACTATCCAGCCGTTACTTCTAATTTCATTTTCCTTAATCTTGATAATGCTTCTATCAATAATGACCGAGCTATGAGATGGATAAATCTGATAAAGCAAAAGGAGAAGGAAACAGGTTATCCAAAATATGTCCACAATGTTATTGACTATTCAATTATTGTACTCCGCAACCCTTCCTCGGTTCATCTGATTCAAAATTTGATATTTCCTAAACCCAAAAGTGTTAATTCATCAAAAGATTCACAAAAACCTTCCCCTACTACTCAAATCTGGCCCGGAAAAATTATCTTGCACATTGACATGAATGCTTTTTTTCCAGCCTGTGAAGAACTGAGAGACCCTTCTCTTAAAGGTAAGGCCCATGCAGTAATAATGACTCCCGAAAGAGAAACCAGCTTGATAACCAGAGGAGCCGTTGCCTCTTGTTCATACGAAGCTCGAAAATTTGGCGTTAGATCTGCAATGTCTTTATCAAAAGCCAAGGAGTTGTGTCCTAACCTTATACTAAAGCCTGTAGACAAAGATTACTACAATTCAGTCTCTCAGCAGGTAATGAGACTATTGGAGGAATATGCTGATTCATTGGAACAAACCAGTATCGATGAAGCATACATTGATTGCACCAAAAAAATTTTGCAGTATCAAAAACAGAATTTTTCGGGAGATGATCCAGTCGAACAGAAAAAATTGAAAAATACGCTTGACAATTCTTCAAGGAAATACCACATCCAGGAAGGTTATTCAATCCGGGAATTTGCATTAAATATTAAGGATTCTATCAGGGTACAGTGTAATGGACTAATCTGTTCAATTGGGGTTGCATCAAACAAGTCAGTTTCAAAGATTGCATCTGATTTTCAGAAACCAGATGGTCTCACTATCGTTTATCCTCCAGATACTCTAACGTTTTTGTCCACACTGGCAGTAGATAGAATATCTGGAATCGGAACAAAAACCACCCGTACACTTAAAGACATGGGGATTGAGACCATAGGACAATTATCTAATTCGAATATCCAAAAACTGTCTGATAAATTTGGGAAAAGACAAGCATTGTGGATGTGGCAGATAGCAAATGGCAAAGAGAATGAACCCGTTATACCCAGAGAAAACAACCTGTCCTTAAGTACGGAGGAGACTTTGTTAAAACCCCTAATTGGTAAAAAAGATATTCTAAATATTCTTGTTAATGATATGGCTGATGATATTCATGAACGTGTCAGAAGAAAAGGATACGAGTTTAAAACTGTTGGAATTAAGTTGGTTAGGACGAATTTTTCAATTGAAACTAGAGAAATTACCTTTTCATCATATAAAAAGGATAAAGAAAGTATAACCTCTGTTATGGGGACATTATTGAACAGATTCAGTCTTGATGATGATGACGACAGCTCCGAAGAGTTTAGCAAAGGAGGTATCCATACTACTGGTAGCTTTGATGTAAATTCGATGTATGTAAGAAAACTTGGCATTAAAGTGTCCAATCTGTCAAAAATAGATAGAGATGGAAAAAATCCTCAAAAATCCATAATGGATTTCGTTTAATGTTTTTATTGATATTTTAATCACATTTTGACTGTTCTGTCATTTTTAGGAAAACTCTAAATAGATAAACAGTAAGAAATATCTTATTTTTTGCCTCAAATGCTGGATTGATATTAACATTCTATACACCCTTAAATTTATAAAAACAGCCTTCTAATTATTATTAGCCAATATTTATGATTGCACAATCTTCATTCAACCACAAACATAAAATTATTTATGACAACAGTGTTTTAGAATTTCAAATAATTCGGTCTCAAAGAAGAAGAAAAACTAACGAAATATTGATTGAATATGGTAATGTGTCAGTACGAACTTCAACATCATCATCCCTGAAAGAAATCGAGTCTCTCGTAAGCAAAAAGGCAAAGTGGATATTTCAAAAAATCAAAGAACAAGACAATCCAGATGCATCAATTAACATACCGGTCTATCAAAATAATTCTACTTTACCGTATCTTGGAAAGAACTATGGATTAAGGATTATTGGTCACAATTCGAATCTGTTGAATTTTACTAATGATGGGTTTGTTATTTACACAAATAGAAGGAACGTAAAGCGCATCTATGAACAATGGTTAACTGACATGGCTTATCCAATTATTAGTCCAATAATTGTAAAGTATTCTAAACTTCTAAATGTGTCACCTAAGAAAATATTGCTAAAAAAATTGAAAAGTAGGTGGGGCAGTGCGACATATCGTAATATCATAAATCTTAATATCCATCTTTTAAAGGCTCCTCTCGACGTAATTGAGTATGTGGTATTACATGAACTAAGTCACCTTATTGAAAGAAATCATTCTAAGCGATTCTGGAAAATAGTATCAGACCATATGAGTGATTATAAAATTAAAATAAGATGGCTCAAAGTCAATGGCCCTTATATCATATAAAGACATTCTTTTAATATTAAATATTTCATGTCTGAACTTTTTTGAATGACGTCTTATTATTATCGAAGATTATATGATCATAAGAGTCGCACTCCTACCTGTACTGTTATCTAATGAGTCGTGAGTCGTGTGATGCCAAAGGCTAAATAAATAAAACAGATCTATCAATCAATTGTGTGTTTATGCTAAGGAATTGTATATTTCACACTTTTACAGTTGTCTTTGCACTATTATTTATTCTGTGGTATGTTGAAGTTGAGATAGAACCTGAACTTGCTAGTGGTCAGAATATGGGTCCCGATGCGAGTCTATTTAAGTGTGCTTCATATGTTGGCAAGTTTTATACACTAAACGAGTCTTTAGATTCTGATTTTCAGAACGGTGTAGCAATAAATACCAATAATACTGTTATTAATTTAAATAACTTTTCTATTTTAGGTTCAGGTTACTTGAATCCTTATACTGGCGTTTTGATTTCAAATAAAGAAAATGTTACTTTAGAAGGAAATGGAACAGTTGGACATTTCCAAATTGGAGTTTACATAAATAGCTCCAAAAATGTTGATATATCTACAGTAAATTTCACAGGGAATGAAATTTCCATTTATGTTGCGAATTCTTCAGGAATTCTTGTAGATAATAATCGGTTCTATACTAATACTGCCGGGCTAAAGTTTTACACTATCGATGATTCTGTGATTTCTAATAATGCGTTTGATTCTAACGATATTTCTTCTATTTCTTTGTTTGGTTCTCATGATAATTCAATAAAAGATAATCTTATATCCAGCAGCTTAAACGGAATCTTTGTTGATACCAAAAGTACAAATACTACCATTAATTCAAATCATTTTACAAGAAGCTTTGGTGTAGACATCAACATAGGAAATGGAGGTAAATTTAACGAAATCGATAATTCAATTTCAAATAATACTTGCTCTATAAGTATACCTGAAACATTGTGCAGATAATCCGTTACGATAATCCATATATATTAAATCGACAAATGATTCAAAATTTTTATACCATTTGTGTATAGTAGGTTTCGACTGTATGAGTAATCAAGAGGCCGAAAGGGATGAAATCAAAGACGAGACCCATGAACTACAAGACGACGAGCGTGATATAGAGGAAGAGGAGGAAGAGGAAGAGGAAAATGATATAGATTTTGAAGACGAAGACGATGACGAAGATAAGTCTGAGGAAGAAAATAGTGACTCACAGCCTGATAATGGCTAGCGAATGATAATTATCCGTTCTTTAGCTGTTGTTGAAGGTGCAAGTGCAGGAGTAGGCATAGGCATAGGCATAGGCATAGGCATAGGTGAAGGTGAAGGTGAAGGTGAAGGTGAAGGTGAAGGTGAAGGTGAAGGTGAAGGGTAACCGTCCTAATTGATGAATTCATTTCTTTTATTCTTTTTTGAAATATGATCAGTAATATGATATTTGTTATACCAATAAAGAGCACCAGACATAATTATAAAATCAGCAATGTAAAATAAGTCCCAGGGTAAAGCAGATGCTGAACCGTTTAAGTAATCAATTGTATAGCCTGTATCTGCTATAGCATTTACCAGTAACGATAACGAAGCGAGTACCCAAGGTACCGAATGTTGATAGTCTCTATATATATTAGATAATATGATTATCGAGGGAACAATTAAACATAAATCTAAAATTGGGTATAGTATAGTAACTGCAAAGTTTGACAATTCATCATTTATTTCTGCGACATCAATCTCCCCACCAACTATGAAGGATTTTCGTAAAGGTAGGAAGTCACCAAAATTGACAATAACAGACCCTATGATAATTGCAGAAATAATTGTAATGGTTACAGACAAGTTTCTAATCCTTATTGTTCTAATAATGGATATCAAATGAAGAATAAGAAACAGGTATCCACTGTACCATAGCATATCTAATACAGTTATACGCTCAAATTCGTCTACGTGTAAGACAAAATAAGAGTACAATATTCCCAAGTCTGCTGCAAACCACAATGCAATACCAATAGTTAAGAACAAGTAAGATTTTCCGTGACTACCGGAAATTCCATGTCTTACAACCGCGATTATTCCCAAACCCGTTGCAGTAGCACCTGCTATATTAAGACTAATTATCGCAACCGCATGTTGAAAGTGTTCATCGGGAATTAATATTATAGATAAATCGACAACTATAATGCTCAAAACCATCAAAATTATTAGATACTTTAATGTTTTTTTATAACTTGATTCGTTTGCCAATTTATTTTACGTTAATGCCTTTCATAAATACCTTAATTAATGAACTATTTATCTATTATCTGTGTGATTTTTTTACCTAGTAATGATATGACTTGACTGATCTGGTCAATTAATGAATTCTATATGTCTATGCTGGAACAGAGTGGATTATTATGATTGAAGCAAAAAGCGTTCATGATACTGAACAACCCTGGATTGATTTAGGTACTTCTTTCCTTTGATACAGTGAAAATAGTCCTGAAAATTTATAAAGACGTCGTATGCAAACTTGTTTGATATTTTATACTACATATTTTCTATTTTTTGTCTTTTTTATATATTTATAGAGAACCATGCTACTATAAATTGATATTTTTTGGCTAGTGCGGATAATTTTGGGATAGAAAAGGGAAAGGGTGATGCAGCAATCAAATGGATAAATGAATTTGTCGTTAAAAACAACAAATCGTTTAAAATTTCTATTACAAAAAATCAAATACATACCTTAAATTTTGGAGATTTTGATTTGGTGGAATGGAGTGGTGATTGGAGCATAGCCCGAAACGTCATAAAAAAATCAAGTACAAAATTAAATATCAAGGTAATTGAGGCTGGATATCATAAAAAACATAATATCGTTGAGGCATTTTTTGGAATGAGCCAAGAATTTTGTAAAGTCTATAGCAGTGGAAAATACGTTGGGACATTGATTCTTAAAAGAAAATCGGGCAATTGGATTGTTGACAAGGAAAAGCGTGGATAGCTAATGATCAATTCTTATTTTCGTCATGATTGCAGGCATTATTATTGATATTATCAGGAAGATGTTCTTATTCCTTCATTTGTAATGTTTATGTCTTTATTATTTGCATCGACCTTATCATGCATTATCCACTTTTGGGTCGGGAGAATAATATAGTTTTGTGTAATTGTGAGTTTTAGATCATCAACGTAAAAAATACCACTTACAAGAATTGTTTTTTTATCTAGTATTCTGGATTCAAATACTATTTCACCTTCTTTATCAACAATCAAAACATGTTCAAGATCTGATTTTTTCATTATCAGATCTGGAGAACAATACTTGCATACGTTCTCTACTACTTCAATTATCTTTTTATTGTTGAGATCAACTATATTAACCGAAATAGAAGGATTATGTGAGTCTGATATTTGTTCTAATTTAAACAAAGATTTTTCGTTATACCTTATGCTTCTTGGACTATTTGATATAAAGTTATTACCAATTAATAATGTAAAAGTCATGTTATATGTGTGATCCAATTCGTATCTATTTTATTCTTCTCATTTGGAAATTGCATATACATTTAAAACTGTTCTAATATGCTCAAAGATTGTGTCACTAAAGAGCGATATGGCGATTGGTGTAATTGGATCTGGCATGTTAGGTACTGGAATAATAGAACGATTAATAGAATTAGACACCAAAGTGAATGTTTACGGTAGGAATAAAGCCAAACTCACATATTTCCAGGACAAGGGCGCAAAAATATTTAGGGATGCCCGAACCTTGGCCGAAAAAAGCGATTTAATAATAACCTGTGTTACTAATTTTGAATCATTAAAAGAAATCCTGTTTCAGAATAATGGTGTAATGAAATGTAGTAACAAGGAATTAATCATTGCGGATTGTACAACCGTTAATTCTGATCAATCTTTGTACTGTTCAAATCTTGTAGGGGAGCGGAGCGGATTTACGTTCCTGAGCACTCCAGTGATGGGTGGTCCCAATGACGCAAAAAAGGGGGAACTTATTTCTCTTGTTTCAGGAAATGAAAACTCTTTTAAAGAAATCCGTCATGTTTTAGAAAAAATTTCCAAACACGTATTTTATGTTGGCCAAATCAATGGAGTTTCTAATTCTATAAAATTGGCACTTAATCTAAATATAGCCATAATTACATTGTCCTTGTCTGAGGGATTAATTTTGGCTAAACATAGTGGAATAGATCCAAATCTTTATTTACAAATTCTTAATCTTACAAAGCTTAAAACCGGAATTAGTGAAAGGAAAGGTCAAATGATGATAAATAACGATTATTCACCTTCTTTTTTCCTAAAAAACATGTTAAAAGATATCGATTTAATGATGGATGCATCACAAGATTTACGTTTGTTCCTGCCAATGACCTCCTTATCGCAGCAGCTTTTTAGGGCAGCTAACAATAGTGATGATAGAAAAAATAAAGACTACTCAGTAATCTACCAGTTTTTGGAGGAGCTAAACTCCAAATGAGATTATGTTGTAATAGATGAATAGAGATTGAATTAAGAACTATCCTCACCGAATTTTTGTATTCTCTTTTTTAGATTCATCAAAATAGTGTTCAGGGTGATACCTTTTAAGAGCAGGGTAGTATCTCATTCCTTCTATCTTGTTTCTCTGGATTGTCAGTTTTTACGGGTGTAGGTCACATATTTGTATTGGGAAAGTGAGTAAGGAGTTGTTCTTGTTCTTGTTGTAGTTGTAGTTGTAGTTGTAGTTGTAGTTGTAGTTGTAGTTGTAGTTGTAGTTGTAGTTGTAGTTGTAGTTGTAGTTGTAGTTGTAGTTGTAGTTGTAGTTGTAGTTGTAGTTGTAGTTGTAGTTGTAGTTGTAGTTGTAGTTGTAGTTGTAGTTGTAGTTGTAGTTGTAGTTGTAGTTGTAGTTGTAGTTGTAGTTGTAGTTGTAGTTGTAGTTGTAGTTGTAGTTGTAGTTGTAGTTGTAGTTGTAGTTGTAGTTGTAGTTGTAGTTGTAGTTTGTTGGTTTATCTTCTGTTACTTGTTTTGTTAATTTTAACTCCTGGCTTGATCAGATATTGACCCCTATTATGGCCTATAATACCACTAGCATTTCACACCAGGAATCAATGACAATCTAATATCAAAAAATATCATACCGAATCTTTCTATCCCTCTATACCTAGTTCTCTTCTATTTGACTTTGGAATGATATGTTTGGTATTTTGGATAGTCCAGGTTGAAGGTTCAAATCGATTGGCTCAAAAAATCTGATAGGCATTTGGAAAAGCAAAAGACAGTGTATAGGATACTGGGTCCAAACTCATGTTTTTGTACCATTGTCTGTAAATTCTCCACTAGTACTTATTGCAGATTTGACATACTGACATCAATATGACCTGTTCAATATGGATAAATTATGATATTAGTCATAGCACATAAAAATTCGATCAAAAACTAACGGATAGTTTGTGAAAACCCTGGATTTCTGGAAACTATTAGGAAAACTATATATCATTTAGTCACGCTATTATAGTATATCTTTATGCGAAGTGTTGACAGTAGTGAAGATCCTTTTGTAAAAATTGCATCTCTAATAGGAGGGGAAGAATATCATCATGTTGCCAAAGCACTGTTAAAAACTGAAGATTCAACTGACGAAGAAATAGCTATTGCAACAGGTCTTCGAATAAATATTATTCGAAAAGTTCTATATGATCTTTTTGGAAAAGCTTTGATAACGGGTATCCGCGTTAAAGATGAGAAAAAGGGATGGTTTGTGTATCGATGGAGAGCAAAGAGAGACAATGTAGATAATTTTATTGACAATCAGAAAAAGAAAATATTGGAAAGATTGCAAAATAGACTTGAATATGAAGAATCATCCGAATTTTACTATTGCGGTAATTCTGCTTGTGATAGAATAAAATTTGACTATGCAATAGAGTTATTCTTTAAATGTCCTAATTGTAAAGAACCATTGAATATGGTGGATAACAGCAAATTGAAAGATGCTTTAAGGTATAAGATAGAACAACTTAGTACAGATTCCGTAAAATGACAATTTCTTAATTTGTTTTGATATTTTTATAATATAGTATTATTTCACCATTACTTTTTTTTTGTATTCGTGACAACTTTATTTTTACACTTTCATTTATTGTCTTGTAACCTTCTCCACCCACTAGTGATATCGCCCTTTTCCCACCAATTATTAGTGGAGATATCGTGATTATCATCTCATCAAACAAGTTGTCTTTAATAATAGACCAGTTTATCTCCCCTCCACCTTCGACTAAGACATTTGATATACCCTCCTTTTCTAGTTGATTAAATAATTTTTTCAAATCCACCTTTTCTCTATTGTCTTTTCTCTTATTCTCTCTATTCTCTCTATCCTCTTTTGTTCCTTGGTCTAACACAATTATTTTAAGACCTCTTTCCTCCAATTTTTTCAAATTCTTAGATGGGGCTTTTGAGGTTACCACCAACCTGGTTTCAATTTGATTTGCTGTTTTTACAATTTTGGAATGTAGAGGGATTCTAGCTTTGCTATCTATTATTATGCGAATAGGGTTTTTAGTACCCTTTTTATTCATACCATATCGTATTGTCAATAATGGATCGTCGTTAATAACAGTCGAAATACCTACCAAAATTACATCTGTTTCTCTTCTTAATCCATGAACACGTTTGAGATCCAATACCGATGAAATTTTTGTATCGCCATTAACAGTTGCGATTTTTCCATCAATACTAGTAGCCGCATTTAGTATTATTTTCATTCGTCGCTGAAACCTTTATCTTATTGATGTTTTTTCCAATACAAAATTACCATCAATCATAACCGCTTTTAGTTGTCTCTCGGTGCATCTCTGTACAATTGACATGTGAGGATCATGAATTGGATATAGATCTAAATCATATTTATCAATAAAAAGCAAATCTGCTTGGAATCCCTTTTCAATACTTCCTATATTTAAGTTAAAAATTTTACCACCGTTTACTGTAGCCATTTTTAGTACCTTCTTTGCATCTAGAAACCTGGTATTCTTTTCAACAGCTCTTTGACTCTTTATGAGAAAATCCATTTCTCTAAACATATCTGGAGAATTAAGCATAACATTATCCGTTCCGATACCTAGTTCAAAATCATATTCTAACATTTTTCTTATTGGTGCAAAACCTGTGCCAAGCACTCCATTGGCTCTGGGGCAAATGACTATTTTCTTATTGTTCTGATATAATAATTGCAGGTCCGAGCTGGATGGATTGGTAACATGAATGTATATGTCAGGATTTAACGTATTAACGGTTCTTTCAATTTCAGTCTTTTTGTACTTTTTTACAGATTCCATTACTGCTGTTTCGGCCTCCGCAGCATGTATTGCTACCACTGGCTCCTTCCTATGACCATTCAATTCAGTTTTTTCTCGTTCTCGTTCTTCTTCTCGTTCTTGCTGATATTTTAAAATTATTTTATTATACAATCGTAACATTTCATCAGTATGTTCGTTTGCACCACTAATGCCAAAGCCATCACATTTCTCAATTATTTTACTACCTTGATTAATAATATCATTTTCTTCTATCAGGTTCGACTTCTTTATGATTTGACTCTTTGTCACTGTATCTTTACCATTTTTTAGAGACCTGGGGGAAGTATTTTCATCCTTATAATTTGCATTAAAATCAATCCTTCCTAGTACGATCTTCTTTATGGGTATATTTTCTACAGCATTTTGTATCAGGCTTATACCTTCTAGTCCTCCTTCTCTGAAATCCACAAAGGTAGTTATTCCCTTATGCAGCATTGACATAGCCGCATTTCTAATCATTTGCATTAACTGAGAACTTGGAGTTTTTTCGAGTATTGTCTTTTTAATACCATACTGCGGATGGATTCTTTGATTTAAATCCGAACTAGCTGAGATGTCTTTTCCTATGGAGTCTCCTATGTGAACATGAGAATTTATTAATCCTGGTAGGAGAATAAAGCCCTCTGCATCGATAATGTCTATTTTGTTATTTTTATTGACTGAATTGCTTGTTGTAGTGTCTTTTTTTTCTAGCCTTTTTTCGGAAGTGAATAAATCTTCAATTGTTCCATGTTCGTTAATTAGTATAGATCCATTCTGAACTATTTGTAGTTCCTTACCAAACAAAAGGTCGGCATTTTTTATTAATGATTTTTTCAATTCGATTCAAAAACATTTATTATTTTTCCGCTTTTTCTGTAGGCTCTTATTGAATCCAGTGATTTGGTTGCCATTTCTGCAGCACTTCTTGCGTTAATGCCATTTCCTACACCACAATTAAGCTTAATTCCAGTCGAACTTGTTAAAAAATTAACTATTTCTATTACTTTTTTTATTTGAATATTGTTTTTTGCAACAATCATGAAATTATCTCCACCCAAAAAGAAAGTTAAACTTTCTTCTTTGAGGAATGAATTTGATATTGCTAGATATAACCTTACTATTAAATTTGTGATTTCATAGGTTGAAAGATTTTTTGCTATTGAGGTAGAACCATTGACGTCTATATGTAATATTTTCACGTCATTTTGGTTACTATGATTTTCTAGTTCATTAATTTGTTGGCCCTCATTTACATTGCAATTTTCTTGTAGACCATAAATATTTGGAAAAATCATGTTTTTTGTATCCCTTTTTATGTCTTGTATTGCCTTGTCAGCTTCTAGTGGAGTTTTTCCAGTTCCTATCGTCATTGATATCTTTATGCCTTCATTTTTTTTCGAAAGTCTGTCATGGATTTCTTTATGATCGTGTAAGCTTATTTGATTTGTCACTGCAATAAACTCATCAAATCGGTTGGAAAATACTAATCCGTTTTTAGCAGAAAAACATTCTTGCAAATCTGCATACATTTTTGACTGTAGAATCTGTAATGCATATTCTCTGTCACTGCCTAGGGTTAGGGTCCATGCACCATAACCCTCTAATTTTATTACTGTTAATTGACAAACCACTCTAATCTACTATTTTTATATCGTTGTTTTTCATTTTATTATTTCTTATTTTTCTTAGTCTCTTTGCCATCTCAATGGCAGTATAAACTGCATGATGAGATGTGGGAATTATTCTTGCTTCGGCTTGCTCAAATGTCATATCTGGTCCAGTGATCCCCAAGGATATTGGCTTGTTATATCTTAATGAAAGTTCGCAAAGTAACTTGGCTGTGCTGTTTGCTATTACTCTGTCATGACTGGTATCGCCTTTTATTATTGCCCCCAGGGTCACAACTGCGTCAACGTCCTTTTTTTTAAGAATCTCTTGTACCAAAATGGGCATATCAAATACTCCAGGAACAAAACAAACATAGGTTATTTTTGATGAAAATTCCTTTGCATATTTCTTAGCCTCACTTAGCATGGCAAGGGTTATTTCATTGTTAAATTCTGATACGACAATCCCAATTCTTATTTTCATCTTTGTTTTTCAAATGATTCTGCATATGTTATCAAATCTTTTGCCTCTATGATTACTAGATTGTTTTCCTTTGCATATTCGACTGCATCTTTATATGATAGGGCTTTGTAACTGTGAGGATCTAACATCTCACAAATAGTTGTGACGTTTGTCATATTGGCAATTTTTGTAAGGAAGATTGACATCTCTGTGTGTCCTTTTCTTTCATTAAGTAATCCTTTTGAAGAAATTAATATAGGTACGTGTCCGGGTGTCCTAAAGTTGCTTCGGAACTTTTCAATCGTGGCTTTCTGATCCTTCTGATAATCGCTCAAATCATCACAAATATTTGCTAGTGATGAAATGGTTAAAGCCCTGTCTCGATCAGTTATCCCAGTGTAAGTGTTAATGTGGTTTAGCGTAATAGAAAAAGATGGTCTGTCACCATATGGTGAGCTGTTACTATTAATAGAAGAAATGGTTTGATTCGTGGGTCCAAAAATATTTAGTACATCATAAATAAATGGTAACCCCAATTTTGTGGCTATTTCCTTTGATATTGCAGTGCAGATCAACCCACCAGCATCCTTTCTCATCGTAGCAATATGTTTCGGAGATATGTTTTTAGAAGATACAACCATGTCAACTTCATCTTCACGACCATCATCATCATGAATCAAAACAAAGTTTCCATTTTTTAAAGAAGTTATGGCTTCAGATATCCTTGTCAATTATATTTTTTTATACTTTAATGTTAATATATCTTACTATTTTTCTTGTTGTTACCAGAAAATTGGTAGATATTGGATATATATCTTGACAAAATGTCTACTTCTATGTTAACCGCATCCCCTGTCTTTTTGATTCCCAGTGTTGTGTTCTCCAAAGTATGAGGGATCAGTGCTATTTCAACGATACTTTTTCTAACGGTTACGACAGTAAGACTTATTCCGTCTATTGCTATAGAGCCCTTTTGTGCAATAAGAGGCAATAAATCTTTGTTTAATATTTCTATCTTAATTCTACTTCCAAAGCTCCCTCTTTCTAATTTTTTGATTCTGCCTATGCCATCTATGTGCCCTAGAACAAAGTGTCCTTCCAATTTACCTCCAATGCTTAGGCTCCTTTCGACATTTACTTTGTCTCCTATCTTTAAATCGACAAAATTAGTCCTATTGATGGTTTCATCGATGACTTGAAAAGTGGCTTTGGCATGATTTAACTTTGAAACAGTCAGACATACTCCATTTATTGACACACTATCTCCAATTTTGATATCTTTTGATTCTGGTAAAGCTAGGGTAATTTCAGTGTGGTGATTTGCTTTAATTTCGTTCTTTTTAGTCTTTTTACTTTTGTTTTTTTTGATGTTTTCAATTTCACCTAAATATTCTGTAATTCCGGTAAACACACTTGGTAATAAACTAAAATATAATTTGAAGATTGTTGAGATCCATCATCAGAGCTCTGATGATCTTGATTTATTGCTTTTTACATCGAGTCTAAAATTCTTTTAGCCTGTTTGTAATGTACCGCGTCTATCATCTTTCCTTCTAACTTTACTGCACCTGTGTTATTGTTTTTCGCGCTGTCTAAGGCTTGTACTACTTTCTTTGCCCATTCGATATCCTGGGTTGAAGCACTAAATGCATTGTGTACATGCTCAATTTGGGATGGATGAATGATGCATTTTCCATTATAACCCATCTTTTTACCTAGATCAAGATCTTTTATCAAGCCATTATGATCATGAATGTCTTGCCAGATGGAATCAATAGAGTCTATGCCTGCAGCTCTGGCATCTACAGGTACTTTTGCCCGACCATACATGAAACTAGTAATAGTTTCTATATCCTGATTATCAATTTTCATGTCGTGTAAGAAATCAAAAATACCAAATACCAAAGTGGTAATTCTTTGATCTGATTTAGCTATATTATATGCGTTAACTACTCCTAACGCAGATTCAATTGAAGGAATTATTTTAATGATCCCACTTTGAATGTTTTTTGCGTTCTCTTCTTTTTCAATTATTCTTGAAATTTCTGCTATTTGTTTGTCATCATCTACCTTTGGAATTACAATTGCATCAATTCCTGGGGTAATTACTTTTTTCAAATCCGTAACCATCTGATCTGATGTTGGAGAATTGATTCTTACCGCCAGGATTCGCTCCTTATTAGCATCATCAATCTTGTTAATCGTTTGAATTGCGCTTCTTACACTTTCTCTTGCAGTCTCTTTTTCTTCTTGAGGTACAGAATCTTCTAAATCATAACATATTATGTCTGAATTTATTGTTCTAGACTTTTCTAAAAATCTCTGATTATTTCCAGGAATAAAGATTAGACTTCTTGATCTTCCCACAATTACCAGTATTTACAACTGGATATAAAAAAATTAAAGTTTTTGGGGAGTGGTTAATATCTTTCCTATTTGTTCGGCCCCAGCCATCATTACATGACCTTCCACCATATTTGAAAAAGGCAATGTAGTGGCAATAAGGGGCTTTATTTTATTTTTGCTTACCCAGTAAATTACCTGCTCTAATTCTGCTTTTGTCCCTTGAGTGGAACCAAGCAAGTTGGTACCTTTGAAGAATAAGAATCTCAAATCTAAGGTGGAATCATAGCCTGTTGTAGCTCCTGTAGCAACGAGTGTGCCTCCCATTTTTAACAGGCTAACTTCTTGAGGGAAAACGTTTTTTCCAATGTGCTCAAACACCACATCTACACCTTCTTTCTTGGTAATTTCTCTTACTTTTTTATTCCAATCAGCCTCTCTATGGTTTACAACGTTGTCTGCGCCAAGTTCCAGACATTTATCCATTTTTTGTTGATTTCCTGCTGTAGCAATGACATTACAATTATACAACTTTGCTATTTGAATACCTGCCATTCCTACACCACTTGTTCCACCCATTATCAATACCGTTTGACCTGGAATTATTCTTGCCCGTCCAACAAGCATGTGCCATGCTGTCATTCCTACCATTGAAATGGCCGCAGCATCCTCAAATGAGACATTTTCTGGTAGTTTTGCCACATTTACTTCTGGCAGGTGTGTGTATTGAGCAAAACCTCCCCACAGTGGACCTGTTTGAAATCCCCATATGTTTCTATCTTTACAATCATACTCTCTTCCTGCTGTACATTGTTCACATATTCTACAGCTCATATTAGAATGAGATACGACTCTGTCGCCAACCTTGAACTTTGATACATCCTCTCCTATCTCAACTACCGTTCCTGCAACATCACTTCCTGATATGTGAGGAAGCGGTGTTTTAACCGGCTCTCCCCATATTGCCCATAAGTCGTTATAATTATAAGATGCCGACTCAACTTTTATCAAAACTTCATTTGCTTTTATTTTTGGTACGTCGATGTCTTCAATTTTTACTACTTTAGTAGGATCTTTGTTATACTCTCTAAATACAGCTGCCTTCATGGGGAGAAGATATTTTAAAAGCTTAATATAGTTAACTCAAAACCAGAGGTTACTAAATAATAACCTTTAAAACCTAAACAAAAAATATAGAATTTATTACAAATCTTACGTTATCTTCTATTGATTTTAAAGTCCCTTTTTGGTTGTTGAATTGTAGAAAGTATTTGTTTTAATTCATCGTCTGTTATTGCTCTGTTTAATCTTCCAGTAGTAGCTGCATTTAATAGGTAATTTTCAACAGCTGAAGCAAGTTCTGGCTTGACCATCTTCACATTCATAAGTCTTTGTCTTGCCTCGACATCCAATAACATAGATAGGGCTTTTTGCTTCATTGCCTCAGCTTCAGCCTGTTGCCTTCTAATTTCATCATCAGAAGGCTGATGAGATTGTGGGGGGGGCCCAGACATGCCAGATCCTCTATGCGTATCTTTCTAAATCTTTATTAAGTTTAGATATCTCTTTGAAAATTTCAGTGGCTAGTCTGTCAACTCTTTTCATACCTTCGCTTGATATTGATCTGCCTTTGCTCTTTTTTTCTACATATCCTGAAGCTTCTAATTGTTGTAAGGCATTTCTAATGATTGCGCCACCGGCATCTTTATGGTGATCTAAATTATATCCGATTCTTTTTCTTCCTCCATAATAACTTTTTAAATCCGATATTCCTATTGGGCCATGTAAGTACACCTTTCTTACTAAAGATGCACATCTGGTATACCACCAGTCTCTGTTTTGAGGAATTTTTTCTGCATGAGTACCGGTTTTTACATAACTGGCCCATTCTGGTGGATTTATTTTCTTATCTTTTTTAAGTTGATCTGATAATTTTGATATCAAGTCATCTGCTGGAACATCAAAAACCTTTGCCATTTAATATTACAAATTTCTTTCATTAATTTTCCCTTATAATCCTTATTCTTTATCTTGCTAGCTGCATACCCAAAAAAATAAAATATCAGGTTTGGTTGGGTTTTTCAATAATTTTTCTATAAGTGTGGCCACATAGTTTGCAGGTTATCCTTAATGCCTTTGTATTCGATCTACCTGTCCTAATGATTGAATCCCTACCTGGAATGATAAATTTTTTACAATGCTTACAAAAAAGAATCTTATATTCAAAAGGTATTTTTAGTTTATACTTTAGGATAATTTTTTTAGCAATTACAATATGGTGATCAGAGAATTCATCTCTTGAATATAGTGCTCTATCAATCAAAATCTTTACTCTTTGCATTGCTATTTGTTTTAATGCACTCTTCTTCATGACATACCTTTTTGTGATTGACTTGCTGTTTGTTGCATTATATATCTTTAAATAATGATTATTTCCCCTTAAATCCGTATCATTTGTTAAATTTGATCATAGCAGATACTTCTCTTGAAATTATACCTATCAATGTTTTCAAACATCAATCCCTTAAAAAAATCCGTAATAGTGGAAAAAAGCCAGAAGAAATCTTGTTAGACAGATCTCTCCACCATTTTGCTATGATGTCTGCTAAATTGGATGAGGATTATAAGAGGGGGAGGCCTGATATTCTTCACATTGCATTGCTTAATGCATTAGCTACGCCTCTATACATACAAAACCATCTTAGGGTGTTTATTCATACGTTTGATAACAACGTTATTTTAGTAGGGAAGAATGTGAGATTTCCCAAGTCTTATTTTCGATTCGAGGGTCTGATGTTAAATCTTTTTAGAGATAAGAAAATAGTTTCAGAAGACGGACAGTTGTTATTAGAACTTCGACCTAATACTAATTTTGGAGATCTACTAAAGGTGTTTGTTAAGCCTGAAATAGTTTTGGGTTTTTCAACTACTGGTACTTTTAAGCGCCTTGAATCGATAGGTGCTGATCTGGCCTCATATTCAAATGGATGTGTTGTTATAGGCGGCTTCCCAAAGGGACATTTTTCCAAAAACATTGAATCCTATTTTGACAAAAAGTTATCCGTCTCAGACATGGGATTAGAATCCCAGATAGTTATCTCTCGATTATTATATGAATTTGAAAAAAATATTCTAGTCTAAAAAAATTTTATGGGCTTATCTAGCCCTTCTGGCCATTGATGCGATTGCATAAACTAGACCGATCCCTAAACCGACTGCTAACGGTACCCAAACTCCAAAAGCTTCAGGGTTTATCACAACTTGTAAGAACTGCAACATTGAGGGTTATAGATCATGGATGTATATAAGGTTTGTATGCCTTGTAATTTGTTCTCAATACGACATTGTTGAACAGGAAGCAATCGATATATTACGCATTTATCTTGTAAACGGACATAATCTTTTTAGTTTACTTGCCAAATCGTGGATTCTAATTAGATATGTATATTTACTTTAAATTACCCTATCGAACTGATTTTATATATGAAGATGCAGAAAGAGCTGCGCAAATTTTGTCCAAAATGTAAAACTCATACTACTCAAGCTGTTTCTACTTATAAAAAGGGTAAAGATAGAAAAGGCGCTCAGGGTGCCAGGCGTCACGCAGAAGATAAAAAAGGCTATGGTGGCCAAAAATTCCCTGAATTAAAAAGGACTGCAAAGACTACTAAAAAAGTAACCCTGAGATATACTTGCAAAACTTGTCAAAGAAAGACGATGAAACAGGGGATGCGAATTAGGAAATTGGAGATCCAAGCTTAGTTGGAGTGAATGATTGTGAAAAAACATAACATTATGATCCCAAAACCTCGTAGTCACTTTGTAAAAGTTGAATGCGATTCATGCAAAAATATTAAAGTCCTGTATACTTTCAGTACAAAACCTATATCATGTCCGTCTTGTAATGCTGAACTATTGATAAATACCGGCGGCCAGGCTGAAATATTGGGCAATATTTTGGAAACTTTGGATTAATCATGCTTGATGATGGCAACAAACTTACAATCCAATAAATTTTTCTGCTTTTTTCAAGTCGCCAACAGTGTTTATGTTATAAACCAATTCCAGGTTATTCATTATCATTGGTACTTCTCTGATTTGGTCTATTTGCTCCAATGCTGTAATAGTATGAAAATCTAATACCGAAATCCCAGTGTAACAATAATCAACTTTACTCATTTCTGTTACGAAAGGTGAGGGAATGAAATTATTCTGAACAAACAAATTCTTGTCTACCACTATTGCGATACTGGGACTACTCTGATACAAATCTGTGATTTCGTCTATGGTTTTGGATGATATCAACGGAAGATCAATAGGTAAAAACAAAATTTTATTATTACCAAAATCTTGAATTCTATTTTTTTCTTTGTTTTCCTTATCTTTGAAGAATTGGAGTACTACTAGGTAATCATTTGAAAATCCGCTACCAGTTGTCTCTATCAGTGTTATATCATTACTGTATCTACTTTTTAGGAAGTCTTTTGTTTTTTCTGTATTCTTACTCACTGCAGCATATATCTTGAATTTCTTTTTTGAATTCTGTACTGCATCTATCATATGTTCTATCAGTGATCTATTCTTTAATTCTAATAGTGGTTTTTCTACTTTGACTGTTGGATCTGTATTTAGTCTACTTCCTTTTCCTCCACACATTAGAACGCAACTAATCATTTCTCTTTTTTTGTCAATTTGATTTTGTTGATTTAACAACTAATAAAATTTGCTCCATAATCATGACACTCTTTCATTGAATTCCCAGTTAATTTTATTATTCTTACTATCTTGATATTTTTTCAGGTAACTAATAAATCCATCCATTTATTATATTTTTAATTCGTTAAATTTCCACTTCATGCATATCCTTATTCGATGGATTGTAGTTGATCTAAATATTACTATCTACATATGCTTTCCTGTATTAGATTTAATAAAATAAATATTGGCTAGAGTTTTATTCTCTTATTTTATTTATAGAATCCACCTGTATTTTGATCTGCAAAAAAAATTTTCAAATTTTCATGACAAAGATAAGAGTGAACACAGTCTTACTAGCTCATTTGTCGCTCCCATTACATCTCCAGTAATTCCTCCGAAGTTCTTTTTTGAAATATAAATGACTATAAAGCAACAAATAATTCCTACAATAAATATTTGTAATCCAATTACACTCATATTTGAAATCAAAACGATCAAAACTATCAAAAATATAGTAATTATTGTTGCTATTGCTATTTTCTTTTTTGATTTCATATTTTTTGTAAACAATGAACTATATCCCTCCCAAGCTGATTCACAATAATGCGATTGCAATACCATAGAATATTTCGACATGATTTCAGAGAGAATTATTGCAACCATTAATCTATCCAAACTTGTGATTGAAGAAATTGCTATTACCATTCCAATAACATATCCTGAAATCGCTACGGTTCCAGCTGCTCCAATTCTTGGGTCATGCATTACGTTGTATTTCTTTTCTTTGTTTCCTCTTACCATGATACCATCGGCAAAATCTGCGAGGGCGTCAGTATGATGGATGCCTGTTAAGACTATTATAAATATTGTTACTATGAATGCCGATACAAATTGATTAAATAAATAAAAGGAAATTAATACCACAGGAATAGTTAAAAGTCCTATTAATAGTCCAATAAAAGGGAACAGGAACATTTTTTTTGAAATATTATCTAAACTGTCACTCTTACCAAATTTTCCTATCGGTATTATTGTTAAAAATGATATGATTTCTAGGATGCTCTTAAATACCAAATAATATTGTCCACCAATCAAAATAGTTCAAAATCATGATAATAGGAATTAAAAAACTGAATATAAATATCAGTGTCGCTATCTTGGTTATTTTTATTGATGTTTTGCATTTTTGGATAGTAAGTTGTTCTTTCATATCTCCTAATTTATAATGATCAATCTTCTCTAACTGAATATTCAATCCTCCAGCCATAATTGACATAGGTACACCTGCATTGAAACTTTCGGTATTTTGGTAGTCTCTTTTACATATTTTAATGGAGTTTTTCCAATCTTGCCCGGAAACCATCATGGAGACGATCAAAAAAACCGGTGATAATCGTGCAGGTATGGCATTTATTATGGTATCAAGTTTAGCTGACATCCATCCCACTTTATTATGATATTCATCCTTGTAACCGATCATGGAATCTAATGTGTTAATGGTTCTATACATCATAGAACCTGGAACGCTCAAAAGACCATAATAGAATAGGGGCGAGAGTATACCATCGACAAAGCTTTCAGCTACACATTCGATACAAGCTGATATAATTCGGGCCTCTGATAGATTTTGTGTGTCTCTGCTGACAATTTTTGATAAATTTCTGCGGGCTTCATCCAAATTATTTCTGTCCAATTCCACCAAGATCTCTTTGATATGATGGTCCATAGCTCTTATCGAAAATGTTGTTTTTAACAATGTTGCCGACACTATGACAAAAAAAATGGTACCCAGCAAAAAAAGTGATTGCATGCTAACGTAATAAACTACCAAACTAACCGTGGCTGTTAATCCTATTGCTAATATCGATCCCATTACCTTTTCAAAATTGTCTTTATCTTTCCTATATCTGGAAGCATTCTTTATCATTTTAGTAAAGAAGTTTATAATTCTGCCAATCATTACAACAGGGTGTATCCTATTTGGTGGTTCGCCTAAGATGATGTCTATCAAAATCGCAACAAATATGATTGATATGATTTCTGTTACGATTTCAAGGGGCATGGCTTGATTCTTTTATCCAATTATTTTTTTTAGGATATGATCCATGTTGATTGATGATTCTACTTTTTCTGCAAACCTACTAATCTCTTTGTCTATGTCTATGTCTGACTGGTCTGTCGCCTCTTGATGATCGTTTGTCTTGTCGTTTTTCTTGATTGACTGTGGATATGTTCTCTTGTTTTTGTTTTCCCTTTCTCTTTCCCTTTCCTTCTGACCTTGCCTTATTTCATTGTCATTGCTATCTCTGTCAAGGGAGTCCTCTTTAGGTATATTGTGATCTATTTTAGGAATGATACCTAAAAATGGTTTTGATATTTTTGACTCGATCTTTTTTATTGCGGGGAATAATATTGTATTGTCTCCACGAAATTTGTTAATAATAATTCCTTTTACTAATCGTTGATGTGATGGATTTAGCAGCATCATTGTTCCTAAAATGCTAGCAAAACATCCTCCACGCTCAATATCTGAAACCAAGATTACTGGTGCATTTACTTTTTTTGCAAAAATCATGTTGGCAACGTCATATTTTTGTATATTTATTTCAGCAGGTGAGCCTGCTCCTTCCAATATTATTATTTCGTATTTCCTTCTTAATTCTCCAAATGCGTCTAAAGCTATTCTCAAACCTTTATCGAGAACAAAATCTGAATAGTAATCTTTAGCTTCCATTACCGACAAGAATTCACCGTTTGTATATATTCTGCTCTTGCTGTTACCTATGGGTTTTAATAATATTGGATTCATGTTAGAGTCAGGAGTTGCTCTACATGCCAGAGCTTGAATCGCTTGAGCATTTGCTATCACTTTATCTGTATTTTCTATTTTATATGTAAATGAGGACATGTTTTGGGACTTGAAGGGAGCTACTTTGAATCCCTTGTTGGTCAAAATTCTGCACAGTGCAGTAACAAGCATACTTTTGCCAGCTCCCGAAGACGTCCCCTGAATCATTAACAGCCTTGATTTCAAATTGCTTCTTCCAACGATTCTAAAAGGACATTATTCTCTTTTGGAGTTTTGATGGCTACTCTAATAAATTTGTCATTCATACTTCTAAAACTCTTGCAATCTCTCACGAGGATTCCGTTCTTTGTTAATAATTTGCTGGTTAGTTCTGTGGATGTTTTCTCATTTAGTATTTCAACCAAGTAAAAATTGACATCAGTTGAGATCGCCCTTATTTTTCTGTTTTTTTTAATTAATTTGAAAACTCTTTTCTTTTCATAAATGTTGTTTTTCCTTGCGGCTTTAATGTAAGATTTGTCTTTTAGTGCTTCTATGGCTGCAATCTGGGCTAACCCATTTACATTCCAGCTAATCAAGTTGTTATTTAATTTTTGAATATTCTCTTTGGTTGATAGCGCATAGCCTACTCTTAAACCTGCTAGGCCGAATGTTTTTGTAAGCGATCTCAAGATCACCAAATTATTGGAATCTCTTATTTGATTAATAAAATAGTTATTGTCTTTTTCCTTTTTGATATCGGTAAATTCGATGAAGGATTCATCTAAAAGGATGTGGATCTTTTTATCAATCTTTTCTAGTATTTCTAATATTTCTTTTCTGAAAAATTTTCCTGTAGGATTATTTGGATTACATAAGAATACTGATCCTATTTCATTGTCCGGATTATTTGTTAGCTTTACAATGGAATCTGAATCAATTTGAAAGTTATTGTCAAGAGGTGGTACAAAAACTAATTTTGATTTCCTGCGTTTTGCAGCAAGCTCATATTCACAAAAGGTGGGTGTTGGAATCAGTGTTTTTTTTCGGGTAAAGGCAGCGGCGAAATAATGTATTAATTCTGTAGCGCCATTTCCCGTTATTAAATTCTCATTTGCATCAAGATCGATTTCACTATCGATATATTCTATTATCTTTTTTTTCAATTCAGAGCATTTTGGATCTGGATAAAAATAGGCGAGTTTAATGTTTGCTTTTAATTTTTCAGAAACTTCCTTGGAAATTCCAAGAGGATTTATGTTTGAACTAAAATCTATTTTTATATTCTCTTGATTATTTACAGAATAGATTCCACCATGAGCACAATGTTGTAAAGTCGTTTCAATCAGATGATTTCTTATTTTTTTTTTTGGGATGAAAAGATCTTTTCACCTATTGTATAATAGTCTTAGTTTTTTTACGTTTTAAAAAGGATTATTAATTGTTTTATTTCTAACCATTTCAATATGTTAAAAGTAGCGTTAATCGGTTCAACTGGTGCTGTTGGTCAGGAATTTGTAGTTGCACTTGACAAGCATCCTTGGTTTAATTTAACTCATATTGTCTCTTCTGAAAGATCGGCTGGCAAAAAATATGTGGACGCAATCAGAGATCCTCAGTCAGGTATACTAAAGTGGCATAATCGAGAACAAATCCCAGAATATGTTAGAGACAAGACCATATCTAAATTTGACGACATAAATCCAAAGGATTTTGATTTGATTTTTACTGCACTGGAATCTGATGACGCACAAATAATCGAACCAAAGTTAGCAGCTCATGTTCCTGTTATTAGTACAGCTGCTGCTTTCAGATATGAAAACGATGTTCCAATTTTGATTCCTGGAATCAATGATGACCACACTGATCTTTTAAAAAAGCAGCAGGAGGAGCGTCAATGGAAAGGCTTTATCGCCCCGATGCCCAATTGCACTACTACTGGGCTCGCTATTACTCTAAAACCTTTGATAGATAGCTTTGGAGTGAAAAGTGTTTTTATGACCTCAATGCAAGCATTGTCTGGAGCAGGTAGGTCCCCTGGTGTTATTGCTTTGGATATATTAGACAATGTCATTCCATACATTCCTAAAGAGGAAGAAAAAGTACAAATAGAAACCAAAAAAATATTGGGCAAATATGATAATGAATCTAAAGAAATCTCTGTTAATGATGTAAAGGTCAGTTGCACCTGTACTAGGGTACCAGTGTCTGATGGTCATACCGAGGTGGTCTTTGTAGAGACAATCGAGAATGCAGACCCATCGTCAGTTAAAAAGAAAATGATGGAATTTTCTGACAATGTATCAATAAAGAGACTTCCTACTGCTCCACGAGAATACATTGTAGTCAATGATGATCCTACAAGACCTCAGCCACGAGTAGACCGAGAAATCAATGATGGTATGACCACAGTGGTTGGTAGATTGCGAAAGGATTCCGTGTTTGACAATGGAATAAAGTACGTTTTATTGACTCACAATGAAAAAATGGGTTCAGCAAAAGGAGCAGTATTACTGGCAGAGTTGTTCAAAACAAAAAAAATTATATAAATTTTTTTAAAAATAAACAAACTTTATAACAAAAACAAAAATTATACATTTATTAACCACGAAAAAATAGTATATTTTGAAAATTATGGGAAGAATTGACGATCTTGATCTCAAAATATTAAGCGAGTTGTCAAAAGATGCAAGCATATCGGTTCCCAGGCTTTCAAAAAAAATCAATATCAATTCCTCTGTGGTCTATAGCAGAATCAAGCGACTTGTCAAGAGAGGTTTGATTAAGAAATTCACAATTGTAATAAATGATGAAGCCTTAGGTTTTAACGTTAAAGCATTAACTGGAATTACTATGGATTCTAAATTAAGGGATAATGTGCTTGGAGAGCTTTTTAAGATTCCCGAGGTCAGAGAAGTTGCCGAAGTTACCGGAAGATTTGACGTGCTGGTAACCATGACTGCTCGTTCTCTAGATGAAATGCATCAAATCATATCTGAGAAAGTGGGAAGGATCGAGGGAGTACAGAAAACTGAAACATTTATCGAGATGAGAAAGACTTCACGAGAAATAATATCAAATTCTGTACCTAAGTAAAAAAATTCTCTCAAGATATAAATAACTATTTTATTTATAATATGGTGGTAGGTTAATAGACTATTTGGTTTTAGAGATGAAGACAGTTGGTAACCAAGTTAAAAATTATTACGAGCTGACAAAACCAAAAATTTGGTATCTACTTGTTTTCACAGCTATAGGTGCTGCGGTATCAGCAACCTGGTTATTTGACGTTCAGGTCAGTTGGCTGACTTGGGCTTTATTGTTCTTTGCAATAGCTGCAGGCTCTGCAGCTGCGGATACACTTACGGGATATAACGATAGAGACATTGACGCGATAATGGAGAGAACAAAAGGTCGTCCGATTCCCTCAGGAAGAATTTCCCCACGTAATGCTTTAGTTTTTGGGCTCATTTTAGCAGGGGTTTCTCTAGTTTGTTCTTGGTTCATAAACATATGGGCATTTGGGTTAATGGCATTTGGCTTGTTTGATAACATCATAGTATACAGTAAATGGCTAAAACGAACCAGTCAATCTAATATTATATTGGGTGGATTTTCTGGCGGTGCCCCAGCATTGATTGGCTATATAGCAATAACATTTCAACATGTGGAAATAGGTATTGCAATGGCCGGCCTTGTCTTTTTCTGGATTCCTACACACATCTGGAGTTTGGCATTACACGTAAAAGAGGATTACAAAAAGGCCAATGTCCCGATGCTTCCTGTCGTATCAAGCGAGTCTAAATCTGTGAGAATAATAGCACTAACAACTTTGATGATGGTTGTATTTAGTGTACTGCCATTTTTCTTTAATCTATTTGGTTTGATATATCTTTTGACTGCTACCGTATTTGGTATTGTGATGATAATTTTGTCTGTGTGGTTATTGCTAAAACCAAGTGAAAAAACTTCTTGGTTGGTATTTAAATTTAGCAGTCCATATTTGGCGGCATTATTTATTGCTTTTATGGTAGATGCGTTCTTTCACTAGAATGCTTTCTTATTTTTTTCCAACTCGCAACAAATCAACTCTGGATTGATGTTTGCTCATCTTTTTTGAAATTCATCTAGTCTTTTTACCTTCAAGTCGAACTTTTCTTTGAATTTGGGAATATTGATTATGAACCTTTCATGCTTTCCCTCCCCTATCTGTTCTAAATTGTCTTCTGTAGATACTTTGAACTGAACTCTTCTTCCATCCACTCCTATGATTTCGGCTTTCAGAATTATCTCCGCCCCTACAGGAGTTGCAGCAGTATGATTAATGTCTACAACGGTACCTACCGAATCCCATTCTGAATCAACCTTTAGAAATTGTTCTTTTAATAATAGTCTACAGGTTTCTTCCATTTCTGATATCATAGACGGTGTCGAGAAAACATTTTCACCTTCCCAAAGAAAACTGGTAGTCTGATTGTGGTTAACTTTAATTCTCCTTTCATTTTCGGATCCTAATTTGATTTCAAAATCCATAAGAATTATTCTGTTTGCTCTGATAAATTATTTGTTGGTCTTGATATCCCATTTTTTGGCATTTTATTTGTGAAACCTATAAAAGGGGCTTATCGAAAAATTGTACCATTCTATTAAGGTGATATGAGAACATGGCTTCAATTCAACAAACAGCTGGTGGTATGCCAGTATTAATATTAAAAGAAGGAACTAAAGAAAATAAAGGCAGAGAGGCACAAAAAAATAACATTTCTGCAGCAAAGTTAGTAGCGGAAATTGTAAGATCTAGTTTAGGACCACGTGGCATGGATAAAATGCTAGTGGATTCTTTGGGTGATGTCACTATTACCAACGACGGTGCAACTATTTTGAAAGAGATAGATGTTCAACATCCTGCAGCTAAAATAATGGTAGAGGTAGCAAAATCTGTCGATAATGAAGTCGGTGATGGGACTACCTCCTCTGTAATTTTTACGGGAGCGCTTTTAGAAAAAGCAGAACAATTGATAAGCAAGGATGTTCATCCATCTGCAATTGTAGATGGCTATACTGCAGCTTCTGAGCAAGCATTAGTCATCCTAAATAAAATAGGAATAAAAGTTAATGTCAATGACAAGGATCTTCTTATTAAAATTGCAAAAACCAGTATGGAATCTAAATTGGTATCTGATGATAGTCCAATATTGAGTGAAATTGTGGTAAGTGCTGCCAAACAAGTTGCAGAAAAAAATACCTCAGGTGACGGTTTACGAGTGGATTTAGACAATATCAAGGTTGAGAAGAAAGCAGGAGGTTCAATACGCGATACATCATTCATCCAAGGAATTGTTTTAGATAAGGAAATAGTTCATGCTGGGATGCCAAAGAGAGTCGACAACGCAAAGATTGCCCTCATAAATTCTGCTCTTGAAATCGAAAAAACAGAAATGAGCGCAGAAATTAGAATCAGTGAGCCCCAACAAATGCAAATGTTCTTAGAAGAAGAAAATAGGATGCTCAAGGATATGGTTGACAAGATAAAATCAGTTGGAGCTAACGTCGTATTATGTCAAAAGGGAATTGATGATATTGCACAACATTATTTGGCTAAGGCAAACGTACTGGCAGTAAGGCGAGTAAAAGAAAGCGATATGTTCAAACTTTCAAAGGCTACAGGTGCAAGACTGGTAAACAATCTAGATGACTTGAGTGAAAGTGATTTAGGCATCGCTAATTTAGTTGAAGAAAGAAAAGTTGAAACTGACAAGTGGGTGTTCATAGAAGGATGCAAAAATCCAAAAGCAGTAACTATTCTTGTACGTGGTGGGTCACAAAGAGTAGTTGATGAAGCTGATAGATCTTTACATGATGCATTGATGGTTATGAAGGATGTGTTGGAAAAACCATCCATAGTTGCAGGCGGTGGCTCACCTGAAGCATACATAGCCAATGAGTTAAGACAATGGTCTAGCAGTCTTGAAGGTCGATCACAATTAGCCGCTCAGAAATTTGCTGAAGCATTAGAAGTAATACCTTTAACCCTTGCAGAGAATGCTGGTATGGATCCTATTGATACCATGGCTGATTTGAAGGCAAAACAATCAAAGGGATCCAAATGGATTGGTATCAATGTAAAGACCACCACTGTCTCAGATATTTATAAAAATAATATACTCGAACCAACTGTAATTAAAGAACAAATTATAAAGTCAGCTACTGAAACCGCTTGCATGCTATTGAGAATTGATGACGTAATTGCAGCCACAAAGTCTAGAATGCCCGCTGGTCCACCTGGTGGCATGGGCGGCATGGGCGGCATGGGCGGCATGGGCGGCATGGGCGGCATGGGCGGCATGGATATGGACTAATCCATTCCATTCTGTTCCATCTGCCTATATTACAAAAAAGATTAATTATTTTTTTTTGAATATGTCCGTCGCTTTATTTTATTTATTTCTCAGGTCTTTCTGATACCATTATATTTATCAACATTCAAAATTCATACCGTGAATCCTTGGACTATTGTATCCTCTTCTCCTATCCTCAATTCTCCTAACCTATTTCCTTGCTCTCCCTCATCATCGTTTTATCATTTGTCTTTTTCATCAAAATCTTTAGAAAGAATTTTTTCTTCAACGGATAATGATTCTTTTCTACGTCCCGACCACAATCAAAACCCTCATAAAGAAAACACAAAACCGCCTGACAAAATGGTTAAAGAAGAAAATCGCAAGACTATGACAAGTCAGATTTTTGGGAATTCCCATACTCATAATATACTCAGAAATCTACTTGTCAAACTTTTAGATATTAAGAAAGATGGGAATCATCAACCTCAGGTTACCATTTTGCCCGATTTTTTTGTAGATAGGATTATCGAAGTATCGGACTATTCTCTTTTTATGAATGATATTCAAAAAAAGATTGTTGCAAGAGGTGGAAGTATGCGAGGGTATTCTAGTTTAGATATCAAAGGTGGTAACGCAGTTAATATGGCATATAGTCTAGCAAAACTCAATATTCATGTAGAGCTATTTACCATAGCAGATAAAATTGGTTCTGCTATCTTACAATCTGTATTTTTGCCCTTTAAAAAAAATGTGAATCTTCATATCATAAAAGGAAAACATGGATTATCAACAGTATTTGAATTTTCAAAATCAACCACTTCCTCCTCCTCCTCCTCCACTCCCTCAAACGTGATGGTAAGTGATGTAGGAGATAACGACAATTTTGGTCCAGAACTTATTGAATCACAAGAAGTGAATATGATCTTGCAATCTTCAGATGCTGTGATAATGACAAATTGGGCGTCAAATCTAAGAGGAACCGACTTATTGGACTATGTCTTTACAAATTCCCCTAGATCAGTTCATTTTCTGGATCCTGCTGATATTGAGAGGAGATGTTTTGAATTCATTAATGTACTAGAAAATCGTTCCAATTTAGTAGATTTTCTAAGTATTAATGAAAATGAATATAATCTGATAATTAAGGCATTAGAGAGCATAATGGGTCAAAAAAATAGTAATCTTTTGGTCTTTGATAACAACTTATACCCTGATAATACCAGTGCCTTTTGCGAATCAGCAAAGTTGCTTTCTAATTTTATTAATTTAACAGTATGTATACATACAACAAGGGGATCTGCAATATCTGATGGTCATGAATCGTTATTTGTAGATTCGATTGTTCCATCCAAAATTGATATTGTAAGTGGAGCAGGAGATTCATGGGATGCCGGTTTCATTTTTGGACACTTGTATGGATTCACAACTATAGAGAAAATTTGTTTTGCAAATTTATTATCCTCACTCCATGTAGGAAATCTATTTGGTGACAACCCTTCTTTATCTGAAATTATTGATTTTATCAAAACTAGTTATTTTTAAATACATTTTCATTGCCAAGAGCAAAATAATAGAGAAATATTGCTGTAACAGTTTTACAGTCTATAATTGTTCCATCATAGCAATATTTTATGGCATCATTTAATTTAACAACAAAGCTAGTAATATTTTCATCCTCATCCATTTTTTTTGGGTCGTCCAGTTTAGACATGTTTTCTGCAACGAAAAAATGCATTAATTCGGTATCATAACTTGGTGCCAAAAAACACCGAGTAAGCGGTTTTAGCTCCCCTAAATATCCTGTTTCTTCTGCTAACTCCCTTCTTGCTGCTTCATAGGGTATTTCATTATTTTCAATCTTGCCTGCAGGTATTTCAATTAAAGATTTGTTTACGGCATGTCTGAATTGCTTAATTAACAAAATCTCTTTTTTATTTACGATGGGTATTATTCCGACAGAAGGACTATGCTCAACTACCTCCTTTCTAAAGACTTTTCCATTGTAGTTGAACGTATCTATTCTTAATCTTACAGGACCTTCATGGACCACTTTTTTGCTTATGACGCTATATCCTTCTTTAGACATTCTCATTAAAAGTAATTTTTGACCAATATTTACTAATTGCGTCTATATGGTGTTGTTGGTCACCACATTTCGTTTTCCTATTCTTTCTTTTTGTTTGTATTGTGTCAATTATCATCCTATTTTTTTTGCGTGATTTGATGAGAAACAAAAAAATTAATCTCCGATAGAATTTCAATTATTAATCGGGTTATGAACTATGAATGATCAAACTGCTAAAAGAAACTTCGATTTAGGTATTGATAAGCAAACTGTTATGACTTTGGGCTCACATTGCTCGTTACAGGTATTAAAAGGAGCAAAAGACGAAGGTCTTAATACCTTGTTAGTATGTGAAGAAAAACGATTTGATATGTACAAAAGGTTCAAATTTATTGACAATATTGTATCGATCAAAAATTTTAAAGAAATCATAAATAAGAATTTCCAAGATGAACTAATTGAAAAGTATAGTCCAATCTTGATCCCTCATGGAACCTTGATTTCTACATTAAATATGGATGAACTGGAGAGTATTAGAATACCTATATTTGGTAATAAATGGATCCTAAGATGGGAATCAGACAGGATGCTAAAGCAGCAATTAATGGACGAATCAAAGTTGCCATCTCCGACTCAAATACCCTCCAAGAATGAAATTGATGGCTTGTGTATAGTGAAATTGCATGGAGCAGCTGGAGGAAAAGGATATTTCCTGGTTACTGATAAAAAGGGATTCGAAGAACAAGCACAAAAACTCATAAAATCACGAGTAATAGGATCCGAGGAAAATCTGTTTATACAAAAATATGCTAACGGAGTCCCCGTTTATTTACAATACTTTTATTCACCTATCACCAATGAGCTTGAGTTATTGGGGATAGACAGACGTTATGAAACTGATATAGATGCGATAGGGCGTATCCCATCAAAGTTTCAAATATCTTCTAACATTGAGCCGTCTTATACTGTTGTAGGAAATATACCAATCGTACTAAGAGAATCTTTGCTTCCTGAGGTTTACTCTATGGGTGAACGATTTGTTGAATCATCAAAAAGATTAGTCCCCCCAGGAATGCCTGGACCATTTTGCATTGAAGGTGTTTATGATAATAATGCTAATTTTATTGCATTTGAATTTTCAGCGCGCATTGTAGCTGGAACAAACTTGTACGTTTCGGGTTCACCTTATTCAGATTTGCTGTTTGAGACTCCAATGAGTATGGGCCGGAGAATCTCCTTAGAAATAAAAAGGGCTATTGAATCATCTAAAATGGGTTTAATTACAACTTGATCTTTTCAAGAATATGACCTGATGGATGCAAGAAAAGAAAATGCCTGCATACAATCAAATCAAGTAGTCATATTAAATCAAATTAATTTTGTTGATAATGTGAAATCTTTTCTCTTGTCTATTTCAACCAACAAATCCATTCCCTCTTTAGTTATGACATAATATTTTGAATTCTTTAATACATAATTTTTCATCCTTTCTAGGTGATAATAGATAGATCCTGTGGATAGACCTGTGATGGTTCTGATTTCAGAAAAACATGCGGATCCATTCTTCTTTACAATAGCTCTCAATATTTTGATCCTGGTTCTTTTTGCCCGAAGCTGTGTATCACCCATTGACTCTATCATTTAATCCTGTTTTTTTTATTTCTTGTGGTGTTGTTTATTATAACTTAATTATATAAGATTCGATTGACCATTCTCTTTTAATGAGTGTTATCTAATATTCTACTGGTTTGATGAGTACAATTTGGTCCCTTTAGCGATGACTGTATGCATACTTAACTATCCTTATTTTGATTTCTTTTAGGGCGAGAATAAATGCTACTACTATTACTATTGCTTGGGTAGTCCTGATTCCTCTGCATCACATTTTTCCCCCTCTCTGAAGGTATGATTTTCATTTTTTCATCCAAAAAACTCTTGTTAAACTGGTTCCCATCAAATATTCTATCTAGAAAAATTGCTAAAGCAGCAATTTCTGAGTGAGGTTGACTTCCAATTGCAATATTATAATCAGCAAGAAAATAAACCTCTTTTGGAACCTTTTCTGCTCCTATTACGACTAATATTTTTTGATCTAATTCTTTGATCTCTCTTATTTTTTGATTGATGGGTGCTCCATACATTGTAAGATGAACGACTATACCGCCATTTTCTTTCCATGTTTTGATTACCTTTTTCCAATTATCAATAATTTCAAGTCTAAATTCATTTTCTCCTCCCCATCGTTTATTGACCTTATCTATTGTTTTCTTTATTTCATCATCCACATCAGTCATGTAGATTACTTCGCTTCCCATTGCCCTTGATACCAATACAGCGTGAGTAGTAGTCCTGTCATCTCTTACAAGTCTGTGTCCTATTCTAAGTACTGCTACAGATAGTGGCATAGTTCTTAGATATCTCTCCGCCACGACCATGCTATCATCTTTTCAATCCTAATGGACAACTAAAATCGAATAAAAAGATTAGCTTTTGTTGCTTTTATTATCCTATTCTATTCTTCTACATTCTCTTCATTGGGATTTATGAATAGTGTTATTCCCAAAAACCGTTCAAGTTTCTTTGCCAAAATCTCATCAGGCCTTATCGAACCTGTTTCAATTTTCTTTATGAGGGTCACTTTTTCGTTAATTTTTTGTCCAAGTTGTTCGTGCGTTAGTCCTTTTTTACTCCTGGCATTTCTTATTAAGGATGGAAATTCCGGATCAAGAATGAGTTCATCAACCCAGTTGATTTTCTTTAGGGGTGGTGGTTTAATTCTTGGAGCTGGTCTTATTTTTCTGGCGTACAGATTCTTTGAACCTTGCTGTGGACCAGAAGTAGGCTTAGGGGATAAATATCCTACAGGATTTGTCACTTTTGGTGAACCTATGTTCTTTGAAATACTATTGGATTCTACTGGTTTGCCTCTTTTTGAACAAGACAAACAGACGCTCATAATTGATTTCTCAATTATTACTTTCTTGCTTACCTCGGTATGTTTTCCGCATAATTCACAAAAAGAAACCATGTATGTAATAAATCGAGTCTAATTTATTAGGATTTGTTGTCCGTGACTGCGTCTCTTTATTATTCCGATCTAAACATATCTCAACTAACGAAAATTGTAGGCAACTGTGATTTCTAGCATATTTTGACCTTGCTTATGGGACCATAAAATAGTTTGACTGTTCATGGCTCATCCAAATTGACCCGTTAGCAACTACATGATCTCCTTTAACCCTGGGTTTGTCCCACCAACAATTGTGCATTTAGAATCATGAGCATACAAGAGGAGTCTTAGAGTACACGATTTGGCATAATAGCAGAGGAATTGATATTCGTTTTATCTCTCCTTATAGGCTGTATCAATAAGTTCAGACATTTTGGCATAAGACTATTTGGAATAAGGGCATCCGTTTCACTAGCCCGCAATTATCTTCCAAACGACCTTCAAATTCTCTAATTGTATGTTGTATATAGGATATGATGAAAGCAAGACACAGGTCTGAACCGTCAGTCTTTTGGTCATTTATTAATAGTTTAACATATTACCTATCTAGGCCTGACCTTTTTCTTTGCTATATACAACAAAAAGCATACGTTGACATACCATTGCTGTCATAATTTGTTAATATATCTGTGTGTACCTATAATGAATTCTCTTTATATAACATTAGTTTCCCTGGACTTGAAATACGATATGCAAAGAGCAAGCAAAAATTGAACTCTTCATTAGTCGGTACTAAGTTTTTGATATAATGGAATTAGTAGAGAAACCATAAAAAACACTCATTAATTACAGATTTTTACATACTCTAATCCAAGTACTGTAAAAATCATGAATAATTTTAAAATATTTATGATTTTCAAGTTATAGGAGTGATTTGTTGAGTGGCGAAATAATGCCCTATGGTATCGAGGGTCCTTAATAGTTAGCAATTCAGATGGTTTTTATTGTTGACATATATAGTTAGGTTGTTTAATTGCAAAAGCTATTTCTAGATCCGTATCAGAAAATATGCTCTCATGTGGATTTTCTCTTTGGAAGGGGGATCAGCTCAATTCTCCCAGAAGATTTAGAGCTTGAATATTCTAGAAAAACTGGGAAAATCAAGAGTTTTAGCATAGATGGAAAATTAATCGGAACCTTTCGAACTGATGGGGGAATTGCATTAACTATTGAAGGTGCCAATCTTTTCCTAAAACAAGAGGGGTATCAATCTAATTGTGTTGTGCCTATTGAAGATGCCATCCCTTTCGTATCCGAAGGTAGATCCCTATTCGTAAAGCATGTGTTAAAATGTGGTGAGAACGTTAAAAGCGGGTCGGATGTTGCAGTAATAGACAAAAATCAATCCGTTCTAGCTGTGGGTCGATCTTTGTTGCCTTTTTCATACTATTTACAGTCATTAGATGATATTGCTGATCATAATATGGGCTCACATATCCGTGGCATAGGAATAAAAATTAGAGAAGGAATAAAAAGCAGAAGTACTTAGGGATTTCTATGATGCGATCGGGCAATAGAGATATGCGCAGAATGCTTGACCGAATGGGTTTAGATATGAAAGACTTGGGTTCGGTGGAGGAAGTTATTATAAGAACCGATATGAAAGAAATATTTCTTAAAAAACCCCAGGTTGTTGAAATGAAAGGCAAAGATAGTACTATTTTTCAGGTTATTGCTACAGATATCGAAGAGACTAACAGGGATGTTCCTTCTTTTAAGGAAGAAGATATTGTTTTGGTTATGCAACAGGCAAATGTCTCAAAAGAAAAAGCGATCGTTGCTTTGACAGATACGAAGGGCGATCTTGCACAAGCTATACTTAATTTGACAGTTTAGCAAGTACATTCTCTTTTATCCAATAGATAAGGATACGAAAAGACATACTATATTTTTAAAGATTTAATAATTATTTGAAAATTATAGGAAATTATTATGATATTTGAATGATTTTCGTAACATTGCATGTAAAATGTTGCTTTTATTATTTAAATCTCACCGCTTTATGAATCTGCACATTAGCATGAGGAAAGTCATCTTGTGATTACTGTTGGATTTGGATCATTCAAAATTTGTAATTCTTGCATTTTGATTGCCAGAAAATTATACGTAATCTTTAATAGGCTTATAACATCACGCTAAAGTAGCAATAGAAATGTTCAACTTAACAAGTTGTCCACCAGTTATTGTTGCAACAGTATCAGGCCGTTCCTATTATAAAATAACAAATGTTTTAAAGTCGCTTGACTTACGCTTTTTGTCGTTATCACCTGAAGAAGCGGCCCTATCAACTGGGAAAGTTATAATTACAACCTTTGATGAATCCAAAATCGTAAATAGGGATAACATGTATTTGGATACCCAATTAGAAGAATTTCCTCTGTCTATAAAAGCAAAAATTCTACAAAATTGCATGGGCTACTTTGGTCCCTCTAAAGAACAATTGATAATCGGAGTAGATCCTGGAAAAAGGATTGGTATTTCTATCCTGTACTGCTATTTCGAATTAGATAGAATAATTTTGTCCTCGGTTAGTTCCACAGTTGAAAAAATCAGTTTTGTATTATCATCAATCGAGTCTCCTACTAAAATAGTTAGAATTGGTGATGGAAGCCTGGCTCTTTCTCATCAAATAGCCGGGATTCTAAAATCGTATTTCAAAGACGAGGTAGTTATTGAAATTGTAGACGAATATGGGACCTCCATAAGGCAAGGTACGGAAAAAAACCGTGGTGGGATCCGTGATATTAGCTCTGCTAGAAAAATTGCTTTTAGAAAGGGGAAAATATGGAATAGTTGCAAGTAGCAGCACAGCATTAAGTTATTAATACCGTGCGGTTAATTTTATTTCAGGCGAGGTTGGCCCAGCCTGGTTAAGGTACGAGCTTCCCAAGCTCGGGATCGCGGGTTCAAATCCCGCACTTCGCACTTCTAATTTCTATGTATAAATAGAGGATTTGAACCCCTTTGTCTACATTGTAATCAGGATAAGTTAATTAGATAGCCAAATGCTTCATTCAATGGCTAGTCAATTGTTTGGGCTAGTAGTCGATAGAAATGTATTTAATATTTTACCAATCTCATCCGGATATTGTGACGTAATTTGATGACCTGCATTTTTCATCTGTACAAGCCATGCTCCAGGGATTTTTTCCGCAATAATTAAAGAATTAGCAGCTGGTATAGTAACATCTTCAGTTCCAGTTATTACCAAGGTAGGTTTGGCTATATTTGGAAGCTGACTACATACGCCACTCCAGTTGGTTGACTTCCAGTTTTGTGTTATTTTCTCCTGTTGTATATAAGTATCAGGACCCATACCAGAAAGTAGCAAATCTTTGGCGTTTGTGGGAATGCTTTCAAGGATATCGGGATGAAGTTTGATCCATGTTGGTCCGTAGCTGAGAGCTACAGCCGCTTTTACTTCCTGTGGTTCTATTGAAGTGTTATTTACAACACTACTTAGGAGCTTTTTAGCCAGTTCTAAAACTTCAGGGCTATTAGGTACATTATCTTTTCCACCACATGTTGAAGCAATAAGTACAAGTCTGTCGACCTTCTCAGGATGAGTAAGAACAAACTGCTGAGCTATAAGTGAACCCATAGAATACCCAAGAACGTTTGCTTTTTGAATCTTCAGACCGTCAAGTAAACCAGCAGTATCATTTGCAAATTGCTGAATTGAGAATTGTTTTGTACCAGTTGTTGTATTTCCAACTCCACGATTATCCAATATTATTACAGTATGATTTGAGGATAGGTCTCTTAAAATAGATGGTTCCCAACTATCCATAGACCCACCAACACCCTGAATAAGCAAAATAGGGTCACCTTTACCAAACATCTTGTACGCCATTTCAATATCTCCAACACGGACTTTTTCAACTGGAATGTCTTGTGTATTTACCAAATTGGTAACATTATTAGTGGAGTTGGCCTGAGTAGCATTTGTTTGACCGTTAACTGTATTAGTAAAGCCGTTAATCATACTTGTACTTGAGAAAATTATAGTAGAAATGAATACTATAATGAAAAGATAGCCTTTTCTTATCTGTCTATTATTATTCATAACCAAATTCACTCGAGGGAGTATATAAAGAGGGTGAAGTCTTGTGTGAAGACTATCTTGGTCAAATTATCCCTCTCTATAATCAATAACTATAGATAAAGGGATCGCGGGTTCTCATTCTTTATTATCGGGATTTGAACTTTACAATACAGCGAAGGGATCGCGGGTTCAAATCCCGCACTTCGCACTTCTTTTGAGATTGATTTGAACCCGAATGTTTACAATTATGTTTACAATTTAGGCACTAGAAGATAGTGGACTGTCTTCAGGTTTATTGTAGTAGATGCATTGACCAAGTTAGGAGTCCTTAATCCGGACTCGTTGTACCTGTGCGTGGCCTTTATCCATCTTTAGGGCCACGCATTATGTGGTATCAGTCATTTTGTTGATAACGACCAAATAACCTTTATATTTAAAGCAATAACCATAGAGCAAGTCTAGGATTTGTGTTGGTTCCACATATCGTACATGCCTAGATGACCAGTCAGTATACAAATAGTTATGACAGCAGTTTCATATATTGCTACTTTGACAGTATGGAATATAATGAAAGAAAAGACAATTAAATCGAATCAGAAAACAAACAAGTGAATGAATTCTTTAAGAATGTTAATGAATATAAAATACACTTTTCGTCAAATAAATATGTAGATAAGTCTGGGATAAATGGGGAACATTATAGTGTATTAATTGAGTATACTGAAGAAGGATAGTAACGGTTTCTACCCAACCAAGGAAATATAGACCGTTACTATTCTCACCGAGTAAGTAAGCTATGCAACCTTGCTATTCAAAGGCAATCATATGTTAAGAGGGGCCAGATATAAAGATGATGTGTTTATTTGCAAACGGATGTAATCAATATTATAATATAGTATGACATTAGGGGCCTAAGGGCCGCGATTAATTATCGATATTTAATAAAGTAACATACAGTATTATCGTTTCTAATTTGGATACTGACTATGAATAATAAAGACTGTTAATATAGGTGTATCTTGTTTTTCTGAAAACGAGATGTTAAAGTAAATAAATGAATAGTTAACCAATAGTGGTAGACTTTAATCGATGAGTACCAATTGCTGATGAGTAGAAACTTTTCTTTCAGTCTTTATTTAGCCAAGATATACCTAGGAAAATTTCTTTGCTTCCTCCTCATGAATTGGCAGGTTCGCCTCATCGACTTTGATGGAAGTCGTAGGACATACAGTCACGCAGGCCATACACCATATACATGCCTTCTCTCTGATAGGATCTGGTTTATCAGTATAATCTTTTCTTCCTTCCCTGCTGTGATCATCCCCAGTCCCTTCACTTGTGGCGTTTGCCATCTCTATGGCTGGAACATCTTGTTCTGACCTATACCATTGATAGACTTGTACGGGACAGGCTTCTATACAAGCTCCATCCGAGATACACGAGTCCCAATCTACTGCTACAAATGTGCCATGAACACCCAATGGGACATATTCCTCTCCTCTGGCTTTGTATGCTTCCTGAACTTCTTTATTTGTTGACGATTCTGCATCTGACCTTCCTGGACCCCACACCAAATGAAGATAATCTCCATCTGAAGTTGAATGCTTTCCGATCACTTGATGATTTTTTGGAAATTCTGGATCTATCGGCATGATGTAACCTTTACATAAAACTATTTAAGATGAACATATTCTGTTGCATGCGTTTGTTTGTGCTTTTCTCAATCCAATTGACGTATTTTCAAGTTTTATTGTTACACTAATCTTATTGAATACCAGTAAGGATCCATTACTGGTTAGTAGAGCATAATTTGGTATTATTTATGATCTTTCTAAGCGAAAATAAATAGCATTTTTACTTAACTTTCGACTAGATTCATCACGAACGTTCAGAGTAATTGAAATAGTTGATAGAAGCGAATCTTTTATATCTTCTTTGCTAGCATGTCTTGTTTCTTTTCTAATATAATTATCAAGATCCTTGGTGTATATTTTAACAATAAACAGTTTGAGATTCCTTTCTAATTCAGAATATAACTTAGTGTCTAATTGGACCTATGCATATTTGATAGTAATTGTTTCTTCATTTATGATTCGATGTCTGGAAAAATTATCTTTATAAAATCATCAATTTTGTCAAACTTTCGTATCATAAACGGTGTTCTTAGTGTAACTGAACCGGTCATCTAACAAGTGTTAGTTGATGGTAATGAAATAATCTTTGGTAAACGAATCGAAATCTCGACTAAGACATTACTAAACGATGATCTTAATAATTCCAGACAAATAGAGATTTATTGAAATATAATCCATTCATGCTAATAACTTTGGCAATTGGTACCTATTTTCTAAATGAATTTCTAATGCTAATGCATTAGTGCATGTGATTATCTCATTTTCCCATGCTGTTAATTTTTATAGATAGATCTACACAAAAGGTTATTTTTTTTGATGCCGTTTTTATCTTTTTTTATCCAGTAATGAATATGGCTAATAGGAAAAATAATGATGATAGTGGATTATCAGAAGCAACAGAGAAAAGAATAGATGACTTGCCAAAACACGCACAACATATATTCAAAAAAGCTCATGCCAGTGCAATTAAAGAATATAAAGATCCAGATAAAAGAAGAGAAGGTAAAAAGGTGTCTGCTGAAGAAGTCGCCCACAAGGTAGCATGGTCTGCTGTAAAAAAGGAATACGAGAAAAAGGGTGATGAATGGGTTAAGAAAGATGATTGATGAATGGATCAGATTGATAAAAAATAGTAGATTTGAAGTGGAGCTGCAAATCATGATTATCTGTTAACCAATCTTTTAGCCGTGTCAAATTCACTAAATTGACAAAAGACTAGCAAGTATCATCTTTATTTGATTGATCCGAACTGTGGGAAGTTATTGTGCATCCAGTTTGTCATCTTTAATCCATCTCTTTTTCAAAAAACTAGTTAAGAATAGTGCAAAGCTATAGGTAGAATGTCGAAGATATTGAATCCTTTATTAAGAAGGATAAAATCATTTGACTAAGCCCAGTCATTGTTCCATTTCTATAAATGAAATATTGTTACTTATATAAGGGATTATCCCATAAATAAAATGTTAAATCCATCATAGAATATTTGAATGAGATTTCCAAAACTTTAACACAATCACAATCATACATTCATAGGACAACGACTGATGATTAAATATATTATTTAATATGATTGCGGTACCGCAATATTTTCTTTTCATACTTCTTTTTACATTTTAAGAGAATCCCTATTTGATTATGAAGTATGTTTCTCTGGTATAGGAGTAGTTCCTGAATTAACAAATCATCTTTATTTTCCTCATCCATGATGGTGGCTATTTTATTTAAAGCAACCCTTAATACAATTATTGATTTATCAAATGCTCGTAGTTGGCTTCGTGTTTCAGAATCTGATGGATTATTTGATAACAAGTCATTACTTACAATTCTTCTTACTTTTTTTGTAGTTAAATGCTGACGGGCGACAAGTTTTGCTAAGTGAGACTGCTTTATTGGATCTTTGACCCGAAATAACTCCGCAGCAGTACTTGGGCTTAACTCTGACCTCTTAATACTATCTAGTACATCTTCGGGTAAATCAAGAAGTCCAATTCTCCTGATTATTGAGCTCGGACTTCTGCCTATTCTATTGGATAAATCTGTTACACCTCCCCAACCTTTATCAGAAACATATATTTTAAACGCGTTTGCTTCTTCAAGAGGCGTGAATGATTTTCGACGTATATTTTCGACCATTGCGACTTCAAATGTTTGCATATCGTCTAAATTGGCAATATGACAAGGGATTTTCTTCCAGTGTAAAGATTTGCATGCCAGAAACCTTCTGTACCCAGCTACTATTTCAAAATGATTTGACCTTGGTTTTACTACAAGCGGGTGCAAAAGTCCATGTTGCCTAATCGAATTTGCTATTTTTTCAATATTTAGACTATTTGAAATTCTCAGGTTATTAGATGGTAAATGAATATCAGAAATTCTTATATTTTCAATTTCTCCAAATAGACGACTACCGTTATTAAGTGTCGTAGCCATATTGAGACTATACATTAAAGGTTATAAAGATGTTAGACTGGATGTTCTTTTGGTAAAACACAACGAACATGAATTTTAATATTTTAGAATAGAGATAGTTCATGACGTGACGAACATTCCTACATGAATAATAATTTAAAGAAATTATAAGTATCTAACAGACCCCAATTGAGTATTGTGATTGATTAGTTGGCTACACATATTATAAGTAATGATTGAAATAGGATGACAATATGAAAACTTGTGTTCTTTTTGGTGTTATTTTATTAATTGTTGTTAGTATTGGATGGTCATATAACACCAGCGATGAACCGTTCTTTTCATATGGTCAAGGACAACAATCCAAAGACATGATAATTACAATACCGAAGGGCTCTGCAAATCCCGAGGTTGATATTACAAATCTAACTCCCAAACAATGGTACGATCCAAGAGAAATCACTGTAGATGTGAATGACACTATAATATGGACTAACAATGATACGGAATCTCATACTGTGACAAGCGGTACAGGTGGCGGATTAAACAGCTTATTATCAAATTCCAAAGGTAAGCCTGATGGTTTATTTGATAGTGGATTATTCGGTCCAGATAAAACCACATCCATAAAATTTAATCAATCTGGAATATATCATTATTTTTGTACGGTACATCCTTGGATGGAAGGCATAGTTCGTGTTCAAGGTAATAATACAAATGTTCCTTCTTACGCGGTCGATGAATTCCAAAAAAAGATTGCCGATTTTCCTCTGTATAACTTCACAGACAATGATAAAGTAGAGATAGGGCTTTCATGGGCGCCTTCCTCCATAACTACAAATGTGCCCGTAAATTTCCTAATGGATTTTTTCGAATATCCACAAAACACCAGAATGCATCTTTGGCCGTATAATTTTGTGATCCTGCAGAATAATACTGAAATCTATAGAACATCTGATATAGCACAAGTTGGTTCTTCTTCTCAAACTTTTGCCTTCAATTCCACAGGACCGACTATAATAAAGATCGAAAGTGCAGATAATAAAAGCTCATTTGTACAGTTTGGTACCACAGTCTACAAAAATCCATATAATACCTCAAAAGAGATACAAAATGTATCAAACAGTTCTTTTAGCTTACTGTCTCCACTAAACCTTGTATACTTTGTATATGCCATTATAATTGTGCTGCCCCTATTTCTTGTTACCATAATAATATTGTATAGAAAGAAAAAGATCTGATAGACTTTTTAAATATCAGAAATTTACGCATATAAGGTAATCAAAACACTTATCCAGACTTCTACTTCCCTTGTCGCAATCATCTTATGTCATAATGCCAATTTTCTTCGATGTTCATGCTCAAAATAAGGTAAAATACATCTTAAATACATTATTCCATCAATTATACGTATTGTGAAGGTCGTCATTTCCTATATTATAATCATCATTTTCTTATTTGGAATGGTAACGAATGGGAATTTGCTTAAGATAGATCATGCTTTTGGTGATGGATTATTCATGGAACAATTATCCGCATCTTTGGGTGACCGAGCAGCTGATCTGCTGATAAAAATGAATCCTCCGATAGTAACCACAGAAACAATCAAGAATCAAGCCCAAAAACCAACTGTTGAATTCAAGCTATTTGATTCTAAGACAAATCAAACATTCAAAGAGGTAACTTATTTTATTACAATTCAAAAAGACGGAAAAACTTTGTTGTCTGACTGGTTCTTTAATCCTGATGGTGATTTGTATATAGAGATGCAACCTAAAAACCAGAATCAAATATCTGTCTATGGTGAATTAGATCCAATACTTAATGCATATTCTAGCAGAGCGAATTCTCCTGTGGTAGCTTCTGGACCAATATTTATAGACGGTGGGTTGTATAATTTTATTGTTAGAATAGTCACTGTGGACTACTCTCGTACTATTATTCCTGACGATCAGCAACCTGAATTTAATAGTTGGCTTAGTATTGGAGCGGCAAAAAACGCCAATTTGGATATAGATGGTAAGATCATACCCACCAAAGTTCTTTCATACTATGATGAGATAGGTAATATTACACACGATAAGGCAGCAAACTCGATTAATTTCACAATGCCTTTTAGTTATGATCTTAAAAGACTAAATGATCCAAAGAATGCCGTATTTGTTCATCAAGAAGTGGAAGTTCCAAAACCTAGTGTACTGTCAGCCGACGGTGCTTATAGGGGAGTTGCAAACGGCAAAGACGTGACTAATGTTTTGATGGTTGATGGGAACAATCAAACAAAAGACGTGGTACACTTTATGATGACTAAACCGGTGGTCCTTCAAATAGCAAACGATTATTTGAAAAATAATAGCAACAATACGAATGGAATGATGACATTCTCGTTAATTCCCTCCAAAAATGGATCGGAAGCGATGAATGGTAATATGAATATGACCATGGATATGGGTGTGAAATGATAGGATTTTTTGATCGAATTGAAAAGAAAAGTACGAGGGAGCATACAACATTAACAATCATTTCTTTACTTGTTAGAAAGATGTAATAGAGTTTAGTTGTGAGATTTAATAATTTATAATTTTAATTGCGAACAGAAATAAGAAAACCGCAAATTTTATTCGTTCTAGACATTAATAGTTGTGTTGTGAGGATCTAAAACGACATAGTTACATTTTAAGCTAATCTATAATAATAAGTCCAGCTGATATATGTGAAATTATAACTTGCAAATCAAAAAGATACTTGTACCCTATGATTATTCTAAAGGTAAAGGAACGGGAAGCGTACTAAGGAAGGTTTCAGAAGGTCTATTATGTCTTACCACCATAATTCGATGACTTTTATTATTTTTGAACTAATCCCTATATATAGGACTTCTTTAACCAAATGGGTGTAATAATTGCAGAAGAAATATTTTCTAGGTATACTCCTAATTGTGATTTACATTGTATTAATTTTTACTATTCCTCTTTTAGTGTTTGAAAAAAGTGTTACTCCTATCTTAGCTGGCATCACTATAATTATGATCGCCATTTATGTCCTCCTTGGACTAGATATTATTCATAGAACAGTCATTGCAATGTTTGCAGCTATCGTTTCTATTATCTTGGCAATTGCATTAGGTTCTTTTCTTGCTGAAGAAAGTCTTGATTTTGTAATAGAATCTATTGACTTTAACACCATCGGTCTTTTACTTGGTATGATGATAATGGTGGCAATATTGGGAGAAACAGGCGTTTTCCATCAGGTTGGTATAAAATTGGGGAAAATAAGTAAAGGGAATGTCTGGATCTTGATGTTATTGTTATGCACTTTTACTTCTGTTGCATCAATGTTTGTTGATAATGTTACTACCATATTACTCATGGTTCCTGTTACGCTTTCTATTACAAGAACGTTAGGAATACACCCTATACCATTCATAATAGCTCAAGTTTTGGTTTCAAATATTGGTGGTGCTGCCACATTAATTGGAGATCCTCCCAATATTTTGATTGGTTCGGCTGCTGGAATAGACTTTAACTCCTTTTTGAAATACATGGGACCAACAATTGCAATCATCTTCGGATTTTCCTTACTGTTAATAAAAATCTTCTTCAAGAGAGAGTTAAAAGGTGAACAGAAATTAGAGCAGCAAGAAGATATTCAAGAACTAATGCATAGAGACGAAAATGCAATATTGATTCACCATAAAGGATTGCTTGTAAAATGCTTGATTGTGTTAGTCGGAGTAATTATCCTATTTTCTTTACAAACTATTACTCATTTAGAAGTGTCAATAATAGCAATTGGAGGAGCTGCAATATTATTAATAGTCAGCAGAGTACCACCAGAAAAAATCCTACATGAAGTTGATTGGGCTACCTTGCTATTCTTTATAGGTTTATTCGTTATAGTAGGGGTTGCAGTACATGCTGGATTAATAACAATTCTTGCAAACATGGCTATTGATATAACTGGTGGAGATCCTTGGATTACCTTTGTCATGGTTATTTGGATGTCAGGCATTACTAGCGCCTTTGTGGACAATATCCCCCTTACAACTACCATGATTCCTCTTGTTCATTCACTAAATGGAGATCCAACGATTGCAGATTCGTTTGGTCCTGAAAGTGGTTTTCAATTTAGCCCATTGTGGTGGGCCCTTGCATTGGGAGCCGACCTAGGAGGAAATGGGACTTTAATAGGATCTAGTGCAGGGGTAGTAGCAATAGCATTAAGTGCAAAATTTGGACATTATATTTCTTTTACGAGGTGGATAAAAATAGGATTTCCATTTATGTTAATAACTCTGGGAATAGGAACAATTGTTCTATATGGTTTTCTTATGCTAATGTATTAACATGATTTGACTAATTGGGTATTCACATTATGAGTTCCATTTTCAGCCACATGTAATAATTAGTCCCTTGAAAAATTAAATAGATTTGGGAGCTAGGGGTCTATATCTATCTACAGTTCTATTTTTGGAAAGAGGTGGAATTCGTGATATTAGTTCTGCTAGAAAAATTGCCTTTAGACAAGGGAAAATATGGAATAGTTGCAAGTAGCAGTGCACAGCATTAAGTTATTAATACCGCTTGATTAATTTTATTTCAAGCGAGGTTGGCCCAGCCTGGTTAAGGTAAACGAAGTGCGGGTTCAAATCCCGCACTTCGCACCTTTTGTTTATGGATTTAATAAAACCAGGTAGAATTGTTACTTCAATGAACTACACATCTATCTCTATTCTTTTAATATTTAATTAAAATAAATTTGATAATTCAATAAAAGTTAAATTATAATGTCATACTTTTAATATAAATACAATTTTCTGAATATTTAATATAAGTTTATATATTCTTTTATTCATGAAAAGTTAATGAATTATCATGGATTGGCAATGATTACCATTGTAGCATCAATTGGATTATTGATGACCGCAATGATTTCAACCGGTTTTAGCAGCGTATCAGCAGCAAAACAAGATAATCCTAATGGATTTGGAAAAGGTGCCTCAGAACTTGGTAAATCTGGTCAGATGGGAGAACATGCCTCAGAGCAGGATGAACCTCGACTAGGTATTGGAAATGTAGGAAACGCCATTTGTGGAGAAAAACTAAAACCTGGTGAATTGGCTGGTGTCTTGAATGGTGGCGGATGCCCTTGATTTATTGAAATAAATATAGGAATTATAACCTATACAAATTTTCATACTTTTTTATGTATCTTAGTATTCCAGAGAATCGGTTGAAAAATATTGATTCGATTAGTCCTTCATTTTACCGAAGATCTTTATTGCTTCAAAAAGACTTTCTTTAGGTTAGCAAATTAAACACTCAACTAATCTACATAATCCTTAATTGTTGATTTTTAATAATCTGTAAAATCTCGGGTTCAAATAGAGCGGTTCATCCGTGATCCCGAGCAAGGATCGAACCAGCAGAAGTTTCGATAATTTGTTTTGTGCCATTATTAATGAATAGATGCATTAAAAATAGACAAAATTGAAACGAGCTTATCTTGAGTGTAACTCCAACCATGAATATAGATCTGCCAAAACATTAGGTTGAATAGGTCCTACCACTGTTTGCCATTTTGATGATGGATAAAAAACATGTCCTAGTTCGGTGTAAGTCATTAATGTGTGATCAGTATGATTTACTTCATTAAGCTTCTGATGCAATAAAAATGCTTGTTGAACTGGTGTTTGAGCATCATTTTCTCCATTAAGTATTAGAATGCCAGTAGAGTTAGATACGTTACCAATAAAGCTCAAATTCGTTGGCATATCAGCTAAAGACTTCCATAGGATCGGACATACTCCAGTAGTATCGCATTTTAGCAAATTAAATGCTGTTATGTTTTCGTACCCCTTTATCAGAAAGGGTTTAAGTTGTTCATCAATATTTATGAACCCACTACTACCAAATTCCTTCATTAACGCATTAGTTATCTCTTTGGTATCATTAGTATGCAAAAGAGAAGAAGGTAATAAAAAGTTCTTTAATAAAGAATCTGTTACTATTTGTCCTACGGATATCAATCCCGTGTTATTACTATCTAATACTTGCATAGCGTATTCCAATGGCAATGAAACGTCTTGATAGTACTCTACATCTTTTAAAGGGTTTTGAGCTAGGACACCCATAAGTATAATGTTGCTTACCTTTGTCGAATTATCCACTGCTACTCTTGGAGCATACAATGTACCTTCGCTATGACCAATTATGCTTATCCTATTTGGATCTACTTCAGGCTGCTGTACGAGAACATTCAAGGCTTTTTTGCTATCTTGAATTTGATCATTGACGGTATTATTTCCCCATACATTTGGGTTTAAAATAGTAAAACTTTCACCTACACCTCTTTTATCAAACTTTAGTACCGCAAATCCCCTCTCGGAAAGATATTGAGATATCTGCCAGAATGGTTTAGTATCTATAGTCAAGGTTTCATTCATGTCTACCGCACCTGAGCCAGGAATAAGTAACACCGCTGGGAATGGGCCTTTACCTATGGCGGGGTAAGATAACTGAGCATTAGTAGTTATTCCGTTACCAAGATCTAGTGTTAGGTTTCTATATTTGACCGTTTGAATATCAGACTGTGCCAACGCATTTTGAAATACAGATGAACCAAACGACGATAAATATGCTGACAAAATTAAGAAAATACCAAAAAATATACCTAAAACTATCAAGGGTTTTCGCTTAAATCTTATTAAAAGCATTAACAATAGCAATAAACCTGCTATATATAAACAAACAATGATTGTTAGAATAAAAGTCAATCAACTTCGGTAACTAAAACCATTAACGTGGGTGATTTTCCAAGCGGCTTCCAATATAATCCTAATAACAATTACATGTATGTACGGAATTTTGGTTCAGATGACGTATCAGTGTTAAGTAGTGCTACAATAACTATTGGACCAGCACCTAATTTACCCCATGGCCTAAAGCCGATAGTATTTCACTAATTTGCCTGGATGACTTAGTAGAGTATTAATTAGAACAAAGAACTACGTCCAAGATTTTACTCAAGACATGTTGAGCAAAGAGTTGATAGAAATGTCACCTGATAATGTATCATTTATTCTGAAAATTGATTCAGGTATGCGAAAGGTGGGAGTTAATAAGATAATTGGTTTCAAAGACCATTTGGAAATTGACTTTCTCGATGAGAGTAGTGTAATGTAGACTATCCTAATGACTTTCTAGAATTATCAAATAAAGTAGAATCAGCATTATTAAACTCTAATATGAGATTGCCAAACTATGCAGTAAAAAGAATAGTAAACTATTTTGAGGAACACAAGTATAAAATTGAGAGGTGCATTAGAGAATCAATCTAAGGTGATTGTTTTCCCAAGTTTTATACTCTAAGACAATTAATTGTCGTTTATTATAGTATTGTAGTTGACTAAACAGATTTAACACAAATAAAATAGGTAGCTTGACGAAAGCTACTCGACGATTAATATTGTAAAGGAGTAACAGATAATATAATTGTATTCTTATTGCATATATCACTTATTAACTAAATAACCTGTTGGACAAAGTTTGATATAATACTCATACCTTTCTTTCATATTAGCTTGTATATACAAATTGAATCGCATTATATCTAAGATCTAGACGACAATTAATTCTACGACTCTAAGATTCTTAGAGTTTTTGCAAATAATTGGCAATATTTATATATTATCTTTTTGATGACACCAAACATGAAGGAATTAACAATTCCCCAAACCACTCTTTTAACAATCTTAATATAGTTTTGATTCCAATTATTCTCCTCACAAGTGCATCAATTGTTGGTCATAGTGATGCACGAAATATGACTCCTTATAATTGCGGTCGTATTCCAGATAGTGGAACAATAGGTAAAGTGGTATGTTGTGCACATGAAATTGGTACAACTAACGGCTGGTGTACCAAATGTGACAATACGCACCCCCCGAGCAACTGCGGACCCGCTTATCCTGTTAGAGAAGACAAAGGCGGTGATACTACCAATCCTAAAGACAGTGGCGGAGTCTTAAGTGATAATGATGGTTCAAGCAACTCAGATCTTCCAAAAGGGATAGACCCATCTACAGGTGGAACCTTTAACGATAATAGTGAGTCTAGCAATCAAGACAATTCAAAAGGGATAGACCCCAACAACAATGGTGGAGTATTCAATCAATAGGTTGATGAAAATGAAATCCTTCAGGAAAATTAAGCCAACCCAAAATAATTCTCTGATACCGATGATGACGGTCACTATAACAATCATGATAACTATCGGATTGATTTCAAGTTCTTTGGTATCGGGCGCCCTTGCAGAAAAAAAGATCACCTAGAGATGTATGTAAAATTAACCAATATCTATGTCGGTGTGATTCTTTAACTACAGAAGGTAACGCAAGATGTTGCACTAATGATAACTCTGGACGCCAATATTGTGATATATGTGATATAGATCTTACAACGGGTGACTATATTAATTGCCATCCAGAAGATAGTATTAAATTCCCTAGCCAGACAGATCTTCCAGATAACAATACTGTAGGTGGAATCTTTGAACAAGAAGGAGGAGGAGAACACAATTTTGACAAAGGAAGTAATTTCGATAATACTACTACAACAACGGGTACATTTAATGAGGATAATAACTGATCAAACCAGTAGTAGAGTCGAATGGTGTATCATGAGAGGGTAGAGAGACTCCACCTAATTAAATCGATACAACAGAAAGGACATTTGTATGTTATTAAAGTGAGTTTGATTTAGAATTTTAAGACCACGATTCAATTTCTCAACTAGGCTCAGTCTTGATATGTCTTCTCTTCCTTGACCACCCTTGTTTAGTTTTGTAGTCCAGATGTCTAATTTCTGGTTCTTTAATTTACCATATCTAAGAAAGTCCCTTGCAAAGTGTTCTTGTAACTAATTACGAACATCTCGTCTGTCAGTTCCCACTATCACAGTTTCAGTAGTGTTTATCCCAAAATCATCTAAAATCTCTTCAGTAGGGATTTTGATTATTCCCAAATGTATATCTATTGGAATTGGATAAAACTTGTAGCCATCGATGGAGAATTACTTTTATTATATAGAGGTAGTTGGGGGATAAGAGAGCAAATTAACATAATCATCTCCAAAATTAAACATTCAACTTATCATTGGATACAATCACTCAAACTTTTCGTAAAATTCAATTCTAATTCATCTCTCATTAGCAAAATGGCAGTCTTAACATAATATAGATTTAAAACTCCATTACTTGAAGATAGGTTTTAGTGTACAGTTAGGAGGTATTGGTCCTTTATTTGGGCAAGGAGGAGATGTTGGTGAATTATCTTTATTGTTATTGTTACTGCTTTTTGCTAATTGTTCATTATTAGTTTGCTGTAATTGTTTAGGATTGTTTTGATTGGATGTTGGATTGTTAGACAATATAGAATTTTGTTCTATAACCCCATTATTGTTTGGAACTTTGGCATTATCTTTTGGATTATGTTTTTGTGACGGTTGTTCTAATATACCTTCATTATTAGGAAAGTTTGTTTCACCTGTTGTTGGCGATTTTCGACTAACTTCACAGTTATAATTTTCACCAGTATTAGTGTTGATAGAACATCGTTCACATATCATTATATCATTTCCGGGAGTTGAACCGGGCGTAACCGTACAACATGTTGCAGTAAGGTCCTCAATGTTATTACCACAAGAACAAGTACCACCTGAAAATACATTACAAACATCTCTTGGAGAGGGACTTTTTGCTGCAAAAACATTTGATGATACTATTGAACCTGAAATCAGTACAATGGTTAGTAGTATTGCGATAATACTAATCGATACTATCTTTAAATTAACAAGGCCTTGTTTAGTAATTTGTTTATGCCACGGATTTGTACTATTTTGGATATGATTTGTAATATCCATAATAATTTAACATGGTAGAAGTATTTGAGATTTTGTCATAGATTCTAATACTCTAATACTCTAATAATTTAAGACAAAGTAAATCTTTTCGACATACTAATTGATGAAAATATTCGATTGTTATGGTCCTCGCCCTGCTCGGGCAAACTTGACCTGCGATCCTGGTCCTGGTTCACCCTGTTGACCGGAACCAATCCTCTGACCTGATAAATTATTACAACTAAGAGATGTGCTTTTATCCAATACACACATACTATTTTGATTAGTTTCTGAAACTTGATTTACTTTGAGATGCTTCATTAGCATCTTCATTTTGACCTAAATAATCACCTCATTGAGCAAATGTATATCCGATACTTGATAAACTAACTGAGATTAAAATCAACAAAGTGGATAGAATCATAACCTTAGCTTCAAATTTCATGAAAAGAAACCCCATAAAAGATAGTTAAGCATTCTCCAGAATTTACATTAAATAATTAATGTGGTAAAAGTTTAATGAATTTTGTTACAAGAATTAGTCGGCATATGGCCTTGGCTGCTTATCATACTCCGAAAGATCTTTTACCTTTGTCTTTCGTTCTATGTTATTCCTCAAAAACAGAGATAACATTTCTTGAAAGAACGTTCAACCAAAGACAATATTCAGTTAATATCTTAGTTATAATATAGGAATTGTTGCGGACATGGAATCACTGGATTTCCTCTTTCATTTTTGGGATTTGAACCATACAATAAAGCAAAGGGATCGCGGGTTCAAATCCCGCACTTCGCACTTTTTTATGATTGATTTGAACCCGCTTGTCAAGATGGTGTACAAAAATTAATGTCGGATTCTTCTTTCCTGCTTGGTCACCTTTACTTTATAGTCGACAAGAATGTTTCTATTATTTTACCGACTTCCTCTGGATATTGATCAGGAACGGCATGACTAGCATCTTTTATCTGTACTAGCCAGGCTCCTGGAACTTTATTTGCAATGACCAAAGAGTTTTCATGCGGGACGTAGAGATTATCGTCTGTTCCTGCTATAACTAACAGAGGCTTGTTTATCTTTGCAAGGTCGTCACAAGCACCATTCCAGTCGGAAGCCACCCAAGCAAATCCAGCGTTCTTCTGATTATTCAATGTTTCAGGTGAAACACTAGGTTTCATTTGCTGGAATGTAATGTTTTCTGGAATCGCTGCAGATTCTGGGTGTAGTTTTATCCAACCCGGTCCTAATGAGGCCGTTACAAGCGACTTCAGTTCATCCTGAGATACAGGTATATTATTTTGGGTTTTGTTTACAATATCTGCTTGTAATTTGTCAAACTCAGCAGGTCGAGGTATACCATCTTTCCCACCACAGGAACCAGCAATAAGTATAATACTACTAACCTTATCAGGATGCGTAATTGCAAATTGTTGCGTTATGTATGTACCCAAAGAATATCCAAGAACGTTTGCTTTTTGTATTTTCAAAGCATCCATTAAACCAGCAGTATCATTACCAAGTAATTGTATAGAATATGGCTCGGTCCCTGCAGTGGTATTTCCGATTCCACGACTATCAAAAATAATTACTGTGTGATTTGATGCTAGCCTAGTGAGAAGGGCTGGATCCCAAGCATCCATGTTATCAGAAGCACCATTGTGAAGTATCAAGGGATCACCTTTACCAAACATTTTATATGCCATTTCAATATCTCCAACACGGACTTTTTCTAATGGGATGTCTTGTGTATTTACCAAATTGTTAGTATTGCTTGAATTGGCCTGAGTAGCATTTGTTTGACCGTTCACTGTATTAGTAAAGCCATTGCCCATAGTCATACTTGAGAAAATTATAGCAGAAATGAATACTATAATGAAAAGATAGCCTTTTCTTACCTGTCTACTATTATTCATAACCACTGTCACTCGACGGAGTATATAAAGAGGGTGAAGTCTTGTGTGAACACTATCGATCAAATTATCCATCTCTGTGACCAATAACTAAAGATAGAGGGATCGCGGATTCTCATTCTTTATTTTCGGGATTTGAACTTTACAATAAAGCGAAGGGATCGCGGGTTCAAATCCCGCACTTCGCACCTTTTTGAGATTGATTTGAACCCCCTTGTCTACAATCTAATCAGGATAAGTTAATTAGATAACCAAATGCTTCATTCAATGGCTGTTCAATTGTTTGGGCTAGTAGTCGTTAGAAATGTATTTAATATCTCAGCAACCTCCGCCGGATATTGAATCGGTATTGCATGGCCAGCATCTTTTATCTGTATAAGCCAGGCTCCAGGGATCTTTCCTGCAATAATTAATGCATTTTGCGTTGGGATTATATCATCGGTTCCAGTTATGATCAGTGTTGGTATTGATATTTTTCTAAGCTCATCGCAAACCCCATTCCAATTAGATGCCTCCCAGTCTAGTGCTGCTTTGAACTGCTTTAAATTATTATCAGGAGTAATACTAGGGAACAGATCTTTTACTTCTGGGATAGGTATGGTTTCAAGGAAATTGGGATGCAGTTTGAGCCATCCTGATCCCAAGCCATCAGACAGAAGTGCTTTTACTTCCTGCGAAGTGACAGGCGTATCATTTGCAATTCTATTTATAACATCAATAACCCTTTTTTGAGGTTCAGGACTAGGAGGAATACTCTCTTTTCCACCACATGTTGTAGCAATAAGCACAAGTCTGTTAACCTTGTCTGGATGTGTAACGGCAAGCTGTTGAGCTATGAAAGAACCCAGTGAATAGCCAAGAACATCTGCCTTTTGTATTTTCAGAGCGTCTAGTAAACCAGCAGTATCATTAGCAAATTGTTGGATGGAGAACGGCTTTATACCAGTGGAAGTGTTTCCAACTCCGCGGTTGTCAAATACAATTATCGTGTGATTTGCAGAAAGAGTATCTATGAGGGAAGGTTCCCAGTAATTCATATCGGCCTGTGCAGGACTGATAAGCAAAATAGGGTCTCCTTTACCAAACATCTTGTATGCCATTTCAATATCTCCAACGTGGACTTTTTGAATTGGAATGTATTGTGTATTTACCAAGCCCGTAACATTATTGGTGGAGTTTGCTTGGGTAGTATTTGTTTGACCATTTACTATATTAGTAAAGCCATTGCCCATAGTCATACTTGAGAAAATTAGAGTTGATATTATTGCAACCATGAAAAGATGATCTTTTCTTATCTTACTATAACTATACATATGCAATTTCACTCGAGGAAGTATATAAAGAGGGTGAAGTGTTGTAAGAAGATTATCTTGGCCAAATTATCCCTCTCTATAACCAACAGCTAAAGATAAAGGGATCGCGGGTTCAAATCCCGCACTTCGCACTATTCGAATTTTGGAGGATTCATTAGATTTGTACCTGAATTTGTGCGGGAAATTTGCTCCCTTGATTCGATAAATCTATGTATGAATTCAAAACAGGTTTTTGGTTAAGAGCATCACAAGGTAAAGATATGTTAGATTTAGGGATCAATCATGAAAAAGAAAGAAGCACTACAACTTGTAAAAATGCAATTTAAATTGGATATCGAATCCTAGATTGATAAAGATGTTTTAAAATTTCTAAAAACTGATACTTATCTTGTTAAATGCTTTCAATACCATAGTAACCAAAATAATAAAGGTATTAGTGAGAAAAGCGCATCCAATGATGATAAATTTGAGCAAATATGTGCTGAATCAATATTAGACTTTGACATAAGTAACAAATGGGAAAAAGAGAGAAACAGTAATCTTTCAAATGCCGACCGCGTAACTTTGATTGTTAGATGTTCAAGTTTAGAATGTAATAAGATATACCCATATCCTCTTGAAGTTGAAAGAGAGTCATTCGGCAAAATATCTTGTAAATTTTGCAGGAAGAGTGTCATAAGATACTGTGATATTAAAAACCTTTTTTAGCGATAATCTAGAATCTAAAGCCCATTTCTAATATTTTATTAGAATCAAAAATAACATCTGTAGTTTCTGGTTGATAGTAATTGGACTCTTAACTGCTTGAGAGTTATTTCATCCACTATATTGTATCAAAATTCCATTTTATTAAAAAGTTGTTATATTTATTTGATTTCTATTTTTAGAAAGGTGGGTCTTGCATAAGCGGTGTGGACCTAGAGATTATACAAGACTCACTATGGAATTACTTTGGAGATTAGACACTACTTACATGAGGGGTTTAAAAACACCTTGTATTGCTAGTCTTTATTCACTTTAGTTACTACCTACTACTGCAAAAAGACAACTTAATAGAATAAATTGTGCGCATTTTAAGGCGTAATGCATGTTGGCTGTTAGAGTATAGAGAATTCTGATCCCGAATTTCACACTTCCTTCTTTTCTTCTATAACGGGGGAGTTTGATCCCAAAAATGAGCCAACTTTAGCTAATCATTCGATAATTAAATATCGAGGATTTTAGCACAGTGTCACAGGACAACCTTGTGTTTGAGATGGTGGTTACAAACGAACAATGGGTGGATAGCCAGACATATAACGTCAAAACAACTGTAGTTAATACTATTGAAGGTATACACTGCTCAGAAAACAACATCAACATTCAAGATTAAGAGCATTCTGGTAATCATACTCATGTACAATGGGGGCTGCAAAGACATACTTTGACCCTCCAATCTTATATAGACAGTCAATGACCCAAGATAACAGCATTGCAATGAACATCTCTAATAGAAAGTATAATGGATAGAAATTACTCCTTTTTTATGATAATATATGAGTGTCTTCAAATTTGAAATACACCGCAATATTAATAATCTAAAGATATAAAATGATTAACATGAAATATCAATATACATTTAAGAATGTTTCATTATTGCTTTTGGGATTTGTAATTGTATCTACTATTTTCATGGGTACACAATATGCTCATGCCCTTGATAATACCGACCTGTCTAAAAATAATGATTTGGGAAACCCATTTTTTGTTGAACATTATCAAACTGAGCTAGGGAAACTGAATATGACAAACAATAATGCTTCCGAAAGCTTTTCAGGCAAGGGAATAATTAATGGCACATTAGATATAACTGCTGATGTGAATGTGACTGAAACCTTCAGAGATACCGACACATCTTATCTGCAAGGAAACACAAAGTATGTTACTGATAATAAAGATATAGCAACTTATACCTTTTATGCAATTGCCAACTATCATGTAGGTGGTGGTTATGATAGCAACGGAATTGCTATTTTTGATGATGTTGCTACGGGTAATCTCTCCTCTTTGAGTAATTCAGTGGGGGTGTATAAGGACCATGTCGACAAAAATGGAACCGGGGAATTTCTTATGTGGCATTGGAGATAAATATAACTGCATAGGGAACGTTAAATAGGCTAGAAATAAACCTTTTATTTTCTCATAAAATATTTCAGACAATTATATTATTTGGAAACGAGGATGACTTGGAATTTGTACATATATGTAGAATCCTTAATTAGGTTCTTTCTTGATATGTCTTCTAATCCTAGTCCAAGCTTGTTTAGTTTTATAATCCATAGGTCGAATATCTGACTTCTTTAACTTTCCATATCTTTCAAATTCCCTGGCAAATGCTGTTTGTAACCTGTTTAGAACTTCATATCTATCAGTTCCTACAATCACTGACTCAGTAGTATTTATCCCAAAATCATCAAGTATTTCTTCGGTTGGAATCTTAATTATTCCCATGTGAATGTCGATAGGGATTGGATTAAATCCATAATCATCTATGGGATCTGGCTGGAACAAGAATCTGGGCATAGTTGTATAACTTTCACCCAATTGATATTAAGATATTTACTAACCGGTATTCAAATCCCACACTTTATTCTTCTTTCTTATTGTATCGGGATTTAAACGAAGTTGTATTTTTAATAACCTAATATTTTGATATCATTCAATCATACATAAGTCAAATTATTAGTAGCTTCTAAAACTAATCGACTGACATTTAGAATTCATACTAAGCAATTCATCCTTGATACTTCGGATAGACGAAAGATTGAAATCCAAAATACCTTTCTATTTACTTATCTTTATGCCAGTCAACTAGCAACTCGTTTAGAGGAGGTGGAGGTCCTTTTGAAAAATCTAATCCAAATGCTTCTTTTGCAAAGTCCCGAAACTTTATGGCCCATGGAAGAGTTGATGTAGCAAATTCTTTTAGAGTCATGGCAGGATCTTCTGTTTCTAAACTAACTATTTCAAGATCTGGGGCACCACTACCTGGTGGACTATGTTGAATCCAAACCTGTTCACGAGTAACACCGGCAATCTTGTAAAATTCATCATGTTCTTCGTTATGACCTCCATTTTCTTCTTCAAACTTCTTTGCTAGTTCTATTTTTCCTGGTAGTAAAGGTACAACCAAACAATAATTTACCATTTTATCGATTATCAAGAGTATTTATTTAAATATATCTCATAGTGCCAAAGGATTTAACGTCTACTTTCGGGTTCAAATAGAGCGGTTCATCCGTGATCCCGAGCAAAGATGAATTTAATCCATGTTATTGGATTTATTAGTTTTTATTCATAATATCCAGACTTTTTACTTCATTCCAATATTTTTCGAACATTAACTCTTGAATCAATACTTTATGTTCCTCATTTGAATAAGTTGCAACTAGTTTGTTGTTTGGATCATAGTTAACATGAAGCACGTGCTTACTGTCAAATATCATGACCATTTCATTTATTTCTGCAATCTTATTCGTATATCCGATTTGGATTGATTTGACTTGTGCTGACGTATTTACGGAAGCAATTTGTCTTATCAAGTATTCGTCTACATTCTCCATGAGAATTTTGATTGACGCTTCTTTTTGGAGTATCGTTGGTAAATAATAAAGAAATCTACCTTTATTCAGGAGATAGCAAAGAATTTTGTTGGATGAGAAGATTGTCAGGTCCTTCTTACACGTTAAGAGCAAAGATTCTAGCTCTCCTTGAATATTTTCAAAATCTGACATAGTTTTTCGAATGTCTCTTTTAACTTCATACTCTAATTCTTTCATTCTTGTAGAAAATGGTATAGCTATACTCCACAATTCTTCAAACAATTGCATTTGTTCCTCTGCAAGGACTTTAGAATTGCTAAAGTATGTCTGTAGAAATTTGTCATTCTCTTTGTGAAGCATAAATGCCATGTATCCATCTCGTCGCGGATCCCAAAATTTCCCCTCAATCCTTCTAAATGTCTAATTTCTAAGAAAGGCAGGGTATTGAGAAATCCTTCATTTTCTGTATTCACTTCAGTAATTAGTCTACATTTTATGCCCTTTTCTTTGACTTTCTGTTTTACCAGTTCTAATCCTTCTACAAAATACCTGGAAGCCCATTTACACATTTCAGCATCCCAAACTGTGTTATATCCTATTTCGGTTGAATTCAATCCATCTATAGTTATTTCAAGCATTATCTTGTAATCCTGAATAACGTCGGTAATTACAGGATGATAATAATTGGACTCTTTTAACTGCTTGAGAGTTATTTCATCCACTATATTGTATCAAAATTCCATTTTATTAAAAAGTTGTTATATTTATTTGATTTCTATTTTTAGAACGGTGGGTCTTGCACTAGCGACTATGGATTACAATGTAAGACCCTTTTGACATGCTTGTGGAAGTAGTTAGTTATTACTAACACGATGAGTTTAAAAATGAATTGTATCATCAGTCAGTGTCGCTATGGTTACGATTTAGTTTTGAACATCTAACTATTATAAATTTCTTAAGTGATAAGGGAATTTCCCCTTTGTCAAGCATGATCTTTATTCTTGGTATGCTTTCTAATTCTTGTCTAGGCTTGCCTTGTTTCGTAGTTCCTTAGCACATTGTGAGGTCAGATTTAGAGAATCACAATAACGCCAAAATATGAAATTAATAAAAAGGTATGTTCTTGTCTAAAGAACTGAATTCTTGTTGTTAATCTAAGCTTTATTGTTTGTTCGATTCAACCTGACCTATACCTTGACTTGCACTGTTTCCACTATTGCTATTGGTATTATCATCGTTGTTGTTGTTACTATTGTCATCATTATCAGAAACGACGTTATCTGCAGGTTGAATATCTGTCACACATACAGCTTCTAACTCGTTATTATCATTGAATTGCGGCGAAAGTTTGAAAGAAACTACATCGTCAACGTCAGTGCCTGGTGCAATAGTTAAATCATCTTGGTTCAAAGCATCTGTGCCTGAGAACGAACTAGGAATCTGAGTCAGGTCAGCATTTTCATCCTGTATGCGTATTTGGCCTGGAGATTCAAATGTAATTGATTTTACGGCGGGATCGTCACCACAATTTACTGAATCATCACCCAAAGTTACAAAGTGATTATGCCATACTGGATCATTAGCATCATCTTGCTCTTCGCTATCCAATACCCCTGCATGAGTTGTACTTACTACCACGGCATCCAAACCTTCGGAAGTTAACAAACCATAGCCAAATGCACCACCGTCACCATTTGTAGGAATGTGACCATGTGTCTTTAGAAATGCACTCATTTCATCTGAGTCAGCATCTACGGTGGCCTCCCGAATGTTAAGGAAATCATCATCTGTTTCAGTGGATGCAAAGGCTAGGGCAAATGGTGAAGCCATTAATATCAAGAGCAATGATATAGAAGATAATACTGTTTGATTTTTCATAAATTCATTTTCTTATTGGCGTTATTTATGTATTTTGTATATCTATAGCAATTGATCTAAATATTGAGGTTTCAGGTAAAATACATGGAAATCAAGGCCAAGATGGTTAGTGACCTTGATATTTAAAATCTTAATGCAAGGATGAATACAGATCTAACATTCGAGAAATCTTGAATTGGTAGAAGAGAATCACTAGAAAAACGGGTTTTGCATAAAGGGTGTGGAACTAGAGATGCAAGACCCCCAGGAAACTATGTCGGGAGTTTATCATCACTGTTCTAATAGGTTTAAAAACACCATGTATTGTTAGACAAGCGTCACTAAAGTCACAGTGCACATTTGAACAACCTTCAAAATAATGAATGAAATAGAAGATCATTAATAGCGTTCTAGGGTCTATCATTTTACTCTATTGTATTTCCCTGTTATAGTCGTCTCTTTCCCACTTTAATTCTACAAAAGCAACTAGTTCTTTGGTTTCGTTATCAACTACAGGAAAAGCAGTCAATACCTTGGTAAGATCTGTTGAATCTCTCTTTACTATAATTCTGTGTTTAAATTTGTATGAGTTGGCAGGTAAAGGGTCAAAGTCAACAGTCGAACTAACCACAATCATGATTCCCTTTAAAACGCCATAAGGTATTGGTAAAATCATACTGCTAAATTATAATTATAATTATAATTAGAATAATATCTATTACTCGAGATTAGAAATTCTTAACGATTACTCATATATATAGTAGATTTGAGAGATATTAGGCTCACAATTTCTTGTCCTTTGAGAAAATTTTAAAAAACCAAACTAGTGATAGATGTCTCTAAATTTCTTATAATAGATTGGAATCATAAAACGAATTAACAGAAGATTATCTCTCCTTATGATAATGAGGATGGTGGAGGATTAATATCTATGTCAACGCGTTGGATAGTATCCCCCATTGTTCCTTGGCATCCAATTTCGTCTCCTACACAATTTGTTGCCTGGATATCTGACAGCACTGGGTTTCCAGCCGAATCGGTAACGGTAACCGTATAGGTATCGCCAATTGGAATCACAAATTGAGCTTGCAAGGTATTTGAAAGTGGTTCATCAACTAACATGTATGAATTTAAAAAATGGCCAGTAGGATCTGAAATTGTAACGTTTGCCTCATCAATTTGGCTCAGCGCCGCTGTAATAATCAAAATATTCTCTGGAAACTTTGTTGTATCTCTGGATTAGGAGTTGTGGGAGGTTGATTACTGTGTCCTAAGCATGCCTTTAAAATATCCGATACCAAACCATCGATACCACCGTTACCTTCATAGGTAGGACAGGCTTTTTTGATTGATTCATTTATTTCATTATTTAATGATGCATATGCCTGGTTATTAGATGATGATGTATTGGATGATATTGTAACACTCAAATACAATATTCCAATGAAAATTGAGATTAGCCTCAAACGAAGTATCATGACTCTTCATATGATCATAAGCATGTATAGTACCGTGTTAAATATTATCAACTTTTCATATGAATTGGATAATCGTCAAATGGTAACCATCGATCTAGTAGTAGCTTAGTTATTAAATTCAACCCAGATGGGAAAAGAATACAGTTGGATAATTCGGTGAACAAAATATGTGTTCAGATTTGGGTTTTTTCAAAGATAATCAACTAAACAGGTTAGCAAAATAGTGTCTTAGGATTCTATACAGGAATTAATTTACACGAGGGATCGCGGGTTCAAATCCCGCACTTCGCACTTTTTTTGAGATTGATTTGAACCCGCTTGTCTACCTTTCGTACAGAATTAATATCGGATTCTTCTTTTCTGATTGGTCTCCTACTATTTCACAGTCGACAAAAATGTTTCTATTATGTTACCGACTTCCTGCTGCCAATCATTGTCATAGTTAAAACAACTATAATTGTCAGAATTGAAATATTATTCATCAGAACCCTTTGAATGACTAGTAGTTAAGCATTTCAAAGTAATGTCAATAATCTTCTAATAATTATTTGAGACAATGAAGGTTTACATCCCGCACTTCGCACTCCTTCTCCTTTCTTCAGATAAGGATTTGAACCCGATTATCGCTTTATTGTAAAGTTCAAATCCCGAAAACAATAGATGAGAACCCACGGTCCCTCGTGATGATATAGAGATACTTTATAAAATGAGTCTCTGACATTCGATAAGAAAAATATATCCGCAATTTCAGAATTAAAAACATAATCACGATACTAAGTTAAGAGACTTGTTATTCAATTTTAGGTTATCAAATCTTTCATTAACTTATCCAACATCGGCCTTATCCTCTTTGCTTTTGTTTGGTGTATTTCTGAACTGTAGTGGAGTCCATAATCTCGTTTTAGTAGTTATTACCAACATATCACATCTACATAAAATGTCTCTGTAAAGATAATTGTTATTATTCACATCAATAGTTGTATAAATTTGTGTATTCAGGTAGCCGTGTTCTACTGCAATCAATGATAACATGATGGTAATTAAACAGAGTAGAAAATAATTTATTACTTGAAAATTTAAAACCAAGGTTCTGTAATGTGAAATACTAGATTCAACCCTTGTAAGTACTGAATTCAAACCCTCTAGTACCCAAAATTTTGTTAAGAATGACACTTCAAGACATTTATCATTTTTTAAAACAAAACTAGGTCATGGTTTAGGCATCGGAATGTGTAGGGTTACGGTTACTGAATAATGAATGAATATTTCAAGCACAAACCATCTGCTTTCGCTAGAGGAAAAGTTAGAACCTGTATCTAAACTCCAAAGTCACAATACAGTAGTTGGAATAACGAAGGAAAGTAATGGTTCAGAAGTTAGAATCTTTGTAAAAAATCAGCTAATTATAGCATTAACTTTAATACAAAGATCCATTTAGGGAAGACTGTGACCTTAGTCAATCCTGATTTCATAAGGAAGAATCGTGACTTCTTTTATTTATCAATAACAATCACTGTAGTATTTTTGATTGCTGTGTTAGTTTCAATTCTCAGTGAATCCCCTTTACATCAAAATACAATAATTGTTGAAGCGTACGCTCAACCCTATGTAGAGACTGTAAAGAATAGAAATCTAACTATTGATCTTGATAATGGATTAAAGACCAACGCTCAATTGATTTTTCCTGCTATTGGAAAAGGACCATACCCTGGTGTAATTATCTTTCCGGGCGCTGGTGCTGGTTCAATAATTACACCGTCATATGGCAAGGTAATATACTATGGAAATCTAGCTGAATATCTCGCAGAGAGAGGATTTGCCGTTCTTAAATATGACAAGAGGGGTGTGGGGTCGTATCTCACGATATCAGATAGTAATGCATGGGGCAATCTTACATTTGACAATCTGAAGCATGATGCTGAGAAGGCTTTATCAGTACTATTGCAACAACCTGAAGTAAATGCAACTAAAAAGGTTACTTTGATTGGACACAGTGAGGGTACTAACTTCCCTCCAAGAATTGCCGCCGAAAACCCTGATAAAGTCAGAAATATAGTCCTAATGGCTCCAGTAGCTGAAAAATGGACCGATATTATATATTTCCAAGAAGTCGCTAATCCTATTCTTTATGCTGAGAACATATTAGATAAAGGTCATCCTGGACAGATCTCAGTGAAGGAAGCATCAAAAGATCCTATCTTTCAAAAGTTGGTTGGTGGAAACCTAACTCAACTTCTTCTTAATCTCACTAACGTTACTGATAATAATTCCACCGGTATATTGCTTGAACAAAAAAACAACACTAATGATGACTTGATTAGTATTGAAGGTTTGCTAAAGCCTGCACTTGTAAGAGGATATGAAAATGATACATCACCAAATCCCTCACAGCTGTCAGCCAAATGCGTAAACGTATATGGTTGTCCTAGTCTTGGAAAATCTTTTTCTGCTCTCCCTAGCGTCATCGGCATGATAGGGAACGTATCTTCAAATATTGGGGTCCTTATACTAGAAGGACAAAATGATAGTCAAACCCCTCCTCAACAAGCATTGTTATTACAACAAAGATTAACAGAAGCAAATCATCCTGACCATCAAATTATCGTCTATCCAGATCTTGGGCATAATTTTATCCCTAGCAATCAATGGGTAACCTCAGGTGGTCATCAAATAGAAGAATATGTATTGAAGGATATGTATGAATGGCTCACATCGCCTGCAAGAGAGGTCAATCAAGAAGCACGGTAATGAAATCGAGATTGATTCTGAAGATGTCAACTATATGATGTGATATAGTGAGTATAATAGAGGGGTTTTCTTGACGTAGGAATAGTCGGTCTAGAGCAGCATGGTTTAATAGATTAAAATGCTTTTTAACCTGCAAATAAGATATATCTCTGCTAATGTTATTGAGCCCCTCTACTTATAAGACTCTCCCCTTGGGCCTAGTGTAATATTACTTCTCAAATGGGATACTCTGGCCAGAATCTAATACTGCAACCCCGTTACAGTCGACAAGAATGTTTCTATTATGTTGCCTACTTCATCTGGATATTGAACCATTATAGCATGACCAGCGTCTTTTATCTGTACTAGCCAGGCTCCTGGTACCTTGTTTGCAATGACCAGAGAATTTTCATGAGGCACTAATTCATTATCGTCTGTACCTGCTATTACTAATATGGGTTTGTCTATCTTTGCAAGGTCGTCACAAGCACCATTCCAGTCGGAAGACACCCAAGCCTTTGCACCTTTATATTGATTGTTCATTGCTTCAGATGAAAGTCCAGGTTTCATTTGTTGGAATGTCATGCTTTCTGGAAGATCTAGAGATTCTGGATGCAGTTTTATCCATCCTGATCCTTCTGAGGCATTTACAAGAGATTTCATTTCATCTTGAGAAAGAGGTATATTATTTAGAGCTTTATTAAAAATACCATCTAGTAATTGGATAAACTCATCTGATGGAGGTACATGATCTTTTCCGCCGCAAGTTCCAGCAATTAGCGTAATACTACTAACCTTATCAGGATGCGTGATTGCAAATTGTTGGGTTATGTATGAACCCATAGAATATCCAAGAATGTTTGCTTTTTGTATTTTCAAAGCATCCATTAAACCAGCGGTATCATTACCAAGTAACTTTATGGAATATGGTTCGGTACCAGATGCAGTGTTTCCAATTCCACGACTATCAAAAATAATTACTGTGTTATTTGACGCAAGTCTAGACAGAAGGGCTGGATCCCATGCATCCATGCCATCATTAGCACCATTATGAAGTATTACAGGGTCACCTTTACCAAACATTTTGTACGCCATCTCGATATCTCCAACATGGACTTTCTCTAATGGAATATTCTGTAGGTTCACCAGGTTCGTAGTACTATTGCTTGAATCGGCCTGAGTAACATTTGTTTGACCATATGTAACATTAGTAAAACCGTTGATCAAAGTTGTACTTGAGAAAATTAAAGTTGATGTAAATACTATAATGAAAAGATAGCCTTTTCTTATCTGTATATTGTTATACACTAACACACTAATTCAATTGGGTATATAAAGAGGGGGGTTATTTGCATGAGGACTTAATTGAATGGGAGGAGGCATATCTAATGGCTCATAACTCTAGGACTCAGAATTACGGGTTCTCTTTCTCCATCAATAAACAAAGGGATTTGAACTCTAATAATAGTAAGTGGGTTCAAATCCCGCACTTCACCTTTTTGTATACTCAATGAATTATTTGGCAGGCGTGATTTTTTTATTCATGATTGAGACGGTTTTTAGTTTTTTTGACATATATTGTCAAAAATATACAACTACCTTATATAACATGCTGTGTAATAATAAGTATGACTAGAATACAAACTCAAATTAAAATAGATGCACCTGTTAACACTGTTTTTGAATATTATACAAATCCAGACACTATTAAAGAGTCATGGCCAAGTGACATTGTAAAAGAATCAGAAAATAAATCTACCAAAAAAAGCGAAGAGGGTTCAGAAATGATAGTGACAGGCGAATATATGGGTAAAGAAGATGAAATGATCTTAGAAGTAGTTAAAAAGGAACAGAATAGAAGGCTAGTTACAAAACAAACAGAAGGGCCATTTCAAGAATGGGAAAGCACTCAAGAATTCCAAAGCAATGGAAATAATTCTACGAATGTCAATCATACTATAAACTATAAATTAACAACTATTGGAAAGATTTCCAACTTCTTGACAGGAGGTCAAGCAGAAAATAAAATAAGAGAGGGGGCATATCGGGCTGCTCTGACGGGAAAACAAAAATTAGAATTAAGGTAATGTTTAGATCGTATTGCCATCTTTATTTTGAAGGCATGATTTATCAATGTCTCTATTAGTAGAGGCCTTCATTTTTTGACACAGCAAGCTATTTCCTTACAAAACATTGCTGTCGCCAGTAACAACCCGCCCGTTATGTTCGAGAGAATTGTAAATTAATAATTATATTTATGAGGCTTTCGTTAAAGAGAAATCCTTTAACTATCATCTTCAGTGAGAAGATGCATTTGGTGGAATGTAGTTTGTTATAGGAGACCCATGGTGATGAATAAGTGACCATTCGCAATTTGGTTCCATTCTTTCAAATGCATTGGTAGCAATCACACCCGTCCTAATCACCCGACCGCTATATGGATCTTTTGTTTCTATGTTTTCTATACATACAACTAATGCAATTTTATTATCAAAGATCTTAATTTTTGTGTTTGTGATCGTAAACCTTATCATCTCTGTGTTGCTAAATATTGTTGTCCAGCTTTCTCTTATTGCCAACCAACCAGTAAATAAATCCCACCCTGGATGTATACAAACAACATTTTCATCATGTTTCCATATCTTGTCCATTGATTCGATAGATAGGTTTTCAAAAGCACGGTAAAACCTTATGTTAGATTGATTTACCTCTTCACTTGCAATTCCATTATCTTTTTGCATTTAACAGATGGTTGTCCTAAAGCATATTATTTACAGGTTGCATGATTGGGCGTGGCCCTGTTAACCTAATGTAATTTTTCAAATTCTTCCGAATATTCCATATCAATTAAGATGAATCTTTTCTGGACAAAGGGTCACAAATCGTGTCCAAAATACAAGGAATCTTGTTTATATTATCTCGTTTAGTCCACTGACAACTCAAATTCACTCTTTTTCAAATGTTTATTTAACATGGTCAATGTACTAAAATATTTGATGTCTACTTCGGGTTCAAATCCCGCACTTCATTTTAATACACATGAAAATTGACTGGTTGTTAACAATATCCTTAGTGCTCTATTTAACAAAAATTGAATTATACTTCCTTTACTATCTCGACTTGGACTCTAGCCATGAATATAGGTCTGCCAAAACCTGCGGATCAACGGGCCCTAGTCCATTTTGCCATTTTGATGAAGGGTAGAAAAAGTGTCCAAGGTTGGGGTAGGTGATTAATGTATGGTCAGGATGATTTACTTCATCAAGTCTTTGGTGCAATAATAAGCCCTGTTCAAGTGGGGTTGCACTATCATGTTCACCTTGAAGTATAAGGATGGGTATAGATTTAGAGACATTCCCAATTGTGCTTAAATTCGGTTCTAAATCAGCTTCAGATTTAATCCATAGTGGACATCCAATTATTTTATCGCATTTTGCCAAATTGAACGCTATTTTGCTTTCATATTCTTTTAATAGTAAAGGTTTGAGTTGAATGTTGATATTAATATGTCCACTATTATTACTTTGATTTCTTGATTCGTTTTCTACAGTATCCTTGGTTAGGGTAGAATTGGTAACACTATGAGTATTCAAAAGAGACGAGTTTACGACTACATCATCTAATAGCGGATCTGATGCCATTTGATCAATTGAGACAAACCCTGTACGGTTTACATCTAAGACTTCTGAAGCATAATTAGATCGTAGATCGACAACTTGATAATGCAGTATATCTTTTATCAAATTTTGAGCAACTGCACCCATCAATACTATATTCTTCACTTTCGTGGGATTATCAATTGCTACTTGAGGTACAATAATTGTGCCCTCGCTATGACCTACAATACTCATATTCTTGGGATCAACATCAGGTTGCTCACTCAAAACGTTCAAGGCTTTTTCTGCATCATTGATAAGATCTGTTACTGTCATGTTTCCCCAAACATTTGAGTCCTGAATAGTGAGGTTAGGGCCAATACCTCTCTTGTCATACCGGAGTACTTCAAAGCCTCTTTCTGAAAGGTAATTTGCAATCTCCCAAAATGGTTTTACATCTTTGTTGAGCGTTGAATTCATGTCTGTTGCTCCCGAGCCGGGTACAAGAAGTACACCTGGAAATGGTCCCTTACCAATTGCTGGATAAGATATCTGTGCGTTTGTTTTCACTCCATTACCAAGGTCTAATGTTAAATTTCTATACTTGACTGTTTGAATATCAGATTGGGCCCATGCATCATGAAACACAGATGAGCTAGATGACGATAAATATGAAGATAAAATTAAGAATGTACCAAAAAATATACCTAAAACTATCAAGGGCTCTCTCTTAAATCTCAATAAAAGCATTAACAATAACAATAAACCTGTAATATATAAAGAGACAATGGTTATTGAATAAAAGTTACACCCTTAACGCTTATTATTGATTGTCTCTGGTAAGCTCTGGTACAGTCATAAATATGAATTCGACTTTGATAAAAAAAGAAAACTTGTCGTCTTTTGAATATCAACTGCCGACCGATCAATATTTTCCATATGCAAACCAAATGAAATTAAAAAAGGTCTTATGAGAGGGATCGCGGGTTCTCTTTCTCTCTTTAAATAAACAAAGGGATTTGAACTATCCAAAACAAAGAGCGGGTTCAAATAGATCTATTAATCTTTGATCTGGCGGAAAGATCAATTTAATCAGTATCAATAGATTTAATTGTGCTTCAGGGTGTTGAGGCTCTTGACTTCATTCCAATGCTTCTCAAACAATATATCTTGGAGAAGAATATTATATTTCTCGGTTGAGATGAATGCAATTAACTGATTATTGATGTCATACTTTAATTGCAACATATATTTGTCATCGCTTATAATTACACATTCCCTAAACTCAATCATTTTGTTTGAATGACTTAATTGGATTTTATTAAGCCGACTAGTATCGTTTATTATATTAATTTGGTTTAATAAAGTGCTGTCCTCATTATCAATCAGAAGTTTGATTTTTACATCGCTTCTTAATAACGAAGGAAAATAGTTTACAAAGTCATTCCTACTTAGGATATTACACAGAATCTTTGTAGCAGAAAATATGATCAATTTCCTTTTACAAGTGATAATTAAAGAATCAATTTCATTTGACTAATCCTTTTTTCATACTCTAGTTCCTTCCTTCTTGTAGATAGTGGGATAGCAATGTTCCACATTTTTTCAAAGAGTATTTTCTGTTTTTCTACCAACTCTTTTGAATTACTCCACAGTGTTTGGTCGGGTTTATCGCTATCCCTGTGAAATATACATACCATATATGCCCTATTGTCAAATATTCCAAAGTTCCCCTTTATGTCATCTAGACAGCGTACCTCGTAATATTTTAACAAATCTATAGCATCAATATTTTCCAATGTTGCTTCAACTATCAATCTTATTCTGATTCCATTTTGTTTAACTAATTTTTCAACGTAATCCATTCCTTCCTGAAAATACTTTCTAATAAAATTGAATATGTTCGCATCCCAAACGGTATCATAGCCATATTCAATTATAGTCATGGAGTGAAAGACCATTTCAAGCATCCTATCATACTCAAACATGACCTCAGTGAGTATTGGGTAATGATACTTTGACTCTTTTAACTGTCGAAAAGTTAAATCATCCACTATACTGTATTACTAGTCCATTTATTAAAAAAGTTGTCTTATTCTTAAGCGTGCACGTGACGAATACCTTCCCGGTTTCCGGCTTCAAATCCCGCATCTCGCACTCCTTTGAGTATGATTTGATTAGAGTGTACCCAACATTGCCACATTTGATTATTCAACTATTTGGATAGTCCAGATTCTAATATTCATACATTTTGAAATTTCTAAATTGTGTGATTATAATATATTAAAAATGTGTTTGCTATCGTTTTTGAAGATTCACACCGATTAATTTTACATTTTCAAAAATCTATCTAACAGAATTCGATTATAAATGAATAAAAAAATGATAGGTTGGTTAATTAGTTGCGTTTACAACATTCACTAATGTCGTACCGTTTCCTACATTGGTTATTTTGAGAGTCTGTGTGGAATCGAGTTCGCTTGGATTAATCATTAGGTTGATCACTGGTGGTAATGGTTGGGGATTCAATTCAGAACATTCAGGACAAAAATCGGATGGAAGGGATAAACTAATTTCATCTGCAAGACATCTTATCTCATCTGGTAATCCTGGATATGGGTTATGCATCACGTAGCAATGTCGTGCTTCAACCGAGTTTGATGGTAACGTCATTAAAGTCAACGAAATCACGCTGAGAATGCCTAAAATTCCTAATGTTATTGTAGGGTATTTCATTTGATTCAAGTGTATTAACATATATTTAAAATTTTTTAATTTTATTAAAATATTTAAATAAAATTGTATTATTCAGATAATTTATTTACATCATTCTTTAAATATATGAATTTTTTATATGCGTATGCTCATTTGTCTATCATTCCAAGAATGGATATTCAACCTGGTTTAAAGTTGATTCAGGGTTCAAATCCCGCAATTCCCACATCATTCTATGAAAAATGAATTTGAACTCGCTTGTCTACATTCTTATCCACGTTTTTTATGATTATTCATGAATTGGCCCACCTATCAAGTCAATTGTTTTCATACGCTCTTTTGGTAACAGAAAATAGGAATAGTTGATCTATTCAATACAGGTATTTAGTCGTCTGCTATCCACCAGTTATATACAAAATGGGATACAATGTAAAGTCTACGATCTTCAAGTTGTCCGAGCATTAGGGATAAAAGGGTCGATACACGTCATATTTCCATCCAAACAACCGAAAGTAATAGTCGGGAAATCAGTAAAATATGTGAAATTGATGAACGCGTTTCGACACCTTTAGTACATTTACAAATAAGGTGAAATTGCAGATATTATCTGCTCCTTTGTTGTGGCTCCCGTTAGGCTATCTACCGCCTCTCCATCCTTAAATATGATCAAAGTGGGAATACTTTGTATTTCAAAAACATTTGCGATAGTAGGATTTTCATCAACATCAAGTTTACCAAACACTACGCTTCCACTTAATTCGGTTGCCAATTCGTTAATTTTAGGTAATAACGATTTACATGGACCGCACCATTCAGCCCAGAAATTCACTACTAAAAGCGAATATTGTCTGGAAGTTACGTCAAAATTGAGTTCGGTTAATTTAATCGGTTTGCTGATATCCATACCATCATTATTGTTGTTTACTGGGGGCAGAGAAGAGTCATCATTTGGTACATTATCAGGATTCTCGCGTTGCATATTTTCTAGTCTTATCTTGTCTGGATCATCGACAGGAATATTGGTTTGAGAACTTTCTAATGGTGATTGATCATCTTCTGAAGGTGGTATTTCAAAATTATCATTAGTTGATGGTTGGCCGAAAATATTTTGATAATTTTCCGATTCAATTGCGACAATAAGTGTAATAAAACCAAAAAAGAGAGCGAAAAAAACCGAAATATTCAGAATCGAAAAAATATTATCTTGATTTTTCATAATCATAAATTGGTTTTAATTGGACTTGTATATAGACATTTCATGAATGTGAACCATATACTTATTTTTGAACATTAGGCCGTTAGTAACATATCCAAAATATTTCTGAAATCGTTTAAAGCCATTATTACAATTATTTCCATAAGATTTTCCATCTTTCCATCTTCTAACGTGATTTGAACCTTAAAGAAATATCTTGTATATAAGCATTAGAAAACGGTATATCGAATATACTAACGTAGTAGTATTAAGAAGTATACTTGATGGTCATTGTTATATTGATAATTCAAACTAACATTGTATGAATGAAACTAACATTTTAGAAACTATGCAAAAAAGAACTAGAGATCTACATTATTCATTTAGCACAAGATATCGGTGTAAGAATTAGGGGGGACATGAAAATGTTCATTTAGCTAATCTTGATTGATTTATAGCGGATATATTTCCAAATATATCATAGAGTCAGATTCTCATGTAAGGATATCTTTTAAATTCTTTATATCCTGATTTATGGTAAAGATGTAATTCTAAAACTTCTATGACTTTTAAATATTTCATATCTCAGCATTTTCACAGGTGTCTTTGATTGACTTCATTAGCTTTGTTTCAATTCCCTCACACTTCATCAATCCCTTTTTCGAAATCAAATTTTTTATAATAAGTCTACCAATTTCCTAGCATAATTTCAAGTATTTTTAAGCCTTGTAAATTTACTTGCCATTTGTACAATTTATAAATCTCTTGTTTGCTAGCTATACACTATTGATTCAGTCGGAAATAAAGACACTAAACATCATTCTCCTTGTTATTGTCTTCTGACATATCGTTCTGATCTTGTGATCCATTTTCTTTCTTATTCTGACTATTATCTGAATAATGGTGATTTGCCAAAATGATGAGAGGTATTAGTACATTGTTTAGTGTAATGTTGAAAGTATTTTTATTTTGACATTGATCAAAATAACCTTTAAAATAGGAACAATAATTGTCTAAAATACTGATTAGATGGTAAGTAGTTTGACATAGTTCTGACAAATTCTTTGACTCTCTCATTATCATCGAATTTTCGGCTTTTAATTTTTTTAGAATCATTGTCTCATGTCTAACTGCTTCTTTAATCCCATCATATTTTTTTAACTCATTTACCAATGCTTTCCATCCTCCATTTCCTTGGAGGAATTCATACGAATCAGTTACTGTTTTTTCTCCTTGTGATGTATCCTTGATACGCAGTTTGTTTTCTTGCAAACTATTTTGAAATAACTGAACCAGCTCAACAATATCTTGCTCAGTAATCCCGTTTCGAAAAAGTGATAATAGGCATGATCCTATGATGGGATCCAATAAAAGATTATGCCTATTTGATTTTAATTGTATATTTATCATATCCAATTCTTTTCTCTTTTCCATTACTTTATCTTCAAATCTTAATTTGTCGTGATAATTGTCTTCCACATCTTTGATGAATGCGTCTATTGCAGTTGCGTATTCTCTGTTGTTACTTGTTGCAATCTCAGTTATCGTTAACCATAGTTGCTTAAGTCCTTTTATACCAAATTTCATTTTCTCTAATTCAAAAAAAATATCCCAATTCTTTTTACCAGTATTTAAAAGAGATTCATAATGATTTATGTCATTTTGTAGTTCTATAATACTTTGCTGTTGAGACTGAATCTGGGATTGCTTTTGGGTTATTTCCCATTTAAGCCCTGCTGATCTGCTGTACTCATCAAATATGCTCCTGATGTCATACCCTTTTTCCTTGAAACTATTGACCAAATTTGCAAACGATTCTACTTCGGTTTTCAGATCTATATTACAATTCTCCTTCAGATTCTTGTCTACCATAGAAAATGTACTGTATATAGAAAGAAAGTGAATTTTATCTTGCTTTAGATTTGATATTTCTTTATGTAGATTGTCCAATATAATCAAATTCGAATCGATCTCTTCGACTAATTTCGTTTTCTTCTCTTTGCAATCTTGTACTTCATTTTTCATTTCTTCAATTAAAGAAGAAATTGTCGTTGCCAGAGGGATTGACCTGTTTGACTCTGAATAATATAGATTATCTGATCTGGGTATCTCAGAGTTCCCCTTACTTACTGACTTGACATGGTATTCATATGAGAATTCCGCTAGATCTCTAAACCAAGTCATTAGCCTACTCGGAAGTATCTGATTCTTTTTACAAGCATTATACAGTTCTTTTACAAAAATAGTAAAACTATTCTTGTCAAAGTCGATAATATTGTCATCTCTACCTGTCGAAAATTTATTCATTAACTGAGACATTCTAAATCCTTCAGAGCACTGGTTCAAAGTCAAATTTGATTTTCTTAATGTCTTCATGAACTGTCTTATTTCTTCAACATCAGGGATTTTTATTCTCTTTTTCCACTTAAGAATAATGTTTGATACTGATCCTCCTGCTACTCCCAACATTGCAGCTATTTCATCTCTAGAATAACCTTGCAAGTAAGACTGAATAATTTGATCCTCTTGACTCTTGCTTAGCATGCAATTGATGACTGAATTTAATTCTTATAAGTTTCGTCATTTCCGTCATTTGCTCCGTCATTTCCGTCAAATTTTTGTTAAATTTGTATTAAGAATCGTGCTTGTTATAATATCACAATTATATCTAATTTATTATCTTTCCTTGATCTTGTCTGGCTCTGTTCATTTAACGATAAATCTATAGCTTGAAGATGTTCTATCTCTTTTGTGAGTACTAGAAACAGAACACCTTCAAAATATATATTCTATGGTTTGTATTTGTATTTTTCAGGTTTGTCATTAAGGCGAGTTTCAGAAAGGCTATCATGTTTTATCAGACGAAACCATGTCTCCATCTGGAACTGGGTTCAAAAGTACCATCCAAAGAAAATATCCTCAAGGAAAAGGAATATCCTGGAATTCATTGTTGATGAGACAATAATCAAGGTGGGATCAGAATACATTTGGCTATGGATTACTATAGAACCAAAAAACAAGGAAATTCTCGCACTAACTATCTCAAAGGAAAGAAACATGCTGATAGCAGAAAGGTTTCTCTCAGGCGTAGTCAAGATTCATGGAAAACATCCTGTATCGACTGACGGTGGAACCTGGTACCCAATGGCATGCAGATTCCTAAAACTGAAACACCATATTCATTCTCCGTATGAGAAAAGCCTTATCGAAAGAACTATGCAGTACATTAAGGATAGGACCGAATGTTTTGATGACTACTTTCCATGTAGAAAAAAGAACTGTAACCTAAAACATGTAAGGAATTGGCTGAATCTATTTGTGGACTATCATAACAGTGAATTATATTCGGTTAAGTGAACAGAGCCTCTTGTCTGCATGAAAATCTTTTATTCTGCGGAGGTCAGCCATAGCTGGCTAAATTCAAGGTTTACACGCTCAGTAAGAGAGCACGGTCCCGACTGAATCAACAATTTAGTTGGTCGTACAAGTACCTTAAAAAGAAGTTGAATGGATTTCATCGATTTAGGTCTTTCTGAATTAGTAATGCTCGTAATTAATCCGATCCTATAAATAACAAAAAATTTGGCTCTGTCAACTTCCCAGTTGGAGTTAACCTAACCGGCATAGAGTTTAATCCATGTAATAATGAAATGCATGTCTCAAATTCAAATACTCACGATGTTTCTCTGATTGATATCTCTACTAATACTGTAGTTGAGAATATCAAAGTAGGTGATGGATGAGATGCAGAAAGAGCTATGCTTTTCAATCCAAGAAACAACTTTATTATTTATTAAACATAGCAAGAAAAGAATTCTTCATATTTTCAATGACAAAAATGTTACATGATATTACATAGGGTAAGCTACTTTTTTATTTTTCATTACTATCAAGTAAAGATAAAGGTGTCTAGATGTTGGTGGATAAACCTGATGAGAACCTGATAAATGTCTTGAGTTTTTCAAATAATAAAAGCAAAAACGAATATAACTCAGATCATTTAGAATACACAAACAGGCTGGGTAGCATTAATGAAATGGTAATAACGGATGGTGACAAATACCTATTTCAAATAAAATGAAATCAAGAGGGCATGCTAGAGGGGATTGCATTCAAATTAGAACCGTCAAATCTTTTGTCAAATAAATCCTGGTTGAAAAATACTGTTATGAACTGAAGTGACTTTATGATGTAGTAAATAGTGAGTAAAAGAACATTTAATTCCTAAATTCAGATAATCAACTTGACTACCTTGAATAAATCATGAAGTATTTTGTTTGTTTGCTTGACTTGTTCATTTGCGGAGAATTAATTTTCCATTGCTGTCAATGATGGTATCATGGTATTTGACCAAGCGAGACACATAAGCATTAAATGGAAACTTTTCAAATAATGATCTGGGGTAGGGACACAAATAGGAACCTTTCAATGGATTTTGGTAACGCCATTCTTCAACTGAGACACAATTTTCAAAATGTTTATTCTTAAGTAATAAAGCGGCGCAATCACCGGTTAACCGTATGTACTTATTATCGAATTGATTTTTGTCTCGAGAAGCAATACTAACTATCTCTTCTCTTAGATCATCAAATGGTTTTAAATTGTTGACCATCGCATTAACATAGTGAGGGACCAAATCTACAATCTTCAAATTTCCCTTTTCCAGGTTTTCACGATAGTTGGTAATCTGTAAAGAAAAGTTTTCTAAGTAGTCTTTATTGCCTAGACTGACAGATGAATGGACACATAGCTGGTTGTGCTTAAGACCTTCGTTAAAATAAGTTGCTATTGCATTATCTAAATCCAACTGATCTTCATAAATCAATAGTATATGTGAATTAGCAGGAGGATTGAGTAGAAGGTTTTCGTCATTCTTCCCAAGTGGAAATTTGCGTTTATTTACTCTTTTCTCTATCTCCCTATGATTGGATAGACTATCATTGTTATAATATATACTCAAGATAGGAAAAACCAAGTAAATTAATCCATGTTCTATAATGGTAATAGATATAATAATGTTGCTTTCAAATTGTACACAATATGTCCATTTTTTGCTTTAGATATCATAATAATGCTCTATCTTTTCCATTTCTTCAACAGTTTCGATCATCATCGGTTTCTTATCATCGAACCTTCCATAAGAACTATTGATTTGCCTGTTCTTCAAGATATCTACTATAAATATTATGATTACGTTATAATAAAATTAAAAAAACTACCTTACGATGTATAGTAATGATAATTTTAAGTTACTTTTATTTTAGTTTGATTTAATGTTTCATAAGAGAAAAATAGAAGCCGCTTAGATATTAATGCAAAGATTGTTGAAACTATAGGGGAAAATGGTGCCATCCAATCAAAAATTATGTACTAGGTATATCTCTCTTTTCTTCAAATGAAAAAATATTTGGAATGCCTTCAGAATAAGAATTTAATCATATTCGATGCCAATGGTCAAGTTTACAAATTAACGGACAAAGGAAAACATTTCCTCACGTTGTATCAAAAAATGACTGAATCTGTGGCCATGATAAAATAGATATTCTAAAATATATTCTCTATATGCAATAATAGGGTTATGAATCAGAAATATTTAGCTGATTTTAAGTTGGTGGATGTTTCCAATGTGATGGCAATTTTAGCTGACTGGTTTGGATTAGAAATCATGGAGTAATCTTTTTTTAATTAATTAAATAAAAGAGGCTCCAGTAGATGAGCTAATTTAATTTACGGTATAAAGGCTGTAATAAAACATTTAAGCCTAATACTCTGGGATGATCGACTTCAAGACATTTATGAAATACTCACAATTTCAAATTCTCAGAAATACATAACAAATAAATATTAATTTATTTACACCATGTTTACGCAAGTTATCATTTTTGGTACAAGAAATTCTAGAGGATATGAACAATATCATGATTTTATCAATTGTCACTAATTTTCAATTCATCAAATTAGTCGTTGGATGTCATGTTTTTGGTGCCTTAATCCCCCCGTTAATGAGAAAGTATGACCATAGAAAACCTTTTTTTGTTCCTATTATTACTGCATTTAATTTCACAATGACACTTTCGTTAAATGTAATATTTGGTGGAAGTTCACTTCATTTTGAAAATGCACCGCCAACTTATTTTTCAATAAATGAATTCTTGATAAATGATGTCCCTGCATTTTTTGTTCTGCTTATAGGTATAGTATCACTACCAATATCTGACCTGAAAATAAGAATAACTAGGGATACGAATGAGGAATTATGAATTTATCAGGGTACCTGTCTTTTCTTTTAGCCATCAATTTTACGATATTCTTTATATTATTCCTAGCGGCTCAGTAAATAGTAACTTATATTAGTATGATTGAAAAAGCAAGGAAATTTGCAAAAGATAAGTATTCCCTAAAACCTAAATTAATTCAAAATAATCTCAAAATTATCAATGATGAGAAATTTACCTTTACTCAAGCAGCGGCGAATTAAGCAATTTTTAGCTCCATTAACATAGTGGTCTATCACTCCTAAAGCAGGAAATGCTATTACATGCTAGGCAATTTCCCTCTTTGATGGTCCTATTTTAATGCAATTGTCCAAATCACCTATGACCTTCCCTCTATTGCTTGATTAAGAAAATCCTACATTGACTGGTTGCATCCATATTGGGCAAGTTTCTTAATGACATATATTCCTGTATCCTGATAAATGAAGCTCCGTATTTAAAAGTAGAAAAAGGATATTAAAAGTGTCATAATACTAACTCGTTTTCGCTTTGCCTTGTCACTCTACTAACTTCATTTTGCCTCCATAACTTATGTGCTCTAATAATTCTAGATTAGATCACGCAAAATGTTTTAGGGACGATAGATATAGAAAATATTTTTTAAGGATATTTAGATGATTTTGTTGACTTTTTTCAAAGTTCGTAGCAAATAAAGCGATTTTGTGATTTGAATTGAAAGGCAATAAAAACGGAAATAGTATCTATTCGACGAACTTTAGATCTCAACCATTTTTTAGCGTAAAATTTGCTATCTTCTCCACTTCCAACCGGTGGAGAGTTGATTACGGTATTGGCCGTTAAATTCTGTAAGATTGAAACAACAATTGCTTGAGAAAGATCAAAAATTTTGACTTTTTCAGAATACCGTCTGTCAAATCCATCCAAAACATTTTCCTTACTTGATTTTACTTCAAATTGTGGAAACCTCTATATTGTGTATTGCATTAATAGGAGATGCAGAAATAGAGTCTGACAAATCTCTAATTCTGTTCTTCGTAAGCATATCCCTTCTCAATTAAGAAGCCCTTAAACTCTTTTGACTCTGTTATCATGAGATCAATACTTCTCAATAATATTGCATAAAAAAACTCCATTGATTCATGACTCCTCTGACAATTTGGACAAATGTTAGTATCCTTTGTCGGTAAGAATTGATGAAGCTCTTTTTTTGAAGAAAATTTTTCATAAATTTCGTCAAATATTCTCATTATAGGCTGGCGCAGATCCTTCATTATTCCTTCCGTTATTCCATTGACTTTTATTATTGCGTCAAATTCCTTATCAATACCATATTTACCCCACGAACCTCTCTCACAAACAAATCTCTTCTTCCTTTCACCTTTTTCCTTTTTTTGCCTCGGATACAGGAACACATATTCCAATCTGTATAATTCTTTCAAAGTTGTGTATACTATACTTACGGGGATTTGTTCTTGCTGTGTTATCTCTTCGGCTGTTATCCCCATCGCACCTGCTTGTCTTATCCGGTCCATTATACGCCAGGTGGATTCTTTGGATAGAATGTCAGCTTCAATATATGATTTGACCGGAAAATGGGTCAAATATGTATTTAATTTTTTACTTTTTTGCTTCAACTACTTTAATATTTAGTCTTCTTAATTCTTAAATTTTGTTAAATTCATAAAGTCAATATTTTGAATAAATGATAATTCACGAAATTACAATTATTATTAGTTGATTTGAAATATTCGTATTGGATTGTTATAGATATTGCCCTAAAATTTTGGTTATTCAATTATTGAGTTTATTTAATTTATGAAAAACTCACAAATTCAAATTCTCAGAAATACATAACAAATAAATATTAATCAACTTGTACAAATACCGAGATTCCTATCATGATAAAATTTTCAAAGGGTTTAAATAATTTTTATGATTTCAGTGTTTGAAAACTCGATATCATTATTTTGGATGATGATCATATCCTATATCTTTGGAGCAATATTCTCGTTATTGTTTAGAAAATATGGAAGTGGAAAGCCCTTTTTCATTCCCACTATTATTGGGTCGATCTTCTTAATCGCACTCTCGTTAAGTGTAATATTTGGTGGAAGTTCACTTCATTTTGAAATACCTTCAAATAACGTCTTTTCGGTTCATGAATTTCTTATTGATGGCATAGCTGCGTTCTTTCTTCTTCTCATCGGTTTAGTTTCATTTTCAGTATCAATTTACTCATTGAGTTACATTAAAGAGTATATTGAAAATAAGCATGTAACTATATTTGGTTTTTTTTTCAATACATTTATTCTTTCCATGATACTTTTGGTCTCATCCAATGATGTTTTCTCATTTATTGTCTTTTGGGAATTAATGTCCATAACATCGTTCTTTCTCGTAATATATAATCATGAAAATGAGTCTAACTTGAAATCTGGAATAATCTATTTGGTTATGACTAACCTAGGTACTGCTCTAATATTAGCTTCACTTCTGTTACTTTCGTCTCAAACCGGAAGTCTTAGCTTTGAATCCTTTAGATTATCCTCGGATTCTTTTTCTGCATCGATGAAAAATATTGTTTTCATCCTGGCCTTTGTTGGTTTTGGTACAAAGGCAGGTATCGTACCTCTGCACATTTGGCTTCCTTACGCACATCCATCCGCTCCGAGTAACGTGTCTGCATTAATGTCGGCTATCATGATCAAAACCGCTGTTTATGGTCTGATAAGAATCATTTATGATTTTAGCGGTGTGGGATCAGGTGTAACGGATAACTCTGAATTTGTTTGGTGGGGATTATTGTTTGTGACTATTGGAGCGATAACATCAGTAGTAGGTGTGCTATATAGCGTAGTTGAAAAAGATATCAAACGTGCTTTAGCATATAGTAGTATAGAAAACATAGGGATAATTTTTATCGGAATTGGGTTGTCTCTTGTTTTTCTATCTTTTAATTTAATCTATCTGTCTGCATTTGCGATGCTAGCTGCCATGCTTCATCTATTAAATCATGCTATTTTTAAAAGTCTTTTGTTTATGGGGGTTGGTGCCATAATTTTTAGAACTCATACGGCAAATATGGAAAAATTGGGGGGATTAGTTAAAAGAATGCCCTGGACTTCCCTTCTCTTTTTGGTGGGAGTACTTTCAATTTCTGGTTTGCCTTTTTTCAACGGATTTGTAAGCGAATATCTTGTGATGCTCTCTTTTATATCTACATACCATATCCCTGATGTTATTATCGCAATTTCTTTTGGTTTTGCAAGTGCGGCATTTGCACTAACTTTGGGAATTGTCTTGGCTACTTTTGTAAAAATTTTTGGGATTTCTTTTCTCTCAAAACCTCGCACCGAAATAATTTACAAAATCAAAGAAGTTCCTCACACCATGCTAGTTGGAATGGGGATTGTCGCAGTTGTATGTGTTATTCTAGGATTGATTCCATCGATTGGAATAAGTATGATAAATCTTGCATTTAATTTTCAGGTGCCTTTGAATCAAACTTTATTTTCATTTGGTTCGATTTCGTCAGACCCTGGAAATAATAATAATGTTTCTGAACTTTCTCTGCCAGTTATCCTAGTGATATTTGTATCAATTCTGGTTGCGACAATCGGATTTCTTTATGGAGTCGGTGGCAGAACAAAACAAAGAATTTCTGAAACTTGGAGTTGTGGAGTGGACAGTCTGAATGAAAGAATGCAATATACTGCTTCCTCTCTATCTCAACCTATACTACATGTATTTAGAAATTTCTATAGACCTACTTTGATCATTCAGAGTATTCCATACCATTCTTCTAATCCCTACATTAAAAAATCAGTTAAAATTCAGATTTCTAACAAAAATATCATCGAGGATTTCATATATGAACCAATTATTAGGAACGTAATTAAAGCATATGAGGGAATAAAAAAATTCAAGACCGGAAAGGTTAATTTGTATTTACTCAACGTCTTTGTAATCGTCATATTGCTACTGCTGTATGTGAGGTTATCTCCATGATGCCTGTTGAAACTTCTGCATCTGCATCTGGTATTCTTATCGGGATTATCCAATTTCTTATCATAATAATTCTTGCTCCATTATTAACCGGAATAATGCGAAAGATAAAGGCAATAACTCAAAAAAGAACAGGCCCTAGCATTTTTCAGCCATATTTTAATTTACTGAAATTGATAAGAAAAGATGAAGTAATTTCAGAAGATTCTTCTTGGATATTTAGATTCTCGCCTTGGATTATTTTCTCATCTACATTAGTTATTGCTTTCTTCGTTCCAATTTTTGTTGCCTACCCTCAATTTGGAATTGGAGGTGATATCATATTAGTAATCGGGCTTTTTGGCCTTTCTAGGTTTTTCTTAATGCTGGCAGGACTTGATGTTTCTAGTAGTTTTGGTGGTATAGGTGTTAGCAGGGAGATGATGATTTCATCCTTAATAGAACCTGCACTATTTTTGGCCTTATTTACCTTAGCTGTAATCTATGGTTCAACAAATATTGACACAATTGTATATCATGCGGCAACATCTTCCATAATGATATCGGCAAGCCTGTTGTTTTCACTATTTGGTTTTTTTATTATCGTTATGGCAGAAACTGGAAAATTACCCTTTGATAATCCTACCACCCATTTAGAACTTACCATGGTTCATGAAGCTATGGTCTTGGAGTTTTCAGGAAAAAGACTTGCTCTTATTGAATTATCCCAATCTATAAAGCAAATTCTACTATTGTCATTATTAATTAATTTTTTCGTTCCCTGGGGTCTATCAACGTCTTTCTCACTCTATGAGATAATTGTAGGATTTATGGTATTTTTTTTAAAGTTGATATCTTTGGGTATTTTGATTGCGTATATCGAAACTAAAGTTGCTAAATGGAGATTGTTTAGAATTCCTGATTTGATAATTCTGTCTATGGCAAGTGGGCTAATGGGTATGATTTTCCTATATATTTGAGGATATGGATTAGAAATGATTTATAACAATATTTTGATATTCCTGTCAGGTACGTTACTGATAGCAACTGTAGTTTTAGTTATTAAACGAGATTTTTTGGGATGGATTCAGGCTTATAAATATCAAACTATTATACTCACCATAATTACTGTGGTTATTGGTTATATCACTAATAACTGGGAGATATACCTGGCTGCAATTGTCACCTTTTCTTTAAAGGCTGTGATTGTACCTAGACTATTAACAAAGGTAACAGAGAATATAAGTTACGACTTCAAAAATGAAACAAAGCCGTATATTAGCATACGTATTTCTCTTGTTGTTTCAACCATCCTCATAGCATTTTCTTACTTCTTAACTCAGCAAATTAACCTGGGTATAGATGTTATTGCCACAAGTTTTCTACCAGTCTCTATTTCCTTGTTACTCATAGGTCTCATAGTAATGGTGGGAAGAAAGATTGCTCTTAACCAGATAGTTGGTCTTTTGATAATAGAAAATGGATTATTCCTCTTTGTCCTCTCCCTCACGCATGGAATTTCTCTCATTATAGAAATAGGCATATTTATCGATATTTTGGTAGGAATTATAATATCATCAATTCTGATACATAGAATTGGATACACATTTGATAATATAGATGACATTAATCAGAAGCATGAAGTCTTAGAGTATACAGAGGAGGAAGATTAGAAAGGTGATGGGTATGGTCAATTCATTAATCAAAATGACACCTGAAACTTCCTTAATAATGTCAATTATCTTAACTCCAATTTTGGGTGGAATTCTAGTAACAATTTTCAAAAAGAAAAGACTCATAGAAATCATAAGTGTCCTGTCTACTTCTATTATCTTTTTTCTGACTTTTTTTCTGTTCCTATACATAGTTGATTTCAAGAAAATTACTCTATTCAACGAGTTTTTTTATATAGATTCACTGAGTATGATTGTACTCTTGTTAATATCCTTTGTCAGTCTCGTTTCCTCAATTTACTCTGTTAATTATATGGGAAAACAATATCAAGATGGCCTAGTTGATGACAAACATCTAATCCGATACTATCAAGGCTTCAATATTTTCATTTTTACAATGCTTTTAGTTCCAATTTTGAACAATACAGGACTAATATGGGTTGCAGTGGAAGCAACCACTCTGATTTCTGTTTTATTAATTATGATTTACGTAAAAGAGGATGCAATAAGATCGGCTTGGAAATATCTCATAATTGCTACCGTTGGATTGTCATTTGCACTAATCGGGACTGTTTTCTTTTATTACGCGAATATTCATGATCCTTTTGTATCTGTTCAACCTGAAGAGGATAAGGTAAACTGGACAAATATGCTGGAAAACTCCAAAACACTTGATCCAATGATTGTAAAAATAGCATTTATTTTTATAATTATTGGATACGGAACAAAGGCGGGCATAGCTCCAATGCATACTTGGTTACCTGATGCCCATAGCGAGTCTCCAACACCAATAAGCGCTATGTTATCAGGAGTACTCTTAAATTGTGCTCTGTATGGGATACTTCGCTTCTACCTAATTAGCAGTGGTGCAATAGGTGCAGAATTCTCTGACAACTTATTGATCATTTTTGGATTATTATCAGTAGGAATTGCTACTTTTTCAATTCTCTTTCAAAAGGATATGAAGAGGATGTTAGCATATTCTAGTGTAGAACATATAGGAATAGTTACATTAGCATTTGGGTTTGGAGGACTCGTTGGTATATACGGTGCACTTTTGCACATGATAAATCACGCCATCGTAAAACCATTAATGTTTTTTGCGAGTGGAAAAATTAACCAAAAATATAAAACTAAAGCAATGTTTAAAATAAAAGGAATAGTTACAATTATGCCCATTACTGGGATTATGTTTCTCATAGGAGGATTAGCAATAGTAGGTTTACCTCCGTTTAACATCTTTTTAAGTAAATTTATGATATTGTCTTCCGGATTTAGTAGCAATAATATGGTGGCTAGCACGGTTTTGATAATCTTATTAGCTATAATATTTATCGGTTTTATAAAAAATTTGGTAACTATGTCTTTTGGCAAACCTAAAACTCAGATAAATAGTGGAGAACTCGATAATCTTTCAATAGTTTCGATGGGAATGCTTGTTTTTTTTGTGATAATGCTTGGGATATACATACCTGAACCTCTGAACATTCTAATCAATGATGCAGTTCATATATTCAACCAGGTGTGATGATGGAGACTGAATCGACTAATAATGACAATAGCTCAGAAGGCAAAAGGCATTAAGCATTTAAATATCTTGAGTAGTGAGGGGTTGAAGAAATAATGAGCCATAACACATCGAATAGAAAAATCTTTGAATACGAATCGTTAATCCTTGAAAAATTCAATGGAAAAATACAGAAGATCTATGACAAAAATTACAACGAACTGCACATATTGACTAGTTGCCCAGAAGCAAGTACTGAAGTTATTTATTTTTTGTATGATAATTTAGGATGCAGACTTGTTACCATGATATGTACTGATGAACGGCATATCGAAAATAGGATTGATAGAAAAGCTGAATTTGATAATTCGAAACATACATTTGATTCTTTGAACGATAGGCATGATGGATTCATGCTCAGGCATGTTTTTTCTAATGAAACTGAAGATATTTTTTTCGTTGTGACTTCTATAATCTCAAATAAGGACAAGCCCACGTATCCTAGTATCGTATCACACATATCATCTGCATTCTACTATGAAAGAGAAATATGCGATATGTTTGGAATTTTTGCTCAAGGGAATCCGGAAGCAAGAAAACTTGTTTTACACGAACAATGGCCAGACAATGTTTTTCCGCTTCGAAAGGATTTTGATACTAAGACAAAAATCAAAAGTTCTTTAAAATATCATCATAAATTTATAAAAGTCGAAGGTGAGGGTATCAGTGAGATACCTGTCGGTCCGGTTCATGCTGGAATCATCGAACCTGGACATTTCAGATTTAGTGTATATGGCGAAAATATAGTCAACTTGGAAACGCGTTTATACTATACTCATAAAGGTATCGAAAAACTAGCTGAAACAATGACCATTGATGAGGCTTTGCTTTTATCCGAGCGCATATCAGGTGATGAATCAGTAGCCAATTCTATGGCATATTGCCAGGCTATTGAGAGAATGGCGACAATACGAATTCCAAAGAAAGCTATGCAAATTAGGACAATTTGTGCAGAGTTAGAACGTGTTTGGAACCACATTGGGACGATCGCGGGTATCTGCACCGATGTGGGATTTGCATATGGAAGTTCAAGAATGAATTTACTCAAAGAGAAAGTAATGCGAATAAATGAAAAATTAAGTGGAAGTAGACTCCTTTTTGGAATAAACAGTATTGGTGGAGTAAAAATTAATTTTAAATCGGAAATTCTAAATTTGATCATTAAAGAATTATCACATATACACCAAGACTTTGGAATTTTAGTAAAATTATTACATAATATGTCCTCCTTTATAGACCGTCTTAAAGGAACAGGAAGTATTTCAAATCAAGATGTAATTAGATTAGGAGCCACTGGGGTAATTGCAAGATGTGCCGGGGTTGATACTGATACACGAAAAAATCATCCCTACTCATATTACCCTTATCTTAATCTTGAAAATATTCAAGGTATATTTGATAAGATTGCATATGAAGTTGAGTTGAACAAACGAAAAGGTGATGCTCTTTCAAGGTTTGAAATTCGAGTAGTTGAAATAAAACACTCGATAGATATTATTCAGAAAGTGGCAACTGATATCCTGGATAAAAGTCCCAATAACGATACCCTTGATAATGATCTTACCAATAATAATGATGGTTTATCATTTGAGGATCTGAAAAATCATCTTCAACCATATGACAACGCATTAGGGTATTCTGAATCCCACAGAGGTCAAACAATGCATTGGGTCATGCTTGGAAAAGACACCAATAGGATTTTCAGATACAAAATAAGAACAGCTTCATTTTGTAATTGGCCGCTGATAGAATTAGCTGTACATAATAATATTGTTCCGGACTTTCCAATTATCAACAAGAGTTTTGATCTCTCTTATTCAGGAAACGATTTGTGATGGAGAAAAAGGATATCTCACACACAGTTCCAAATAAGAGCCGATTTGATTATAGCGGGTTATTGTGGCCTAATACGAAGGACAGAAATAAATACAACATTCTAAAGAATAAACGTGTAACAACACCCAATCCGATTAAGGAACTTGATTTAATTTCTGAAAATTTTAAGGGTAAAATTAATATAGTTCCTTCTAAAGATGTCTGTAATTTTGAACTAAATGAAAAGGTAGACAAGATAGAGAATATTTGTCTATCAAATGCAATTAAAATAAGAGATAAAGAGAATAACTCCACCGTAGTAACTTTGGATAATGGAAAATGTTTTCTCTGTGGTAGATGTGAAGAAGCATATCCTAGTTTATTTAGAATGGGAAAGAACCTGAACCCTGCAACAAGGAATAAAGAACAATTAATAGATTTGGTTGAAATGGAATCACTACAACCAGACGAAAAAAATATGAATGTAACTATACATGAGAAAAATATCAATGATTTATCCTACGAAAAGATTGGTAATGAATTAAAAGAAAAGATCAATAGTTTATTTGGTAGATCTTTGGCGATCCGACAAGTTGATGGTGGCTCATGTAATGGTTGTGAGATAGAAATAACAGCACTGAATAATCCTATTTATGATGTAGAACGATTTGGAGTTCAATTTGTATCATCTCCTCGACATGCAGATGTATTATTAGTTACTGGTCCAGTATCGCAAAATATGGTTATTGCACTTCAAAAAACTTATCAGGCTACTCCTGATCCTAAGATTGTAATTGCCGTTGGTGCTTGTGCATGCAGTGGTGGAATTTTTGGGAATACCTACGCCACGACCGGTGGCGTTGATACTATATTACCCGTTGACGTGTTTATTCCAGGATGTCCACCACGACCAGAAGCTCTGATACACGGGCTTTTAACCTCAATGAATAAAATTCAACCCTGATTTTTCTACTTTTACAACAGATAATATAAGACGCATTAGAAAGTTTCCAGTATAGTTTAAAGTATTTCAAATATACTTTTGGAAATAATCTGTAATATCTTTCAATTACATTTCTTGCTAAAGAGTAAGAAGAATAAGAATGAGCGGTGGTGATAGCGCAAAGAAAATAGTAACGAAACAAACAAGCGAGTCAGACTTGTCTGTCTTCGAACTCTAAATATTACTCACCACCGCATCACAACCGGTAACAGACCAATTTGAGTTCTGAAGTTGATACTTCTAGCTGCTTAAGCTAGATTTGCAAAAAAGAATGGTTTTCACCCATGACTCTGTGTGTTGGCGGTATCCATTGCACATCATCACCTACTATAATAAAATGCTAAAATCATATTTACAATTTACTATTATTTTCAAACAGAATTATTATCATAAACCTTTTAAAAATAAAATAACTTTGACCTACTTTATACAATATTTGACTTTTCAATATCTTAATAATTTCTAAAAAAATAGCATGAATCAATCCCAATGCCAAAAAATATTGGAAAAATAACTTTGAAAAACCTGCAGTAAATTAGATTAGATTAGATTAGATAGGATTCCGCTTTTATTTGCCAGCTTTTAGAATTCCTAAAAACTCATCAACCTTAGTTTATAAATAGGTTAGCCGAAGTTGATATCGGAGAATTCTAAGTATATGCTGCTTAAGATTTATCGATGAATCTAATGATGGTATATTTGGGTTTTATTCTGGATTATATGGCTTCATTATTTTTTCACTTTATTCTTTCGACATCCTCTAAATCTTTTAATAACTTGGTAATCCATGTATCAAAAGTATCTACCATCTGACCGAATGATTCTAGCATTTATTACTTTATCTTGCTATATCCAAGACCTAGACTTGTGTATTGCTCTTTGATTTGAGGTCAAGAGGTAAATTTGATCTGGTGAAAAATAATATTTATTATTGATCTAAATTATCGTTTTCTATTTGAGGTTAGAACCTAATAATTGAATTTTATTGATCTTTCGTTTAACATCGGTTTATCTATAATAGACAACACTGATTATGAAGACATCAGAAATAAAATAAAATTCATGCAGAAAAGGACATCCAAAAAGAAATAATAGAAAAGGTGACAAACATCATCATTCTATAGTAACAATGATAGAATATTTAATATTAAAATCAAATTTTAATTTTACGATATGGATTGTCTCAAAATTAATATCGAAAATTGTATATACCGCTTTTTCATAATATACGATAGGTGATGATGTGCAATGGATACCGCCAACACACAGAGTCATGAGTGAAAACCATTCTTTTTGAGACATGTTTAATGAAACCTAAAAGGGATTCATATGTTATTTCACTTGGCTTTATTGAGAACAAGAAAGTTAATCAACTTTCCCGTCTACTCTACTTTACCTTCAAGAAAGGCTTTCTTATATCTCGCCCCTGAATCATATTATCAGGGGTAGTATGAAATCAGCCTAATCGATATTGATATACTTTAATGAAAATATAAATTGATTTGATGTCGATGAAATCAATTTGTTCTCTATATGTGTAATAAACAAAGTGGGATTGTTATCTTTCTACCCCTATTTAATATCTTTTAATTAATTTTTCTCTTTTTTTCTTGCCTGCTCCTAGTCCACGAAATGATCGGGTTCTCAGCTTATAACTGCAGCAGGGGCAATATGGACTACTGTCCCATAGTATAAAAATCTCGCAAACGCTGCATCTTTTGTGTCCCTGTGAGTATCTAGAGGAAACAGAGGGAATTTTTTTTGCTCTAAATCTTTCACATATTCCATTACAGCTCATATCTTTATATCACCAAAAATCCTAAAACTACATAAAAAAATTTTTTTCGTTGTCATAAGCAACTTTATCAAAATACCTAGAATATTTAGAGAGGGCCACCACATAACAAAAATAGAGATATTTGTATAAGTTTTGATAACCTCACATTTAATCCGGCTGACTATTCTATACTTTTTTGCAATATTATGAACTGTCAATTTATTTCACAAAAGAAAATAAATATTGGATTATTGAATGGAGCGATCATTCTAGATCATCCTCCCGTTATAGCGAGTCGCAAACTTTACCTTCCCTTCATTCAAGTATCGTAGTAATACATTGACAGCGATATATACAGCCATAAATCCTAGTGCGGTTAATCCAAGGAGCACTAGAATGTCATTTGTGGACATATTGTGTAAACCAGGTACACCGTGTCCAAATGCACCAGGAGACAAAGCTGCCTGTACTTTGGAATGTGCTATGTCTAACGATTGATACCATGGATCAGTAGTTTGTGATAGTAACTCTTGCGCATACGCTGTCACTGCTATGTTCGGGACTGAGGTCATAGGAAGCAACCCTGGCACAGATAGTATGGTTACAGACATTCGTTTGGACATGCATCTAAATCTCTTGACTATTTTTTTTGGTTTGTGTTGATGATGTTTGTTACAAATTCTTTTGTATCCATAACCTATCACCATCTTTATTTATTTTAAAATCTGTAATTTATATTTTACTTTATTATTTTCAAAACAAGAATGTTAGAAAAAAATATATTTGTAATATTCTTTACACATTTGTCAAGGTGATTTGAATGTTTGACTATTGGGATGGAGAAGTAATTCCAAGAAGAAATGCATTCAAAAATTTCTTTATTAAAATGGTAAAAAGGGTGATAAAAATGAGTGGAGAAATGGAAAACATCCTAACGATCCTAACATGCAGGATCAAGAACTATAATATCAAAAACCTATAGTTTCTGTGAGCCAAAAACATGAATGTATCTTACAATGATGTTTATGACGACAAATGACAATGCTGAAGAAATTATGGAAGAGATGGTTGTAGCTTCTACTGGTGGATATTTCAATTCTAGGACCTGAACCATGAGAATGAAATTCGTAATGTTATTTATAACATCAAAAACAGAACTAGCAACAGCATTTTGATCAGAATTCGTTTAAATTTTTGAAAATCTAATTTTCCAGTCAATTTTTCTGTATAACTCTGTTTGTTGTATAACTGAAAGAGGATCGCAAAAATCTTCTTATATGTAAGATAACCAGCTATTACTGTTAATGCAGAGTTTAGGATGATGTCGACGGAATATTTGGAGGTAATTTGGGCAACGATTAAACTAACTACAAAGCCCAAAATCCCTGAAATTAGTAAATTCTTATTTAAGGAAAAGGTATTGTAATATTTAAAATTAGTATCTTTAAGAAATCTATTAAATTTATCAACTACCCATTTCACTTATTATCAAGAATATGTAAAATAATATAAAGTAAATGGAATAATTCATGAATTCAATATACCTTCATTGGATCCATTTCTAATCTATATTGCTGAAATGAGACAAATTTTTTTGTAGAACAGTCCCTCTGGTATTTTACACTAGATTTTACTCATCAGATCAAGTTATCTACTAATTTCAAAAAAACGTGTCAAAGTGAACGTATTCAAATGAGGATCTTCAAAACTTTGTCCAATAAATTCGGTCTGAAAAATATTGGTATGAAGTCAAGTACCCTTAAGGTGTAATAAGTTAATGAATATTTATTTCCTAATTTTATCTAATCAATTTGACTAACCAGAATAAATAATAAGGTAATTCGCTTATTTGACATACTCAAATACTCCCAATTAATTTTCCATTGCTGTCTATGATAATATCGTGGTTATACACCAATCGAGAAACATAAGCATTAAATGGAAACTGCTTTAACAGTGATCTTGTGGGGACATAAGTATGAACCTTGCAATGGATTTTGGTAACGCCATTCTTCTACGAGATACAATTTTCAAAAAGTTTATTCTTAAATAGCAATGTTGCACAATCACCGGTTAATAAGACTAACCACCATTTTATGATGGTAATACCTATAGTAATATTGTTATTAAATTCGGCATATCATGTCTAATTTTTATTTACATAGGAAGCAAACTTTAAAACCTTTCACCATACCTTTATAGTTGCATTTATAATGGTTGGGCGATAAGTCTATTGGCTTTAGACCCATTTTGCTTTTGCATCTGTCAAACTAGAATAAGCGAGATACCCAATCCGTCCTGTCGTTTACTTACAAAAACGTGAAATATGGTTATAACTCTAATTATCTCCAATTGTTCAGCAACGCATCGATATTTAATTCCCCAGACTCTTGAAATATTTTCACCCGGTACAAAAAAACTTCCATTGACCATTTTTCTTGATTTCTAACATATCTAACAACCTTGTGCGCCATTCAATTATTCTAATTTAAATACACCAACGGATACTAAAGATTTGATGAGTTCATCACATAAACTTTTTGGTATATTTGCTATTCATAGTCCTGAATCCTGTCCGCTCAATAACGCTAAAAGTAAAGAGGTTTTCAAGGAAATTCATAATAAACTACAATCAAATGCTGTGAAATACGGAGTCCAAGAAATTAATGGTTTTTATATGTCTGTATTAGAACATGAATGGGTCATCCTCGTTAAATCAAATAGCGCTCATGATATAGAACAACTTTGTATCGAATCTGGTATATCCTCGTTTAATACTGTGAAGATTGTACCACTGACAGACTACCATGATGTCTTAAATAGGATTAATCAAAACCAATAAAAGGATAGTTTACCAACTTTTGATGATATCAATAAAGGATCAGGTTTTTTGGATTAATTTTCAGATTGCGATGGGACTTCGTTTGCTCCTACCTAAAAGGAATCTTGCCTCAGGAACGCCTTAGATCAATAAACAAAATATGTGTTCATACTATATATACAGCGTACAATAATTAGTGAGATATATTGTGATCCCATACCCTTCTCTTAATTCACCTCTCATCGGTGGAAAGATATACCTCTGAAGTGAATATTTTATGGCAATTGTTGCATTTGATATCATAATACGGATGTTTACCGAAATTATTTCTTGTAAAAACATGCATCCGCAATACCTCTAAATCATCATTGCTCTTATTGCATTTTGGACATACAACTAAAGATATATCATTTTCTAGATACATATTCAGATAATTTTGAAAAATCATAAATATTGGATATGTATATCAATACTAGAATATTGTTATTAAGATTTCTTTGATAATTTGTTATATTGTATTCATCTATTTCTACTACCTTAAACAAATCAAGACAAATTTCTATCGTGATGGTCTCTCGTAAGAAAATAATGAATCACTAATCAAGAAACTTTATTGGGTTACTTCATGAGAATATACAAAAGCATGTAGACTTGTTTCATTTCAGAGATTATTTTGATCCACAAGCAGTAAGCCATAAGACAATTAATTTCAAGAAAACTTGGGTAATATTGCAGGTTGATAATCTAGCATAAAATATATACTCTACCTCTTCTATCTTCTAGAGTCCATCAACCAAATAGAATAGCAGAGTAATGTCTAAATATAAAGTAAACATCGCTATTAGCTGGTTCAAATCCCGCACTTCACTTTCTATCCCAGATTTGATCACAAGCTTAATGCTTAAAAGAAAATGATCTTCTACAATTATCAATCATCTTTAATTTAAATTGTCGAACGATACCATGTAGGGTTATCTATCTTGTAATATCTTAGTCATTACTATTATTTCTAGTTGGTAACGATCTAACTTTCAATGGATAATTAGTATCACGTTGTAGACCGTTAACCAGTTGAGTAAGTGAAGTATTTCACTCCCAATCAATCTAACGTTTCTGAAGTTGTTTATTACTCAATGTTGCACGTTTTGCATGTCAGTCGATTTAGATCGGTTGATGTCAGCTTAACAACAGATAAGATAAGATAAGATAGATATAAGGATAGTGTAATCAATTGCAAACAAATACAATTTCCAAAAATAATATCTAATCAATGGAAATAACTTAATATACACAAGCTTGTCACATGTAAAGTAATTCGTGCATTTATCTGTCTAAGAAATGGCGTCAAAAATTGGCATTTCGACATCTGTCAATCTTTCCCATAGACCCGACATAAACGAAATAATAGTCAAAAAGCTTAGACTGGAGTTGAACGAATTGCTAGAGAAGTTAAACAATTAGAAATATTTTATATAATTTGTAAACTATCTATCTTATAATCTATGGGTTGACTTTACACAATTGAATGAGCAATTCAGACATAACACCGAATTTATTAGTAACTGGTGCAAGCGGAACTGTTGGCCATGAAGTGGTAAAACAACTTCTTGCTTTTTCCCCTTTGACAAATCAAAACGTTATAGCAGGAGTTCACACAAAAAACAGTGCAGAAAAATTGAGCAAATATTCAGGGTTGAAAATAGTTGACTTAGATTATAACAAGCATGACACAATCATTAATGCATTTAGAAATGTCAATAGCCTCTTCTTGATTACTATACCGAATCCTGATTCTATAGATAACTTTTCAGATTTATTAAACTAGCAAAGAATAACGAAATATCCTTTGTAGTAAAACTATCAGTCCAGGAAACTATAGATTCAGCACCCAATACTTGGACGTTTGCACAAGCAGGAAGAGAAAATAATCGAAGAATCTGGAATTCCGCATAGTTTCTTATGTCCTACCGGATTTATGCAAAACTTTGTAACATTTTACGGGGACACTATTAGAACACAAAATGCATTTTATGCTCCCTCGGGCGATGGTAAAGTGAGTTTTGTGGACTCCAGAGATATTGCAGCAGTAGCATCTACTATACTGCTATCCCAGAGCACTGAACGTAAACAATATGAAAACCAATCGTTTAATCTTACTGGTCCAGAAGCATTATCCTACGGTCAGGCTGCAGAAATTATTTCAAATATTGTTGGCAGGATAATCTCATATAGGGATATTCCAGAAAATGCGGCTCGGGATAATATGGAAAAGCTAGGCATGAAGAAGTGGTTAGTTGATGCAATAATTGAGTTACACCATATTACCAAATCAGGAAAGCCTCAGAGACTACAGACTCTGTGGAAAGTATTACAGGAAGAAAACCCCATAGATTTGAAGAATTTGTAATAGACAACATCAGTTCATTTTAGGTAACTAACAATGTAACTCAATGTTTTCACTCAAGTATATTGTTATAAATCCATTCCTGGAACAATTGGTACATAATGTAATTTATATTGGAAAATTGGGATCTATACAAAAACAAGATAAAAAGCTGAGAAATCATAATGTTCTATCTATATATGTTTGTAGAATGGCGGGATGGGATAATATATATTGAGATTTTTATAAAATAGGGCTCTGTTCACTTAACCGAATATAATTCACTGTTATGATAGTCCACAAATAGATTCAGCCAATTCCTTACATGTTTTAGGTTACAGTTCTTTTTTCTACATGGAAAGTAGTCATCAAAACATTCGGTCCTATCCTTAATGTACTGCATAGTTCTTTCGATAAGGCTTTTCTCATACGGAGAATGAATATGGTGTTTCAGTTTTAGGAATCTGCATGCCATTGGGTACCAGGTTCCACCGTCAGTCGATACAGGATGTTTTCCATGAATCTTGACTACGCCTGAGAGAAACCTTTCTGCTATCAGCATGTTTCTTTCCTTTGAGATAGTTAGTGCGAGAATTTCCTTGTTTTTTGGTTCTATAGTAATCCATAGCCAAATGTATTCTGATCCCACCTTGATTATTGTCTCATCAACAATGAATTCCAGGATATTCCTTTTCCTTGAGGATATTTTCTTTGGATGGTACTTTTGAACCCAGTTCCAGATGGAGACATGGTTTCGTCTGATAAAACATGATAGCCTTTCTGAAACTCGCCTTAATGACAAACCTGAAAAATACAAATACAAACCATAGAATATATATTTTGAAGGTGTTCTGTTTCTAGTACTCACAAAAGAGATAGAACATCTTCAAGCTATAGATTTATCGTTAAATGAACAGAGCCTAAAATAGGGTGAAAATCCTTATAGTCCATGAAATGCTCAATAATTATACAATAATTCGCTTAGGAACCAGAAAAAACCTCGACATATAAGAACTTTATTGACCTATCTATTTCGTGATCAATCAAATGCTAAAGGTCGCAATTATAACTGGCAGCACTAGACCTGGTCAAAATGGCAAAGCAGTAAGTCAGTGGATATATGACCTCGCAAAGGTCCGAGAAGATGCCGATTTCGAAATTATTGACATAGCCGATCACAATCTGCCACTATTAGATGAACCAATTCCACCTTTGATTGGCCCGTATACTAAGGTTCACACAAAACGATGGGCTTCGAAAATCAAAACATTTGACGCATTTGTGTTTGTTACAGCTGAATACAATCATGGAATTCCTGGTGCCTTAAAAAACGCTATTGATTTTCTCTTCAAAGAATGGAATAACAAGGTGGCGGGGTTTGTTAGTTATGGAAGTGCAGGAGGTGTAAGAGCAGTTGAGCAATTGCGTTTAGTTATGGCAGAAGTTAAGGTTGCGACTGTTCGAGCTCAAGTACTGCTTTCTATATATACTGATTTTGAAAACTTTACAAAGTTTAAACCCCATTCTGTACATAAGAAATCGGTCAATAACATGTTAGACGAAGTTATAGTTTGGGGAAACGCTTTAAAAACAGTTCGAATTAGTGAATCTTAAGCCATTCAACACATATGAAATAGGAGCACGTTGAAATAGGAGCACGTTGAAATAGGAGCACGTTGAAATAGGAGCACGTTGAAATAGGAGCACGTTGAAATAGGAGCACGTTGAAATAGGAGCACGTTGAAATAGGAACAGGTATCTTAAATGTCATTTTCTTAATACCAGTTTCTATTAAAATCTTTTACCATCAGCATCAATAAACTAATAATTAATTATTTCTAGTATTGAATTCACTTTAGATTCTAAAATGGCTACAGCCTTAAAACATATGATACTATTATTATTTACTCTAGCTTTTAGTTCTACCAATTGAAAAAATATATGATCCTTTAGTAATAAAACCATCATCCTTAGAAAAGACTAACCATTTTATGGTATAATCGCCAGATATTAGTTTCGATTTATCCAATGAGACAGAAAGTGCTTTATCGGACCCTGCTAATTTGAGATCATAGTTATCTATCCTTTCGTTATCTAAATTCATAACCCGGATGCTGCTAGCTTTTAATTCGGGCCTCTCTGTAAAAGTAATAGCTACTTTATCGGGCAGCGTTTGTATCGAATCAATCATTTGATTCGGTTTAGGTTCATAGGATAAAGGATTTGGATGACCATAGATAGGTAAAAAGTGTATGCCATTAACTATACAGAAAGATGTGGCAAACAACACAGCAACTAATGAACGTAAATTAATCCTATACCATTCTTCTTGGTGTAGCATTAACGCTTTCTTGTTGTTTGATAAAACCTTATTGCCTTTAACCATGTACTATATTCGTTATTCATGTTTATAAATATTGTTATATATTGTAAATAAAAACCAATAACTTGCAATAACACTGTTGGCTGATTGGAAGTAAACCATTTGTAAATGCCTATGAAAGACTTTTCATAGGCATAAAAAATATAGAATGATAAAAGAAGAATCCATACACAGAGTTTGACTACTTAGAGACAGAGCGTTCCACTTTTAGTAGCTTTTTACTAACTGCCGTTGTGCGCAGCCTTAAGGGCGGCGATAATATCTTTCTATCTTCTTATTTTATACAAGGAGTACAAAGATAAACGGAATGGGTCGTATTTCGTTTCAAAAGGATGTGTCTTGATCCAGCATCATCATTTGCTTTGTTGATTGGTCCTCTTTAGGATTTCAAGTAAAACATGAAATAAAGTTAATGGGTGAAAAACAATTAAAGGGGATCTTATCATATGCATAATCTCAAAAAAAGACTTTGCTGCAATTTTGCTTTTTGGAGTTAAAAGCATCACACGATGAAAGTATTTTTGTAATAATTGTGTGACGAGATCGGGTCTGGTTCCCTCAGTTGTGGACCATCTTAAGTCTTCACTTGTCCACAATAGCCAGGGAAGCTTGTTTATTTTGGAAACTTTTTTTATAGTGGTTTTGACTTTTGATAAAGTGCCTTGGCTGTCACTTGCTAAAATAATTCCATCTTTAGACTTTATGGATATCACGGTTTTCATGGATTTTATTACATAACATGATTTGTGTTATATGGATTCCTTTGACCCTCAATATGTTTATTCACCCAATGGGTGGGTGTGTGATATCCATCGAAATGATCTAAACTTCTTGTTGGGGTTAATTGGAAATTCGAAGGCTTTAAATATTATGGATAAAAACTTATCAACTTGAATAATTTTAACTTTAGTAATTTTCATGTATCGTTACATTAATGCTTCTGATAATACTCATTTGATAAAAGATGAACCATATTACAGAATAAAAAACAATCTTGATGTTCTTGTGGCTAGGTTGCCATCATCAAAGGTTAAAGAGGTGTTATTTGGAATGGTATCAAAGGTTTATTACAAGCGGTACCAGGTCGTACTAACAAAGTCCGAAAGCGATACAGAACAACTACTTTCAACGCTAATGGCTACAATAATAGAACAGAATTTAGAAATAAAAAGACTTGAACAAATCATACTATGATATTGTCATTGGTAGAAAATGTAGGTATTCTTTCTACGAATATTATGGCAAAATAGCATGTTATATCTTTAATTTTAAGAATGAATCTTTATATATTCCTATATCTCTATTGTGCGACCATAAAATTGGAGCGTTGTTACTACTATATTATAACACTATCTTATTATTTGGCAAAATCTAATTTAAATATCAACTATAAAAAAAATGAGTTGTTAACAACTGCCCTTTGACCAACCGACTTTATATCCCTTGGCTACTTCGCCAGTCCCTGGGTTGTATGCCAAACAATGGTTATGATCATACCAGCCTTGTTTACATCCTTCTATCCATGCTTTTGACTTTCCTTTTTCATCTGAACAATAATACGCAGCATTTGCGCTTTCTGTGTTCAGTAGCGATGGAGCCAAAGCCAGTGAAGCAGTGGCCAATATTATGGCAAACATATTTACTCTAATTTTCAATTTATTTGTAAATGATCCACCTTATATAAAAATATTATACAAATAGAATATATTCATAAAATTATTCTATGATGACGAGTAATAACAAAAAATTCTCAATCTTGCTTACACTAATGTCGTATGTCTACCAAATTACTTTTCAGTATCTTCTAAATGACTACGAATAATTCGGAACTTTATTACTCACCATACGTACGAATTCAGTTGGAAATGAGTTAATCATCGAGTTTTGATTCTTGTGTTATTTTAAGAAATCAAACATTAAAAAATTTCCAATATTGTTTCTATCCATTCTAGATGTCTTTTTTCATAACAGTCCAACGAATTCAAAAAATCAATGTTTTTTTGGTGATTTTAACTTCTAATTTTAATTTGACATCGTTTTCACTAACCTTTAGGTTGACATATTTAGTAGTTTCATCACTACAGTGATCATATCTTAATTTACACATAAAAGTACTCGTAGCATATCATGATCATATGAAATTGGATTCCTAACAATTCTTTAAATTCAACTTCATTATTTAAGAATTTGATTCATGAAAATTGGAAATTGGTTTGATAGGCTATCGTCTTCTCTAAAATCCAAAAACAGCTACGTTCCAATTATCATCGTGATCATGGTAGTCTCCGTTCTTGTAGATTCTCAACTAGGTATTATAGCAGATTTCATTCCAGAATACTTGTCTTCTCCTACAGGACTAACATTATTTGTTAGTTTGACAGTATTTTCTATTTTTTCTTCTTACTATCTAATAAATAATGTCAAACATATCAATAGTTTAACTGTTGGAAAGTACGCTCATTTCAAACTCATCTATTACCTTGTATTTACAGGGCAATGTCTGATTACATAATCAGTTATGGTATTTGGATTGGTATTTTAGGATTATTAGCAAGGGCCTTTATTTTATGGTACCGGAATTTTAACCAAAATATAATGATAATGATATTTGCCATGGCTATGATAGCATATGTTGTCAACGGAGTATTTGGTTTATTTAATCAAATTGATATGCTTACCCAACAAGACCGGATTATACCTTCAGATTATGTTGCTTATTTTCCTGAATTTGGTAATTTATCCGTTAGTGATCAAATTAATGTGGCTTATCAGATGTCTAGTTTAACAGCCTATATCTTAACATGGATAGGTGGCGTAAAACTACTCTATCAGAATTTGCGAAGAATTGGAAGGCTAAGGTTTTGGTGTATAATGATAATACCTCTAATATATTATAATATATCCTTTCCCCTTTTTGTATTGGGATATTTTGATCCAGTCAATGATGAAAATGCGTTACTAAATATACTAATCGTTTCGTTTGGAGGAATTATATCCGGTATTATGTTTGGTATTTCCTTTTTGTATGTAGCAAGGACTTTAAAGTCAAATTCTGTTATTAGAACTCAGTTAATCTTGACTGCGTATGGTTTTCTTCTTTTCTATATAACAGGGTCAGCCACCGCTGCACAGTCCGCATACCCTCCATTTGGCTTAATTTCAGTTTCGCTTATCGGCTTATCGTGCTATCTTATTTATTCAGGACTGTGTTCGGCAGCTCAAATTGTTTCTCAAGATCTTGTACTTCTTAGGTCTATCAAGAATTCTGTAACTGAACAAGCCAATTTCCTTGGTAGTATTGGCACTGCTCACAGAAATAAGGAATTAGAATCTCGAGTATTGACTGTTGCTAAGAATCTTGAGAATGAAATGGAAGAAGCATCTGAAGTTGAACCCTCAATGACTGAAACTGAAATAGTCGATTATATACAGTACGTCATGAATGAAATTCATCAGAGTAAGAAATAACAAATTGACATATTCAAATCCCGCATTTCCTGTTCCTATAGGAATTTAAACAATATCTGTTTGCCTAACATCAAATTTAGAATCGAGTGATTGTCATTATTTTCCTGGAGAATAATTATATTTAAAACAGGTTAAAAAATACAAGGTATCATGTTAAATTGAAAAAATTACTAAAAAACCATACTGGTTGAGCCCAAACAATGATAGGTTTATTCAAAGTTATGAATTTTACAGGTGTAAGTATCTTGGCACTGATTATTAACCTCTACTAGATTTCTAAATTCACCACTGATAAATCCAGTACCAGGAGTTAGTAACCTAATAAACTCTTCATAAATATCTTGACATTCTTTATCTTTTGAAATTTTTTCTACAACTAGAGTGCGGTGCTCCCGATCTTTATATGTTACCTGATTTATCCATATCTCTTCCTCGTCAGGATTGATGGTGATGACTTTGGTAATGTTAATGAATCCCGGTATATTTTCAGCACCTATTATGCTAAAACAGTCGTAGACTACTTCCTCTTTCTTAATAAACTCGATCAATCGGTTTGTAACTTGTAACAAGGATTCATGATTTTTCTTGGGGACTCGATAAAAGACAAATTCCACATAATTTTTATCATTTTTATCATTTTCTGATGATTCCATAATATCATCTTATGTTCAAACTTAAAACAAAAAGAATTACTCGCAAAGGGGAATTTCATTTCTATTTCAAGTGGTACTGATAAAAGGCCAGGCAAATTATACTTGGATGGCGGGTTCAAATCCCACACTTTGTATTTTTTACGATGTATTTGACATAGGCGCTATCTTTATTGAGTTAGGGAACTAACATCTCCATCTACTGTGTAGGTCACGATAAAGGGATTTCCCGCTAGATTGTGGAATGCTAAAGCGTTACCAGCAAATACAAATGATCCTGCATTAAATGAGGATTCTGTAAATTGTTTCATTACTGATGCCGCAAATTTGCCATCATCAACTGACGTATTCAATGGTTCTGCAACTACGGATGAATTTGATATCAAATTGTATTTATGTAGAATTACTGCCTCAACGGGTTGGCTTGCGGTAAATGAAACTATACCTGAATAAATCTTTCCGTCATCTCTTAGTGGAGCTGCAATCACAACTTGATGTGATTCATGACCTGGTAGAGGATCTTGCACAGACTGCTTTGTATCTTGCACTACAAAGGGAGTGGATTGTTCCTGTGGTTGTGCCAATACTGTTTCCGAAAGTTGAATACCCAAAGCAATTACACCAAGTAGCGCAACTGCAGATAATACTATGTTTACTTTATTCATTACTTTGTGAATAAAATACAATATATATAAACTAGTAGCAATAACGTATTGTATTTAGGGTCTATGAAAAGGAAATGCATTGAGTAATAAGGTTCGATATTAGAAAATGAAACATCGCCAATAGAGTGGGTGGGGTTATAATCAAAACGATCTTTAATGGTATCAGATGGGTTCTATCAGGAGAATGAACGGCCTATGCAGTTTCAAGCACTGTTAATGCCGAAAGAATGTGATATTGAGCCTTGCTATTATCAATAAATTTTGAAATATCATATTTGGTGCTCATGAATTTAGTTCTTTGTCCCTTTCCTAGACCTGCGATCCTGTCTATGAACTTATGTTCCTTTATGGGACTGCGTTTTGTATTATTTTTTAGTGCATGAGATAGAATTAAATCCTACATAGATTTTCCAAAATCCCAAGCCGAGAAAAACTTGGGTGTAATTTCAATTACAATCTGTATTCCTTTTCTTGTATTTTCTAGAATCATATTGGCAAGAGGGTGGTCTGTTGTACCTAAATATTTAATATTTAATTTCTCTACAATTGGTATGTTCCAATCTATGTCTTCAGATATTCTCGCTGCCACTCTTCCTTTTACTCCTTTATAGGGGAGATTCCCATCATCAATTGAGAAGTAAATTTTATCCGGATTTCTATAAATATTCTGAGCCTTCTTGGTTATTTTTTGAGTAGCCTCATAAATCTTGTTCGATTCTTTGTCATATAGAAACCAGATTGGTTGAATGATTGGGTATCCTTCTTCGTCTATTGTAGCTAACTGTAAGTTGAGTTTACTTTCAAGAAAACTATTAACTTCCACCTCTGTGACTTTATTTGGCATGCCGGGAAAAGCTTGGATTAATTTCAATTTACAAAAGTATCCCCTATTTGATATAACCTTTCCTTAAACTGCTAATTTACCAGAGTATTGCAATCAATTAACAATTTCAACATAATTATTTGTACAGAATAATTGTATGAGAAAGAAAACTCTTAAAATTAAGAAAAAACAAAGAAATTCGATACCGACCTAAATTTCAATGACGATTTCATTTGCCTATGAGATGAGTCTTGTATATGTCTATGATACCCAAGCAATGTGAATCAAAACCTTGTCAGGTAATTGGGTGATTTTACTTGGTGACTTAAATCCTGATTACTTTTATTGTAGACATGATGATGAAAATTTAATCACTGTATTGAGTGATCCTGTATCTCCGTTTCAAAATGTTCGGTCAAAATATAAACTACAATAAATCATTCCTTTCAACTTTGTAGCTGGTTCAAATCCCACACCTTCCACCCTTTGTTTTTAGAATGATTGCATCGTTTTTCTGATTAATTATCTACTGCATTATTAAGAAAGAAATTTGTAATTTTGTTTATATACTCCTAAAGTTTTGTCCATTCTGTGGAGTGAGCAAAGAAGAATGACTAGAGAGTTTTGTTGTGAGAAATTCAAAGAAGAATATGAAAGTGAATGCATTAGACATGACACAGAGATTTTTAAGTTTTCAGGAGATCATAAAGGAGTTTACTATCTTATGTTTGAAGGCAACATTGCTAGCGCGCCTTTAGTTTTTTGTCCCTATTGCGGTAAGCGATTGGTCGGCTCCTAATATGTATGGGCCCATGGATCACTAAAACAGCAGCACTATATAATCAAGAAATACTTAATGAGCGTATGGAATAAACCCTAAAACCAAGATAATCACTTTGTTCACTGGTATGACGATAGTAAAATGATTCTACAACACAGATAATTATAGATTTGAAAGAAAGTGTATCAAGCGCATTTAATATTTCCAGAAAGCTTTATCAGATAGTAACCATTACATATTGTAGGAAGATTAAAACATTTTTCCAATCTGCAACATGGAATAGGACATAAACTAGCTGAATATTATATTCTTCTAATGGAACTTATAGGGTTATTTATACTACATTCGAGTAATCAAAAATATTTTAAATGCCTAGATTAAGATGCTTTATGAATGGCATATTTGATTCTTTGATTTGGGGTTTTATTGCAAGCAGTCCTTTACTTATTGGTTGCCTCATTGCATTGTATGTCAATTTGTCCCGTCAAGTCATTACAACAATAATGGCTTTTGGAAGCGGAGTACTAATTACAACCTTGACTTTTTCAATTTTAGTAGAGGCTTTTCAGGTCACCCACACTCTCCCCGCTACTGTAACTGGTTTCATTCTCGGAGGAATATCTTTTAGTATTGCAAATTATTTCCTCAAGAAAAAATCGGCTGCCAAAGCTAGTAGTAATAACCTGAAGAAAGGATCAAATTATAAAGAAAAAGGAATACTACGTCATCAGACTCTGGTCGTTCCTTATTCATAGGTGCTCTAATGGATGGTATACCAGAAAATGCAGCACTTGGGCTTACACTTGCAACTGGAGGCGTCTTAAATATTGCTTTTCTTGTTGCAATTTTTGTTTCAAACCTTCCTGAAGGATTGGCTTCAACTTATGGAATGAAATCTAGTGGCATAGGTAAAAAACGAATACTAGTTACTTGGTCCATAGCATTGGTACTATCAACAACTCTGGGGTAAACTATTTTATCATATGCTAGCCCACCTATTATCTCAATATCGATCGCTTTCGCAGCGGGAGCAGTACTTGTTATGCTAGCCGATTCTATGATTCCAGTGGCGTTTAAGGAAGGAGGAATTATTAAAGGAATCGCCCTATTAGCAGGTTTTCAAGTCGCGGCTATTTTGACAAAACTACAGGGTTGATGAAATCAATAGAATCTAAACCAAGTATGGTATCTCAACGTCTCACTTTTGCAACTGTAAAGTTTATTACGATTTCCTTAATCAAGTGATTTTGGTGTTGACATCTTACTTTATTATTAGGTTCAAATAGTTGCAGCGGAATCTAAATAAGAACCGTATTAGTAATGTATTTTCGGTCACATTGTTATTTTTATAGTTATTTATATGAAATGACCAAATAATGCTTATTTTAGTCGCTATTAATTAAAAATATATGTTATTTAGAGAATGTTTATAAAAAAGTATGATACAAAGCTGTAATATTGGAATACAATGAACTAGGAAAAGCAATATTGGGCTTGGATTCTGCAATAAGGTTTGTAACAATATTTGATACAAAAGATGAAAAGATTCTGTACTCGGAGCATAATCCTGGAACTACAAATTTATTATCAAAAGAAGAGAGTCAGGAATCCTTGCAATTAGCCATTAACGCATGGAAAACTAGAAGCAAGTTGGCTTCAAAGATAGGTAAAGGAAAGTATGTTCTAGCAGAGTACGAAAAGATTAAGCGTATAACCATGCCCTTTGACGAGAGTCACTTGCTTTATATCACAACTGACGTTGGATCTAATTCACTCGATCTAATTGACAAGATAAAGAATTTGTGACAACGGGGTTCAAATCCCGCACTTTACATTTTTATAATTAATATAAAAAATATTGTTTGTTCCAAGGTATTGTGATATTCTTATTGATTAAAAATTTGGTTGAACCGACACCTCGTTCTGAATCACCGGGATCACCATAGATGTCGTTACTTTATGTTCTTCCGCCATCATTTGGATGAGTGTAATTTCCACCACCGGTATCTTCTCCCAACATGGAATGTATCTACTCGGATGGTCAGTGTTATTATCATAACCCATTTTTTTGCAGTATCAAGGCCAACTAAACAGTTTCCTGCTACATTATTATTACCAGAAGTAGTGCAATCATACATCCCTATTTTTTGTGTATTTACGCTAAAAATAATTATTGGACTTGTTGCGATCATTGTCTACATATCGCTATTGCTATAAGAGTTAGAGTGCTAACAGAATTTGCTTTGTTGGTTATGTTCTAACTCTAGCAAGTTTGGTTATTTAGGAATTGTCAATAGTATCCAAAATTGAGGTTTTAGTATTCCCCAAATGATCAAGATAATAGTCATTGTTTATGCGCTTTGGTGAAAAAATATATCAGGTTCAAATAAAAGAATCATGCTTGTTGATCTCTACGGTAAAATCAATACTAGATTTTACTTTGTTTATTGAACCTTTTCTATTCTTACTCCATTTGGGATCCAAAAAATAGATAATAATCTAAATAATATTTATAACCTTAAAACTTCCATATCTCTTACCAAATTTACAAATCTTTGAGAATTGGGGTAACATCAGAATAGCATTTCTGATTCTACAGGACTTAAAATGCTTTTATATGTCCAGATTATATGAACAATTTAATGGATACTAATATAAAGATACTCGCAATAGCACTTGTTGCTATATCGATCGCCGTAGCTCCATCATTGCTCGTCAATAAATCTGTATATGCTGCATATTATTGTGCAGATGAAATGGGAAAGTCAAACGCATGGATCGAAGGATGTAAACAAGGTTGGTATGATCATGACCATTGCAAAAGTTACAACCCAGGGACCGGCGAGGTAGCCAAGGGGTATAAAGTAGGATGGAATAAAGGAGAATGTAAAAGTACACCACATTATTGTACAGAGTACTCTGGAAAATCACAGAGTTGGATACAAGGATGTAAACAGGGTTGGTGGGATCATGACCACTGTTGGGGATATTCTCCGGGATCAGGGGACTATGCTAAAGGATACAGTGTTGGCTGGTCAAAAGGTCACTGTAAGTAAATAATTTATTCTTTCTTTTTGTTTTCTTTCTAATACAAACAATCTGAATGGTTCTAGACCAAATGGATATTTCTACGTGATTGCAGATCATCTTGTTTAATACTTTAGAATCAAACACTACTCTATCAAGAATATACACGCCTTCTCAGAGAAATAACTAATTAGATAACAAATACCTTCAGATAAGATCGGGTTCAAATATGACGTATTGACCTTTTGGATAGAATGGATAGGACATTATGATCGGTAAATTGGTTCGTATCGATAAAGAAAATAGAAATCGCTAGGCTGATACAAATAAATGAAGTTTTTCAATTCTTCTATATCATTGGCAACCTCATCAGAAAACACTACACCAGATGGAAATAAAATCCGGTGGATTATTGAAGTTAATGATCTTTACAAACAAAACAAAGGAGACAATAGGTATGAGAATCGGTATTCAATAGTTCATAAAATTTATGAGGGAGAAAACTTCATTGAATCTCATAGTATTACCGTCAATAAAAAAAACCTTTTTCAAATAAAAGACAAAATAGATATGGTTTTAAATGAATGCATGTAGAGAACCAATTCTTTTTTTATTTCGACAATAGATATCATGTGTTTGTTGTTTTAGTAAATTCAGTATCAACTATAAAATTCTAAATATCGTAAAAGAAAATAACAAAATTATCAGTCAATTTTCAGTTACTACAAATCGTAGCGAAGCATTGATGGGGATCCAAGCTAACAATAGAAATGTAAAGTTTGAAAGGATACAAAATAACAATTTAATGATGATAATAATAATGAAATCAGGCCGATCTTGGGTTTGATTTAGAAAATAGGCGCAATAAATCATCTATTTATTGTTTTGTTGGAGCTAGACAAATTTCAAACTAGAGTACAAACAATAAATTATTCAAATTATTCATACTACTGTTATTTTGCTTGTTGGTTGTGCACATATATAGTAAGGGCTGTAATAGGTAAGAACTAAGATCTTATCCTTAGTACTTTTCTATTCTTTTTTGGTATGGAGTTTTTCATTCCGGGTAACTCTGTGTGAGTATTGACCTTTCTATAGTTTGTCTATTCCGCCCATCATATTCCTGGTAATTTGAATGAGAATGTAGCGCCTCTACTATCTTGATTATTTTTACCCCAAATAGTACCATTATGCCTTTGAATAATCTCTTTAGAAATATATAGTCCTAATCCTATTCCATAGGATGATTTGCAGGCGAACTTGGCAAATAATCTTGAATTTAAATCGGGATGTATGCCTTCCCAGTTATCTTTTATAAGTACAATAACAATATTTTTGCCATCCTCAACTATTTTCTGTTCGACAAATATGGATATCAATCCTTCCTTTATGATAAAATTTATGGCATTGTCTATTATAATATAAACAACTTTGGAAATTCGGTGTCTGTCGACCTTTACCATTATCTTCCCATCAAAACCATGCAATTGAAAACTTATTTTTTTCTTGAATTGATTATCGAATTTTGGTAATTTCTCTAGCTTAATCCTGCAGTCTTTGATGATTTCCAAAATTACACGATTTAGATCAAATGTCTCTTTTGAAATATTAAACAAATTCCCCTCCATCATTGTTAGGGCCAAGATGTTTTCACTCAATGATTGTAGCCTTTTACCATTATCTATTACGACGTCAAGTAGTCCTATTTGTTTCTCGTCTTTCAGTTTGTCTTTAACAAGTGTTGTCAAGCCAATAATAGGTGTAATTGGAGTCCTAAGGTCATGTGCAACTGCATTAATGAATTCCTTTTGCATTCTATCTTGGATTTTTAGTCGTTCATACAACTCTGTCTGTTTCCAGATCACGTCAAATATTGCCGTATATGTTAATACTGTGGGGATACTGTTCGAATATGTGGCCAGTCCTATCGCTTCTGCTACTGTATGCTTGGAGTCATCCCTCAACTCTGCAACTATCGAAAATCTTTTATCAATTACCAAAATTGATACTTGAGATATTGGATCCATAAATCTAAAATGAAAATTTGGGTTGCGGGCCAGTTCATATCATAATTCTTCTATTTTCTCATCCTTAGGTGTCAAAACTTTAATTTTTACTCCATGTCTTGTCTATCCTATTTCTTTTAGAGTCTGTATCGACCCAGTGCGTTCTTGTCTGTGAAAAGCATTGGATGTAGAAAAAATAATTAAAATCTCTTTTTTGGCAATCCTTAGAAGTTCAACTACCTTAGTTTGCAGCTCCACTGGGTCATTAATCGATTCAATGACCTCGGGAATTCTGCTCTCCTCGATTTCCTTAATTTTTCTACGTGCTGGGATAGCGTTTCTCCAAAACGTGTCAAAGATGTATTGACCTTGTTCAATAACATTAACTGCGTTACTCCAATAAACCTCAGTTAATGGCTGCATGTTTTGGATGAGTGTTGCTGCCATATACTCTGCTTCGTTGATTGCCAAGCCCCCTTTAAGACCATCAAGGTGTCGCAGCTCAGTCACCAAACCAGTTATTTCTTTACAGAATGAAATATTTTCAGGTGTAATCTCTGTGATGCATCTAATCTTACAACCTTTCTTTAAGATATCATTATAACTATCACGATATGAAGGGGTAGTGATTAGTATTGATGGACCTTGGTAGTCAAAATTTATGTCCATTTTTGTCTGGGTACTATGAATAAATGCATATTTTTTTCATTATTGGCTCTTGCCCATGTAAAATCTCTGTTTTGCTATTCTTAGCACTACTATGGGATATTACTAATCGATCGTAATTTGAACATCTATCTATTTATAGTTATTCTGGATTATGAATTTTCAACACATTTACGCAATACTAGAAAATGGTTTCTTATCTATTTGTACTTTGAGAATTGAATGTAGTTACATAAGGACAAACAGAGAATGAAGCATTACTAATTTTGAAATCATGTGAGTGTGCTACCCAATAATGATCAAACTAACTAACCGACTAATCAAGTCTAATCACTTTCTTTAATACGTGTAAAGGTGGTTTTGAATAGTTTTAATATTTCAATGAAAACTACCTAATAGAATTTTCAAATTCTTTGTCCAGTTTTACCTTCTAAATCCCAATGAGAAGTTAATTCAATGCTAAACAAAGCAAGTGTCAGTCTTAATATGAGTAAAGAATTACCTGTCAAGTTACAACAATATTTGTCCATCTAGAATTATGATCTGATCTACTGATACTGATCCGTTTAGTAGGTATACATACAGTAATTTCATAAATTTTAACAATCATAAACTTGAATTGGTGATAAAAAAATTAAAGGATTGATTGGAGTCGATTTATTCAGCTAAGGCGAATTTGCTATATTTTGAACTCTACATTCATCATCCAGTTGAATTAGCTATTAATCTGTCTAACTCATTATCAGCATTTTGACAATCGTTTAAGGCTTCATCAGTATTATCATTTTCTATTTGTTGAATACAACTTTCCAAATGGGTGTCTACAGTCTCTAATGATGGTTGTTCATTATCTGTTTGACTTGAACTAGATTGATCATTGTTAGATTGATCATTGTTAGATTGATCATTGTTAGATTGATCATTGTTAGATTGATCATTATCAGAATCTTCTGTGGTAGCAAATACTGGGCTAATAGAACCTAAGGTGGATACTGCTGATGCACCAATCATCAGTACAGAAAATGCTACGATAAAGATGCTTAAATTTCTAATTTTGTTCATCAAGGTTTATCCAAGCCGTAGGTAAATAAGTATTTACATTTATGTCCGAATTTGATATTTTTTATACGCTGCTTATGTTTTTCCATAGTGTCATAGGATCATTGTGCACGTATCCACTAGATGATGACGACATTTTGAAATGATCTTAAACACAAGGAGTGAATTTTGAACCTCCGAATGAAAGTAGAATATTTTAGATCTGATAATTAATTTCTGCAAAATTGAGGAATATCAAATGTAAAATAAGCTAATTTATCACACTTCAAGAATTTTTATTTTAGGAATCATTCTTAATTAAATTAACCAGAAAAATTTTTTACTAATAAACACAAAATTATGGGGATGGATTGTTATAGCACAAAATCTTGGCAGTAACAGTGATCTCCCCGCTATCCTGAGCTGTACCTTGAACATTCCAGGAAAAACCAAGATGCCTTAGAAAATATTTATAGATTTTAAGGATGATCCATCTGAAGGTTCAAAGTTTGAGGTTCCACTTATCAAAGCATCCCCGGCATCGCACGCTACGGTTGAAAGGGCTGTGTCAGAACCAGTGGCAGGAGCTCGATTTCCATCCCGCACATAAATATTGTCATTACTGATGATTACTGGAAATCCTATTCCTGATGTTCCTTGTTCACTTGTACCGATAATGTTTGAACTTCCGTTGTTACAACTAAAGAAATTACTGTCTCCGGAAACATATTGACTATTTTGATCTGCTTCTTGGGAATTATCTTCGCTTTAAGAAGCGTCATTTCCATCCCCTTCTTGTCTAATTATATTGTTATCTTCCTTCTGTGCAAATGTAAGTTCAAATGGACTCAACACAATCGAAATCACAAATACGGAGGTGATCAGGATATATAACAAAACAAATTTTTATTGAATTTTCACAAGTTTTTGGATATAATTATTCTAATATCGATTTTGAATAAAAGATAGTATTGATTGAGACTAATATTTTATCATTGTAAATATCATCGACTAATAGATCGAAAATAGTTTTCTGTTGATAATCTAATTTTGTATCTTGCTTATTCGATAATCTTGATTCAAATCCTTCATGCAATTTTTCACTTTGAGATTTTAATTTGATTATCACACAATCTCAAATAAAAATGGCCTGTTCTATTTCTTAAGGGAACATATTATAAAAATGAAAAGGAGCAAAGTGAATGATTCCAAAACGGAAGTATCTTTTTGAATCAATATTCATCCACCTCTCATTTGTTTATATATATAGAGATATGCGATTGATCTCATGAGAAATAATACAAAGAAGAAGAATATTACTATACAAATAACAATCATGACCTCTTTAATAGTAATGGAAATAATTGCCTTTGTTGGTCATCAAGGACCACTAGCACTAGAACAGGAAACTAATGACACAAGAGTAACAAACCAATGGCTTAACATAATGTCTAATGTAAAAACATTTGTAGTTTCAAATGTTTTCTCTCCTAAAATTGTTGATTCAGCTTTTATACATCCCTTTGCCGTTGTTATAGGTGATTGCTTTATAGGGAAAGATGTATTAGTGGCCCCTACAGCCGTTTGCAGAGCAGATGAAGGTGTTCCAATTCACAACGGGGGTTATTCTAACATACAAGATGGTGTCATACTACATGCTATTGATGCTGTTAAAGTTGGGATAAATAATGATAACAAAAGATTCTCTCAAAATGGAGAACGACTACTTGGAAATGATACGAGGTTTGATCAGGGATATGCTATTTTCATCGGTGGCAATGTAAGCCTAGCACATGATTCAGTAGTCCACGGACCTGTTTGGATTGGAAATAACACCATAGTAGGAGTAAAAAGTGCAGTACTTGATTCAAAAATAGGTAATAATGTTGTCATAAGGCTTGGAAGCATTGTAGTAGGAGTTGAAATCCAGGATAATACCCTTGTTCCTATTGGTAGCATAATAACAAATCAAACACCGGTTGCCAGTCTGCCTTCAGCTATCGGAAATCCAAGTCAACATCTTAATCAAGGGGATCTTTTGAATAGCCAAGTATTGGCGAAGGCGTATAATAACGCAAGTATTGAAAAGTAAACATACTTGAGGATATGCTAGGTCACTTTACGGTTTTCCTATCTCAAATCTATTTTTTTGATTCTTAATAATGCACTTATACTTCATAATCAGAATAGAATAGTGTATAGTCTTGACAATTAATGTATATAAACCCAAAAAGAATGATGATATTTCACATGCATTTTCCATTTATTCTAATAGTCAAGAGAAATTGGATGCTGGTTTTCAATTTTTGATTGAGGGTTTGGAAAAAGATGAATCTATCTTGTTTGTAACAGATGACCTTTCTAAGGAAGAAATTATAGAAAGACTAAAAAAGATTTGTCAATTTCGATTCAATATCTCTACCTTAGTAAATGATGGGGTAATTACTATCTTGTCGAGTACCCAATGGTATTTTTTTGGTGACATGTTAGAAACGGGTAAGCTGTCGCCCTCTGGTGGGATGACAATGAGCAAAAATCCTTCTCCGATGCATAATGATACTAGTATGGAGAATGAAGATAATATTGAAGGTAGTCATTTTGTTTTACCAATGGACAGCAAAAAAAGATTTCGAGCTTTTTACGATATGAAACCGTTTTTTGAAAAGAAATATTACGAGGCGTTGATCAACTATGAATCAACACAAAAAGGTGCTTCCAATCCAACACATACTTTGTGTGCTTATGAAATAGGCTTGATGCAAGAGATAAGTCCAGAAGCTTTTAGAACGTTGGTAAAGAATCATACACTAATAAATGAAATGAACTATGACGCGTTGATTGACCCTAGCGCCAATATGCATGTCATTCTTTTATATGATAAACAAGATGATTTAGACAAGGCGGTTTCAACATACATTAACGAAGGCTTAAAACGAGGTCAGATATGTATCCACGCCTCTGTTAGTTTAGCAAATGAAAGCTATTTAGAAAACTTTTCATCACAGATTACAAATTATCAAGAAAACATCGAAAAAGGAAATCTTATTGTTATTGACTTGGTACCTTATTATGTTAATGCGATGGAAGGAAATTTAGAATCTTTTAATAAATTGAAAGAAGAAATGATTTTTAGAGCCAATCAAGACATAAACAGAAAGGACAAGCACATACGTTTAACCGCAGATTGTGCTACTCTGTTGCTTAAGAACAAGCATTTTGAGGAATGCATCAATCTGGAGGATTGGTGGCACGAAAAACCTTTTGACGGTTCATATGTGTGTCCATATCCAAAGTCATTACTTGATCGATATCCATTCAATGCTTTCCTTTCAAGACTCATTCATAATCATGATGTAATTATAGATAGCAATGGAAAATTGATTCACGAGTATATGTTATAAGCCCTGTTACTGTATCTCATCATGAATACAATATTAAAGTTTATCAGGCTAAGCTGAGGCATGATTTTAGGTTGAATAATTCAAACCAGAGCATCAGGAAAAGATGGGCCTTAGGTGATTACAGAAGTATTGGCAAAGTGATTTCTCCAGTCTCAGCTAAGTTAGTAAGACTTGTTAATGTTAAACCTGTATATTCTGTTTTAGATGTGGCGTGTGGATTCGGTAACACTGCAATAACTGCACGCAGAGCCGGTGCAAAGGTGACAGGTATAGACATTACACCTGAGCTTTTAGCTCAAGCAAAGGAGGAGGAGTCCATTGCAAAAGTCAGTGGGATTGATTGGAGAGAGGGTAACGCTGAAAGCCTTCCATTTGAAGATGAATCATTTGATATTGTATTGTCAACATTTGGTCACATGTTTGCATTAAACCAAAAGGCAACGGCATTCGAGATGCAAAGGGTTCTCAAGAAAGGTGGACGCGTAGGCTTTGCTACTTGGTCTCCAGAGCTTGCATGGGGAAGAATGTATGATACGATATCAAAGTATATACCCACTGTTCAAAATAACCAATCAATGACACCTCCTCCTCCGTCCCCTATGCAGTGGGGAATCCCGGACAAAATTCAAGAACTATTGTGTGATGTGAAGGATATATTTTTTGAAAGGGATACCGTTGAATATGCTATCCTTAGCCCAAATCACTACTGGCAGGAGATGGCAACAAAATCAGGCTCACTGATTCAACTAATTCAGGCACTTGAAGAGGAGAATAAAATGGAAAAAATAGAATTGATTAGACAAGACTATCTAAAAACCATAGAACCATACATACATGATAATATAGTGCGATTAGGTTATTTGCTAACAATGGCAACGAAGGTATAATTACAGTACCTTTTCCCTGAGAAAGTTGACAAGAAAATTCTAGAACTAAAGTAAATTGTCTAATCTATCCGTGATATCATAACTAAGTCTGTTTTAAGGTTGCATCAAAGCGCATTCCGGTTTCAACCTTAATTTTCTTATTTTCACCCAACAATTTGCTCTTCTTCCTCTTTCTATCCAAAACCAAGTAAATATTATACGCAAGGGATGAAAATCCAGCTAATTCTAATAATTCAGATGCAGTGATGGCATTCTTATCCAGAACTATTGCTTTATCATTTACATACACTTTGTTTTCTCTCTCAACTTTCGTTAATTCCATTATATGATGTAGTATTGTGATCATAATTTATAAAACTAGCACAGGGGGTCTCAAATTGGCGAAATGGAAACCTTGATCGGTTCTACCTTTTTAGATCTCCTTGGCAAACCAATTTGAGAGGGTGTGACTAATCAATACATTCATGCTAAATAATCATCTGAATATTTTCACAAAATCATTTATCAGAATATTTTACTGGTTAAGTATTTTATAGAAATGTGATAGCAATGAGTATCCAAACTATGATATAATAAATTTCATCTATACATTATGATTATAATGAGTAACATAACAAAAACTAGTAAGATTGGAGTATTTGCAATGATGTTTATTGCTACAGCTCTCGTTGGTTCAGTCGTAGCATTTGGAGATAACATGGCATTTGCAACAGGTAAACATAACAAAGCAGAGCAGGGAATTGAACAAGGTCAATCAAGCGAACAGAATGCACAATGTGTATCTGGTGAATTTACCTTAGCATCATGTAACAATGTAGGAATACAATTACAAGAACAACTAGGCGACTTGGCACTAGGCCAACAATAAATTTTTTTTGTTTTTACTATACTCTAAGAAACATTGAATTTTATAATCTTTATCTATTTAATGAATTGAAAGATCGGTAACAATGTCCGACTATTTCAAAAAAAGGGGATCTAAAATGTTTGGATCTAGTTGGATCTAATATGGTATTTTTTATTATTTCATATTTGATTTCTGTACTATCTTCTTATTCGCTTATATCACTAGCTCAAGAAAAGTTTATGCATATTTTCTTTGGTCAAATGCAATTTGTAAATCTGATCATCATTAAGGATAAATACCTGATCATGTAACTCGAACATTTCTATCATTTCTGTTGTAGAAGCTTTAAACATGTTATTCAAATCATATGCACAAAATACTAGGCCCTCTAATCTATTCTTGTCATATTCTTTTTCAAGAAAGCATGCTTCCTTAATTGAAGAGTCTGCAATATCATTGATGAGGAAATCAAGTAAACATATTTCTTTATTATTAGAATTCTGCGAAATATTTTGCAATATGTCTTTAAGATGATTCAGAGGATCTTTTTGAGACGGCTTGTATGGTGTTATTGTCCCATCAAACCAGTCTAGTTTTTCTAGTGCCTCTGTAACTGAAGAATTAGATGACCGTACGAAACATCTAAACCATTCACCTTCCTTGGCCAATTTATCTAATGACTTGATCATTCGAATCACAGATTCCGCGTTATCGTATAGAAGTAAATGGTGTCGTTTTGGTATTTCGTCTTGTTTTTTTAGCCACTGATCCACGGCGTCCTTCACAATTGAATTTATGGAAACACCCTTCTTTTTTGATTGATCGCCAAGTTGAGAGTGAATCTCATCATCGAAGCCTCGGATTATCATGTTACGGGCCATAACTTTATGAAATCTTCAGAGCAATATAAGTGATGATATCGAGATATCATCAAAAGAAAACTATTTATATGGTGATATCACGATATCACAATATGAGTCAATTAAATCTGTCAAATAAAGAGAATGAAGCAAGTGAAAAAGAAAGTTTGAAAAATAAAAAAACCGAGAATGTTTGGAAACTAGGGGATTATCGTAGTATCTCTACGATGCTTCCTTCAATATCTTCTCACCTGGTGAGATCAATAAATGTTCAATCTGGAGAGGATGTTCTTGACATCGCCTGCGGAAATGGAAACACTGCAATTACGGCAGGGAGAATAGGTGCAAATGTAACCGGAATTGATATCACGACGGAACTATTAGACCTTGCTGCAGAAGAAGCGAAAATTGCCCAGGTTGATGGGATAACATGGAGGGCGGGTGATGCCCAGAATTTACCCTTTGAGGACGAATCCTTTGATGTTGTTCTTTCAACCTTTGGACACATGTTTGCCCCTCAGCCAGACCTCGTTGCCAAAGAAATGATGCGAGTGACAAAGAAAGGTGGTCGGATAGGATTCGCAACTTGGCCACCCGAGCTTGCGATTGGATCAATATTTAAAGCAAATGGTAAACATTTACCTAAACCAGTTAATAGTCCTCCTTCTCCAATACTTTGGGGTGTTCCTGAAGTAATAGAAAAAAGATTAAATGAAGTATCAAAAGTGCATTTTGAGCGTGGTACAGCACTCTTTCCGATTCTTAGTCCAAATCACTTTTGGGAGTTTATGAGTACAAAATATGGACCATTGATTAATACTATTCAAATATTAAATAATCGCGGTGATTCTAGTGAAACCGATTTACTTAGAGATGATTTCTTGAAAGCAATAGGTCCTTATGTCTTTGACAATAGTATTGGATTGGGTTACCTATTGACCATTGCAAAAAGATAGTAGGGTTTTTGGCATAGAGCATACAATTTCATAATTTTACAATAGTGAAGACTATGACGATGTTACATTTTGTCTATCTCATTATCTTCATTTGTTTCTATTAATGACCTCTCGGGATCTACAATGTATTTTACCAACTTTTCTTTATCTATTTTAATAGCTAAAGTGCCACTTTTCTTATCATGATCGGAAATGATTATTTTTCTTACTATCATCCATTCAATATTTTTTTCAAATGTAAATAATAGTTCCTTTCTATGATAACTTGTTTCCTCGGTTGTATCATAGGGTTCGAGCCTCGCATCTATTTTATCATATAACTCCTGTAGGGAATTAAATGTATGATTTTTCTCAGGTTCGTTTCCTAATATCAGATGTATATGGGTCATTATACTTTTTGTTATTTCTAAATCCTTATTCACAGGTCTAAATATTATGGTTGTATGCAATAATTATTTATCTTATTTAACGGTCATTTCGCTACCTATCCAACTTGAAAATATCTGATCAGAATGGGAAAAGAATCTTTATATTGATTCGTTTGATATACTTTTACCAACTATTCTTTTCCGTAAGATTTGGCAAGCTAACTTGCCAATGTTATTCATCTGAATTACTAAAATGCTTATTCTTTTCTCTATCAATTTTGGGTTGATATTGTCTATAAATGGTGTTTGAAAGATCATGATGTTCTTGCTTTTATGTCAAGAATTTGAATATAGATTCTAAATTCCACTGTAAAAGCGAACCTCGCATTTAGCATTATGTTACCAGAACAAATTAGACATTAGGATTTAAAACGATGTATTTAAGCTATGTTGATTATATGTTTGTAGTCTAAGGTGAATGAAATGGTTATGAACTTTGTAGAGTGTGAATTCCAACGCGAACAACCATTTGAAAAACCTGGGGACAAGTTCTACAAAGAACACGCTGAAACTGTTATGTATAAAGAAAAAACATCTAATTCAACCGCAACTGTTGCAGATACCATCTTATCCGATCATTACAAAAGAACATCAAACAAATCTGAAGTTGTCAAACCTACTAATTCCTTAACAAAAGAATTTGAACCGGCCAACATCTTAATTGCAGAACCCGAATCCGATATTCTAACCTTGTTTAAGACATTTCTAGAAACTCTGGGAGTAAGGTCGGCTACAGTCGCTGATGGTGAGGCAGCCCTTGAATTTTTTCTTGAGAAGGAAAACAAGGGTAAACCGTACGACGTGGTCGTTTTGGATACTCACTTAAAGGGTCTAAATGGTCTTGATCTAGCAAAAATGATACATGATATTAGCCCCACCCAACGAATAATTGTGGTTACGACAACTCCAAAGGAATACTTATCAAAGAATGTCTTAAAGTCTGCAATGATAGAGGAGGGGGACATTCTAACCATGCCCTTTAGACTATCTGATTTCATTTCCAAATTGAAACAGAGAGAATGAACTCTAGACTTTGCAAATTTCTTGTTATACTTTGTAATAAATTCTGTTTTTTGTGAGAGCTCAAAGAGAGTGTCATAATATTGCATATCCGTCATAAGATGGAATAATAATCTGCGTTTTTGTAACCTCCCGATGTATGTTGGAAACATGTCAACATGTCTATTTCATAGGATTTCAAAAAAAAACATTGTCTTGTTTGATTTGTTTCCCTGAGCGATTATTTGAGAAGACATATAATAATGACATCTAATAAAATAGCAGATTTATTCGGATAGACTTGGCTAGAAAACAACGCCCTTCAACCTACATACCTACATAAAAATCACTTTTGAGATATTTTATACCCTCCTCAGATCAAAAGACCCATTGTTGGTTGCCATCAATTTTAAATATTGGCATATGGGTTTATTTGTATAATGAATAGTCCAAAAATTTTGGGGCTTGGCCTCCTGGCAATCGTGACATTGTTCTCACTAGTTGCAGCAATCCCAGGAACAATCAATGTTTCTTCTACAATTCAGCAAGTCAATGCATCCGAAGGTGGTGATGGCGGTGGTAGTGAGAGAGAATGTTTATCTTCTTCATCAGCTCTCTTTTTTGATAGTCAACCTGCAGTAACTACTGCCTCCGCTTAATTATTAGATCAGAAAAAGCTTTTAGATCCAATTTCTTTTTTTAGTTTTTTTGTAACCGACAAGTCAGTTTGTTTATCTCGTTGTCCTTGCGTTAACAACGGGTTTTGTATATTTGAAGGGAGAGATGTCATTCCGGCATGACCCAGGGATTCTCTAGTTGTAGTATTATGTTTGTCTATCTTACAAAAAGAAAAGGGGTTTAAAATAATTCTAAATGCATTGATTTTATGGATTATTGACTAATCGCTGTTATACCTGAGGTAAAAAATATATTTCTTAACTCAAGTTTCGCATTTTTTTTAAAAAAGTCCTTAGCAGCAATTTCTAATTCTTTGTTTGTCATATCATTTTCACAATGCATATCCAACTCAATAAAATATTACCGAGAGAATTTATCCATCATAATCATCGATACTAGATACCAATGATGGGGTTTGAGTAATTCGATGATGAGCTAAACAAGTCAATTTTCTTGAAAGAAAACAAAATAATGGAATCTGACTCGGTTGAGGAGAGAAACCAATCTTGGAGTCTGACATTTTTACGATTTATCGAGCAACCATACTTTTTTGTCATTTTTGTTTGCACCACAGAAATTTATTATTAATAGAAAATTCTTTCAGAGTAGATATCGCCTGAAATGGTTATGCTTTTTATAAAATAATAACTAATCAATATGTATGAGCATTAGTAAACCTGAAGATTTTATAACATGTAAAGTATGCAACCACCCGAAATCTCTTCATGTGGCTATGGGTATGGGCAATGCTCCTCCTTTTTGCAAGGTTGAGGGGTGTAATTGTCCTAGTTTTACACTATGATACGGTTCAACTCGGTCCAGAATTGATAATACGGTTTTTAGTATTGATCTTGATAACAAAAACAATCAAAGTCAATGCATATAATAAAGAAAACGTTCATTCTTCGAGCATCAAGTTATCAAACACTTGCTTACATTGAGATTATTTTTTTGATCTAAATCATAATAAGGATACCCACTCCTGCCACCAGACGGGTAAAGTAATGAAAAATGTATTTCTAGATCAATCTGTATCCACTACAAATATAGGATTTATTTCTGGAATCAAATATTCCGTCTAAAAAACACACCATGCCGTCAAGATCTTTTAACTCCTCATTGCGAGTAAAGTATGTTCTTATTACATAGTATTTGCCATTTCGGCTTGTATCTTTTCCAATAAACGAAATTTCTTGCCCGCTTTCTATAGCCCAAATACCCTGCCAGTTAGAAATAGAGACGCCATTTTCAAAAATTACTGAACGTCCATGACCCTCTACAGTACCGCTTGGAAATGAGTCTATTCCTTTAATCTTCCCAGTCCAGCTACTTTCTCTTTCGATGATTGATTTATCTTTATCCTCCGAAATTATTGTGCTATTGGTTGGAAAATCTACTTCCTCAAATATTTTTTTTCCAATATTGATCATTAATCCATATCTTTTTCACACCTTTTAAAAGATGTTGCGTAATGATGATTGATATTCGTAATCTCACTAATGTATGTTAGGAACTTATAACTATCGAAAAATACTTTTTAGAATTGACTCCGTAATTGATACCAAAAAAAAGAAGAAAAAAGAAAACTAGGAACATTTATTGAATGAGCTGTCTTTATCTCTTATCCTATTTCTAATTTCGAGAAATTGTTGAATCGGTCGGTGGTTGTTCAAAAGTTGGTATGCACTTACCATTTTGATGTGCTTCAACACCCAGGTTATTTCCTGTTAATGCATTAAGTTCTGGAGAAACCGATTGTGCTCCTGTGTCACCGGTCTGTCCTTATTCCGTCTCCTGTTCGGCAGCACTATTGCCTGTTTGCCCTGCAGCGCTATTCCCAGTACAAACTTCCAATGGTGTGCCTAAAGTTGCCAACACATTTGGAATATAATCACCCAATATGCCTGTTACTATAAAAACTGAAAGAATTTTAGTAATTAATTTATCCATGTTTTGCATTGAAAAGATATGATATTTACCGCTTGCCTCAAATAGTTATTTAGCTTTCTTATTGGAAAAAGATGGTCAATATTTATTTTTCTGTGATTATTTTAGTAACATTTTATTACTCATTAATTATTCTGCAGACTTCTCATAATTTTAGATATGCTAACCCTGTAAATTAGAGATGTCTTTTCTCAATATTTTTAATAATAATCTGATCTAATAGATTAAACGGTCACGTCGAAAGTTAATCTCATAATCAAAAAAAGAGAAGTTATTTTGTTTGATCTGATATGGATGAAGCATTTTGCAATGTTTTTGTAAGGTTCTGCTGCCAGTCTATCATACTGACTGACTTTGTAATCGCTATATCCTTTCCGTCTACCAGGTGTTCATTAGGCAAAGAGACATTGAAATATCCCATAGACCCTCGTTCTTCAGGAATTCCATGCATATGAAAGAGAAAATTTCCAGTCCACGGCCATTTCAATTCAAAAACCGCCGCATCACCTGACGCAGTTGCCCAAGTTTGAGTATATATAGGATCATTCATAAGAATACCCGAAATCCAAGTCTTAAATAACGTCCCATGCACATGATATCCATATGCGGGAAGCTGCGCCAAGTTTATTAAATAAACTCTTGCTGTTTCATTTTCGTATACTGGAAGCGGATTGTCATAGTGAATGTTTTCATATCCATTAAAAAACATACTTTCTGGATCAGAGGTGAGTGTATTGGTTGAATCATGGTCTCCAAATACAAGCAAAAATTCTTTTGCTGGAGGCAAAGGGACTTTGCGATCAACGATAAATGCTCCGTATAGTCCCATTCTTACATGTTCAACCACTGGCATGACGTGGCAATGATACATCAATGCACCGGCTGGAGTGGCTATAAATTCATAGGTAAATGTCTGGTTTGGAGGGACTATTTCAAAAACTCCATCCACAGTTCCATTATGACCACCATGAAAGTGAATAGTATGTGATAACTTTAGATTATTTATGAAATGTACAACTACTTTATCTCCTTCAGTAACACGAATAGTCGGACCAGGGATGGTATCATTATAAGTCCATGCATTAATTTTTTTACTTGGAGAAATATTTAGTATTGTTTCATCTGCTATCAATGTAAACTCTTTAGTTTTTTGAGTTTGTTGGCTCGCTATGGCTATTCTATTATCGGAGTTGAAATCCGAGACAATCGCAGATGAAAAAGAGAGTAACATTATCATTGTTAGTGCTTCTAGGGTCTTTTTGCGAGGAATTATTCTTGCTAGGTCTATACTTTTCATATGAGCTTTAGATAAAAAGGGATAAATAACCAGGGCGTTTCTCGTGTAATCGGATACACTGTTTTGTGATGTACTTGTACCTTATATGATTTTAAACCTGATCAAAAGTACTGCTTTAGAAATTTAATTTCAATTGATATCAGGATAAATATAAAATATCCCTGCCACCTGTCATCAAAAAATCATATCCTTAATTTTACTACACTGCCACTCGATTTCTCAAATCGTTCTTAAGATGACATTACTTGGTTATGATAAAAATAGTATGAAACAAGATAAAATACAAATTGTTGAGAATTTGTTTTTCAAAGGATGATAATGATCCTTTGATCATCATCAAAATTATTAGAGGGATTTAAATTATTAAACGAGAACCTAGTTTTTGCACCTATAGTTTATAGCATAAATATTTGGATCCCCAAAACCCTGATGAGGCTATCTAAAAGAAATCGGTCTGTTCTATTAACTAAAAGTAAAAAAATTGTATTTGTTGTCTTTAGACTGTATCCTTTCCCTACACTCCATTATCTTGTCAGTAATTCTCTATTTCCATAACCATGTTTTTGTCCAGTCGGTACCGTTAGCATCTTTCCAGTAAAGATAAAGTCCTATCTTTCCGTCAATGCTCTCCATTTTCTTATCATCAGATTGGAAAAACATAGTTCCTTTCAATAGTAAGTTCCCGTCGTTGTCATATTTCCCAGTATCCTCAGCAGTAAACGTTGCTACATTATCATTCTGAACTATCATTCCTTTACCAGTGCTGCTAATTTCAGGTGATGAATAAGTTGATATATAAGTACCATATTCAGTAACATTGCCTATTCCTTTCATATTGCCCTGAGCAATGTAAGAGTCCTTGGTTTGTTGTGGATCGATATTTAGTACTTCTTTACCGGTATCTTTGGCATCCGTTAGTTCATAAAATGGTAATCCAAATGCCGATGTTAGTTTATTAATTTCACCATCAGAATCATGATAGAATGTATTATTCAAAGCAGATGTCGTGGCCACAGCTGTGCTAGGAGTAGAAGAAGTGGTGCTGTTTGAGTTATCTTGCATAAAAGTTGTAGCACCTGCTTCTATTGTATTTGAATTTTGAAACATCAATACTATCCCTGTTCCCATAATTATTATGGTAATAAATAGTGGATATCGAGCAAAACTGTCTTTGCAACTCATTACACATAGCAGAATCAAATCTCTATTTAAGATTTTACGATCTACTAATCCAAGACTCAGCTAGACTGAAACCACTGTCTTTTGTGGATCATGTCCATCTGCTTGTTTCAATCAAAAGGTCATTTATTTATTCAAGGTCAATAAAAAAATTAAAAGAAATCTGACTTGCAAAAAAATTTACAACATAATTTACAACATAATATCTTTCTACATGACTTAAAAGCAAAACAAACTTACATGTAATTAGTATTTCGATCTAACCTGAGTAGAAATTTCCAAAATCTCATCCCAATTCTATTGGTTTAATCTGCATATTCTTTGTCAAATTATGCGTGTGATAAGCATGCAGATCCTTATCTGTTAATTTGGACATATAGATAAATATCGAAGGCTGATAACTAAAATGATATCTATTTGGTTGGCTGGAGCTATATTGTTATTTGTGAAAAATGTGGTTATATTTCAACAGAAAAATTACCTGAGGAAAATGCAAAACAGCTTTTGCACGAACATGAAGAAGGTTCAGAAGCTTGTACTACTGGTCATATAAAACTAATGAAAGTTAGAACCTAAATTGCGTTGACTACGCCTGCACTCTTGTAGAGCATTTTAACGCATTCAGAGTAAGTTCTATATTTGAATTTGATTTCATTAATCGGGATATCCTCATCAAGCTGTTCTTTGGACGTATCAATTTGATACTTTTTAGATATGTCATCTAAAATTGTGTTTATTGTCGAGTTGGTGTAGGATTCGACTATCAGGCGGTTCATACTAAACTATAAATTTCCTAGTATTTATTCTTCTACATTACTCTAATACCTGTCCGCATATGATACAGTATTTTCCTTCTGCTATTGATTTTGATTCTACTTTTGTTGATATTTGATTATAGTCAAAACTTGATTTCATAGGATACGTATTTTTGATCCTTCTATAAAACTCGCATAACAACCTATTGTTTGTGTTTTTGAGTCCATAAAAGCATCAGAATTCTGATTCTGATTATTTCTTTTGTAAATATCCTGATTACTGGTAATATTTGGAGACTCTTTATCAAACAAAGGTGTGTGGCTTTATAGTTATGTTTGATTACGATGGGATACCCAACATTTCTCCATGATTTATTTTGGTAAGGTGGAGTGAGGTGAGATGAGGTGAGATGATAAGAGGTGGAGTGAGATAAACTGACCTAGAACGATTGTTAAAGACAGGATTCTTTTTGCTGATGTCTATTAAGATCACATAATATTTTGATCTGAGCATCGATATATAGTTCAATTCCTGCGTTTTACAATCCTAATATTACAATTATCGGAGTCTACTTGTTTACTTGCTTACCTTGTTTCCTCCCTGATGCTAACTAATTTGCAGGCCGATGATACATTATATTCCATATAACTTGGCTATAATCGCATGTTTGATTATTTTTCCATGTTTTTGAGTTTATTGACGGGATTATTTTCTACATTGATGATGACTTTTTTTGAATTTCCTTTTTGGAGAAAGTGGGGTCTAGAAGGAGTGCTTGAATGGCATGAAAATCAGGTGTTATATAGCAAATTTTTTAGAACGGATAGAGCAAAGATCAATTTTCCTGGACTTCTTTTTCTTCATTTTGTAAATGGTGGATTGGGGGGAATTGGTTTTTATTTTTTATTGACTTTGAGTCCATCTTTAATCACTATGCTGTTTTTCGTAGGCATTCTATATGGTCTAGTTTTATGGGTTCTAACGCTGCTACCAATTCACAAACCCATAACCGGAATTGATCCACTTAAACATCCATTAGGACTTGGTCCAGCCATTACAAGTTTAACTGGCCATTTAGTGTATGGTGTGATTCTGTCTGCTCTCATGATGCCAATTATCTAAACTTCTTTTTCATTCTTGCTAAATCGAGTATTTCTAATCCTTTTGAATTAATCTCAGCCCAAAGATTCCTATGCGGGAATACACATATTTAGAACTTTGATACCATGTAACTTTCTTTTTCTTTTTATACATACTTTTTGATATCGATATTATCTGCACCAGGTATTTTAGCAATCTCAAATCTCTCCCTATCTTTAAGAAGAGAAATCGTAGCATCTATTCCTAATTTTGTAGTTAATAAATTGGTTTGATCACTAGAGGGATCTAAACTTGAACCCTTTGCATTTGTTATTATTAGAAAATCTTTATCAGCTTGGGTTCTAGTAGAAACGGCATAATCTACTTCTACAGGATTCCAGGGATTAATATCCTCATCAACTATAATTGCAGTCTTAAGAGAGGGATGTGCTGCAAATGCAGTTAGAATTGCATTTTTTGGTTCACCCTCTAGTCTCTTCTTTATTTGTACTACTGCAGTTAACCAATTACTCCCTCCATCGGATAAGTGTACAGTTCTAGTGGAGGGAACAGTATTCTTAACGTAACTAAAAATTTTGGCTTCTATAGGCAATCCCATTAATAATCTGTGTTCCGTGTATCCCGGTAAAATGTCATAATATATGGGATTATCTCTGTACCAAATTTTGTTAATTTCAAAAACTGGCTGTTTTCGTTTAAAGTCATATGTCCTCAGCATTTCGACCATCCATTCTTCAGATACTTCGTCATGAAGTATTTTACCATCTAATACTACCTCGCTGTGCTTTGGTATCATTAAGTCAGAATAATTATTCTTTGCAAGCTTCAGATTGCCATTTAAGAGATAATTTGCTATTGTAATTTCATCAATTCCATACGCTGCTTGATATGCCGCTGCAATATTCAGGGCTGGATGCACTCCAACTACAACATTGATTTTTAAATCTTCTTTATGCTCTTTAGCGTAAACGAAGCATTTATGAAGATGCCTGCCCTCTACCATTCTTATCGCCATTTGGCTATTATTAAGCAGTAACATTCTATGAACTGAAGAGTTTTGATTTCCATTCTCTTGATCCTTTACATATACTGTAGATGAAGTAATAAATGGACCAGCATCTTTTTCAAAATGACTTACGATAGGAAGATCATAGAGATTTTTAGTACTGTTACTATAGAATGGTGCGTCATTGGAAAATTCTTTAGGGTAATATTCTGGTCCTATGTTGCCTAAGTTAGATAAATCGATTTTGTTGATTGGACCTGAAGACTCGATCCCATAAAAAAAGCGCTCCCTGGTCCCTAAGATATTCGAAACGACTTTGAATTTAGATTCATCAACGTTGGTAAACATTACAGCCTCTTTCTTATCAAACTTACTTATTATTGCAGCAAGTTCAAACTTCTTTTTTACTTTCTTGTGTATTGTTATTAGTTCCCCCCTTTTCTCGAGGTATGATAAAAAGCTTCTCAAATCATACTCATGTTTTAATTCTGAGTCTTCTTTTATGGTGATATTTTCAACTTTCTTTTGGTCGGACTTTGAATCAAGATTTCTAGTATTTTTGTTTCTCAAAATACCTTTGCGATCCTTGTTGTTATGGTTGTTTTTTTCTTTTTTTATCATTTATTTCTCCTCTATTGCCGACAGGATCTTTTCATTAATTATTTTCATGTCATCTAAATGTAATTTATTTTTTGTGAACATTGATATGATGCAGATACCATTTTTCATCAGGGAAATCCTGGTAGAAAGAGTATCAATAAATAATTGATCATTTTTGTCTTGAATCACCCTAGCCGTGTTAGATTTGTTTGTCACAGCTAATGATACAGAGATAGATCCAAGCTTTGATTCATTCTCTGATATTGAAATAAAATAACCGTTATCAAATCTTAGTATGTTTAAGAGAAATTTTCTGCCCAGCGTGTTTGAAAAAATCTCAGTAGGATAATTAATCGACATTATTGATGATTTTAAGGTAAATTATATTACTGTTAAATCTTTCTTTGAACATACGTGCAAATCTATATCTATAATTAAATTCTCAAGATAGTCTTGATAGAAATGAGAAACCTGCAAGTAGATGACATTACTTATAAAAGACTCCAATCATTGTTAAGCGAGTATATTTCATCAAAACAACAAGATAAGGATATCAATGATTTGTTAAATGAGTTAATTGATAATTATCAAGAAGTTCAATGGGGTACATTGGGAGGTGGAGCAGGTGGCGGGTAAGTTCGAATGCAGATTTCAATTAATAAATAAAATATGGCATTGATCTTTTGAACCATAGTTGCTTATATCTCATATTTCAGATATTCATTTGGGTTATGCTCAATTCAATCTCCAAGAGCGAGAAGAAGATCTATACGAAGTATTTGGAGAGGCTATTGAAAAATCCATCAGTGAGCACGTAAAAGCTATCATTTTGGCCGGTGATATATTTCACAATCCAAAGCCAAATGGTGCGGCCATAATTAGGCTTGCCCAAGAATTAAAAAAACTTAAAGAAAAATCCATACCCGTATTTTTTGTATTAGGTGAGCACGATATAAGTAGATCCAATGATGTACCTCTACCTTACCTATTTCATAATTTGGGATTAGCAAGAAGACTCCGACCCGATTCACCGGTTCAAATTGACAATCTACTAATCTATGGATTCAATAAGGAACGTCGTTCAAATATTGATAACGGATTGATCAGGCCATTTAGAAAATTAGAGTCTATCTTGAAAAATGACATCCAAAAACCTAAAGTTCAAAATCATCGGTTAAAAAAGATACTTGTTCTTCATCAGGGCCTATATGATTTTAACAAATTTGCAGGCGAAATTTTTTCTAATGATTTGCCAATCGGATTTGATTATTATGCTATGGGTCATTATCACGACCACATAGAAAAGAGATTTACTTCTCTAAACGATGGTTTGGTGGCTTATCCTGGTTCGATTGATCTAGGACATAACGAAGCCATCTCAGATGTGGAGAAGGGATTTTTACTTGTAGACCTTTCAGAAGTCTCTACAAACGTCAATACTCATTGGATAAAGCTAGAAAAGAGGCGACATCAGTTTGAATGCCAAATAGAATATCCCGAATTAGATGATAAGCTGCGTAATATCGTACAAGAATCTACTCGATATTCAAAAAAACCTGTTATTGATCTAAAAATAAGCGGAGCAGATATAGATCCCAAAATATTATCTAGACAATTATTGCAATTAGAAGCTCCATTTTTATACTATAATTGGAGCATTTTAGACAAAGATCCCGATACTGGATTTTCTTACGATAATACGGGAGATTTTGACATGGATAAAGAGATGTCTTCACTAATTCTAAAATCTCTTCATTCTGAACCTTTGACTCATCTATCATTGGATCTAATCAGTATGTTTCATAATCAAGATGACACCCACGACAATAAGAATATTGATAAAGATAAGAACAATCAAGTTGCCAATTATGTTTGGAAGTTTTTTGAAAATAATAAATCTATTTATCAGAATTTGGACGAATCAAAAATAGCTGGGAAAGGCAACTAGAATTGATAAAAAGGATAGTTTTAAATAACTTTTTATCTCACACTGATACTTCTCTTGAATTCCATCCTGGAATCACAGTTTTCGTAGGGCACAACGGTTCCGGTAAATCCAGTATTATTGATTCTATAACATTTGCACTATTCGATGAACACACTCGCAAATCTCACAAGAATTTGCTAACAAGAGGAATGGGTGGATATGTTAATAATGAAACGGGATCTTTTGTAATTTTAGAATTTTCCATAGGTTCTACAAATTATAGGATCAAAAGACAAATAGATAGCCAAGGCAGACTGACTTCAGTTAGATTAGAACAGAAGGTTAAAAGTAGCATCAATAATTTGAATATGGATCAAAATGACAAATCCCATTACAGATCAATCATTTCTGGAGAACGAAAACAACTTGGTGAATCAGTAATCCATGAAACGGAGTCTATCATGGGGATTAACTATACTAAATTGCAAATTGCAGGTATTATTCAACAAGGTGAAATTAGTAAGATAATAGATTCACAGCCTAAGGAATTTAAAGAATTACTAAATAATATGATCGGATTAGATAGATTAGATAAATCTTTTAGTAACATGCATAATGTTATAGAAGATTTTAGAAAAATACTACGAGAAAAAACCCAAGGTTATGACGATAATCAAATAAACATCCTCATTAAGAAAACCAAAGATAATGAATCTAGATTTTTCCAATCAAAACAATCATTAAACACTGTCCTCGTACAATTATCTCAAAAAACAGAAACATTGAATGAATTGGAAAAACAAATCGAAATTCTTGAGCCAAAAATAGCTAAACTTTCTGAGATCAAATCGCTAGAACATACTTTACTAAGATATTTTAGAGAACGATCGAATACTTTGAAAACAGAAATTGATAAATCACAAAGAATGATTGTGGATATAAAAAATGCCGTCGGTTTTTTGACGGACAAAGATGAAGTCTTTATCACTATTCAGATGGTTAGTTCCGAATTAGATGAATTGAACAGTAAGGTTATCAAAGTAGAGGGGGAGATAGGAAAGTTAAAAGGATTTACCGAATGCGCTCAAAAAATCCAAATTAAAGATGGCAAATGTCCTGTTTGTAACTCTAAAATCATTTCCCTTAACCAAATGTTTGATATTTCTCATATCAATCTTGAACTCAACGAAAAGATCAAAGAGAAGCAGCTTCTACTCTCTGAAATTTCTAAACTCAACAAAGAGGAAATGGAATTCAAAAGAAAGGAGAAAAATATAATATCTGCAGAGCGTACTCTATTAAATTATGATTTTGATATTAATGACAGTATCGATACCTTAGAGTATAAACTAGAGGATCTAAGGAAAGATCACCATAGCCTATCCAAACTACAATTGGATACATTAAAAAATATCGATCTATCTACTTACAAATTAGATGAATATTCTGCAAATCTGATAGATATTATTCAAAACATGAGGAAAGATGTAATAGAGGTTGATTTAAATTCTTATCAGCAAAAAAAATTAACCAAAAACAAGCTTTCAACAGAAATCGTTAATATACATAGTCAAAAAGCGATATTGGAAAAAACAATTGTAGACGTTCAGAGAGAAAATTCGGAATTTCAAACATTGATAACAGAGTTATCATCGGCTGCAAAATTTATTTCTGATCTTGAAAATATTCGCTCCATAGTCTTTAACAGAGATGGTATCGTAAGTTCAAGTTTAAGGACACGGGCACTAAACTTGATTTCTACCAAGGCCTCTGAATACATTAACATTTTCAACGTTGGACTGTCAAAAATTACATTGATTGAAAAACCGCGAGAAATAAAGGTACTTTGTTATGGAAAGCGAGGAGAAATTGATACTGTATCATTGAGTGGAGGCGAAAAAGTCGCTGTATCATTGGCTATTAGGATGGGGATTGCATTCTTGATGGGATCATCAAAAATTGATTTCATAGTTTTAGATGAACCTACGACAAATTTGGATGAGGAGAGGCGTCGATCATTTGTAAAAATTATTTCAGATGTCTTTAGTAAAGGAATGAGTCCGTTGTCCCAAATGATAATTATTACTCATGATGAAGAGATATTTGAAAATTCTGAGGTTGAACAAGTGTATAAATTCAAGATGACTGAGAAGGGTTCCAATGTAAGTATTGTCTAAAAAATTCGGTAGCGTGTATGCATATACCTCATTAGCATTCGTTTTCGTAATATCAAAACAGTAAGATTACATGCATAGAAAAGATTAATAGATCATGAGCAAATATGGTAGTTGTCGTAAACACCATGAAATTATCTCGTTTGCCAAGAGAGGCACGAAGAACTCGCAAGCCATTGCAAGAAAACTGGTTGAAGGGTCCAAAAAAAACATTTTGGATTCAATGTATGTACCAAAAATGTAATTATTATTGGAGATACTCTGGGGGAAAAAACTGGGCTGAATGTCCTATATGTCACTCTATAAGCAAGGTTTCAATAGCCAGAAAATGTTTCAAGTATAATAATCCTGAAACATAGGAAATAAATGAAATAAGCATTTTTTCTTTCTTTATGATCCTTTGCCGAGTAAAAAGGTTATCTATTCTTGTATGAAATAAGAATTTTCATCTTTGGCCAGTAAAAGTTTTACATTGTGGTTATAACCTTCTAGATTTGCATCTTTATCAGGCAGGTCTAAAACGCTATTTGTTATTTCCAAATCGTTAAAAATCAAGAGCGTCTTGTCTGGACCAAAAGTTTTTGGGATAGTTTGTAAGAAGAAATTCAATGTATATATATCCTCAAAAATCTCGCTAGTCAAATTTTTTAGATCTTCATCATACAGCTTTAGATTTATCCTTTCCCTAGTTTTGGTAATCATGGCGATGTTCATTATTATAGATAGGGGATAGAATCTGACAAATTTATGTATTTAACTCTTTATCATCTTATTCTATGTATTCCTCTTCTATGTAATCCTCTCTGATATACATCCGACTATCCTCGATTGACATCTCTTTTTTCTCTTTGATGTTTTTCCACTCGTTTACTGGCTCTGGATCCTTTCCCATTGTTCTCTCTACTATTTCATCAATTCTTACAAACGAAGGTAAATTTACCCACTGACCTACTAACAACGCTTCTCCGGGGTTAAGAGATGGTAATTGCTCAATAATCTTACCGTTTATTGATTCACTAGATGATTCAATTTGTGATTGGTCTTCTTGTTGAACCAACTTCATTATTGCTAGGGAGCCCATTTGACTTAATACATTTGGATCCAAAGTACGTGGTCGTTGAGACACTATTATTAGCCCTACCCCAAATTTTCTTCCTTCTCTTGCAACCTTTGAAGCAATATACTTTGTATCAGTATTCTCATTTTTTGGCATGAATACATGGGCTTCTTCAATTACCACAATAACTGGACTATGAAATAATATTTGGTCAGTGCTTTGATAACTTGATTTAAAGCTCTGGCTCTTTGAGAGCTTTCTTTGATACAGTATTGATTCGAGGTAAAACGCTATCGCTACATTAGCTTGTTTCTCAGTAAATTCTATCAGATTTATTATATTTATACAACCTTCTCTGATTTGAGAAACAGGATCTGATGCATTTGGAATCAAAATGCTATCAAATCTTCTCCTAGCTTCCTTGATCTTGTCTAATACTCTGTCTGCAGAACTTGCAAATCTCTTCTCCCTAAGACCTATGTCTTTTACATTTTTCTCTAATTCCTCCCAAAAGTCATCCCCTATTTTCTTTTTCAGGTCATCGTTATCATACGCCTTTAGTAATATTGTGTTTTGAATGTCTGCATTTTCTCTTATCTCTATGACTTCTCCAAACTTATCGGATGTTAATAATCTTGGGTTTATCTGAGCTTGGACAAAATTTATGTTCTCTCCCTGTAGAAAACGATATTCGTCGTGATAGTCAAAGATCACCATAGTGCCCGGAATTTTTGCTATCGATTTTGCAATTACACTGACTAAATTACTTTTCCCCATACCTGTCATTGCCAAAATCCCTAGGTGTCTAGTTGTAAGTCTATTGATGTTGACTCTAACATTCACATTTGCATTTCTCAAGAGCGTACCTATCTTTAGCCATGATTCTTCTTCAGAATCAAAAATGTCTTTTAGATCATCTTTTTTCGCTCTATATACCTCGGTTCCTGGTAGTGGGGGTATTTCAGGTAAGATGGCTTTTGATTTTTTTAACATGTCAAGCATACCGAGAATTTTTACGTTAACCTTAAAGCTCTTATCTCTTTTGTTTATTTCAGCTACTACCTTACTCTCTAGAGCTTCTTCAAAGTTGGAAATCTCATCTAGTGCATCACTCTTAATAGAACATGATTCCACTACACCCAGAATCCTTTTTTGAAAACCGTCAGTTATTGTGATGTATTCTCCCAAGCCTACAGGTTCTTTACCTTCAAAAGTAATGTATCCTGGTTTAGTTACGCCTATGACCACACCTAGAAGTTCCCCATTCGTCGTCGTCAAATCATTCTGTAATTTATTCAGCTCCCTACGCATTTATGCAGTAGTTAGGAGATTGGAGTTTTTATTATTTGTCATTAGGTTCTAATTAAGATAATTTTCAGACAAAACTAATGACTTATGAGGCCTAATCATTCATAGTTTCATCATTTGATAGAGTTTGGACTCCTAGATAGTTTCGGGGAAATGAAATTTGCAATTCTATTCTCATTTGATATATATAGTACAATATAGTTATCGATGTTAAGAATATTTCATAATCCTGTGATTAAATAATATGTAATTGCAATTCGTGATCAAGGTTAGTATTTTTGTATATAATCGTCTAGATTTATTGTCTACACCATGAATCCTGATTTCATAGTTTTTATTTGCTTGTTAAAATAAGATCATTGTGATTCAATGTGCCGATCTTAGATATATTAAAAGAATGTGCTATTAATGTTTATAAAAATACCCATGATTTGATTGGAACCATTGAGGGACAAGAAAAGTTTGAAATCGGTGCCGGCGGTGATGTATCCACGAAAATTGATTTACTTGCCGAAAAATCTGTTTTTGAGATTCTAAAGAAGAATTCCTTTAATCCTAACATTGTGGGAGAGGAATGCGGTTTTATAGAAGGCAAAGATAATGGATTGGTTGTTATGGATGGAGTTGACGGTACAACCAACGCTAACTGTGGATTGCCATTTTACTGCTGTTCCCTTGCTTATTCTTCAGATACTAATTTAAAATCCGTTACTGATGCTGTGGTATTTAATCTAGTATCTGGAGATTTATACCATGCTTCCCTATCCACAGGCTCATTCATGAATGAAAAGAAAATCCAAACTGCGAAGGAACCTTCACTTTCAATAAAAGAAATGGTAATTGGATTAAATATTTCTGGACTTTCGGAAGATCATTTTTTATCCATTTCAAAATTGGTATCGTCAATTAGTCACGTTAGACACCTAGGCGCAAATGCATTAGAATTATGCTATTTTGCACGTGGTTCTATAGATGCATATATTGATATCCGAGACAAGATAAGGGCAATAGATATGGCCGCATGTTATCTAATAGCTAGGGAAGCGGGGGGGTTAATTTTCGATACTTCTGGAAAGGAATTAAATACTAATCTTTCTGTGAACTCTAGGATGTCATTCATAGCTGTTGCCAATATCCCTATGTATGAATGGATAACTAACCTGATAAACTGATCCTTTATCAATTTATGTAATATTTTAGAATATTATGAATTCTTAGTCTGATAAATACTTGGCTTCATATACAAATGCTTTTTATTCTCATTTCATGGATTTGACTAATCCATTATTATAAAAGATATTCAATCTCATAATTTGAAATATCATTGATGATGATTTTTTCTTATTGTCACTATGTTTTTACTAATACATAACAAAAGAACTTAATAATATCTTATGACTAGAAGATGTGTGGATTTCTTTCATAAAAAATATTCTTGCGAAGTTGATGGAGAAAAGTTTAGTTCTGAGGAAGATTTGATGAATCATTATAAAACAGTTCATCATAAGTTAATCTTAAAATGCCATAAATGTGGAAAAGAATTCATTCACGAAAAAGATAGATTACATCATGTACGGGAAGAACATGAAAAAGCAATGGATGCCAGGGTTCATAAGAGTGAACATAAACAGAAAGGGACTGGAAATCCTCAAGACCAGGTAGATTCCAATATGAAAAATTTTGGTGACAATTTCTAGTTTTTCATTTGTTTTTGTTTGTAAATTGTTATTTACGAGCAATAAGAAAAATACGTTGAAATGCCAATATCTGTAGTACTAATCCACGTATTTACTTAAAGACGTTTTTTATAATTTATGTAGGTGATTATTATTTAATCGGCCTCTATACATAAGAAATGTTTATTAGTTAATCTTTCGTCCGTTTGACCTGCTTTTCATTTTATTATCCCATCAGCGTCTTACTGAAGGAAGGCCCTTTTAATTAAACTATCAACTCCGGTTCAAGATTCTTGAAATTTCTTGTGGTGTTATCCTTGGCTATGCCCTTAACAGTTTTCACGATTGCACTTAAAGGAGAGTTTACAATTATTCTAACGCAGGGACTAGTAGCTTCTATGTTTTTTCTTTCAATATCACTACTATGATTTATGGCTAATCCTCCAACCAAAATTGGAATACTAAATATTGTACTGATCTTTTTTATGAGTCTTACTGTCGAACCTATGTTATCTTTAAGAGTTACTGAAATGAGTATCATAACTGGTTTAGTTTCATCTATATAGTTAATCATTGAATCAGTGGGAATTGAAGGTGATACGTTAATAACTCGAAACCCTTTTTCAAATAGTAATGATTCTATAATATTGCAGGCTATGTTGTGGAGTTCTCCATCAGGAGTACATATTATGATATTCTCCATTCTTTCGTTAGATTTGATTGAACCAGTGATCTTGTGTATTGTTTTGTTTGCAGTGTTGCTGCAGACGTGCTCCATTCCAATATCTAATTTATTTTCTTGCCAGAGATATCCCACCTCATATAGAACTGGTCTCAGAATGTCATCATAAAATTCAGCCAAGCTTGTCTGTTCTTTGTATTTTCCTGCAACATCTACCATCTTTTCGATGTCCCCATTCTTTAATGCATCAAAAACCATTTTTTTCAATGCTGCTGTAACGACCACTTTGTTTTCATGTTCTTGAGAAACTGATGTTAACAAGGATAAGATTTTGGGATCATTCTTATATTCTGGAGGAATACTGTCAATTGTTACATCAGCAGCCTTTCCCAAATATTTTATTGTATGTTGCATAGATATCTTTCTTTTCGAATCCCATTGGCTCTTCACCAGGTAATAATACTCTAAACCCTTTACTTTTTTTACTCGTATGAAAACCATACTCTTAAATGTTGTTACAAAGATATTAACATAGTGCTAAATAGTGCAGCTAGTGCTAACTCATATCCTCAAGGATGAATATTATTGAGATGACGATTCAGGATAAACGATGATATCTTTTATTCTTGAGTCTCAGTATGGCTCCGGCGTTTGAGGAAAAGAAAATTAGCTATGTAGTCTAATCTTGTGAAAGATATTGTGTGCTGATAAAATAGTAAAGGCTGCAATTATCATGCCAATCATGTCTCTCCATGTTTCATCTGCTCCTGGTTTTTGTGCTATTATTGGATATCCAAATACAACATATGCATTATCCAAGATCCAGAAGAATAGTGTTACCCAGGCAAGTATTCCAGCAATCAAGGCACCAAGCCTGGCCCCGAAGCGTACAAAGTAAATGGCTGTTAAAATTAGTATATACCAAACGATCGCTATAGATAACCAAAATGGTTCCAAGAAGGTCTTTCTATCATCCAGAAAATAGTAGGTAGTTCCTATAACTAGTAGTAATAATAAAGAAATTAGCAGAATCTTATAATTTATTGACAGAGATGTTCTTTCTTTCTTCAAATTTCTTGTACCCTTTTTCTTGTATTTTTTCTCTTCCTTCATACAGAATTCTAATGATTCCTTAAACGATTTCAATTCAGTTGGAATAATTTTGAGAATTGAATCGTCTCTTACTGTTGATTCGTGCTTTAGACTGTCAATTAAAGGTCTAGCTAATGATGCTTTTATAGGTGTTACTAAATCTACCCAATATGAGGACAACCTTGGAGTCAAAAAAGGGATTATTAGTATCTTGAAAGATTTGTTAAGAATTTTGGCGTAGATCTTCATCATGTCTAAATAGGAAAGTATGTCTGGACCTCCTATGTCGAAGGTCCTTCCTTCTGTTTCTTTTATCTCTGTAGATTTAGAAAGATATGTTATTACATCGCCTACGAATATTGGTTGACACTTTGTCAATACCCATTTAGGACATACCATTAACGGCAATCTTTCCACCAAATACCTTAACATTTCAAATGATCCTCCGCCACTACCTAAAATTACTGCTGCACGGAAAATTGTTACCTGGGATTTTGATCTTTTTAATATGTCTCCTACTTGTTTTCTACTTTTCATATGTTGAGATAATTCATCGTCTTTGCCGTAGATTAATCCGCCTAGATAGATGATCCTTTTTACACTACATTGATTTGCTGCGTTCTTAAAATTTTCAGCAGTAATTTTTTCTCTTTCTGAGAATTTTTTCCAATTTCTAGATGACCCTTCCATTGAATGAACAAGGTAATAGGCTATATCAACACCTGATAATGCCCTTATGCAATCATTATGATTACTTAAATCACCTTCAATAATTTCAACTGGAACCTTCGAATCCCTTAATTTTTCAATGTCAAATTGGATTTTATGTCTAGATAAACCTCGTATAGAATAACTAAAGTTTTTATGTTCTTTATTTTCAATTAATTCGTTCAATAGTCTACTTCCAATAAACCCGCTCGCACCGGTGATCAAGATAACTATTTTATCTTTATATAAATCCAAACCGTTGGGATTACTATTTTTCTTATCTGTGCTTTCGTATTGAGAGTTGTCAATGTCGTCTCTTTTCATAACCCCTGTTCCCTACTATGATTAGCTATGATATGCTAAACTCTTAATAAGATTACCAAATTTTTATTTTTGTTACCACTAGGATCTAAGTTTTGATAAAATAGAAGTTATACTTACTTATTCATCTTTTTCTATATTATTGATATACTTTGTTTCTTCTTCTTTCTTATAACATGCTCATCATATGGTCTGCTGCATTCTCATTGAGATTAAAATCATGATTCTTGGATGTTTCCATATTTAAAGAAACTTGATAATTATATTTGATATTTTCCTTTAGACAGGTAAAATACCTGTTTGATAAATTTGACCTTATTTGATGGTTCTAAGTATGCCGTTGCCTGATACATCATGATCTTATTTTTGAATTGTATTCAGATCAACTTGGATTTTGATTCATGATATATTCCTTTAGGGAATTAGTAACTACTGGTAGTATCCTCGGATCGTTTATTTTAGGTATGATGAATTCTTCATTCAAATGCTTAATGTCAACTAGGTCTGCTATAGACTTTGAAATAGAAATCAATATATCTTCATCTAAATTTTTTACTCTTAAATCTAGTAGTGCTCTAAATATTGATGGGAAAACTACCGCGTTATTAATTTGATTTGGAAAATCCGATCTACCTGTGGCAATAATTCTAGCACCTGCATTCTTTGCATCATCGGGTAAAATTTCTGGTGTAGGATTGCTCAATGCAAAAATAATTGGATCTTTTTTCATCGATGCTACCATTTGTGAATTCATGAGATTTCCGATCCCTGATGTTCCAATAAAGATATCTGATTCTTTGATTACTGTTTCTAGATTACCTTTTATTTTGTTTGGGTTGGAGTTTAAGGCTATTTCTCTCTTAAAGGAATTCAAGATAACACTACTATCGTGCTTTGAATCGCTTCGTTTGTTTAATTCGAGATTGCTTAATTTTTCATTATTTTCTCTGTTATCTCTTCCGTCGTAAATGGCTCCTTCCTTATCTATTACTATTACCTCTTCGAAGCCTGCCCTAGACAAAATCTTAAAGATGCCATACCCTGCAGATCCTGCACCAGCAATCACCACTTTAACATTCTTTGAGTTCTTTCGTACTATTCGTAATGCATTTATTAAAGCAGCAAACGTGATGACAGCTGTACCATGCCTATCATCATGAAAAATTGGAATTGACATTTCCTTTTGAAGTCTTTCTACTATTTCTAAAACCTTGGGAGATTCGATATCCTCTATATTTATGGCACCAAATGAAGGTTCAATAGCTTTGACAAATTTGATAATTTCCTCCTTATCTTTGATAGATATGCAAAGGGGAAATGCATTTACATTACCAAGGGTTTTAAATAAGACTGCTTTTCCTTCCATTACGGGTAATGCTCCTTCTGGGCCGATATCGCCTAGTCCTAGGACTCTCGTCCCATCACACACTATTGCTATATTATTCCATTTTGAGGTGTATTCATATGCCAATTCTTTATTCTTTTGGATTTCAATTGAAACATAGGCGACTCCTGGAGTATAGATCGAGCTTAATGTTCCTTTGCCCTCTTCTTTTGAATTTTCAAAAATATTATCTGAAGATATCCTGCTTGAGATCTCTATTTTCCCTCTAAGTAATCGATGTAAATTTATTGCGTCCTCCTTTAATGTCAATTACTGTTATGAATATCATGAAAATTATTTAAACGAATCATTCTTGTTATTATTTGTATTAAAATAGGTCATAAACGATATCAATGGTTATAGGATGTTTGAATAAAATTTATCAGTCGGCAAGACAAAAAAAATTACCTTCAAAAGATCAGATTCTAATATAATATTATTTGTTGTAATTTTAAATAAAGTTACAAGTTATAAAAAAAAGCATTAATTAAGAAATGATGCATTTACTACTACATTTTTGACTTCTGAAAGTCTTTTTCTTAGAGTCATTATGTTAATATTAGCTGCCGAAGCGATTTTTGCCTGTGATATTTTTTGTTTATGTTTTCTACATGTTATGTAAAGGATGGCTGCTGCGATTGAGAGCGAGTTCTTACCAGAGAAAACATTCTCATTTTGTATGGCCAAAAGCAAATCTATTGACTCTCTTGCTGTCCTCTCGCTAATTTCTGCCTCGTCTGCTATCTTTCTTATAAAAATAGTTGGTTTGAATTGTACATGGGTAATTTTTAACTCTCTCATTAAAAGACGATAGCACCTGGCGGCAAAGATTTCATCAGCTTGCACTATTTGGGAGATTTCTGGCAATGTTCTTGGAATGTTGGTTTTCTTGCAAACTAGATATACGCATGAAACAATCATTTCCTTTATTGATCTTCCTTTAATTAGTCCCTTTTCTAATGCCTTCTTGTAATAGGACAGTGCTTCTTCTATACAGAACGATGTCAAGGATAATTTATCTTTTATACGATTCAAAAGATCTATAACTATTTTCAAATTTCTCTTCTTGTTTGAGCAGCTAACTATTTTATTCAGAAACTCTATCTTATTATGTTCTTTCCTATTTGAAAATCTTTTAGATGTACTTGTATCATAATCTGCAATTGCTGTTGACATTCCTTTATCATTAAGAATAATGGAATGAGGCAATACGGTGTTAGTATCGCTTTTATATTTATGAAAATCAGTATCCAACTCGGCATCATATATCTTATCTTGTACGATGACACCACATGACTTGCAAAGCTTTTCACCTTTTTCGTAGTCATAAATAACAGCATGTTGGTGTACTGGTGAATATTTTTCTATATTTTTAACTATTAACTTATTATACATTGAGGGATGTTGTGTCGCAGGATATAAGGCGACTATGTATACCGAATTGCATTTATCGTAATTCGATTACAAACGGTTACAAGCAGTTACAGTTTTAAGATATGAATACAAAGTAATGTCGTGGGTGGCCAATCGTCTACTGTCAGATCCTTTCGTATTGATAAATCCCTTTCTGAAATTCTAAATTCAGAGGCAGAGCGAATGGGTATATCTGTAAATGCTATGATAAACTCGGTCCTTAAACAGTATACTGAATTTACGAGATTTCAGTCAAAATTAGACATGCTTGTTGTAAATCGTGAAGTATTCAAATCTTTACTGTGCCGATTAAATGACGATGATGTATATAACTTTGGCCTTGAAATGGGCAAGGACATTCCTAATGATACTATTCTATTCTGGAAAAAAGATATCACGTTTGATGGTGTTTTGGAGTATATTGAAAAAATAGTATGTACTTATGGATATATTGGAACATACGATGAATTGAATACCAGTGAGTACAAAGTAATTGTAATTAGACATAGATTGGAAGGAAAGGGTTCAAAGTTTCTATCAGGATTTTTTAAATCATTACTCGACCAAACTTTGGGTATAGATGCCGAAATTGATATTACCGAGTACTCTGTAAAAATAAAGATTAGTTTATCGGAATAAATGGTCTGTTATTTCATACAAGCAAAAACAACTCTCGCCAGTCCTTTTTTCTATTGATAAATAAAAACTTTGTTATATAGGATGTTGTAATGTCAGAAGAACCTATTAACAGAAAGGATGACGTTGAACAAGATATAAGGGATACAGCAGATCATGTGGAAGAAGGCCTTGACGAAACAGGAGATACGATAAAAGCTGGCGCTAAAGCGATGGGAAACAAAATAAAAGATCCAAATGTTGACCTTGGTACCGAATACAGAGAAAAAAAGCTAAAGGAAGAAGTAAAAGATATTTAAGTATTTTACACTACATATTTAAAATCATTTTTTCTGTCTTGATTGTTGATATTTTACATGGTAACCTCGGTTGAGCGCCAAGACTGTTACTTCATGTGGGAATTTTTTCTTAAATTCTAGATTAATATATTTGAGTCCTTCCTTCATGTGGCCTGTTTATAGTTTGAACAGTTGATCTTTTCAATGTCTAAAATAAGTCTGTCGTTATTTGGAATTGTGATTGCAACTATATTTTCAATGACTCGGTTTATACAATCGGGCGTGGCCGAACCCGTGACTATGGATATCAATAAAGCTAATGAACCGGGTCCTGGATTTGGTACTGATAAATTAGGTACCCTTACCATTGATTCTAATAATAACACATTGGATGTTTCTGCAAACCTAATCGTTACTCCAAAACAAGATAAGGTATTTGAAGGTTGGTTAGTTCAGGCCGATGGTTCAAACTATAAATTGAGTTTGGGTGTAATAGAAGTAAGCAATTTGAAGTTTTCTGAGAATATGGTTAACCCATATACATATATACAATTTATTATAACTGAAGAACCAAACGGTGATGCCGATCCAAATGCAGTAGGAACGTATGGGGAGCTGAATTACAGCCTCCTTTTGGGTAATAATTGAGATATCGTAATTTTAAAAAATTCTGTTTTTTTAGTCTTTGATCTAAATATCTGATCCGTAGAATAACTTTGGGTGCAATTTTAAATATATATTATTCTTGTTAATTTACTTTTTACTTTAAAGTCTCAAAATGGACTCGCATTGGAAAGTTGACTGATTCATGAAAGTGAAGTTTCTTGAAACCTCTTTCATTTGATAGGAAATCTTCGATCTTGCCGGAATACTTTATTATGTTTCCAGCCGATTCTGCTTTTATTATCTCTGTGACATTTAATGCAATTCCATTTTCATAATCCACTTCCCATAATTCGTTTATAAACCCATCTAAAAGAACATATTCCACAGATTTCGCGGCAGCAGGTGTAGGAACATTACTTTCTTTTTCTGTGTTCAACCAATCTATTATTGTATTTGAAGTTATTATATTTATTGCTGAATATCCAAGTCTAGTCTAGTTAAGTCGAAAATGTCTCACAAATAATAGGTTGTCCTTCATTTTTGATCTTGCCAACTCAAATAATTAAGTTAGCACACCTCAAGAATCATGTCATGGAATATTGTTTCGATTATTGTGGGACTACCTTGTTGTTATTATTGCAGAAATTCCAGATAATTACTTTAGGGTCTGTAATAAGACCGGACGATAACCAATATCGGAGTATAACATTATTTATTCCAATGTAGTTTTCTTTCAATCTCTTGACTAACAATTTCTTTGGTTAATTAGATCTGGAAGAACAAGAAAAGCATCTATCAGCAATCTGGCTATAGATTACCTTCATTCAAAATAAATAATAAAATTTTTATCCTATTATGTGATCTATTTAAAACTTGTTTTATATGACATTGTATGTCAGGTAATCTGAATATAAACTGGTCAGATGTAATTAAAAAAGAAGCAAGAGGAGTTAACGACTATGATTTGGGAGAGGTCCAAGAAATTAGTGAAGACTATATTGTTGCGGAAAAAGGCGTAGTTGACAAAACTAGATTCATGATACCTAAAATATTAGTATCTAACTTTGATGGACATAATTTGCATTTTAACGTCTCTGAACAAGATGCCTCTAAATATAAACAGTAGATAGAAATTGTAAGAATTACCAAATTCTACGAGTTTTATACCAAATCTGCGTTTTGGCAAGAATCACTCGTTTTGTTTGGAATCAATGATGCATGTTTAAATTCCTGAAATGTGATTTCCAACTGAGATGTTAGTAACGAATGGATAGCAAACATGTGGTGCTATTGATGGCTGACGGAATGATGGAATTATTTAATATACGATCTGATGGATAAATATTTTTAATCATACCTATGTATACCAAATCTGCACTTTGGTCTTATCTGCTAAATACATACATTAGAATTTATTAATGTATGTTGTACTTGATATCTTACTGAAGTGATAAAGATAATGATCATTGAAGATGAGCAGGATTTGTTAAATCTTTATAAAGATTTTCTGATAAACAAGGGATATCACATTTCTGTTACAAACACCACCGCTTCAAATGTTCTGAGTGACTATGAAGAATTCAAACCCGACCTTGTCATTTTGGATTACAAACTACCAGATGGTAAAAATGGGCTTGAAGCGGCAAATGAGATATTTGGAGAATATCCATTTGCATCCATTCTGATCATTTCTGCATATGACTCAGTTAAACAATCTTTTAATAGCGAGAAAAAATTCGTCGCTAAAAACATTAAATTGCTGATTAAACCATTTAAGCTATCTAAGCTGAATGAATTAGCAATAGATTTAGTCAACAAACAATCAAATAGACAAATCAGAAACTAATATTATTGTTACCATTAATGAGATTGTTCGTAAGATAGGGTATAAGTTATGTCAAAAATTCTCATTAGAATAATAAATCTGTGCGTAATTTCTTTCTGTATCGTTAGTTCAGGTCTGCAATCTGCGAGACTGGCCTGAGAAGAAAGAGATGGATTAGTTACTGACGATACAAATCATGCTAACTTAAAAGACATTTTGATAACTGCTATTGAGGAGATCAAAAAGGGAAAAGAACTAAATGTTAAGGGAAAGTGGAATAGAAAAAGTGATAATTATTCCAACATCCTATGATGAAGATAAAGCGAAAGCACTAAACGATGCCAGATTTTTGTGAGGTTCAATGATTATGGCATTTTATGAAATAGAAATACATGGTGCCTGAGTATAGATGGCAATGCATTAGGTATAGAAAACGAGTTATTGAAATAGTGAATGTTTTTGATCATTAATGAATATGTAGTCAAAAACATATCCAAGTTTGAAAATGTGGGAATTATAGAAATATCATTTACTATATCTTCTCATTTCATTTGTAGGATTAATTTTCTTACCCTCCTCCTCCGTCTTTTCCGCCACCCGAACTTTCTACTTCTAACTCCTTTAGTTCTTCGTCTACTTCGGTTTTTGCTTTGGTTATAGGCTTAAGCATTTCTCTTTTTAATTTGTCGCTATTCAGTGTTTCTCCATTTTTCTCATCATCATTATTATCCATAGGCACCATAGTACAAGAACAATAAATAAACTTTGAAATTCTTGATAAATATGTTTCCAAGAAAAAACAAAAGCAAAGGTGTGTTAGAGAATGTATTTGATGTTTACGAATAAGTTTAACTACTTATATAATTACCATAATTTTATTAGTGAAACGCCTAATAACAATAATAATCTTGATGTATTATGTTACTTCAATAAATATCAATATCTTGTACAGTATAGTTTGATCATTTTGATGTTTTTATCAATGGGCCACGATTAACCTTAAGACAATAAATAGAAAAAATTCATAGGAAAGTAACTTTGTAGGTTGTGATATTTGATTCATGTCAAAGAAATGGATCCTGTTTTGGAAATCAAATGGCACCGTATAATATTATCAGTTGTTATTTGGAAAAAGAAACTCAATTAATAGTGACGTTTACTGCATTTAGTTTTTTAGGAATCTTGGTATGATATAGTGTGACTACTTTGTTGTTGTTGATGTTTTTTTGTCAGCTGTATTAACATATGCTATTGGGCATATTGAAAAATATTCATGAATCAATTTGTAGAGATTCAATTTGGTCGAATCTCCTGAAAACTTTACCGGTTAGATATGAAATAATCAACTCACTTTTCTGATATTATCAAAAATATCTTTTATTACTTTTGCTAGGTGATGAAGATCAATTTTCTATTATATATTGCTGCTTCTTAATTTTATCGTTGATTGATCATCGGATAGTTAGGTATAAAGTGGCTAACATATGGATGTAGGCTGTTTTAACTTTATTGAAATAGAGTTATATTTATAAGGGAAAAAATGTAGTTCTTTGCATGGTCAAGGTCAGTTATAAACCAATACTAGTAGCTGGTTTAATCATGGTAGTTGTTGGGGTAATAGGGGTATCTATTACAGCACCTGTTGTAATTCAAGATTCCATTCCTGATACGGAATATAATATACAATCTCCTCCAAATGAAGTAGAATTCCGAAATCCGATGGTAGACGCAGAAGTGGTATCTATTATGTTAATTATTGTTGGATGGGCTGTATCGCTCTTTGGATGGTATACCAAGACGGACAAAAAGAATCCAGCCATTCCATCCTAAAACCATAATCAATATCTAACAATTGACTAAAATTAGTTTTGGTCAATTTTTGGATATTTGCATTACTACTACTACTTTCTGACTGTCTGTCTTCATTATTCTCTAGACCTGAATTCCCACAGAATGGCGTGTTTAGTAAACCCAATAAAACATTTGATGTCTGCAATAAAGTTCCTCTAGTTTGGTCATTGATACTATTGTTAAATAATATTTAACGATTGATGGCACTTGAATTCAACAACCTCTATTTGCAGTGCTAACAAAATTATTAATTTGATATAGACTCTTTGAAAACGTCCTATTATCAAGAACCTTAATGAGAGTTATCCCAAGCCAAAAACTAGAATCTATAAAGCGCCCGGGCCGGGATTCGAACCCGGGTCAAGGGAGTGACAGTCCCCCATACTGGACCGGACTTTACAATGCAATTAATGCATTTCTATACTACCCGGGCACTTCAAATTTTATCATTACCAAAACCAATTAAAACGTTTTGTTTTATACTCTACGTAGGTTCACTTCATTTAAATTATCAAGTTTAAATTCCAGTTCTCTCAATTTAACGTATGCTCAGCCAGGCCGACGATGACTTTCAATCAGTTTTCTTTGAACTTGCAGGAGACCTGCGAATATACATGCTCCTGAAATTATCAATAAAACCTTATCGCTTATCTCAGCTGGCAACGGACCTAAATGCCACCATGCAGGAGTCACATCGTAATATAAACCGCCTAATTGATTCAAAACTTGTGAAAAAAACAGGAGAAGGCGAATTGTTATTAACTCCGTACGGCGAGATTATTGTTTCTCTTATTCCAAACTTTAATTTCCCATTTAAACACAAAGACTATTTTCAAGAACATACACTTAGTAACCTACCATTAAAATTCATTCAGAGAATTGGTTCCTTAAACAATTGTGAAGTGGTTGTGGGTGTAATGGCTGTTCTTCAACGGTGGAAGGCTGTTTATCACAATTCTCAAGACTATATCAAGGAAGTTATCTCCCAAGTTCCAATCGATTTAATAGAAACCATTGCTGAAAGAGTGAATAATAATGTTAAATTCTGTTACATCTTCCCTGCTAATGTTGTGATACCCAAAGGGAGAAATGAACTATTAAAAAAACTTGGGTGGAAAAATCTTGTATCTAAAGGAATTGTGGAACGACGAATGATGGATAAAACAAACATAGTGACAATATTTAATGAAAAAGAATCCTGCATATCCTTTCCAACCTTAAAGGGGGAACCTGATCTTAATATCATGTTTTATAGCAAAGACGCCGCATTCCATGAATGGTGTGAAGACTTTTTCGATTATGAATGGGCCAGGGCTAAATTATTTGATGAATCAAAATTAAGTCCAGAAATCTGATATTCTCAAATGCCATTGAACTAATAAATTTGATTCTAAATCACATTTTTATATTTGTTATAGGTAGTAATCTGGTATATGCCAGAAGCTTTTGTGCTTATGAATGCAGAATTGGGTAGTGAGGAATCGATTGTTAATGAATTAAAAAAAATAGATCTAGTAAAACATGTTTACCAGGTTTATGGTGTCTATGATATAGTAGCTTTGGTAGAAGGTGAAAGCATGGATAAAGTGAAAGAAACTATAACATGGAAGCTAAGAAAACTGAATGGGGTTAAATCTACTTTGACTATGATAGTAATGGAGTAATCCATTTCCATTTATTACTTTATTCAAGTTTGGTAGATTTTTGGTAAGAGACATTGATAGCAACTTTAATTTATATCCTCATTTTGTAAATAATTGTGAAATTATTTTCTAAAAAAAATACAAAGGATAAAAATAAAAAAAATGAGAAAGATGATAATAAAAAGAAATGCAAATATTGTGACATGATCTTCGACGAAGATGATCGGCTACGACGACATGTTAGAAAAGCTCATAGTGAAACAAATAGTGATATGCCTAATTTCAACCCTTTTGGCACATGAAAAACACAAATATTCTTCTATTTTATGATTGACAACCCGCTTGAATTATGTTCCCGATTCATGATGATACTCCTCGATTAAATGGACGGCCATATGTAAACTATGGCCTTATTGGTATGAATATTGTCATTTTCATTTATGAAGTTATTGTCACTTCTAACTTTTCAAATAGAACAGCAGTTATTGCACTATTTTACAATTATGGTGCTATACCAGATTTGATTCTTTCAGGTCAAAACTTGGGTTCAATTTTTAGTTCAATGTTCATGCATGGTGGCATAGCACATCTTTTAGGTAACATGTTTTTTCTTCATGTTTTTGGCGATAATTTAGAGGATCGTTTTGGTCATTTTAAGTATTTAATGCTGTATCTTTTTTGGGGGGTTATGGCTGCTTTCGCACACAGTATTTACGCTGTAGCTACAGGTCAAGGAGATATACCCGCAATTGGTGCCTCCGGAGCAATATCGGGTGTTCTAGGGGCTTACTTAGTTTTCTATCCTCATGCTAAGATTCATACCATCATATTTGCATTTTTCATAACTACCGTCAGAATTCCTGCAATAGCATACATTCCATTTTGGTTCATAATGCAGTTAGTATTTGCATTTATCGGTCAATCAGGCGGAGTTGCATATCTGGCTCACATAGGTGGGTTCATTATCGGCTTGGGAACAGCTTTTGGATGGAAGTTCTTTTCGAATATATTAATTAAACAAAAGCAATACCCTTCACAAAACTATCGACGAAGGTCTTCTCTATCCTCACCCCCTTTTTCAAATGATTCATCAAATAGATATGACGACCGTTCAAAATCCATAAATACTGATAAGTTGGAAAAATCCTTTACCCCGGAAATCATAATTGGAGATAAATTTATCGATATAATAATAGAAGATCGGGATACTTTGAGTGATACTCAAATTCAAGCAAATTTTGATGAATCCATAAACACCTTATCCGTACTTATTATTGATACTAACAAGAGATATGATATACCAGTTTCACATCCGGCGAATACCATTCTCCATATCTCAAATGTTTCTGCTAGAAATGGAATTATCAGAATAAGGCTAGATGTGAATTGAAATTAATGTAATTGTAATTTAGAAATGTCCACAAACATTTATCTTCTTGTACAATTGCTATACTTTATCAGTTCTAAATCTTATGCCGGTAAGCATTAGTTTTATTTTTGGAAAAAACTAAATCAATAAGAATTTATTCGTGGCGCAAATCTTGGTGTTAAATGCACAAAATCTAAATAAAGATTTATAAGATATCTTTCCACATTTTTGAATATAATGTCTCAACGACAACCTCCAAATGTTGACGGAGGCAAGATTTCACGTAGAGATTTTTTAAAATTGCTTGCAGCCGCAGGTACAGTTATGACCTTCACTCCTTTCGTAGATTGGGGAAAATTTTTACCTAATCCGAGAGAAAGTACGGGAGAGCGATCAAAGGTGGTTCTGCCTGACGGAAGTCAAGCAAATGTTAACACTTTCAAAATAAATCATGCTGAAGCTGTTGTTTTTCCAGTATCGGAAGATCCTGTATTAAATGAAGAGGCCTTCAGGACATGGCAGTTTATTAGGTTACCACCAGAACTAGGAGGCGAAAAAAAAGATGCATCTGCCTTCAGAATGTATAGTATGGTCTGCTTGCATTTATGGTGCTTGTGGAAATATTGGCCGGAAGATGGTAGAAAGCGTGGAGAATGTCCATGCCACGGGTCAATGTATGATCCTATGACTGGGGAAGCTTTTGCAGGGCCTGCCTCACTTCAAGCGCCACCCTCTAATGTCTTACCAATGTTAGATCTTGAGGTTGATGATGAAGGCAATGTTTGGATCAAACCTCCTAATTGGACTCCATCTGGAAACGGGGTAGTTGGATATGGGCGCTTCCTTACATAATCAAGATAACAGCCTGGTAAGGCTGTTCAAGTGGATTTACACAGGTTTCGATAGAACGATATTCATGGGGCTAAAATTTACACTCCCCACCAAGTTTGTCAGCCCACTTGGATTCCTTGGTATGTTAACTTTTGTAGTTTTTATCATATTAGGCATCACAGGAGCATTCTTGATGTTATGGTACGAACCTATACTCGATAGGGCATGGGATAGTGTTAGTAAGATTAACGACACTATACCGTACGGATTCCATATGAGAAATATACATTATCATGCCTCAAATGCCATGGTTATGCTTGCAATTTTGCACATGTACTACCAGTTTTTCAGTGGTAGATATAAAATCCGAAATGAAATGCTGTGGGTAACAGGAATCCTATTAGGCGTACTAACTATTCTCGAAGCTTTTACCGGCTATGATATTATTTTTAGCGAAAGAGCTGAACTTGCTATTTCTATAGCGGCGTCGCTGACTAATTCCATTCCTATTTTGGGGCCCGACATGATGAACGCGTTTTTCGGGTCTGGGTTTCATGACTTTGTGCTCAGATTCTATGCTTTCCATGTTTTCTTCTTGCCCATTGTACTGCTGGGTTTAATGGTAGTACATTTTCCTCGATTTTTGGTATTTGATGTTCCTATGGTGATGGCCGTTTCGGGGGCGATAATGTTGACCGGAGGTGTATTTCCAATTGATATGGGCCTTAAATTTGATCCAAATGTGCCGCCGGGAATCACTGTTCCAGAATGGTATCTTACAGGATTGTATTCTTTCTTAAGAAGTCAATTCGACAAGTTTACTACCGGTGTAGCGTGGCCTGGACTATTCATATTCACATTGTTAATAATTCCTTTCATAGATAAATACAAAAAATTCTCTTGGAAGGACAGGCCGATTATAACCGCAATAGGTATAACTAGCATAGCGCAGATCATAATTACTACTTATTGGGGATTTTATATCGATCCAGACAGGACTAAGTCTTTGTTGGAGAGACTGGTAATTGACCCAATTTTCCTATACACCGTAATGGCCTTGCTGGTTCCCTTGTCATTTGGCTTTACGTACCTGATGATCAAGCTGGCTAAAAATGCAGAGGCTAACGCGAAAAAACAAAAACCCGCCGAGAAAAATCCAATACAGCTTCCATCTAAATGGTTGTATATTCTCTTTATAGCATTAATCGCATTCCAAGTATACTTGAACATAGCTGCATACTACGCTGTATTAAATGGTATGAAAAACTACTCTCTCTTCTTGATGGGTATATTGATGCTCGTATTTGCGGGAATGTTCCATCTTTATAGGTATGGACGTGGACTTACCAAGTCTAATGTGGAAGTTGTAACTACCAATAAGCGTAAATTTGTTTTTCCGTCTTTTGGTGCAGGTTCCACAAAGTCATTGCCGTCCAAACCTGCCACAGTTGGCGAACTATCTGATTCGTCGGATCGTATCTTTAATGCTCCATCGGATAAGTCACTAGAAGACAAAAAACCCGTTCCGGTTCCTGAAATATCCTCTTCAAAAGGAAGTTCTATACCGCCGTCCTCAAAGAATTCCGCAACAGGTGTTGATGCTAGTACTGGACCTGGACCAGCTAATGACTATAGTCAGAATATACGAACAACTGCTGGTTCATTATATTCTATCAAGAATGATCAAAATGATGGAGAATTACCCCAACAGACTAATTCCACTAAATCACCCAATACTACTTCAATTTCGGATATGGGTGGATCAAAAACTACTAATCCTGACAAGAATCTTACCTAATTTTTTTTTATTCCTACAATCATATCCTTTAATTCTTTTTAGATAACAAGTACTTTCTATTTTTAGGGTCTCATAAAAAAAAATATTTATTATTGACTGAAGGAATAAAATCTAATTGGAAAATGTAAAAAAACAGTCCCAAATTGGCGGGATTAGTATTATTTCCTTTGTAGTAATAGTCACTGTTAGTTTAGCATACTATCAATTCGTTTTTACTCCTGCAATAAATGCAAAACCTGAAGTATCTGAGGAAATCTTGAATCCATCTGGAACTACTGATATTAAAATAGCCGAAGGCTCTTCGCTGCCTGCAAATCCAACCTTCTTTGTTCCCAAAGAAATAAGAGCATCACTGGGGGTCTCAAATAAAGTGGTTTGGACAAATGATGATATTACTGCACATTCGGTAACGAGTGATACTAACTATGTAGATCCTGTGAATGGACCATTTAATTCTCTAGATTCGATAGGTCTAATTCCTCCTCAAGGTACATATGACTTCACCTTTACCCAACGGGGTGAGTATCTGTATCATTGCGAACCTCATCCTTGGATGACTGGCCAGGTATCAGTTGAACCTAGCTTCGGCTAAATTTATCTCATTTTTTTATTTTGATGAATTTGATATCCGATGCTATTTCTTTATGTTCTTGAATTAGTGTGGCTCTAAGCTTTACAACTGATTCAGTATTTTTGGGAACATGTTGTGTAGTAGCTTTTAATTTTATGCTACTAGGATCTTGAAGTTCTTTTTTCATTATAGAAAGTCTCGCATAGGGGTGATTAATTTTCTTACCGTTAATCTGCGTGTATGTAAATACATCCGACGAATCTTCAATCTGGGAATTAATACTTATGCTGTCAAATCTACCAGTATAGTTTATTGTTATTATACACTCTAACTCTTCTCCAACGTTGATTTCTTTGTTCTTGAAATCTAGAAAAATATCCATAGTTTTTTCAAGACCACTTGTGTCATCCTTTTTCCCCATACTTTATCTTCCTAAAGATGGTCTTTTTTAATTCTATGGATTGAGCAACCGCTCTACTATGTTTTCTTTATTTATATTAATATAGAACTAAAGATTTTTCCAAACCCTCTTCTTGTCATCAAATAAAAAGATCTGCATTTGGATCTCGCTTTCTCTATTACCAGTAGACATGTTGTAGTTATTGCTTAGACTGTGGTAATTCTCCTCGGCTTTGCCGTATTCATGTCTATTCTTTTCATTTTGATCCTCTGAAATTGAGGATTGGGATATTTTTTTGGATAATTCTGTAAAGTTTTCAATCGCTACCTCGATTCTTTCAAGCCCCTTAATAAATTCCGAGTCAATCTTATGCATTAGTAAAAAAATTGTTCTCTTAAAAAATAATAACTCAACCTCCCTTTCGATGTCTGCATCATCACCATTTTTGATGTTAGCATCAACATCAATGGTATCTCCAGATTCAAAATAATCTGCTATAGTTATTTTCAATTTCAGCCCTTTTCTTCCCCTTCTTTTCTTAATGTTCTTGATAATTCCTACCAGATCTGTCCATTTTTCGATTGTTATGCAATCGAAAAAGTCTGTATCTTTGTTTTTTAAAAACTCGATTTCTAAAGTACTTGCGTAGCCTACATTTTGATTTAGAGGATTTTCTAAAACATAATAGTCTTTAAAAAGATTGTTGATGGTCTCAATTTCACCAAGAGATAATCCCCACTGGCCAACTATAATTTGATACAAGAGAAACTAACAATAATTAAAAATTTATTATATAAATAAAAAGGATCAGTCCTTTTTATTTATTACCAGTGGTGTGTCGCGTCAGGTATTAACCCTATTTGTTCTTTTTCAAAGTATTTCTCTAACTCTTGGGTCCATTTCTCTTTAGCAGATGCGCCCCCAAGGCCCTTCCTTCTCAACCAAAATGAAATTACACTCAGCAAGAATACTCCAAATAACATAGTTCCAAAAATGTATATCATTACATCATAGAACAATGGATCATATTGAGGCCCGATTTGTAAGCCAAAGTTTTGGAACATACTACTTGTTTGAGACAGTACGTTTAACAAGCTCATTATAATATGAGCCTGACAACTAAGATATATACATTTTGGTTACTTTATTTTGCAAAACAATATCTCATTAGCAATGATATTTCTCCGTTTATCTGAAAACCAAACTATTTGAACGTCTTAATAGCATAAATGAATTTTTATAGAACATGGATATTTTATATTTTTATTTATTTATTTACCTATTTCATCTATACCGCCCATGTACTTTTTCAAAGCCTCCGGAACTATGATTGTCCCCTTAACGGTCTGATAATTTTCTAGGATAGCGACTAGGGTTCTCTGAATTGCTACAAGAGTACTATTTAGTGTATGAACTAATGATGTTTGATCGTTAGGATTGTTTCTATACCTTATCCTTAGACTTCTTGCTTGATAATCGGTGCAATTCGAACACGAACATATCTCTCTATAAGAATTTTGAGCGGGAAACCATGCTTCTATGTCGTAAGTCTTTGCAGACACCTTTCCGAGATCTCCAGAGCACAAAATTATTGTCCGAAATGGAATCTCTAGAATTTCATAAAATTTTTCAGTAATTTGTAAGAGTCTTTCATGTTCCTTCCAAGACTCTTCTGGTTTGCAAAAGACGAATTGTTCTACTTTTTCAAACTGATGTACCCTAAAAAGTCCTTTCATATCTTTACCGTGTGCACCTGCCTCCTTCCTAAAACAAGTACTAATCCCACCATATCGGATGGGAAGATTTTTCCCATTCAGTATTTCATTCATGTGCATTGATGCTAGGGGATGTTCTGAGGTGCCGATCATATACAAGTCTTCATTTTCTATCTTGTAAATGGTTTCCTCAAAATCGCTCAAGATGACTGCTCCTTCCATTGCGTCTCTTCTGATCATGAAAGGAGGTTGCACTACTGTATATCCCTCTTTAATCAAATAATCTGTTGCAAAGTTAGCTAGTGCCATGCTCAGCTTGACCATTTCATTTTTTAAGAAATAAAAACGGGATCCTGAAATTTTTCCTGCCCGTTCTAAATCGATCAGACCCAGTCCATCCGTAAGGTCTATATGATTTTTAATTTGTAAAATCCCTGGAACTTCCTTATTGACTATGATTTCTTTCTCTGATTTTTCAATTCCGTCAGTAGGTTTTTTTATTACCTTTAGCTTGCCGTTGTACTCTCTTGTTATTTTATTGTCATTTTCATCTTTACCCAATGGCACAGTTTCGTGAAAGAAATTAGGTAAGCTACGAATGTATTTTGAGAATGATTCTTCATTTATTCTACTTTCTTCTTCCAGTCTGCTTATCTCCATACCTATCTCACTCATTTCATGGATTTTCGAAGATACGTCCTCTTTTCTCTTCTTCCTTTCTGATATCTCCTTAGATAGTACATTTTTCTGATGTTTTACATGTTGTAATTCAACTATCAAATCTCGTCTTTGTTTGTCTGCATTGAATAGTGCATCCAGGGGAAAATCCATATTTCTATTGACTAGCATTTCCTTTACTAATACCTGATTTTCTTTTATGATCTTTGGATCAATCAATTTTGGTCACTTCTTTGATGATTGCAATATGCTCCATGATCTCTTCAATCGTGTTTATAAGCGTATTAATATTATTTTTTTCCCCATTATTATCTCTGAATGCTACTTTCAACAAAAACTGTGTTCTGTTCGTCTGGACTTCCATTTCCAGTCCCTTGGGAAATTCTTTGTTATCGGGATTTAGAGTCTTGAAAATGGTTTGTACATCTTTTTCATCTTTACACTCTATCACTATTTTTGTATCAATACAAATATCAGGATCTTTTTGCATCCAAAACTATTTTTTTAATATTCGATAAAAAGACTTCTAAATTAACTATGGGAACTCTGATCTCTATCTTGTCAACAACGTCTACTATAACACTAGTTGTTGAACTGGCTCTAGTATTATTACTATTCAAATCGCCATGGATTTCGGCAAGATCATAAATCTTTTCTTTTATTTTAACAAAGTCTACTTTTGCTAATTTGGGTTTTATTAAAGTATATTTGTATTCTTCATCACTCTCCGTTGACAGGATTCTAAGACAAATCAATCTATCTGCAAATGAAACAGATTTTTCGAGGATTGAAGTGAAAAGATCAATATTTTTTTCATCTAAAATTCCCTCCGCATTAATGTAAATGGTTTCCTTGTCATCAAAGAATCTCCACTTTTCATCAAATATCTTATTACTTACTTTTTTTATGAGATTGTCATGATCTATAGATTGATTCTTTATCTGTTTCATTGCGTCGTCTCTGTCACCGAGGCAAATGGATAATCCAAGTCCAAAAGTTTGATTTCTTACACACAAGTCTAGAGCTTTAGAAAATGACCTAATATTTTTTAAGATACTACCTGGTTCTTCGTTAGTCAAGATGTAGTTATACCCAAACAACAAGTCTCGATTTCTTTTTTTCATCTCTTTGATATTATCATCGCTTTTGTTTTTATGATGACCATCTTCTTCTATGTACTTTTCAACGGCATTGAATATTTTGTTGAAGTCTTCATCCTCAAGCTCTCTCCAAGTTCTAATCCTTTGATTATCCTTAATTTGGATGCCCGCCTTTTCTAATATCTTAATTGAATTTTCTTTATTCCATGTAACCCCTTTGATAAAATGGGCTGTATTATTTTCCATCGCATCTACAATTGGTGTGGTTTCGCTTACCCCAAAGTTTAGTCCCTTCTTTCTCTCGATTAAGTTGAGGTCCAGTGCCGATTGTAAGATTTCTTTGAGTTCAGTCTGATCATTATTGTTAAAATCAATGTTCTTTGAAAATGCAGCTACGATGGGTAAAAAAGAACTATTAATTATCTTTCTATCAAAGTTTTTAGCTATTAGATATGTCAAACTGGACGAAGTATGTTTTGTTTCTTTGTCATTATCCCTCTGCCATACCATCGAATTCACAAAGGTTACGGTTTTATCTTTTTCTATAAGTTGATCCAAATTGCATGAATCTGAATTAACAAACAAGTAATAGCTTTCTTGGATGGAGTTGGCTATAAGATCAAAGAAGTTTGAATCAAAATCTACAAAAACATAAAAATCGTGTTTCTCATCAACTACCTTTATCAATTCTTTCTTAAAGTCTTCAAATTTTAATGAATTAAAACATCTAATTGTCGTATTTCCGTTCGAATTATGAATGGAACTTAGTAATATGGCACTTCCCACTAGGCCATCTACGGTTGAATTAGAAAGAATAAAAATATCTTTTCGGTGTTCTATTTGATTTAATAATTTTTGACTTGCTGTATTTAATATATGGTCACGATCAGTATATCGCATTCTCTACTCTAGTTTAGCGATTACTGATGCATATTTCCAAGATTTGGTTACTTTACCTGTTTTTTTATAATATCTGGATAATCTATGTATTTTAGATTCTATCAACTCCAACGACCTGACATTTCTCTTATCACTATTGTGGACATTCAAATGTTTTTGTAATCCCAAAGCCTTGCGTACCAGTCTTTCTAGATCTTCAGGCATTGCTCTCTGAATATCATTTTCCTGCATAATTTGAGTAATGGTTTTTCCAATAATTGGTTTAACTAATGGGACTGCAAATTCGTCTCTTAACCTTAATCCTATCTCACTCGCGGTCATACCATCCTTTCCGAACTCTACAATTTGTTTAATAATCTCTTGACTATCGATAGCCCAAGAGGGTGCATTTTTAGAAGTTGGTCTAATAGAATGTGATTTTCCATGTGTGTGGGCATGAGTTCGCGCCATTTTTCTCTGTCTTAATATGAAAATTTACATATCTTAAATGTTATCATTATTCTTTAACATAAAAGTTATATAATTCCTATCTGAGTAATTTTTAATATGAACAAGGCATACTCAATGGTAGCGGCTTTTTCATTGGTAATTGGTTCTATACTATTATTACCAGTATTAAATATTGCATATGCTCAATATAGCGGTCAACCCGGGGCTGCAACTTTGGAAGAACAACTTACCTTGGCTAAAGAGAAAATTAGTAACGCTCAACAACAAGGTGCATATGGTTCTGGTACTGCAATGTTTGGAACTAATTTGGATAGCACAGTGTTGATGATAATTGTAATAACTGTAGTTATTGGCGGAGTTGCTGCTGCATTCTTTGCTGCAAGCACCGTTGGTGTTAAGAAGAAACATGTGGCTGTTGCAGCTGGTGGTACTTCTGTCAGTGGCAAGTTCTGCACTCACTGTGGTAACCAAATAGGCGACGGACAAAAGTTCTGTGGAGCCTGCGGAACCAAAGTCTAATTTTTTTTGTTTAGACCATTTAACGGTTTTTATTGGAATTAAATGGGTAATTCTGGTAAAGTTTATAAGTCACCTTTTGTAATTATAACATATGAGTAAAGAAGTTAATACAACAAATTCAAATATCTCTACCAACGTAGAAAAAAAAGTAAATTCTTATATCAACCTCTCGGAACAATCGGCAGAAAAAACCCTTGATACTTTGCAAAATAATATGATAAAATCATTTGATGAATATGTTAAAATTCAACCACGATTTCTACAGTCTGTTTCTGATTTTCAACTTGAAGTGATTCAATCTTCAAAGGACGCTATTACCAAGACAATTACACATCAAAAAGAATTGATAAGGGAATATGTAAATGTGTCTCAATCACAGCCTAATGAAACATATCAACAACTCTTCAATAAAACCAATGAAAATGTGGATAACTTTGTAAAAGCAATTACCGCCAATAATCAATTTAATTTTGATGCAATCGATACTACTCGTGAAAATGTAAAGCTATATAACAAAACATTAGATGCATATACCGAATATATCACAAACGCCTTTAATGCCTGGAATGCTTTTATCAGATCTTTTTATCAAAATAAATAAACCTTTATTTAACCCACTCAGTCATTTCTTAATTTTTTTAGATGATTTTTACAGTATTAAATTAATTTATTTTGCCTTACTATTCCTATAGTAGGATGTCTTTTAGATATTTCACATTTTTGATAGATTGAGCTAAAATTATTAGTATTTTTTTTTGAAGCTTATCAAGAATGTGAGACTTAATTCTGGTACATTTCACCCAGGGATTCGTATTGATATTATAATTTATTGGAAGATCCAAAGATTTTCTAGAACAAACATACGTGAGTGAGCACAAGTTACTGCAACCTTTGTAGAGACTAATAATCCGCTGATTCAAGATCACGGTAAGGGGCTAATTGATAAAGAAATCGTGACCATTATACATTCACTTTGAAATATTTCACCACAAAACTTGATCCTAGGTTGATCTTCGATGCTTTTTTTGAATTATAAAAGGAGCATAGACGATCATTATTACCATGTTGGAGTAAACATAAATAATTAAATTTACAAATTTGAAAACTGATGATGATATTTTGACTTTAACACTTTTATCTTGTTTGTTAGTATGCTGTACTTAGCGCTTTGGTGCCTACGTGCAATAAATGTAATAAAAGACCAGTGGTGTTTAACCGGCTTTACTCTGGTGAAGCTCTCTGTAAATCTTGTTTCATACATTCAATTGAAAAGAAAACTTTGCACACCATTTCAAAATATTCCATGATTAATTATGGTCAACGAGTAGCTGTAGGAGTATCTGGCGGGAAAGACAGTCTTGTTCTTCTTTACATCTTAAAAAAAATTTCAAAAAATAACAATAATGATATTATCGCAATCACAATCGATGAAGGAATTGAAGGTTACCGTGATGAATCTCTCACCATTGTGAAGGATTTTTGCAATGAATTGGAGGTGCCTTTTAAGATTTTCAGTTACAAGGACCTTTTTGGGTCGAGTATGGATGAAGCGGTAGTAAAAAGGCCATCAAAAAAAGTTAGCTCTTGTTCCATTTGTGGAACATTTAGGAGAAGGGCATTAGATGTTGCAGCTCTTTCAATGCAATCAGACATTCTTGCAACTGCACATAATTTAGATGATCACCTTCAAACATTTATGATAAATTTGTTTTCTGGTGATGTTGGGAGAATTGGTTGGATGTATCCTCAACCCATAACATATCAAAATGGATTAAAGAAAATTAAGCCACTTGTTGAGTTATATGAGAATGAAATAGTATTTTACGCCTTCCATATGGGTATTGAATTTCAGGCAGATGAATGTCCTTATATGAACGAAAGCATCCGTAGCGACTTTCGAGCGTTTTTCAATGATCTAGAAAAAATCCACCCGGGCATAAAATACAATTGTTTCAATTCCATGAACAAACTATCTAGAATAGTAAAAAATTCCAATAATGATAAACAGATCAAAAATGCTTGTCTAAATTGTGGTGGAATCTCGACCGACGAAATTTGTTCCGTTTGCAAAACCGTATTAATGTTGGATATGAATAAAAAAAAACTAAAGAACTAGTGATCGTTCTTCTTATCTTTTTTAGACGATTGCCACCAATCTAGATAGTCATCGCTTCTATTCTTCCGATCATCCGTATTTATTTTCTCATGCAATTCTTCGAATTTCTCTCTGGGAGCATAAAGACCACAACCCCTACAAATAAAGTTCTTAGTAATTGTATCAAAATTCAAGCTACCTCCACATTCGGGACAAAATTTGACCAATATAATAACTTGTAAAGATTTATACTAATATGTTTTGGCTTATTGATCAATCCTTATTATGATAACATGAATATTCCTCACTGAATAGTAATTCAATGAAGGCGGCACTATGCAGTTTGAATTGTAATCTTAGATCTGCCAGATCAAACCAAACCAGTATTCATCATCATAGGTATTCAATCTCAAACTAATTTTACAGACCAATCTTATTTACCTCTCGTCCCGGCATATGGACTTTTATCTTCATTCCATTCTAAAATGGTCCGTTCGCCCATCGAAAGCCATATGCCGCGACACATTAGTTGAAAAGTATAGATTATATAGATTTTCTCTAATTGATAATAATCTTCCCTTCTTCTGTATCTAAAGTGATTTCCATTTCCTTGTTTGTACCTGAAAGTTCTACACATTTGACCAAATCATTATACCTTAGGCTGTCGATGAAAGCTAATGGTATATTTGAAATCGCACAACCTGATGCAGTAGTTATATCCACGTTGTTAGTACAAATTATGCCATTAGGCGCTACATTGTTGCTCTTTAGAGAATAAATTGTATATGCTCCTACGCTACTACCAATTGAATTAGGAAAAACGAGGATTTTTCCCTTTAAATTTTGTCTTTCAAAACCGTTACTAGTATTTGTTATTTCTCCTGATTGAGTATTAACCATTCCAAGAAAATTAATGGGTTTTTTTGACAACAATAAATTGCCTTTAGCTCTCCCTCCAACTATTTTTTTACATTTTATTTCCAAATCAAATCTCCACTCTATTACATTAAAAGTAATTCCAAGCTAACTTATACCGTATATCCTTTTAATATTGATTTAAGACTCTTTAAAGCTACTGAAACCTTATTTGATGTTTTCATATAATATGATGCCTTGACGCTGTTAGTAATTATGCTATCATAATTTTTCTTATTTATAAGCGGTGTTAAGCAGGTACACGCATCAGAAATAAATTCTACTCCTGATTTCTGTAATGAGTCGATGATTCCATATTGTTTAGCCTTGCAAAATACCGATTTTGGACAAAAGATCTTACAAGGTTTACTGAATTTCTTTCCATCCATCAGTGTTTGAATTTTACTTATCTCTTCAAATCCAAGCTGCGGACTCCCAAATGTTATTAGTTGCCCGTCCTCTGAAGTATTCAATTCATCTCTAGTTTCATTCATCTCCTTTTTTCCATAATTTACTTTTTCGAGGGATCTTGATGGTTTTTTGGATTGAAACATTCCGCAGGAACCCGAAGTTCCTATTCCCGCGGCAAGTGACTTCAAACTCCACATATCGGTATTTTCGGAGATACTACAAATGCCGGTACAACTCTTTTGAATTGTCTTTCCTGTAAAATATCCCAATAGTCCATAATCAAGTTCATTTTCTAAATCCGTCTCGTTAACGATTTCTACCATTGGTGATCTATTTTCATCAATCCTCAAATCCGAATAAGGGGATTTTCCAGTTAACGCACTGGCTAATGCGCTTAAGGCGCTTTCTTTATTTGTAATAATATTAAGGTGAGAATTTGCCAGAACAGCAGCACTGCTTTCAGCAAAACTAACTTGGGTACCCTCTTGTGGTATAGGTAAAATTTCGTATGGAATACATGAAAAGGTTGGTGTGACTCCTATCTTTTCATAAGCACTTGCTATTTCAAACTGTTTTTCAATGAATTCAGGTGATAATTCCGGTAGATTTTCTCTATCAAAGCCCATTGGATTAAGTGATGTGTTTACCCTCACTTTCCCGTCCTTGCTAATTTCTCTTAGAAACTCTAATCCACTATCTCCTATTGTATTATAGTTAACTCCTGAAACATGTGCCCATTTGATGGGTACAAGCTTTTCTGCATCTGTTGCTTCCCCTATTGCTACTAATATTCTGTAAGCAGTAGAAGTAGCCTCGCCATATTCTCCATACAGTCCTTTTTCCTCATCACGCGTAAGATGCATCTTTGGTTATCTAATGGCACAATATAATATTATTTTATCCCATTATTTGACAACCTATTTTTCGTTTAGACGATTCTATCAATATCTCAATTTACCATATTGATAAATTATAACAACAGCATTGCTAGACTTTCAATGGTTTTCCAAGAATGTCAGTATAGTAGTTTTGTCCCAAATCACAATCAGAAATTATAGGTAGTGTTATTCATGGCATATGACCCACCTATCTATCTGAAATCCAAAAAGCAGTTGCTGATATATTAAAAGACAACCGGAAATATTTTGATCTCCTTTCATCTGTTGATTGGCTTTTGACTAAATAAATAATAAGGTCGATAAGTAGTAAGAACAGTCTGTATATAACCGCAAATTCCTTTACTTTGTTTTGTTTTACTTAAATATAGTAACGATACTAGTTTGATATAACATACCAAAACATGTTGATTGGGCGAACAAATGTCAAATAGATGCTATGCCACCTTCGATCTTCAAAGAATTACTTTCTAAAAGGTGTTGGTGAATCAACAGGTAGTGCAGAGCACAAACGTCAACAGCGAAGTTAATTTTTGGGACGAAAGGTTCAAGGAAAGATCCTGCTAGGTTTCATTTGCCCATTGGGAAGGAATGATATCTCATACCTTGTTGCTAAAAAAGATACGATAACTTGTCTGACTCCTATAACCTTCAATTGACGACACGGACAGGTCTAGAATCAAAAGAATTGTCTACATTAAAAAATGGTCTGACTATGCACCATCAATTTTTTACTCCTTGATGGAGAAAAAAGATAGGATTTATGATCGCATAATTGTCTTTAAGGCAAGATCCTTGTCATTGTTCTAGGAAATAGTGTTACGTTTTTGATGTCGTCAAAATCTAATATCCATCTCAGCAGTCTCTCCAAGCCTAGACCAAATCCTCCATGTGGTACTGACCCATATTTTCTAAGATCCAAATACCATGAATAATCATTTGGATTTAGATCAGTCTCTCTTATCCTTTTGGTTAATTTTTCAAGATTGTCTTCTCTAATCCCGCCACCTGAAATCTCACCATATCCTTGAGGAGCCAAAAGGTCCACCGCTAACCCTGTCTTCTCATTCAGCGGATCTTGTTTAACGTAGAAGGGTTTTATGCGCAAAGGGTAATTTGTTACAAATATTGGATTAGATCTATCCCTCGTTAGTTCTCTTTCTGATTCAAGATTTAGATCGTCTCCCCATTCAATTAGCCTTTCCTTTCCATCATTATCTCGGATTCTGCATTCGATGGATCTCAAATTATCTATTGCCTTGTCATAGGTTATTTTTTCAAATGGAGTTGAAATTTCATCTAATTTTTTTGCTGCAGCAGCATTCAAAAATTCTAGTTCCTTTTTATTGTGTTCCTTGATCTGAGTTATAATACTGAATATTAGTTTCTCCTGAATCGTAATAAGATCAGTCATATTTATCCATGGTGCTTCTGCTTCTAAATGGGTGAATTCTGCTAGGTGTCTTATGGTCCTTGATTTTTCTGCTCTAAAGGAGGGACTAATGGTCCATACAGGACCCAAGCAGTAAATCATTGACTCGAGGTATAGTTGAGAGCTTTGGGACAAATATGCTTTTTCATTGAAATATTTCACCTCAAATAGGGTGGACCCTCCCTCTACAGAGCTCTGAACGAGTATTGGTGGAGTTACTTCCATCCAATCGTCTTTAGCAAACCATTCTCTGGAGTATCTTAATAATGAATTTCTTAGTTTTCCAACATTTATCATTTTTCTTGTCCTTAGTGATAAATGCCTAAAATCAAGTAGGATTTCATCACTCTGGTACTCTCCTATAGGATAGTCGGCATTAGCTATGTTGAAAATCAATATTTTGTCCACTTTTACCTCGTACCCACCTTCAACTGCTCTTGGATCTTTTTCTAATTTTCCTTGTATCTCTATGGAAGATTCGATCATCAAATTCTCACAAAATTTAGAAGGACATACAGCCTGAATGATGTCTCCTCTATCATCTCTTAATATTATGAAGGTTTTTTCTTTCTGCTTTCGTAGTCTATGGATCCAGCCTCTTAATAGAATAGTCTTTCCTACATTGTCTTCTGTTCTTAAATCTGCGATCCGCTTAAACAATACATGCTTTGTTACTGAAATATTTTATTTATCTTTGCTCTATGGCATTGAATTAATAAGGAAGATCTCCAAAGTAGCATACTCTATGCCAGTTTGAAATATTCTATTAATCTATATCTATGCTGCAATTACAAATTTGAAAGGGGGTTTCTTTTATGCAGTCTTTATTTACACTGTGCTTAATAATCAGAGCACATTTCCTCTCAGGCTTAATAGATTAAATTCTCCAATATTACAATAAAGGAAGGAAGATTTGGTTAAATGTAAGACTTTTTATTTTTTTCACCAGCAGATGAACATTCATTCTCCTAGTTAAATTCCTAATTGTCATCTTTTTAATATTAAACTGCTTGTTTGAATGATTAGTATCATCTATATTATAATATCAATACCATCAAAGCTAAAAAATCACTAAAAGATATCTATTGGTCTTAGTATTGCTCCGTTTTTATTTTTTAAATTTCTTAATAATTTGGATAAAATGAAAAATAGAAGCCGCCTAGAAATTATAGCAATGATCCTTGAAACAGTAGGTGATAATGGAGCGATACAGGCTAAAATCATGTACAAAGTATATCTTTCGTTTCTTCAAATGAAAGAATACTTATCTAACCTTATGAAAAACGACTTGATCATTTATGATGATGGGGCTCAAATTTATAAGATGACTGAAAAAGGAAGACGATTTCTGATACTGTATAAGCAAATGACCGAATCAATAACCATGACAAAACCAATACTCTAATTTTTTTATTTTATCGATGTACAAAACCTTGATCAATTTATAAAGAGGATTTTTTCAATTGTATTCGTGATTTTTGATACCGGTTTGAAATTGAACGAATTAAAAGAAAATTCCTTTGAGAAAATCACTGTAGAAAGAGAAGAAATTTTGATTGGAAAAAGGAACAATAGAATATATGCTTTTAACAATAGGTGTCCACATAAGGGTGCGTCTCTGTCCAAGGGAAGCTTTCTTGGAGATAAGGTAGTTTGTTATATGCACGGATACGAATATAATATTTTTACAGGAAAACTAGAAAACATGAAGTCATGGAAAAAAGATGAAACTTGGATTGAGCAAAATGAACAATGGAGACATTCTGACGATCTTAAAATCTACAAGATTCATTTAAATGATGAGAAAATTTTAGTTGAAATATGAAATAGATTAATTTTCTTAAAATTCAAGTCATGAGGCCTAAGATAGGTTAACTAGCATATCATTCTGGTACCGAATCAATTATCAATTTTCCGTTTTCTGTTTTTACAAATAAGAACCTATTGTCTTTGAATATTAATGTCAATTCGTTGTCTTTCTCTTCAACATCTAGAAGCTCTTGTCCTTTGATACCATCAAATTTAGCCATAATAGATGGCAATTATATGTTATATTTAAATTGAATTATTCTGATTAGTAAGTCTAATCTTTTTCTATCTGTTGGATGTTAGATTCTTTTTTCAAAGTGTTCTTCTCTATGAATTCATGCTTGCCCCATGACAATTCCACAAATACAGCGATGTTGTTCTTGCCTTTCTTCAGTGCTTCAGGTTTTATTTCTATGTCTCTGTTAAAATCAAATAACAACTGTCTAGCTTCCTCCTCCTCTAATGGATAAAAAGGGGTGTCATCTTTAACTATCATAATCCAAATCCTATGATCAATTTTTGGATTTCTGGTCCAGAAAAAAATAGCTTTTCTTATCAATTTTATTGATTCAATAATTCTTCCGTTATTTTTGATGTCTAGTTTGATAGTGAGTCTCAGTGAATTATCATGTTTATTATAAGCTTTCTCCCAATTTTTTTGCGTTAATACTTGTCGAATAAATCCCTCAATGGAAAAACTTAAGGTCAACATATACAATTTCTCATTCATTGGCCTTTCTTGTGCTCCTCCCAAGGTTAAAGCACTGATTCGACTTTCATTTTCGTCCAATTTAGATACTGAGAAGGTATCATTTATATCCTCAATATGTAGTTGTCTTTTATATATGCATGCTGAGGTTACACATGCTAGGGACAAAGAATTAGAATTTAAAATACACGACGTAGATATATCTATTTTATATATAATTCAACATGAACTACAAAAGAATGCTGATAATAAGTTTGCAGGTGTTGTATTAAAGCATCCTCTAATCAAAGAATACATGTTAAAGATACTAACCAATAAGAACGAGCCTTATAAGGCACTAGGTGAATCCGTAGAGTCAGCTATTAAATTTACAAATGATCTTGCCGGCATGCTAAAGCTCACGATAGGAAATTGAATGCGGTGATAATTAGTAAATGAAATTTTGTCCAAAATGCGATGCACGTTTAAGGAATAGGCAAGAGGAAAAAGTCCTAACATGCCTAAAGTGTGGGCATATAGTTGCGAGTGAGACAAATGGTACTACTACCACTGCAAGTGTGATCCAAACTGTTTCTAATTATGACTATTCTGATGATCCTCTAAAGATAATGGACTCTGAAAAGCCTATTGAGGCACTGCCTACAACGAATATGGAATGTCCAAAGTGTCTCAATAATATGGCCTTTTGGTGGATGCTGCAGACAAGATCTGCTGATGAAGCCACCACTCAATTCTATAGGTGTACAAAATGCAGCCATACTTGGAGAAATTATTCTTAAGAACGATTTTAGATATCCCATGGAATTTATAGATGATTGTTCTTTTAGTTGATTAATTTGATGTTTGAAGCGAAAACAAAGTCCCCAGAAGAATGGAAGGTTGTTAATTCAGCTATATCTACTCTAGTAGATGAAGCCACATTTGAAGCCACTTCGGAGGGAATTTCCTTCAGGGGAATGGACCCATCGCATGTAGCATTAATTGATATTTTTTGGCCCAATACTGCATTTGAAAGTTATAAATGCGATTCTGAGCTAAAATTTGGGGTCCGAATTTCTGAATTTTCAAAATTGATAAAGCGAACAGACAAAAAAGATGAATTGGAGGTATCTATTATTGATGAAGATGTCTTGAGGATAAAAACTATGGGTAGTTACAAAAGAGAATATAAAATGCGTCTCATAGAGAGTACGACTGTATCTACACCGTTACCAAAACTATCATTTAATTCTAAACTCCTGCTTTCTTTATCTTCTTTTGATAAGATCTTATCTGATATAGAGGTTGTATCAGAATATGTTGAAATTGAATCCTACCCTGATAGGATCGAGTTTGTAGGCAAAAGTGATACTGGTGAAGCTGTTGTTACGATGGAACCAAATAGCGAAGGATTAGAAGAGATTAATGTTAAAGAAGAATCAAAGGCAACTTATAGTCTTGACTATCTTTTGAAAATCGTAAAATCGGTGAGCACTGTTGGTGTGTCAGCTGCGATTGAATATTCTACAAAGATGCCAATACGTCTTGAATTTAGGATCGCCAACATAGGTAGAATTCATTTTTATTTAGCACCACGAGTACAAGATTAGAACAGAACAAAGTTGTCTAGACTATAGTCATATTTCAAATGTCCTTATTGACTATTAGCCTAGAAAAACATGTTCAAATTTTGGATTTAGAATACTCTATTAATCCCATTGGTTAATAAACCATGTAATTCGTTGATATGAGAATAATAATGAAGTTCGGAGGGTCTGTATTAGACTCATCGTCAAAAATAAAGACTCTTGTAAATATTGTAAATTCTTTTAAAAACTTAGAGGGAAAAGATAATGAGATTGTTTGTGTAATCTCTGCTATCTCTGGAGTAACAGACAAAATTATCATGCTTTCTGAACTGATAATAAAGGGAAAAAGGAGTGCGATAAAGACTTTCATAGATGAAATGACCCGTCTTCATCTTGATTTGATTAATAATGCCATAACCGATCAGAAATTGCAAGCAGAAGCCAAGAAAGTAATCTTGGATACTATGAAAGAATTCCAAGCCATTCTAGAAGGATTAGTCTTAATTTCTGAAATTACTCCAAGGTCTTTGGATCATATGTTATCATTTGGAGAACGATTAGCAGCTCCAATAGTGAGTTATGCATTACGAAATAACAACTTGGATTCTGATTTTCTTACTGGAAAAGAGATTGGTATCGTCACAGATTCTAATTTTGGTGAAGCAAGACCTTTGATGAATACCACAAAGTTCAGAGTAAATGCTAAACTTATTCCTTTGATTCTAGAAGGAAAAATTCCTGTAATTACTGGATACATAGCAGCAGACCAGCATGGATATATTACAACCTTGGGTCGAAGTGGTTCTGATTACACTGCAACAATAATAGCTTCCTGTATTAATGCGGACGAGGTATACTTATGGAGTGATGTGGATGGCTTACTAACTGCAGAACCTTTGATCGTAAAAGATGCACAAGTACTTGACGAAATATCTTATAGCGAAGCAGCTGAAATGGTGCTATTCGGAGCAAAATATATCCATCCAAGAGCTTTGGAGCCAGTAATGGATTCAAATATCCCACTCAGATTAAGAAATGCATTTAATTTGTCTCACCCGGGAACTACAATAACCCAAAATTTGAGAATATCCAACAATATCATTAAATCCATAATCGCAATAAGGAATACTGCATTAATAGACGTTAGTGGTGGGGGAATGGTGGGATCACCTGGAACAGCTGCAAACATTTTTGATACCCTGGCAAAGAATAAAGTAAACATAATGATGATATCTCAAGGTCCCTCTGAATCAAGTATTTCTGTGGTATTGAGAAAGGACGATTTGGGCAAGGCAATAACATCCCTGGAGTTGAAATTGTTGGGAAAAGTGATTAAACATCTAAACGTATTAGAGGATGTTTCAATAGTTACTGTAGTGGGTTCAGGTATGCGTGGAATCAAAGGAATTGCTGGCAGAGTTTTTTCTTCCATAGCCAAGGAGGATGTCAATGTCATAATGATAGTCCAGGGGTCCTCTGAACTGAATCTGGCCTTCATTGTAAGGGATGATGATTGTGAAAAAGCAGTTAGGTCATTGTATAAAGAGTTTAATTTAGGCAAGACATTTTGATTTAGTTTGTGATCATAACATTTTACATGACATATCCAAGCATCCAAATTTGATTATTTCTTTCGATTACATAGATATCATTTAGATTATCATGAATCTTAATATGATACAACGATTTGCGCAATTAATTTGAAGAAAAGAAAGTAAATAAATAAATGAATACAGATGGTTAATATCTTGTAATGAATTCAGGAAAATTATACGTTGTGGGAGTTGGGCCAGGCCATCATGATCATATGACCTTTCGCGCTAAACAAGTAATTGAAGAGAGCCAAATCATCGTGGGATATGAAACTTATGTATCATTGGTAGAGGATCTTATTAGCGGTAAAGAAGTTTACAGATATCCGATGACTCAAGAGGTAGATCGAGCTAATCAAGCCATAGATTTCGCTGAAAAAGGGGGTATTGTATCACTAGTTTCATCAGGAGATCCTGGAATATACGGAATGGTTGGTTTGATATATGAAATCCTCGCTGAAAAAGGATGGAAAAAAGGCAATGGAATTGATGTTGAATGTGTACCTGGAGTCTCGTCTTTGAATTCATGCAGTGCACTTATTGGATCCCCTCTGATGACCGATTTTGCAGTTGTGAGCATGAGTGACCTGTTGGTACCGTGGGAGATTATCGTTAAACGAGTTGAGGCTGCTGCTTTGGGCGACTTCGTTACTGTTGTGTATAATCCATCGAGTAAAAAACGAATACACCAACTTAAGGATGCACGAGAAATTTTTCTAAAATATAGGAACCCCGAAACTCCAGTTGCAATAGTAAAAGGCGCTTTTAGAGACAGTCAGTCAATTGTTCTCACTAATTTAGAAAAAATGTTAGATTATCCTGACATGATGGGCATGATAACTACGATTATTATAGGAAATTCATCTTCGTATAATTATGATGATATGATGATAAATCCGAGGGGGTATCGATCTAAATACCAATTGGTAAAATAGAGATCAACTTTACCTCATATTTGGTTGATTTTCGTTATCTATAAATTTGTTAAGCATATATCATATTATCAAATTGTCTGATAATGCTTTTACTTATGGTAATCTGATACTTTTATATTGTAATTTTAATAGAGATGACGGCCCAAATGGTGAAATAATCGATGAATCTGCCGATAATACTGTCCATGAATCACTTCCTGATTTTGTCTCTGGAAGAATTGCATTATGCATCCAAACATTTGATATCATAATGAAATCAAAACCCGACAAGTTTAACACCTCTGTAATTTTGATATCAAAAAATGAATATACCCGAGTTATTGCCGACCGCTTGATAGCTGGCGGCATTTCTGAGCAATATTTAGAAAATGATAATAGTTCTAAAACTATTGAAGCTGTTATTAATAACGTTCTCTTTAAAGTAACTAACCTTCCAAACCCACCAACCATCTATTTCATAGGGTCCGTTTGGCAAAAAGAGGTTTTTGATTCTATTGCAGTTTCAAAACTCAAGAAATTCAAGGTTCATTTTGAGGGTGCACTTGATCATAGATCCTATGACCTTATACAAAGGGACAAACTAACTGAGGAACCAAAAAAAGGATCCAATTATTATAAGCATAAATTAAGCAACAAAGCAATAGACACACTCTTAAACTATATTTTTTCTAATAAGAGGAAGTAAAAAGTTATCAATATTAACTTTTCTTTAACAATACATAATCATATTGGAAAAGTTTAATATCAGAACAAAATAAAGAATTTGTGTTGCGGTCATCGTCTAGTTTGGTTAGGACACTGGCCTTCCATATATGATTTCATATGGAGAAAGCCCGTAACCCGGGACTGTGCCTTTTAATAAAGACATGGCGGGAATTCAAATCCCGGTGACCGCATGGATTATAGGATTCATAAACTAGTTTTAATAAATTTAATATAAAAGTATTAAAACTACTGTTTTTATGATACAACTCTTAGGTAAGGAATTAATCAATTCATTCCTATTTTTGCTTTTATATTAATTAATTTAGGAGATATTACTTATGTTGATAAGGATAGAAACATTATCAAAAAATTGGGTCGGTAAATCACAGAAAAAATTCGACTGTTCTTTTAGATTTTACCATTATCCCAAGCATGAGAGTCTCAAAATTACACAATAAAGATCTTAAAAGGTGTCCTTGGTTAAACAGTTTATCAAAGAAATAAGGGTAGATGATAGCAGCGGAAAAGAATATTTCCTTACCATAATAAAATATCCGATCAAAAGATCAAACTGATAAGTGAGTTTTTGGACATTAAGTTTGTTATCAAATCCTATGTAACACTGATACAAAAGTATATGTTTTTGAATCATTTCATGTAGATCAGATCATGTCTAACTGGTGTTAGCATTAATGTCCACAAAAAAGGATCATCAAGTGTTAAATGGTATTAGTAACTGATAGACTAGGAACCATCACCTACAACTCATTATACATCCTGTCACCATTGGTTTGTAAATCGCTTCCTAGAGTTATCAAGCTGTTCCTCTAATATTTGAATTTCCTGTTTAATTCCGAATTTATATTCCAAGCTTTGTTCGATTTCTATTTCTATATCGTGTAGTTTCTGCAGCTGTTTTGAAATTATATATTCAAGATCTGTTGTTCTTTTTTTAATGATTTTCCTATTTTCAACCCTATCATATTTCTTTACTATTTTATGAAGACTAAGTAAATCAGGTAAACGTTCCTCTAATTCATCATAGAATGCATTTACCTGTTGCCGGTCACTCAATCTCAAATAGTCTGAATACATATTCTCTGCATCAGAAGGTGAAATATCTAACTCAATCACTGCTTCTGTGGGTCCTTTACCTTCGGAGTACATCGTAAAGGCCTTTGATGTGTTTGATACTTCTCATGTGGGATTTATTTTTTCTCTGTAGTTATTTATTATTCTGCATACATCTCTAGTACTCATCTTAAGTTCCTTAGCAATCTGTCGCCGGGTATAACCTTTTAAATACAGTTCTATTACTTTACCTTCTTTTTCTATTTTCTTCTGTTCTATATACATTAATTGTTATAAAATAAAATGTATAAAAGACTTCATGATTCGTTTCCAGTGTTTTCATGTATTTCATACTTTCCACTAGGTATATCCAACTCGATATGGCTTGGATAAATCTAGAATTTGTTGCCTTTAGATTTGAAGATGAATATTAGCACGAATACAATTAAAGGAAAGTCGTGTTTGACGTGGTTCACACCCAATCTGATTATTTAGTCTTTAAAAGATCAAAGTTTTGGTAAGGGGATGAAATAAAGTCAAAATCATATACTTTCTAGATCAATCAATTTTCAAAGTCTTGTTCGCTATTAGTACCCCTATTAGTAACATGGAAGTAGTAAAAATAAAGAGATAAAAAAAATACATCCAGTTAACAGAAGCGATACTACCCGAAATAATTATCTCTCTTCCAAAAGTCGACGAAAATGAAACAGGATTCATATTTGAAATTGTTTGCATCCAAGGTGGAAAGTTTTCGCTCGTAAATAAAGCGGTACTTGCAAACATCAGGGGGAGGTTTATGAAGTTAGCTACTACAGTAGGGATTTGCCAGTCTGAACTTTTCATAGTTAAAAATAGATATACCGAAGAAAGACCTAAGCTGAGAAGGAATAGTGACGCTACAAAAGCCGTTATTCCGAATATGTCTGGGATGTGTACTCCAAACAACATTACACCAACAAAGACGATTGGAACTTGTAACATTCCACGGGTTGAAGCTCCTAATACTTTTGATAAGAATATGGTATGATTACTGGTAGGTGTGACTAATATTCTTCTAAGATATCCGGATTTCTTATCTTGAATGAGGCTTAATGAACTAAACATTCCTACAAAAAGCATAGAAGTAGAGAGCTGTCCGGCTAAAAGAAATGCTATATAATTATCAGTATGGAAAAAATCTTCAAGAAAGCTCCTTGGCGCGGAAGCAAAGCTGCTCCCAAAAAAAATTATCCATAATAAAGGTTGGACTATGCTTAACACGATTATGGCTGGACTTCTAAAAGTAGTCTTTATTTCCCTTACATACAATCCACTAAGCTGATTTAATGCTTTGATCATTCTTGTCTTGACTTTATTATTGATTATAGGCGATTCTATTTTTGATCATTAGTGGCGGCTTCTTCTATTTCTTCAAATCGTTTCCCGGTAAGTTCTAGGAAGGCTGATTCCAAATTTGGCTTTTCTATCTTGATTGAATTAATAATGGCTGGCTGAAACCCTGTTATTTTAGAAATTAACTCCGGTAAGATAGTTTCAGCATTTCCGACTTTGATACGTAACCTCAAAGCATGATCCGATTGTGTTCTTTTTTCAAGATCAATGTTTTCTAGGCCTACTTGAACTATTTCCAGTATCCCATTGACCTTTTCTAAGCTCTTATAGTCAAAATATGAGACGAAATCAATTTCAATAATGTCGCCGTGGGTCCTAGACTTTAGCTGTTGTGGCGAACCGCTTGCTACAATTTTACCATTATTAATTATTGCGATATCGTCACACAATGCATCTGCTTCTTCGATATAATGAGTAGTTAATAGTATTGTAACCCCGTATTGCTCATTTATTTTTCTTATTAGTCTCCAAAGCAATCTTCTAGAACTTGCGTCTAGTCCAATGGTAGGTTCATCCATAAAAAGTATTTTGGGATTATGCAAAAGCGCCATGATTATTTCCAACTTCTTTTTCATTCCAGTCGAAAATTTTCCAACCTTCTTGTTGTCTTTTTCATCCAATTCCAAGTATTTCAACAAGTCTATTGCTTTTTTCTTCCAAGTATTGTTAAGACTATGCAACTTTGCTTGAATCCAAATATTCTCCATTAAGGTAAGCGAGTCATCTAATATGACCTCAGATGAAATCCAGCCTATATTTTCTTTCACTCTTAAGGAATGAGTAGTAACATCATATCCGGCAACGATTGCTCTCCCTTGGGTTGGTTTAGATAGGCCAGTTAACATCTTAATCACTGTAGTCTTACCGGCTCCATTTGGACCCAATAGGCCAAATATACTTCCACTTTTGATATGTAAATCTATTTGATCTACGGCAGTTTGTGACCCATATACTTTAGTGAGTCCGGCACATAATATTGCATTTTTATGAATACTAGAGGTATAATTAACCAGAGGTCAAAATCACACTTTATGTTCAATCTGAGGTGATAAATATGTTCATCCTTGCATTTTTTTAAAGTGTACCGTCACTATAAACCAACAAAAATATCTAAAGTTAGGTAAATTTCTATCTTTAAAATTGAATAATAAATTTTAACCTTGTAGAGGCCATCTAAAAGATGTATATCATCAGTGTTTGATGCCTGTCCATACCTGGAGTAAGGTTTTTCAATAGATATCGCGCATTTTATTTTTATCATGTTATGTTATTTTTTTGGAAGAATGTATTTACTATTTAGCAGACTATTCTAGTTCCTAAATCAAGGAGTGAATATCGTAATCTTATTCACAACCTCTTGGCGTATCATTTATTTTCTTGTCACATCATCACATCACATGACTTGATCAACATGCTTGATCAATAGTTGATCCTGATGCTTCTCAAAACCATTATCTCTATCTTTGATTAACTATGGAGGATATGTCTAATGGCTGGTGCTTTATTTTTTGAAAAAGCCTCTGAAAACAAGCGAGAAAGGTTTATTTTGGCAATTTGAAGATGTAATACGATATTCCGACCCTATTTCTACGAAATGAACTGCGTACTTATTTTCATATCACTTTTGTTTTTATTCTGTTGTTGCGTCTTTATTTCTAGTAATTATTACTAGGAATGTTGAGTCTTCATACTCTAACAGTTATAAATTGGAATCATTCAACAAATTAACTATAATTACAAATATGAATGGAAATGACCCTAAACAGAGCATAGGCGATGGATGGTATTTTTTTATCGATATCGTTGGCTCTTCTGATCCTAATTTATCAATATCAAGTCAATTAGAAAAGATAAATCGACTTAAAGACTTGATTTCAAGATTTCTAGATACTCAAAAACATCCTGAAATATACAAGTCATTCACAGGAGATGGAATGTTGATCGTTTTCTTGAAATATTATCATCCGTTGGAACTTTCAATTCATATTCATAAAAATATAAGGCAATACAACTTATCTGTAGAAAATAAAGAACAGATTTTTGTACGGATAGGAATAGGCTTTGGATCTTTTCTTTCCTTCCAAGATGGTGTACATACTGAATTTGCACCCTGGGGTCATGAGTTAGTTCTCGCCAGAAGAATAATGGATATTGCAAGGCCAAATCAAATATTGTTAACTGATTATGCTTATCAAAAAATAAAAAACGATTATCTGTTTGACAAGAATAAATTCGGGTTGACTTTATACGATAAAGGTAAAATTATGTTAAAACATCACAATGAACTAGAAAATGTATACTCGTTTTATGAGAGGGATGAATATGGAGATAATTCTGATATCGAATTTAATTTGGATCTTAAACCCTTTATTCAATATGAAAAATTTGCTGATGACTTTGTAGCTCCCATACAAAATTTCTGTGAAGCAAGGTTTGTAACTATTCTAAATAAATTCAAAGAATTAACCAATCCTTCGAAGGGGTTAGAGATCGGATTACTTTCTACGGGCTTGATATATAGGGTTTTATTTGAAAATGGCCAGGAGTATGTTTCTGCAACGTACTTACCTCCAGGACAGTACTGGGAATTACAAAATAATGATCCTTTAAATCTTTTGAGTCATCAGGAAAAATCGTTAGGACGACTAAAGCATCTGACTTCGAACAAGAAAAATTATAGGTTTCTTATTATGGAAAAAGAAAAGTTGGATCAAGATATTCGCGTCAATCAAAATAGTTCATTACTTTTCATAAAATGGCATTCCGAAAATAATGTAAATTTATTCTATGTTGATCTTTCGGACATAGATAATATCTTAGTAAAGTATCCCAAAATAGTACATAATGTGGGACTTGGGTTTTGGTCTGGAAAATACGTACTTCAATTTGGCCCAATCCTGAAATATATTAATCCCAAGGATCAGAATCATCCATTGACTAGGCGAAGATTCTGGTTGCATCCTTTTGGTAGTGAAACCTTTAATCAAAGTAGTCAATTTTTTGATGAATTAATAAAATTAACTGAGACCGATAAGATGATAAGAATTGATCATAATTATTATAACAAAATTATTAATGGAAAAAAGATTTAAGAACCAATAATTTTGTTATTTAGTTTTCAAATTTTTCTGATATGCAGATCATTTACTCATTGAATTATTAATTTAGTACCAGTAGGCTACGCTCTTGTTGTCTTCCTAAGTTTTGTGATATAGTAACGCCTTAAATAAACATGATCATAATTAGATTGGTCTCCATGAATTAATGATTGATAGATCTACATTTTGACATAACTTTTCGTTATTAACCCCCTATCGGTGATATGAAAATTCCTTTTTTGCCCTGTTATCTCTTCTGCTTTTACAACTAAAGACAGTTCGGGTCCCGCTGAATTGCGTGTACGTATGAGCGATAGCTAAACCAACTCTTCCACGAAAATCCAATAAAAAAAATACTTTTATTGGATATTAGATTTACCTATTATATGGATTTTGTAAATAATAATATTAAGAGACTTGGTCCAAGATATCCTGCTAATCACCATGATTTATACCAACTACCCCAGAAGAATCCGTCCGAGCTCGAGCAAATACACGAACAGCTTATTTCATCAATAAAATTTCGTATGCAAAATCTACCTAACGAGGATAGTAATCAAAATTTTCAGAAAATGGTAAACCAGATGAGAGGACAAGATGTTTCTGCAGTTTCAAATTTAACTAAAGATTTCTTAAAAACCACAAGAAAAAATTAAATTAATAAAATACATGTAAACACTCTACTGTGCGCGATAGTATGACATGTCCCTAATTAATGGACACTAATTTTGTTCTTTTTACGAAATATTGTCAGATACAGGTTCGATACTTCATCCGATTTACTTTATAAATATACTGTTAAATTCCAAAGAATCAAATTTTTTCCAATATATCAACGATAATTCATTATAATTTATTAATCTTCCATATTTTTTATTCTTTCTTTTTCAAATCTTTCTTCTATATTTAGAATAGATCTTGGTTTTATCATGTTGTTTATCGAGTCTTTCTATTTTCTTGAGTACGGTAAGGTGCAATTCTTCTAAATCTTCAATTTTTTTATTACTTCATCTTGTTTTTCAGTAGTTTTCTTTTGTCTGTAATAAATCCACCAGAATATTATTACACCAATTATGGCACCAATAAGTACACCTAAATACGTACTTGAGGCGTTTGTCATATATACACATCCGGTTGAATTTCCGGTATACATCCATAAATTGATAGAATAAATAGTTGAATCAATAGGTTAGTTAAAAATAAACAAGTTCTTTTATTTTAAGTTCCTTTTTTTTGACTATCAAGGAGCTTATTTTGAATCGAGTTTGTTATTTTCATTTTCTTGTTAATTAGGTGTCTATATTAGTACGGCTGAGTTCATACCTATCCAATTTATATGATTTTTTCTAAAAATAAGTTATTTTATCAGTCAAGAAATGATTCTAGCCATTTTATTTGATAAATAAACCAATTCTTTAAGATAATTGCAGGGTTTTATTCGGCTCCGCTATCGCGTTCTATAAGTTATCTATTTTCACTAGGAGATGCCATTTTGTTATAAAGACATTTATATGATTTTGTTGTTTATAATATGTTTTGTCATCTGAAATTATTGGTTCAAAATTATCTGTTCGTTCTAAAAGTGATCTTATTGATAAAGTGTTTGACGCCATCACCGTAAGCGGCGAAGAAGGGGTTTTTCAAACCGAATTGTGCAAACTTTTCTCACTAGATAGTAGAGATGGTTCAAGACTAGTAGGAAATTTGGAAAAACAGTCATTAATTACACGAGAAAAAGCACTTTATCGGGGTAGATGGACGTATAAACTGGTCGTGAAAAAGACTATTTCTATGGATGCTGAAGAACAAAAACCTATAGACGTAAGTATGGTCGAAGGTGCACCTTGTCTTTGTTGTTCTTATCAGCATCTTTGTTCAAATGAGGACGAATCAAATCAATACAGTCCAGCTAAATGTCAAATCATCGAGGAATGGATTGTAACTTCTTTTGATAAATTTATTTTAACTCAGGAAGAGCAACCACCATCAGAACAAGAATTTATTTAGAATAGTCTTATTTTATTTTTTATCTGATTCAACTTCTCAAAAAATACTAGAATTGACATGGAAATGGAGATCTACCATGTTGCATTAAATATTTTTGGAGCTGAACTAAATCCTGATTCTATTATTGCATTTCCATCAATTGTCCATTCGATATTTTGTAGTGATTGATTATTATTCCTTATATCTGACATAATTTTTTCATCAAGGGCCGGTGTTTCTATCTCTGAACTAATGTTGGTATCTGTATTTGACAAGAGTTGGGGTCTACCATTAAGAGGTATGTCAATATATGACTTTGTAAAATTTCCAATTAATTCTCCGTTAGCATCCAATTGATAATCAATTTTTGAGGTAGTTAGCGCTTGACTTGTTGGATTCTTTATATTAAATACGACCTTTAAGGTAGCAATATTATCTTCAGAAATATCTTCTAATTCTATATTCTTTACCGTTATGTTAACGGCACTTAAGTCAGGTAAGGTTATTGTTAATATTAAAGGTAATAATACAATGACTCCTACGATAACCGTAACTGTTCCTATTAATACTAATCTGCGTCTACTTAAAAACAATACTCTATCGAATTGATCTGTAAAGTATTGGTATTAAAAAACTTTGTTTATAATAATATATTATAGGATACAGAAATGACACTATCCAATGTTTATTCTTGATCCATTAGTTACATGGATTCATCTAGTTTTTTCTTCAATATGGGTAGGTGGAGCTATTTTTCTAGGGATTGTTTTGGCACCTCTTCTTAAGAAGACTATGCCTGATGTCAACAAGAGAATTTCATTCATGGTTGTAGTAGGACGTCGATTCAACTACCTAGGTGGGGCCTCATTGATTATACTAGTCATTACAGGCGTGTATAATGCTCGATCGTTTTTGGATCAGCCATACTTTCTATTTGAATCCACCTATGGATATATTCTCTTAGCTAAAATAATATTAGTATTTGTGATGATTATTGTGTACGTTATTCACATTTTACTTCTAAACAAGAATGTTGAATCTCGCATTCTAAAAAGAGAAGTTCCAGATGAATATTTTTCCTATTTAAGAAATAAAATAATCCTCTTAGGTAGAATAACTGTTGGATTATCAATAGGAATATTGTTTTTGGCTGCATTACTAGATAGGGGTGGAGTAGGAAGCATCTAAATACGTACCAAAACATTTGAAACCTCAGGTATATCTATTTTGTAACATCACGGTCCTGATAGTTTCTCCAATCTTTTCATCATTATCTATTGAAACCACCACACCATTTTTAGACTTTGGGAGAAAATCCAAAATTACTGTTTTTTCATCGACGAGCATTTCAATATTAAGAATTTTTCTAGAGACCGAAATATCTTTGATTTCAATATTTCGACCACTTAGACCATTAGTACTTTCACTTGATTGAGTCATCAAAAGATATAATGTTTGGATGAATGAATCTAACAAATAGAAAGTCAATTTGGCTTCCTTCTCAATCAATTGAAGATTTGAGTTATCTTGGGAATTTGTGGTTTGATCGTCTCCAAACTTAATCCCATTTGTTGGATGCTTATTTGTATTCCAGTTGATTTCATTTGTATCTGTACTTAGTTTATCAAATGTTTTCACAAAATCTGGGATAATTGACTCTAAGGATATGTCTATTGTATACTTGTCAGTAATCCTTATCTTGACTCTTACTGTATGATAATTGAATTCATAACCAAAGAACTTAGTAAATATCATGGGCTTACCATATTTTACCTTGTGAATATCACATCCGTCAATCCTGCTTATTACCTCATTGAAATATTTCAAAGATGTGAGGTTCTTTTCAAGACAATTTAGTTTGGATATGATTATCAGCTTCATAATTTTTGTAAAGTAGCTGTGAAATTGCTCAGAATGTTCTCTAAAATCATATCTTATTTCTTCAATTGCCAACTAGCTAATTCAACTTGTTAGAATTTTTCTTTTTAACTGTTTGGTTTTTGTCAATTTGAATCCAATTCAACCATCATATAGGTACATTACTATCTCGCGCATAATTTACAAGCAAATCGTAGCCAAAGTATACATATTATTTATGGCTTGTACCATTTTGAAAATCTATCCTGATCTGTTAGTCTATTCTTAAATTGTCTGAGTATGAATCCGATTACTACGTGATTTTTATAGATAAAAGCTATGGCTATGGTTACTATGCCTACTATTACAAATCTACTACCTATTAGTCTCAAACCTTCTGTGAATTCGTTTACAACCAAATCAATAATTATAAATGCTAAACCAAAAAATATGACTAATATTCCTATTGTTACGAATGCTTTGAATAGTGGTAAATCATTCTTGGTCGAAATCTTATCCCACACTCACTAATGTATATATTTATACATTGTCATAATTATGTCTATTTATTATTCACTTCTTTTTTTGCAAAAAAGTTGGCGACTCTCTTTCCAAATTGCTCTAAAAACCTGACTCAATAGGATTAGCGGGTTTGATTAGCTCTCTTAATAAAATAGTTGCGTAAGATCCTTTTGGTACTGAGAACCCAACTAACAGTGAGTTCTCTTCTTTTTTATGTTTGAAGTTTTTGCATACAAAACAAGCTTGCCTGAAACCGCCCGACTCACTTAATTCCTGCATCTCCTTGATAAAAAAATCTTTGGCGGTCATGTTTTCACTTTTCATGAATTCCTTTAGTATCTTGTCAAATCTATTTTTACCAGGTTGGAAAGAATATCCTGGTAATCTAATAATCGGTAATCTATGTATTCTACTATCAGTAGGTTTTTCCTTCTCATATTTGCGAATTTTTCCAAAGATCAAGCTATCATCATAAACGTCAAAACAGAGATCATTTTCTTCAGGTATGTTAAGGGAAAAGTCGTCCCTAATAGCAACACTTAAAGTCTTATTGAAAAGATATGCCTGAAACGCTTGGACAAATAGTCTTCTGATATTAATAGGGATAGTTCTCAAGGCCGAGATAGGATCTTTTCCCCTCAATATTGCTTGGGCCAAATTCTTCTCTATATCCATTCCAGGAGGGATTTCGTGTAGCAAATTTGGATTACTTTTGATGTCTCTCAGTTTTTCCCTAATTTCACGACTAAATTTTGAGTCATATTTTGTGGTACAAGTCATTAAGATCTCGGTTGCCTTGTCAAATTTTCTCTCAAGGATGGCTTTTCCAACTAGATGAGTCACCAACCGTTCACTTCCAAATCTTTGTAATCCATAATAGTTGCCCAAGTTATTAATATCATACAAAAATTGTGAAATGTTATCTAGTTTGTCTCTTTTTGGTTCAACAATTCTTATTTCAAACGTATTTCCTACCAAATTGTTCTTTTCTATTGGTTTTCTTGAGTAGCCAACCAGTGTCAATTTTATTTTTCCAAGATCGATATTTTTTATGACCTTTCTTGTGCTGCTGCTAGCATATTGAATTGTAGTCGCCTTTGCATCTTTTATGCCCACTATTTTGAGATCAAGGCCCGTTTTTTTCCTCAAAGTCAGAATCGCATGACTTGAATCTATTCCCTTTTTTCTAATTTCATAAACTGGGAAAATATTGCTTGCAGTCTGCTCAGGAGAGATCTGGCTTAAGAAAATGTCATTTATTATCTCTTGTACATGAAAGTCCTCAGTATTTTTTTTTATAGTTCCACCTATTCCTTCAAACTCTGTTGTGTAATATTCAATTCCCGCGAGTTTATCAATATCTGGTGATGATATCTTCATTAAACGATCATTCATTCATATATGAAACGAAAATACCTAGAGATCTCAAGTACCACTAAAATCATTTATAATTATTTTATATAAGAAAATAAACTAATATAAATCCCTATCTTTTATTCAGTAAAACATAAATCATATTTTGCATATATGAAATGTGAATTATTAATGTCTAGTAAAAAAACCTACAGTTTTAATATGTTACAAAATCATAGTAATTTTGACATCCATCTAAATAAATATAAGTTCATTTTTCTTATACTCCCTATCTTAATGGTTTCAACCTCTCTTGCTTTTAACATTGGTCCTGTAAATGCGCAATTAAATTTTGATGATTTCATGAAACAAACTCAGGATAACATTCAATCAACAATTGAATCTAGCAATAATAACAATAATAATAACTGTAATAACAATATCTCAATACAGTCTCAAACTAACGAGAATGGTAAAACAACGAGCACAACAAAAAATACATGCGATGATGGTACAACCACCACAACATCTACTAACAACATTAACTCTGGATCAGGCAAGGCTAATCTAAATGGGACAATTACTGGGTCAGAGTATAATCAAGATACTGGTGTTATAATAAACACTATGTTCGGTAATTGGTCTTTGATAACGAAGGATAATGGTTCAAAGGACTTTAATGCTAGCTTTATAGAGGAACCTGTTTATTATAACTTGGCTACATCTATTGAATCTGGAAATGATACTTCTGCAGTTAATAATAACACCAGCGTTAGTACCCAATTAGCTGATAACCATAACGTTATAGGCAATACCACTTCATATTTTCTATCAAATTTTGTGGGGAATTCTGTACAGCAACAGAATGAAGATGTAACATATTCAGGTAAGATCGATGTTATCCAAGAAATAAAGTCAAATAATGCAACCATATCTGATGAGACAAATAACTTTAAGGGTGTAGGTGTATCGATATCGGTTATCGACAACAGCGTGTTGTTTGTTAATTTCGACAGTCAAACGCCATTATCCAAAGAGTTTGTGAACATGCCTATTATCGGTATCGTAAAACAATAGATTACCAGATCGGGTTAACCCGATCAGTTATTTCATAAAATTGTGATTATGTTTTTTTGGTTCTGTATTTTGGTTTTATATGTCCTTATTGATGCGACACTTAATGCTTCATAAAATACCTGTTTTTGCTACGGTTTGTTTTACAAAAGTGTATAAGTAGTATGTTATTAAATATTAAGTAGTAATCATGTCTCAGAGTAATACTCTTTCTTTAAAGGTGCTTGAAGCTTATACCCGAGATGTAGGCCGTGGTGTTGCTAGAATTGATTATGATTCTATGGATGCTTTGAGCGCATCTACAGGTGATGTCGTGGAAATTAGAGGTAAACGCAAAACAGTTGCAAAATGTTTGCCTCTTTATCCTTCGGACGAAGGTAAGGGTATAATTCGAGTTGATGGTCTGGTTAGAAATAATGCGGGTGTAGCTATAGGAGACACTGTAATTGTTAGAAAGATTAAAGCTGTTCCTGCAGAAAAAGTCATAGTTGCACCATTAGAAGCTATTCCTCCAATTGATGAACGATATTTAGCTGATGCTCTTGAAAGTGTACCATTAATCAAAGGCGACAATGTGATGGTGCCATATTTTGGTGGTAGACTTACATTTCAAGTCATAGGTGTCACTCCAGGTCCTGGTGTTGATGCCGTTTTAGTTACTCAAAAAACTGTATTTCATATTGCTGAAAGGGGAGAAACTCTTCGTGGAGTACCCCAAGTAACATACGAAGATATCGGTGGCTTAAAAGAGGAAATTCAAAAAGTTCGTGAAATGATAGAACTGCCATTACGACATCCAGAAATATTTGAAAAACTGGGTATAGAGGCACCAAAGGGAGTGTTGTTGTATGGACCTCCAGGTACCGGTAAAACCTTGTTGGCAAAAGCAGTGGCCAATGAAAGTAATGCACACTTTATCAGTATTTCTGGACCAGAAATAATGAGCAAATTCTACGGTGAATCTGAAGCAAGACTGCGTGAAATATTTAAAGAAACCAAAGAAAAGGCTCCTTCTATAATATTTATTGACGAAATAGACTCTATAACTCCAAAGCGAGAAGAGGTAACAGGAGAAGTTGAAAGAAGAGTTGTATCTCAGTTATTATCTTTGATGGATGGATTAGAAGCAAGAGGTAAAGTTATAGTTATCGCTGCCACAAATAGGCCAAATGCTATAGATCCAGCTCTAAGAAGACCTGGTCGATTTGACCGAGAAATTGAAATCAAAGTTCCTGATAAACGTGGTAGATTAGAAATCCTACAAATTCACACAAGAAACATGCCTTTAGAATCAGATGTAAATCAAGAAAAAATAGCATCTGTAAGTCATGGTTTTGTTGGTGCAGATTTGGAATACCTCTGTAAGGAAGCTGCGATGAAATGTCTTAGACGATTGTTACCTGAACTTAACTTGGAAGATGAGAAAATCCCGCCCGAGACACTTGAAAAATTGATTATTTCAATGTCTGACTTTGAGAATGCTCTTAAAGAAGTGATGCCATCTGCCATGAGGGAAGTTTATCTGGAATCTCCCGATGTTGAATGGAATGATATAGGTGGATTAGATGATGTTAAACGAGAGTTACAGGAAGCAGTGGAATGGCCGTTAAGGTACCCAGATCTTTATACAAAACTAGGTCACTCTGTACCTAAAGGAATTCTGATGCATGGTCCCTCTGGTACCGGAAAAACTATGCTTGCCAAGGCAGTCGCAACAGAATCTGAAGCCAATTTCATCAGCGTAAAAGGACCAGAATTATTGTCAAAATGGATAGGCGAATCTGAAAGAGGGATCAGAGAAATTTTCCGACGAGCAAGACAAGCTGCACCATGTGTTGTTTTCTTTGATGAAATAGATTCCATTGCTCCTATCAGAGGAATGGAAGGCGTTAATGCAGGCACTGAACGAATGGTTTCTCAGTTACTGACAGAAATGGATGGAATTCAAGAATTAAATGGCGTAGTTATTATTGCTGCAACCAATCGTCTAGATATGATTGACAGTGCATTGCTAAGGCCAGGTAGATTTGACAAGATAGTATTTGTCCCAAAACCCGATATAAGTACAAGGCTAAAGATCTTGGAAATATATGCAAAGGAAAAGCCATTAACAGGTGAAGTCAATTTACAGAGAATTGCCGAACTAACAGATGGATTTAGTGGTGCAGATATGTCTGCAGTTGCAAATACGGCGATTTCACTCGTGTTGCATGAGTATCTTCAAAAATATAGTAATCCCGAAGACGCTGCAAAACATGCAACTGAGGCACATGTTACAATGAAACATTTCGAAGATGCTGTAAAGAAGATAAAAACTCAAAGAGATATGAAACCAGGAGAAAAGGTAACGCTTTCACAATACAGATGATAAGATAATTCCATCTACTTTTCTCTACATATTTTCTTATACTCTAGTAGGGTTTTGGTGCGTATATTGTATGCATAACCGATAAACAAAAAATTAAATAAACTACTTTTTTGTAGTTTTTAATATAGTTGTATGCTGAGTCGATAGAGTCTGGGAAAAAGGAAAGTCTTGCTATAATAGACCTTGGTTATAATTCCATAAAAATTTCTACTTATGATATTTACAAAAATGGGCATTATAAAAAACAGTATCAGAAACAGGATTATGTTCAAATCGGTTCAGAGTTAATTAGAAACGACAATATAATATCTGATAAAAATGTTGACAGAACAATCAAAGCACTTGATAATTTTAAAAAGGATTTGAAAGAAAAGAACATAGATGTAGTCATTCCTATAGCGACTAGTGCAGTAAGGGACGCATCTAACCAGAAATTCGTAGTGGATACACTAGAAGATAGTACGGGGTTTCTATTCAATATTTTGTCAGGACCAGAAGAAGGATTTTTTTCTTATTTGGGTGCTCAATCCTACATGCATATCCCCAATGGCTTGTTCTTTGATCTTGGTGGTGGTAGCCTTGAATTGATGTATGTTCAAGATTTTAGAATATTAAAAACGATTTGTTTAGATATGGGAGTTTTGAGACTCTCTGAAGAATTCGTAAATTATAATAATGGTGTAGAGGAGAGCGAAACCTGGTCCAATATTAATTATGAAAGATTGGAAAAATCACTTGTTGAAAATATCCCATCAAAATTTCAATTGAGTTTGGGAAGATCTCCTGATACAAAAATGGTGGCAATAGGAGGAACAATTAGGGCGATTTACAAGTTCATGTCGCATATGATATATACAGCTCCTTCTTTTTATCATAGTCGTGCGGTACTTGATAAAAGAATGATAACCCTTGCAAACACTATTTTTAGAGGACTATCTATTGAAGAATTATCAAAACTAAAATCCGTTGACCCTGAAAGAGCTAAAACAATTACAACAGGTAGTTTTATCGTAAAAATATTGATAAATAAGCAGAATTTTAACAATTTATTGGTATGTCCTACCGGGGTCCGTGAAGGAGTACTGGAATACTATCTGTATTTTAGAATGGATAAGAAATATCGTAGCAGGAAGAAATTCATTAAGGTAAATTGCGAGCCATTGTTTGCAATTGAAAGTAGTAGAAAAAATCCTATATCTACAGTCTCTGATTCAACTTTAGGTCCATCAGAACCAGATACTTATGTTTTTCCGAGAAAGCTCAACAGCATAAAAGTTAACAAGTTAAAAGACTAATTCAAATTTTTTACTTTTAACCTGATTTGGTTTTGTTCAAAAGAGATTGTTGAATTAAACAGTTTATAATAATCTCCATACTAAAATTTTGTAATGGACGTTGAAGAGAAGATCCGATTAATTAAGAGACCTCCAACAGAAGAAATAATAGCGTCAAATGAACTCGCTACATTATTTGAAACCAAAACAACGCCTAGACATTATATCGGATTGGAAATTTCCGGAAGATTACATTTAGGTAGCCTTATAGTTACAGGCTTTAAGATCAATGATTTTCTGAAGGCCGACGTCCAAGCTAATGTGTTTCTAGCTGATTGGCATACTTATATCAATAATAAACTAAACAGTGATTGGGAATTAATTTCAAAAATTTCAAATTATTATGAAAAAGCATTCAAATTTTTTTGCCCTGGCGTTAACATAATTCACGGCACAAAGCTTTATGAAGAAACTGATGATTATTGGAAAAATTTTGTACTTTTCTCAAAGCAAATTACGCTCGCAAGAACATTAAGATCATTAACAATTATGGGAAGAACAGAGAAAGATTCACTTGATTTTTCACAACTTCTCTATCCTTCTATGCAATCAGTGGATATCAAAGCCCTAGATCTAGATATTGTACACGCTGGAACCGATCAACGTAAGATCCATATGTTGGTGAGAGAAGTTTTTCCAAAATTAGGTTGGAAAGTTCCAGTTTCCGTTCACCATCATTTGTTACCAGGTCTATCTGAACCTGTTTCTAATAGTATTACTTCTACTGCCGCTCCAACTTACACCACTACAGAATCTGACGATGGAGTCTTAGATGATGATCATAAAATATTTAGCAAAATGAGCAAGAGTAATCCTTCTAGTAGTATACTAATTCATGATACATCCGATGAGATTTCTAAAAAGATAAAAAAAGCTTATTGTCCTTCAAAGATTTCAGCAGGCAACCCAGTCTTAGAAATCATTAACCATGTAATATTCCATCAGTTTGATGAATTTGTATTGGAACGCCCCCAAAAATATGGGGGTAACATGTCGTACTTCTCGTATAATGAGCTTAAAAATGATTACGAACAAGACAAGATTCATCCCATGGATCTAAAGGCAGCCACTTCCAGGTATCTAGACAAAATAATTTCACCTATTAGAAGCTATTTGCAAAATGACAATCCAGTTACCATTTGATTATTACTCATTTACTTATCTATTTTAGAATCTAGCTGCTTATCTGGATTTCATTTGACATTTGTATCCCTTGATCCAAAATATTTTATTATTTTATTCTCTGATGTCTAGTACAATACATTCTATCAATCGATTGTGTTTCTACTATAATGTTCACTTGATCGCACGAATGTTTAGTCTAGTATAGTCTAAAGCATAGCCGGTACTATCTTCAGAAAATCCCTTAATATTCTTCTTTTGATGCTTAAAGAAACAGTCCATAAAGGAATTTACAATCTGATTGTCATAATCAGAAGGCAAATAAGATAAATATGGTTTCATTACCACCGTTTTCATAAATAGTCTATATTCCTCAAAACTAGAAAATTTTGCTATTTTTTTTGTCAGACCAGTTTCAATCTGTTTAAACCCCACCCTTTCCATTATTGAAAATGTTTCTTCAGCTGAAGCAAAATTCCATGGGTCCTTCCAGTCATGAAAATAGCCTTTGAATTTACTACTCTTTCTTGTCAAATCTAACATGAGCTTGACTGTTCCTAGATTTCCTTTACCTCCACATTGAATTAAAATTTCCCCGGAATGCTTTAGTAGTTGCCAAAAGTTACAGAATAGTTTGTAATGATCTTTGATCCAATGTAATACTGCGTTAGAAAAGACAACATCTACTGGTTCTGGTATTTCGACAGAGGATAAATCTGCATTGACAAAAATCACATTTTCTTTATCCTTTAGATTTATCTTTGCCTGTTCGATCATGTTTTGATCCAAATCGATAGCATAGATTTTACCATTTTTCAAAATATTTGAGATAATTCTGGTAACCCTACCACTTCCACATCCTGCATCTATTAATACCTCATTTCCCTTCCACTTTCTTTTAGCTAATAGTTCTATTGCCCAGGTTTCTTGTATGGATGAAACTTTGTGATAATTTTCCGCATCCCAATTTCCTCTTTCATGTCTTAAAGACCTCATTTGGTATAGTTTAAAATATTACATGGTTTCATTCTTAAAATTTTTCTAAACCATTTTATAGGCTCAAGTGATAAATTCTCATATTTATGAAAACTAGGGTTTTATACGCAGTCGGAATAGGTATAATAGTTATAGGAGTAGTTTTTTACTTGTTTAATATAGGATTTTTATCTCAAAATTCAAAATCAAACAATAATCCTGAATCAGTGGTCAACGGCACTAATGCGGTACCACCCCAGTCAAATCAGCCTTCAGCATCTAACTCGCCTGAAACCACCGAACTAACCCCTCAGCAGCTCAACAGCCAAAATTTATCTTTATCGATTAATTCGGTGAAAGTAGTACCAGTAAACAACGAATCTAGGTTGGAAACTGTTTTCACAGTATATAATCCAAATAGGGGGGCAGCAATCCTGGAAACTGTTACCTATAATGTCTACCTTGACAATGTAAGGATAGCTTCTGGAGATCTAGGATCCAGAACAGAGGGATTTGTAGATTCTCTCGAATCAGTGTATCCAATAATAGGAAATCAAAGCATCGTTCTTCGTGACAGGACACCATTGGACGAAGAAGGAAATTCACTTTTTGATTCTCAAGGAAAATTTTTACCTGCAATTGCAGATAATTCTAATTCCTCTACTTCCAAGGTGTATGACGTAAATGGAACCTATTTTTATACGCTGAATAGGGGAAGTGATGCACAAGTGAGGGAAAATGCGTTTGACTTTCAATATCCACTCAATTAATTTTACTACTTACATCGGAGGCAATTAAATTCACGATAAAAATAGACTAATATATCTGAAAAACATTTTAAACGATTAAAATATAGATGGTCAAAAAACAAAGGGTACCCTACTATTCAATTAATTCATCTAAATCGGAGCAGACTAAGGATAATAATTTAATTCGATTTATGGAGAAAAATAGTATTGATACATTGGATGACTTGTTGCAGAAATCTGTAGAAAATATTGAATGGTATTGGAAGGCCGTAAATGAGGATCTTGGAATTACATGGAGGGAACCATTCAATAAAGTAGTTGATGTACAAAAGGGTTTACCATGGTGTGAGTGGTTTGTTGGTGGAAAATGTAACATTATCGATAATGTTATTCAAAGTAATACCAATAAACACCCAAATAAAACTGCATTTATCTTTGTAAACCATGATGGAATAAAGAAACAGCTTAGTTTTAAGGAGCTGGAAATAAGGGTAAATGTATTTGCTAATGCATTAAGAGATATAGGAGTTAAAAAAGGTGACGTAGTAGGAATTTATCTTCCTATGAGAATGGAATCATTTGTTGCACTTTATGCAATCTCAAAATTAGGAGCGGTTCATGTACCTATTTTTTCCGGTTTTGGTAAGTCAGCACTTGAACAGAGACTCGTTGATTCAAATTCTTCATTTTTAATTACTAGTGATTTTTTTCAAAGGAGAGGTAGTATAATTAATTTAAAAACACATTGGGAAGATGTGTTATCCAATACTTTTGTAAAAAAAATAATTGTGTCAGAAACTGAGGAAACTGAGGAAACTGAGGAAACTGAATCTGATCTTCTTCCTAACGATAAAGTCTTTTCCTTTAAACGAATTTATGATGAGGCATTTAGAAAACATGATCCAAACAGAAAATTCGAAGCGGAACTGATGGGATCTAGTGATCCTTTATTCATTTTATACACTTCAGGAACGACCGGAAAACCAAAGGGTACAATTCAGACACATGGAGGATTTTCTATATTTTCTGCTCATCAATCATCATACTTGATAGATCTCAAATCTACTGATACAATTTTTTGGTATGCTGATATAGGTTGGATTACTGGTCAAACATGGATAGTTTATGGATCTCCTATTATAGGATCAACTGCTGTCATTTTTGAAGATACGCTGGACTATCCATCTATGGATTATTGGGCAAGGCAGATTGATGATCTGAATGTTACAATATTTGGAGCTGCTCCAACGGCGATAAGACAATTCATGAGAAATAAGATTGATTTTTCAAAATTTCACTTTTCTTCCCTTAGGCTACTGGTTTCCACGGGCGAGCGATTGAATAAGGAAGCATGGGATTGGTATTTTTCAAAAGTAGGAAATAATCGTTGTCCTGTGATAAATTTGTCAGGTGGCACTGAGATAGGTGGAGCCATTCTAAGCATGCTTCCATTCTTAGATAATGTACCTACTTCTGTAGGAGTACCCGTACCGGGATTGGATGTTGATATCTTAGATGACCAAGGTAAGTCTGTCAATGAGGGATATCTTGTAATTAAGAATCCTTGGCCTGGGATGACCAAGGGTATCCTAAATGATGAGGAAAGATATATGCATACATATTGGTCAAAATTTCCTAATATTTGGAATCATGGTGATAAGGTTCGAACTGATTCACAAAACATGTGGTATATCTCTGGCAGAGTAGATGATGTCATGAAAATTTCTGGACACAGGATTGACCCTAGTGAAATTGAAGAAGTATTAACTAGCTATTCTGGAATTGTTGAGTCAGCTGCTGTTGGCATTCCAGACGAATTAACCGGTGAATCGGTATGTATTTTCTGTGTTTTAAATAATGCTGATACAACAAACCCGACAAACTTTTTGATAAAAAAGGATATTGAAAAACTTCTGATAAGCCGGATTGGTAAATTTCTACTTCCTAAATCTATTTATTTTGTTAACGAACTACCCCGGAATCGATCAGGGAAGATATTGCGAAGATTGATGCGTAAGAAACTCTTAGATATTGACATTTCAAAGGATGACCTTTTGTTAGTCGAAAATCCTGAATCCCTCAAATCCTTCTCCGTTATTAAATCATGATTTGCCTTGTACTAAAAAAATGAATTTTCCCAACCCTTTGGCTCGTCCCTTGCTTGTTATGAATAATAAATAAATTTAGTCCTTGAGTTGGATATAATATTGTTGTCTGATCTTTACCTGGATGCTATCAAAAATAAGGAGAAAAAGCTTTCATCTATACATGGAGATGAATTTGATGATCTTTTGAAGATCGCATCTACTAAGTGGGTGGAATATGAACCGATCAGAAAACCGTCCTTGAGTGTGGGTATTGATAGTAGCTGGAATAAGAAATCCTTTCAAGGAATCGATCTGTTTGTTATTGATAGCGTTGCAGTAAGCTCGCATAATCACATGTTGGCATCAAGATGGGATTATGGGATCTCTAACATTACCGGTGATTCTCTGAGTGCTAAAGCTATGAAAATGGAAATCGATCTAGCCAAATCTGTATTGGATCAAAAACCAGATTATGTTTGTGTCGATGGATCCATAATATCTAATTTAGTTCATAACAAAAATGCAACCTATAAAGAAAACGTGCGAGCCCTCTTTGATAGTAATGATGAAGAGAGCGATGTTTTGTTTATTTCAAAAAATTCTACATCAAAAACCCAGTTCAAAGAATATGGATCGCGAGCAGCTGATATTTATTATTATAATAAGTTAGGTCACAAGACCGGATATAGTCTTGCAAACAAAAATAACTTTATCTCTGATAGTTTAGATGTGATTGAGATATATGCAAGGCTAGCTGCCTATGTTCCCCTTATAAAGATTGAAATTATTAATAGGGCAAATATTGCTCAAACTGAAATTCAAAATTTGATTGATGGTTTGTGCTATCACAGTATAAAGGGCTATCCTTATTGTCTGAAGCTTGCCCATCAGTCTTGTAAAATAACCAACAATGATGTGAAAAGACTGGCCAGTCTATATGGATTTAAGAATGAGTTTGGATCAAGAGATTCGCTAAACGAATAAAGTCAAAAAATGAACGAAGGCCATACGAATGGTTTACCCAGATGTGCTGCAAATAGACTAATTGTTTATTTAATCAGTTAGTTAGGATTAGAATTTACTACTGTGCTTAGTACCACTTGATACATAAAGGAATGGTTGATACTGACCTTTAAAAAGTAAAACCACTAATACTAATGCCGAATCAAGAAAAAAATCTGTGTTGGTATCTAATCATTTTAGTATAGAACACTTAATTGCTTGAATAATATCTATCAATAAGATATGGGGCGTTGGGACGATGGAGGATCGCCTGATAATGGTAGATCGCCTGATAATGGTAGATCAGGCAAAAAGCGAAATTACTTTAAATTAATTCGCAGAATAATCTTTGTTGGCTTTGCTGTAGTTGCAGCAGTCGTCTTGTTTGTATATTTTTCAACAGCGGGATTAAATATCGAAATAATCCAAAGGGGAGGTCCTGTCGAAACAATAAGTGTAAAATTAAGTAACAATAATTTCAATTCTATCAATAACGTTACTGTCCAGTTTGATGACGATCCAATTCAGCCTTTAGGAAACATGGGACCATTTGCATCCATCTTTGTATCTCCTGATGGGGGCGATTCTAATTTCAAAAAAGTAGTCGTAAAAGCTAATAATGGACAGATTGAGGCAACAAAAAATAGGTAGTACTTCTACTTTAAAACTATGCCTTTCCACAATCCTCTTGTGATTGGCTGTTTCGACATTTTCTTAATATCTGCTCTACTCAATATTTTGATCAAATTCATGCATGTGTGGGATTACTAGTATGCATGTAAATAATGCTATCATATTATCTTCGTCTAACATAATCCATTGAAACCCACCAACAAACCAATTACTGCAATACTTTCAAACAAGAATACAAACAAAAGAAATTAATTATTTAATTTATTTCAAAACTCTGCATTTTCATCATCAAATTGTGCATATGCTCCTTGGATCACCTAATACTTCGTTGATAATTTGATGGGGTTCAATACTATTGCTGTTTCCAGATGATTCTGCCATGTTATTGCAATTTGCTAAATGAATTTGTAGGTGCAAGTTGCAATAAAGAGTTAGACATTTTGAACATAGACATCTTGATTCGTTCTTGCAATCAGGGAAAGTACACACCGACACAGAATTAAATCGATTTGTCCAGTCATGGTTTGCTACTTCCATTCTAATACACAAGTATTGGATAGAGAAAGTAATATAAAAAAACAATGATTTTAGTGATATTTGTTAATCATTTGAAGCATTTTATTGAATAAAATACAAAAGATTGGAGATTTGTTTATTAATTATCCAAATAAAAATAGATGACTAAAGTAAAGTTTGGTTTCACATTATTGAACCAAAACGGCATTTTTTTTATTATAAATATGATTTTCGCTATATTAGTACGTATTAGATTAATTCTAGCCAATAAATGCCGAAATCAGTAAGTAATATATAGGGGTTGCTTACAAGAATCTATATGGAATTAAATGATACATGTGAAAATTACGGCGAACAAATATGTGACTGCGGATTTTGCTGTCAGGATGGCTAGAAGGTCACACCCTATGTTGATGTCCTCAAAGGACGTCTTACTTCTATCAATTATCGATATACTCATTACATATCGATCATAAGAAATGACAAACTAGAACAAAAGTACTTTTTTATGAACCTTGGGCGGATAATCAAAGAGAATGGGTTTTTGCAAGTTCCTGATAACGACCCACTTATTTTTAAATTATCGGATTTATCAATCAAATCAATTATGATTCTTATTTTAGTAATTATATGCAAGATATTTAGTTAGTTACCCAGGAATATCATAATACTTGTTGAAGGGGTGTTCTTAGTCCATGAGTGAAGTAATCAGACTTTTGATTACACTTCCTTTATAAAATTTTGTCCCTTAGCACTATCATTTTCTGTTTGTCTTCTAAATATGGTTTGGTTGTTCTTTTTTAGTCAATTAAATTTAATATATATTTTCGAAGAATGATTCAAAAAAATAAGAAATGTTTCTAGATGGAATTTTAAATGTCGTCTTTATTCTAGTGTTGTCATTCTTGAGTCTTCTAATCACATGTAGGTAATATTTCCATACTAGCTCCAGGCGTATCTGAGCAGGGAGTCAGTGAAGTAACTGTTCCGATAATTGGTTGTCCAGCAAAATGGTGATCGGTAGCTTCGTGATCTACTGATATAGTTATAGTTTTACCTCCACCTCCAAGATTAATTGTTGAATCAACTCCATCCCATGTAATGACTCCGTTAGAAGCTACGTCCATTTCTCCATCTATTGTTAATATATTATCAGAAGGCAGTTCTATATCGTCGCGTGAATCAAAATTCAAAAAATCATGTGTATGACCAGTAGTACCATTAAACCATGCCATGTTTGTGACAAAATTCTTCATTTCGCCATTTTCTACTATCATACTCCAATCTCCAGTTGCATTCCAGGGACTTGCTGCCGTTACAATGTAGGAATTGATTTTTCCACTTGCTTTAAAACTATCGATGGGGCCATGTTGTGGTATCTGGAGTTGTTCTTGTGTGATTTGTTGTTGAACTGGTTGCTGCTGAACTGGTTGCTGCTGTTGCTGATCCGTAGTAAATAACTGGGTATTATCTCCTGCTACTCCAGTTTGAGGTTGATTAAAACTGCCATCATTGGGCGTGTTGACATTATTTGATTGGAATGTTTGAGCTGTCGATGATTGCAAAGGCTGTTCCTGTTGAACTGGTTGCTGCTGAACTGGTTGCTGCTGAACTGGTTGCTGCTGTTGCTGATCCGTAGTAAATAACTGGGTATTATCTCCTGCTACTCCAGTTTGAGGTTGATTAAAACTGCCATCATTGGGCGTGTTGACATTATTTGATTGGAATGTTTGAGCTGTCGATGATTGCAAAGGTTCGTTAGTCAATGAAGTCCCGTTTCCCGTATTTGCATCGTTATTTGGTGTGAAATTATTATCAGCAAAATTACCTGTTGTACCAAATCCAGGCTCTGTATTGTTCTCACTCACGGTTGTAATCTGCCCTCTAATATTTGTCCATATTGGATCATAATAGTCGATTACACCAGGTGAGTCGAAAGTTCTATTATATGCCTCATTTGTAGCAAAAAAATCTCCATAAAAGACATTTGTTGGGCCAGCCTCAGGGGTTCCGGACACTATTTGATGATATGCGGAATCTTTGTTGAGCCATACAACAGTAGCCCCTACTGGTATTGTAACGTTAGCTGGTTCTATGGGGCTTAAACTATTACTATCAGTTGCACCTGGGTTAATTGTAAGTGTGAATTCTCCTTCTTGAGCATTTGCTTCTGACTGTGCAAAACTTGCAATGCCAATCAGAAGGAAGATTGTAGCCAAAGTTAGTAATTTCATATATGTTAATTTTCTAGATAAAAAGACAGATATATATCTATGATCCTAATTGCCATAGCTAGTAAGCAAACGATGCCGATTTCTAAAATAGTTTATACCCACATCTCAACGTCTCGTGGTTAGTTTGAGTATCCATTTTTTAAATAAAGTCCATAAGAATAAGGTCTACTTCAAGATCTAAACCTAAGTTGATTTCTATTTTTAATATGATTTTATTGAGAGGATCGATCTTCAGATGATCCTGACTATTTTCTACTCGTTTCTATGTTTTAGTGCTTATTGGGATTGGGTATTTTCCCAAGAAAATTTGAAACATGCGGATTCATCATACATTTGCAATTGCCTTCAAAAATCAAATTCTATTCTTAAAGTGATTATCTTAAAACCATGAATCGTGAAGTTAAGGATGTTTTTGTTTGCACCAGAAATCGCTATGTCTTTATCTTCATCATCACGATTATCACCATATATATCACCCTTGACATCCTCAATCAGGTTCACATATAATGCCGATTTCATAGGGTAATGGAATTTTATGTCTGCAGTGACTGTTTTGCCCTCAGTTTCATATAATCGTAATATTACTACTTTAGCATCACTGCTATGGCTAGAATCTTGTGGGAGTTTGAGCGTACTTAAAATCACATTCTTTGGTGATATAGACAAAAATGAGAAACCATTCGATAAAGTTGTATCAACCATGGTGTCTGCAGAACCAGCCTCGTTTGTAATGGGGCTCCATTTAGGCTGTTCTTTGTTTGAAATATGAATTGCTGTTGGTTTCATATTAAAAGCTATCCCTTCTTTATAACTTGATGCATCGCGCCAATCTCCGTCATGCGGGAGCAGCGAATATTTGAAAGTATACGGTCTCTTTTCTGCTGCATCAGGGGTGGCAATACAAGGACCCTTGGTTCCATCTCCAGAAAGTGTTTCTACTCCTCTTAATAGTGTGAGGTACATACTATTGTCCCTAATTTCATGTGATGGTATTCCTAAATGGGTCAGTGTTACGCCCATATCTTGTTCTTTGTTGGAAAAGTCTATCCATTCTACAGAAGGAAATGTACCGCTGGGTATTTCTTTCCATTTCTTTAGTACATCGGGATCTTTGTTTAAGTAAAATAAATTAGTTGGTCTTTGGATCGCACCAAACTGCGTGCCGGTCCAATAAGTGTACCCTTTAAATGGTACATCAAACTTGACTCTAATTCTCACATGGGGGTGGTTATTTTCTATATAAGTTGTGCAATCTATTCTAGACAGTCCCTTGTAGATGGATATTTCTTTCCTTACAGTCAAGAAACTATGCTGGTAAATAATAGTTGGTAATTTTTCATTAAGTCTATATGGCCAACGAATAGCGTAATATTTGTTTTGAAACACTATTTTAGTTCTGATCTTTCCATTCAAAACACTGTATTTTTCTTTTTTAAACACTCCAAATGGAATGCCCTCACCACTTTCTGATTTAATTATCCCAGTTACATCTTTATGGTAGTACAAGTCCCCTAGTTCTTCTTCTATACGTACTTCATTGCCAATGAAATATAGGCGATCAGCCTTCATTAGTGTAAATATCCCGGTCTCAGCATCAATCTCTAATGTGAAATCGTCAAACGTGAATTTTGTTTCATAGGATCTTGGGTATGCAAGCAAGGGTGAGTGATCCATATTATTATTCTTACCTTTCTCCTTCTTCCTGAATATTATTTCATAAGCGGAAAAACCAAGAGATGGTATTCTCGCAACGAATCCTAGCTGGACACTTTTTATTCCTCGATCTTTTTCATGTAATTCTAAATCTAATATTTCTACATCAACTATTTCGTTACTATTTATAGTTCTAAGTTCCATTATTTCGATTGCCTCGTCAATATCAAAGTTGACTCTTGCTTCTACCCATTCCTTCGTGTCCCATGACACAGAATTGAACACTAAGATGTGATGTGCTTTATTGTCCTGTCTAAATAATATCTTTGATAATTTATTAATACATTCCATGTAGGATTTTTTTAATGTATTCTCTAATTTATCAAATGCAGATCTCATCTCATCATATACTGCATCAATACCAGTACCAGGTAAAGAGTCATGCATTGCAAAAAATAGTGCTTGCTTCCAGTACTTTTTAAGGTCGTCTGTATGATCATTTTCTTTTGATATCAAATGAAGTATGGTATTCCATCTTTCAAGCATGAGTAGGTAGGTTTCAAATTCCTTAAATCCCTGTTTTATCCATGATCTTGTTGAAGTACTATCTGGGAATACAAATGATGCTTTTCCCGAATACATCTCTCCTTTTTTTATGGACATGTGGATATTTTTTTCTTCAATTTCTTGTTCTAACGCTTCAAAGAATTCTGAAGGGGTCGACACCTTCATTAATGGATTTTCAATGATACTTTTGGCAGATTCATTATATTTGTCGATAGTGTCGCATAATTCTGGTTGCGGAGGTGTGGAACCACTGCCAGAAGGCATTAGGACGTGTCTTGTAGATGATTGTCTTCTAAGTTGTTCAAAAGTTTCATGTAAAAGTGACAAATCTAATCCAGCCCGATAACCTAAGGGCATCCAGTGGGACAGTATAGATGTACCATCAATGCCTTTCCAGTAAAATTCAGAGACTAGTGGCTCTGTTACTCCCCTTCTAAAGGCGAAGTATTTATAACCACAATCTTTTAGAATTTGTGGCCACTGTGCATTGTAACCAAATTCATCTGCACCCCAGGCAACTAGAATATTTTTTCCAAATTTCTCCTTTACATAATTTTTACCTTCGAGAATTTCTCTGATCAAAACTTCGCCTGATGGAAGCATTACATCTGACATGAGATATTCTCCTCCTGCAATTTCTATTCGCCCATCTTTGATAAACTGTTTAATTTCGGAAAATAATTCCGGATAACTCGTCTCAATATTTTCTAAGAGATAGGTCTGTTCAATTATAAATTTGAAATCTTTTTCATTTTTTAAAATTTCAATAGCTTTTTTTATAATAAAGTTACAATTAATATCAAAATTCTCTTCTTTACTGAAAATCCAAATAGCATCATAATGACTATGAGGAACGACATGCACAATAGATTTATTCAATTCTATGATGTGTTACTTGGAGATATGTAAGTTTTACCTACCATTGATGAATTCTATTGAAATAGAAGATTGTATGATACTAAAGGCGCTCAATACAAATCAATACTCTTTTGAATGAAAAACGAGATGCATGTCTTAAAAAAAAGCGAATAGAAACCATACTCATAACAAAGGATTCAGTAATGTATGTACTTACTCTTGGTCCTTCTTCCCTTGATTTGACAGTACTAAACCTTTTATTTTTCACATAATCATAGATTCACAAAAAAAGTATTTGTCATCATGATTAGTAGAACGATATGATCGATTTCAGATTTTCATTATTGATTGGAATTATTTTCAAACCCAAATCATAATTTATCATAATAAAGCGAGGTTTGAGACAATTACCTCAAGATAACAGATTAGATCTAAAACTTTATCCCTTCATGAAACTGAATGAAAAATCTGAGTCAGATAGATGAAATAATGAGTTGGATTTATTATGTTGAAATATAGGTTGCTATGTATATCAACCCAGGGTATAGACCTAGCATTTGACTCCTATCGCCAATCATCAATTATAAAAGTGGAAGGAGTATTGTATCCTTGTTTGTTTCCTTTGTGCATGGATACTCCTTGGAACTCTGATTTGAAACCATAGTTGATCATCGCTTTGTAGGCCAAGTGTCGTTCCATGTTACTACCGGCAGTAATTTTATATATACCTTTTTCTAATGCCATCGATTCTACAGAATTTAACATTCGAACAAAATTTGAGTGAGAATTATTATTTGTTGATATAGCTGCAAACTTGATATAACAAACATTGCTGCCTGCCTCCGTCCCCTTGCCGTAGTGACATATCGCAATTCCAGTTAACTTGTTTCCAGAAGGATCATAAAGTAATATTGTGTCACCTAACTTTTGACTGTCAACAGCAAGTATTTCTTTTTGCAAATCTAGTCCTGGAAAAATACCATTGGTAAGATATTTACAGTCATCTAAAACTAATGACTTTACATCATTTCGTATTTCAGTAAACCTGACATCATGAGGCTTTTCATGTTTCTGAGATAATTCTAATCTCTTCTCGTCATTTTTTTCAGTAATTGTTTTAGTCATTATGGATGTTAGAAATCTTGGCCAAAAATCATATTTTTGATACAAATAAACATGTTTTGGGCTTTGAGCAAACGTAAACAATCCTGCGTACTGGATTTCAAGTTTTGCTAATCGTTCTAATACAGGGATAATCAAATGCTTGGCAATCCCTTTGTTCCAATAGGTCGGATGGATTGATAGGGGACCAAAAAACCCAACGCTACCCCAGTCAGTAACAAAATTTGACCCGACCAGGTTCCCATCAATCTCTATTGCAAACGCAGAATTTGGGTCTGTGGTATATCTAGATCTAACAAAATCTGAGTCGCCAAAAAAGGACATGGGATCATCTAGACCCATAAAGGTACCAAATGAGAGTCTGAGTATAGTGTCTGCATCATCAAGGTCATCTTCTCTCAAATTTCTCACATTGACATTCATAAATATTCTCTAATACAATCGTACTTGTATTATTAATATTATTTCTTTATTGGAAACTGCTTGGGAATTGATTACAATGCTTAATTTTGCAATTAATTTAGGGATTGGGTCGGTACTTCGGTAGGTGGAATTGGCAACTATTAACTAAAAGAATGTGAAATACCAAAATCCACAGCTTAAATTACTTTGAATTAGATTTATTTAGCCAATCTAGACTTCCATTTATTCTTGACATGAAACCATCTAAACTCATAGCGATAAAAATTTTTACTTTAGGTTTCCACGACCAGTCTAATCTGGGCTTGTATTATGGGAGTTTACTCTCATTATAAATTTGACCGTTTGTTACTATTCAAAGGACTTTGATTAATAAGGTTGTCAAAAATTGAACCTACAAAAATAGCAATAAAAATTGCTGAATTCGTATATTTCTGCCTTGCAAACTCGAAATTCTTTTTTTATCTTCAAATGATGAAAAGAACAAGTGGAAAGGTGGTAAGTATAGTTGAAAATAATCTTACTCTTAACGTATCTGTAACTAAATTTGAAAACCAAGAGCTAATAGACTATTTAGAACCTCAAACATAGAAATGGGAAGAGACGGTAGCAGAACACATTACATCCATCTATTACATCCCATTCCTACGAAAATCTTATCGTATCAAAGTTTATGTTGACTTTGTATACCTAAAATAGTATTTATATCATATTCTTATTTTAAACAGAATAATAGAATATGATAATATTTAGATATTTTTGAAGCTGATGTCCTGTAAATGTTTTTAGATGAACATGAACTATATCCGATGTTAATTCTAGGCTATGTGATGTTTCATTTGGACAGATTTGGTTGGTCTTGAGGTAACCTATCATCTAGTAAGTGTTCAGTATGTTATGTTCCTATGTCCTATGATAGTTGGAAAAGGAATCAAACCAATTTTTAATGGATTTGAGGATTCGAAGATTTTCGAAGTAAAGACTATAAACAAAAATAGAAAATGAATTTTATTCTCAAATCTTCTCTGTGTATTATTTGTTTGACTGGGATTTAAAACCAAAGATGTAGACTTGGGTATAGACTTGATCTAAAAGTTACCTTTCTCTTTAATCTATTCTATAATTAACAAAAATTTATTTATTAGGTTTACTTTTGGGACAAGAATTCGAGAATGAGGCAACTTATTGGCTTGAGTAAGAACTAATATGGTTTAACAAGAATAATTAACCTACCAATGTATTTTATTACCAATAACTCTAAAATATAAAGGCTGGAGGGGAGGAGACAAATCATAAATATAAATTCAATTGATTTTATTCTATCCCATTTCAAAAGTACCACTAGCAGTATGTATCCACGCAAAATGATGACCTTGACTTCGAGAGGTCACATGTCAATCAATTCAAAAGATGAGATATCACAAAGATGCAGAGAAGCAGATTATAAAGAATGCCTGATAAATGCCTATCCTGAAATTATAGAAATTAACGGAATGCTTATTCAATCACCCAATTTTATTCTCATAGATCTGGATCTTTCACTTTGTAAAACTTGCGTCTACCCAATTAGAAAACTCAATTATATCTTAAAACAAACTCTAATGCAAATAAAAGAAGAAATCCACGGCCAACCTACCGTGTTATGGACCGGTAGTGGATATCACATTTATTTACCGGTACAGGTTCCGATTCTAGAAACTGAATTTGAATTTTCTAAAAACAGATTTCAGAATCTATTTTCATCGAATAGTCGATACCATGATTACTATATGTCAGAAGTTTTTATGCAATTTGCGGAGAGATATTTGACAGGCGGAAAGTCTGATCTTTCACATCAGCACAGATTTTCAAACAGTATGGTCAGAATCCCGGATACTTACAATATGGATAGTTTGAGTAAAGGAATGGGTCTAGAAGAATCGCGGGTTAAAATCCTCCAAGAATGGGATGGAAATCTGATTGAAGTAAAACCAATAATACAAGAGTTTAAGGTTTGGCTGGGCCAGCAATGAAATAAACAAGATTTTAAGAAGAAAAAGGAAAAAACATTTTAGCAAAAAAATTCATGAATATTTATAATAGGAGTGACAAACTCTCCATATCATTTCTAATCCTCTTTATGCTTTCCTAATTCCATTATTTAGATCGTGAGATTTAGCTTTCTCTTAGAGACTGAATCCATGTTATTAAAAATAGTAAAGTGATCTTACTCTTTCTCTTCTTATTTCACTTTTCAAGATTCATCTAGGCTTTTGTCTTCTCCTAAACTCTCCATATACTTTATTTCGAGATTAATTCTACTCCTCGTAAAAGTATATTAATCAAATTGTCGCTATAAAAAGTGGCAAAATAAAATAATGATCTATTTAGGACTATACGTTATACTACGCATCTTTAGCCATGAAACATAGCCCTAATCACAATAAAAAGGATTCAAAAATCATAGATGGGGAATCGAAAATAAATACAGTTATCCCACCACCTACACAAACTTTTTTACCATCTATTTCGTCGTTAAAGTTTCCTTTCAGTTTAAAGGATGATCAGTTAGCAGCAGTCAACGCCTGGATGGAAAATAACAATAGGGGAACTATCCTCTACAGTACAGGAACAGGGAAAACTGAAATCGCATTTGAATGTGCCAGAAGATTAGTGGGTCAACTCCTCTCGCACAAAAGGAGAGGATCGTCATCAAAAATGGATGAAGAGTACTCCACCGATTTGATATCAAATGATGATAAAAATACCACTTCTGTTTCTAAACAGTTTGAAACTACTGCAGAGCCCATTAGCAAAAAAGATACACCGTCTTTTTCTTTTTTCAATATTTTGTTTTTGGTACCCCGGATATCCCTATTAGATCAAACTCTTAATAGATTAATTTCATATGGCATCCCTAAAGAGAAAGTTGGGGTGTATTTTGGAGAACGCAAAGAAAAAAAGGAAATAATGATATGCACTTACCATAGTGTATTAAGAAATCCACTACTAGTTCGACGTTCTAATATGGTGATATTTGATGAAGTGCATTTGATAAGAGACACTTCAAAGTCATTTATTAAAATTTTTGATATTGTAATCGAAGACTCAAAAAAGGCAATCTTAGGTCTTACTGCCACGTTAGATGAGAGAGATTTTAAAAACAGCACTATACTTGCAATATTACCGCCAGTAAAAAGATATTCAATTGAGAAGGCAGTAAAAGATAAAAGACTAGCTAAACCCGTAGTAATTCCAATAAAAGTTTCTCTGACAGAAAATGAAATAAAAGAATACAATGTCTATTCCGCGAAAATAAAGAATATTTCAAATAGATTCAAAAGATATGATGTCAGTTCAATGACTGATCTTTTGAAAAAAGGTGGATTTGCAAGTGGAATGGCAAAAGCATGGTTTGCAAACATTCGAAAGAGAAAGTTGTTGTTAAGCTATGCTGATAATAAATTATCCGCAGCAGCAAACATAATTCAAAATAAATTTCCAGATGAAAAAATTATGGTATTTAGTGAGACAATAGAATCCATTGAAAAGTTGAGGGATATTTTGAAAGAAGGGGGAGTAGAATCGAAGATTATTGATGCTAAAGTCAAAACAATAGATCGACAAAAGATTCTAAATTCCTGGGGTACTACTTTTAACGTACTCTTATCCGTGCATACTTTAGAAATCGGTTATGATGTTCCTCAAGTTAGGATAGAGATCATTTTGGCTACAACATCTAACATAAACCAAATAGTCCAAAGAATAGGCCGAGTGCTTCGAAAATATGAGGGCAAGAATATTGCATTGATATATGTAGTATATGTTCCTGATACAAAAGATGACCATGTGATCGAAGTAGTAAATAAGGCCATAACAATTGAAAATGAAGGGATTAAAGTTGTCAAGAAACAAAACCTTAAGACCATCTCAAAGAGCATGGAGATGAAAAGAGCGGCAACTTCACTTCCACCTCCACCTCCACCTCCCACTCTAAAATCTTCTTTATTATCACAGAAAACACTATCAATTACCCCTTTATCAAACAAGACAAAGAAAGGGTCAAAAAAGGTATCTAAGAAAAAGAACGTTAAAAAAGAAAATTATGAGAATAGAATTCACAAAGCATATGATATTGTAGAGTCAACTCTTAATGAAGCATCTCTAATAGTTGAAGAGCATTTCAAACCAATTGTTAAAAAAGAAAAGAATAACTCAAAACTCGATAACGAATCTTTAGGATCTAGTAGGAGAATTTACAAGGTAAGGAGTTCTATGGATAAAGAAAAAAATTATCTTGTAAACTTGGAGGAACAGAGTTGTACTTGTAATGACTTTATTTACAGGCAAGTAAAATGTAAACACATTATAGCAGCTGAATTTATTTCCACATAAATTTAGTTATTGTAAATAACTCCCTTTTCGTCTCGTCTCGTCTTGCAGATAAACGACCTACTCTAAGAGGGTGCCTATTTTTTTTCGAAAAATTGATATGCCAAATTTGAGTGTCAAAGCAACTCGTATATATGCTGAGGAAAAGTATGAGAATCAAAAGATAATATCATTTTAATATATCTTTATCAAATAACATCAATTCCATAGTTTGTAAGCCACTAATGCATTCAAAAGACTGTCAAGGTAATCAAGATTTTTAGAATGTTTTATCCTTATTCCATTCAATACATATCATGATACAATCCCATGATTGACAAAAAATGTATGATTACTGTTAGAGAGTAAAAAATTTCAATATTGGTAATGTAACATTTTTATCGTAAAAGATACTATGAAACCAAAACTCGAATTACAGCACACAGAATCAATATCAATATTAATATTGATACGACAATCGGCAAGCAAAGGGTATGAACTAGATTCTTCTGAGTGCTAATCAGCCTTTACTAGTAGAGTTCGTAATCTGAAATGAGTTAATAATTTCGTTTACAACTGGCAAGTATAACTCATAGTACTTGTCTTGAGCCACAAACTCAATAATGTAAATTTTATCATCCTTTATGGTCCAAATTTCTGTAGCGTCTTTGCTGTTTTTGTCGTAACTATAGTCTAAGAATATTTGATGAGCGGGGTTACCTGCTAAAGTTGCATTCTGATTCCAACTTTTAAGGTCAAAATTATGACAATAAATCCCTATTGCACCTATTCTCTTAGTGGCTACAGTCAAAAGTTTATTTTTGTTGTCTGCTTCAGGATCATTTTTTTCCATATATTTAAAGATATTATTATTTGTGAAATCTCCAAAGGTGTCATAATCTTCAACAACTAATCGGATACTATTGTGAGAAGCTCCTATTTTGGGATTATAGTAATCACTCTGAATAGGAGCTAAGATTTCAGCTACAACATTAAGTGATTTACTCTGATTATGAAAAATTGTTGCTGCTCCTCCCTCCTTTATTGTCCAATCTGATGGATAATCTATTTTTATTCCATAAGTTGAGTTAGAGTATGAGACTGAGGGTAAAGATAAAGAGAAATTATTCTCTTTTGTAATATTTTTAATATTACTATTATTGTCTTGAGTGGTTAGGTCAAATTCAGGTGTTTCTGTTAAGGCGGAAATATTCCAAAATTTGTTCTCACCATTTGTTAAGGATAAAACAAATATCATGATAATAATAAATGAAACTGAAACAGATATGGATATCGATAATGTTGAGGATTTAATGACCAAGTTATTCTGATTTATATTGGATACTATTTAAGCTGTCTAATGACAATCGTCCTTGCAAAAACATTGATTTCAGAACAGAATAATGTTGTTATTGATTGAAAATTTCATTTGTTATGTGAATATAAAATATTAAAGTCGAAAGTGATAGTTTATATCACATTTTACTGTCTTTTTTCTATTCTATATTAAGAACAAATTAAAAAAATTAGGAGGACGTTGTATTTGTTGTGTTGGAGTCTGTAGCATTCGCTGAAAGATCTATGATGTCACCAAATGTTTGTCCTCTGTCGTCACTTATTCTCAATAATGGCGTGTCTGTCCCATCAGAGCCTTTATCCCACCAAGTAACGAATACTTTATCACCTAATACACCAATTTCTGTGCGCTCTGATACAATCCCCTTTGATTCACTCAAGTTGATATCTTTACCAAATGTTTTTCCACTGTCATTTGATACTCTTATGAATACATCAGGCTGATAGGTCGTATCGTTTTTGTCACCTCCAGTAGCAATTACATAGACATTGTCGCCCTCAGCGGCGACCTTGAGTTCATATGGGGAAGTTTTGACGTTATCATACGACTTCATTCCTTGAGGGAGTGATGAAGATGTGAGACTGGAGTCAGAATTGTTTGTCAATTTGAATTCAGGACCAAATGTTTTTCCATTATCATTAGATGTCCTAATATAAGCATCGGCATCTCCTGTCTTGTTGTCTGCGTAAGTAATGTAAACATTATTGCCAAATGCAGCTACATCTGCTTCTACTGAAGTTCCATTCGTAGAGTTACTCAGGCTAATCTTATCACCAAAGGTCTTACCGCCATCATTAGATGCCTTGAACATTACCTCATAATTTCCGGTAGTATTTCCCCACCATGCAACGTAGACATTGTCATCAGACACGGCGATAGGAGCCTTACCGTCGCTTCTGTCGATACAAGGCCAAGAGAAGGCATGTGCAGATTGGAGGGGTACTGCAGTTACCGCAGTGATTATTGTTACAAAACATAGCGATAAAATTATTTTTATCTCTAATTTATTTTTCATTATTAATCCTATAGACGGGTATTATAAAAACAAATATTCTTGTTTAAAATAATAAAAATTGGATAAAAAGTCATCTGATGATTTTGAATTTCTAGTTGCTTTGTTCTACCCCATAAGTAGATATCGTGAATCCCCAAATTAATAAAATAGAATTCTGATCCATGAGATTGTGTCACAAAGCATTAGGACAATTTATCTAAGTGTTGAAAATGTCGTTTAGGTAACCTTTTTTAAAGCATTGATACTTTGTTGATGAATTATTTTTCTAACAGAATAGCTAATCAAAATCTTATGAGGTAAGAAAAAAAGTGGTATGAAAGTCAGTAATGACTACTTATCTCATCCACAGGGAAAATACTCAACATAGGTTTCCTACTTTATTGACCAAATCTGGAATTAAATTTTGTCAGCATAATGAAATGCTTTGTCGCCTAACTCAACATATTTAGCTGGAATGAACAGATTGATTATTTGTGATAGACTGGCCCTCTTACAATCGCTCATTAGTTCAACGCGGTGAGATCCTCTTCTCGTATGATTTCCTTGATGGTTGGGGTTCAGAGATAGAGAATATGAATATAAACAAAAAGGGTAAACCATTTGTATTTCCAGATTCTTTCATCTTGGCCATTGGTTACATTCGCTATTTATTTCACCTACCATACAGACAAACCCAAGGTATAATTAAGGCCACAGGAAAAAGGTTACCTGCTAATCCACCAAGTTATGGTCACATCTGTAAACGAATCAACAAGCTAAACATCGATATTAAAAGAGACAAGATGGATGACGATGATGACCTAATAATATCAATAGACAGTACAGGTATCAAGATTACTAACAGAGGTCAGTGGATGGATGAGAAATGGAATACACAAAATAGAAAAGGATATCTCAAGATCCACGTTGCTGTAGACATAAAGACCAGGAAAATCATTGCTTTGGAAGTGACAGATGAGAAGGTACATGATGGGAAAATGCTAAAGAAACTAGTCAATCATGTTTTGGATTCGAGAGAACCAAACACTGTAAAGATAAAATCGGTACTAGCTGATGGAGCCTATGATTCAAATCCAAACTTTGTGTATCTTGAGGACAAAAAGATCAATCCAGGTATAAAGGTAAGAAGGAACTCTATTGTTTCTCCTAAAAACAATAGGTTAAGGAACAACGAAGTAAAGTTACAAGCAAAGGATCTGTTGAAATGGAAGACAAAAAGAAAATACGGACAGAGATGGATATCTGAAACTGTGTTCTCAGCTATAAAGAGAATGTTTGGTGAATACACATCAGCAAACAGGTTTCAAAACATGGTAAAGGAGATCATGATAAAAGTATCATTGTATAACATTTTTAGAAGAATATAACATGATGATCATGATGATAACCGGAGAATAAGGAATTATGCAACAAAGCATAATGAAATACATATTTCAAGAAAGTTAATAATCATAACAAACACATTCACGAGAATTCAATACTGGCCAATGTTAGAGGATGGTCCGAGAAAAGGTAGGCTTGTCTGATTGTTACCTTATTGTTTCTGATACATTCAAAAATGTTTCAACGATTTCGGTAAAGGTTTTGGGATATTGATACATCAAGCCATGTCCAGCACCTTCGATTTGGACAAGCCATGATCCTGGGATCTTATCTACAAGAATTAGTGAGTTTCCAGAAGGAACCGCTTCATCTTCGATACCCGTTATGATTAAACTGGGTTTAGTCACTTTTTGGAGTAAATCGCAGATTCCAGACCAATAAGTAGAAAGCCAATGCTCATTTATCTCAAACTGTTTTTTTACTGTAGAGGAAAGGATAGTTTCAGAGGTCTTTGGAATCGATTCTAAAAAATTTGGATTTTCTTTGATCCATTGGAGTGGAAATGTAACTTCTAAGAAGGCAGAGGCATCTTTCGTGCGATTATTTACAAAATCCGTTAATATACTAATCACTTTGGGATTTTGAGGAATGCCTTCATGCCCGCCACATGATGAACCATACAATACTAATCTGTTTATCTTTTCTGGGTAAGTAATAACCAACTGTTGAGCAACAAAAGAACCCATGGAAAATCCAAGCACGTCAGCTTTTTGTATTCCTAGAGCATTCATTAAACCAACAGTATCATTTGCAAATTGTCTTACGGAGAAAGGTTTTGTTCCCTCTGTAGAATTCCCAACACCTCGATTATCAAAGATAGTTACCTTATGACTTTTAGCCAATTCATTCAGAAAATGTGAGGGCCAGACATCCATTACATTCCCGCTACCGCTAATGAGTATGATTGGCTCTCCTCTTCCAAAAGTCTTGTATGCCATTTCTATATCTCCCACAATGACTTTTTTTGTGTTGACTTTATCAATCGATACAGACTCAGAATTACTATCAGGCAGTGTTGATTCATTATTACTAATAGATTCTACCTGGCCGCTAGCTGATATCGAATTTGAAATTTGTAACTTTTGACCAGTGATAAAGCCTGTCAATCCAGCCATAGTTATGATTGCGATCGCTACCAAGATTTGGCCAAAGAAGGACGGTTCCCCTTTCATGAGTCTTATTTGTTTTATTCTGTATATAATATGATTAATCGTTCAACTTTGCAATCCCATATTGAATGGAGATATTTTTGGATAAAACTAATCACTAAACGTATCAACTTGCAAATTCATTTTAATTCTTTTGACATTCTGATCAATTATGAGATGTTTGCGTGATTAGATGAAATTTGGTTCGCAATATAGATATACAACAATGGTTTCAAGTTTGAAAACAAGGTAAAAACATAAAAAATCACGTATATTCTATGGTTGTTGCCTTAAACAAATTTGGAATTGTTATCAATATTATGTGAATATTAAGAATATCAGTAACACTTAGCTCACAACAAAGTTGATAATTTTAGTAAATTACAGATCGCAATAAGAAGGAAGACTATTGGACGTTTTAGTAACCAATTGATTCACAGATTGATCCATAATTTCAAAGACTGTGATGGAGGCTGTGGAAGGATGGTGGGGGGAGGGGAAAATTGAACAAGAAATTTGGGTCTTAAATTCAGTATATGATAAGCAAAGACTCTGATTACCAACGTAGAAAAAGCATGGATAAAGCTTTTCAAAGGTTAGGAGTTTAATTTGCTTAAGATTACTAGAATTGATTCAATGGCATTAACATTAGAGCTTTAAAGAAACATACACGCCCAAATAAAACTTAGCAGAAAATAGTTCAGGTTATAATGTTTCTTATTATCTAATAGTATTGATCTTAAATATTCAACCTCTGCTTTACAATCTACGCATATAATATCTTCATCCTGCAAGTCTTCCACATAGATAGCAGTCGAACAAATATTACAAAATACAAAATCAATAGGACACCTGTCTCTTTCTGGGTTTGCAGAGCTGGGGGAGTCAAAAGGATTCTTGATGTCCACTCTTTTAATTTCACCCCCTATCAATATAATCTGTCATTTTCCTATTCTTGTCAATAATTACAAATAGTTTGAACCTGGAAGATTTTTTATATATGATCTAAATTGGAACTGTAAATTTAAGATACATCTTATATTTTCAGTATCCATAAATATATTTGAACCAAAGGCAATAAAGTTCGATGAAATGATAGCAAATTGGTTGATTTTCATATTTTGTTTCATGTTTATACTCAATGCAGGTCTTACTAGATTATCTATTTGTTATAAACAAAAAAACATACAAAACTCATGTGGATGGAGACAGCTAATCTCTCACACTAATTTCTTCTCTTAAAATAAGAAAGTTAAACTAGAAAACATGCCAAACTAGCCGGTAGCATGCAAATATGCTCTCTATTTGCATAATATGTTAGGTTGATAAATTTTTTGATATATTTTGCAAAAGTTATGTGACCGAATTTTTAATTTTTTGGTGCCTCGTTATAGGATTTACAATTGGGGCATTGTAATATTATATTGTGATAATTGTATGTCATTACATTTTCTGCTAAAACAAATCCACAGCAGCCACAAACGTGGGATTCCAGTTCGACCCCTTTGACTAACGCATCCTTATCATCACTACTAAAAATTGTCCTTTTCTCTGCGTTAGACGGCGATATGACTTGAAGTTTAATTATTTTAGTCATATGACATTTATTTGCATTGTCGGATTTAAGGTATACCCGGATTTTTTACTATGAAAATAGCTGAATAATTCTACTATGATATTGAAGTTTATATCGCTCAAACATCTGTTTCAAATGGCATACACGAATATAGATGATATTTCAATTTTTTCCACCATAATGGCATTTAGTCATTTGATATTGAATGGTTAATATTTTCATCTGACAATTGGAATATACTCAATTTGTTGTCTAGTGTGTAACCGAAATGTGGGTGTAATTTCCTTTAATAGTTTATTGTCCCTTATCCAAAATATTCTACATTTATCTCAAGTACAATATCTTGTGTGATATTTGACTAATTAGTCAAAATCTATGGTTATTTCAATACAAACCGGCAATTCTGGATAAAGTGACAATTCTTATTAATAACAAGGATATTTTATAGATGATGGTAAAAGGATTAGGTTTGATGGTAATACCTGTCTTGTTTCTGATAATCGGAATTTCTGCCATAACATTCATGTTCATTCCTTCCATGAGCACGTATTCAGTAATGAATGAAAACCAAAATAATAGTAATACAAATCAATCACAATTTTCCATTACTACAAACCTTACATTATTGAAACAGCTGGATCTTCATACTCTTTCTCAAAGTCTGAATAATACCATATCGGATTTAATGGATATAGCAGAAGCCTCAATGAACGGCTCTAATTCTTTTGGAAACATGCCTATGGTAAATATTACAAGTGAAATGAAAATGAAATATCATGGGATCCCTAGCGACCTAGACCTAGAAAAGAGAAATGAAGCTAAAAAACTACTGGCTACTAACAAGGCTTTACTATATGTAGGGTTGCTGTTACCAAATGGAGATCGCTATTTTGGTGAACCATACTCACCATATCAAACTAATAGTTCTATAACCAACTTTGCGTATAGGGATCACTTTATTGGTGCCGTGGAAACAAATCAACCATACTTGAGTAATACATTAAATGCAGTATCTACAGGTGAACCACTTGCGATACTTGCGAACCCAATTTATTCAGATGCGAAAAACAATAATACATTGATAGGAGTGCAAGTGTTAGGTTTGAACTATACCTACTTCAATGATCTGGTGAAATCAGCAATGCTACCAGAGGATAGTAATAAGAGGTTTGTAATAATAGATAGCAACGGTACAGAAATAGCTGATTCGTCCTCTGACAACAAAAACATGGAATTGTATAAGGAGCTTCAAAGTTTTCAAAATGCCAAAAATGGTGAATCAGGGATATTGGTAGAGAAAGTAAATGGCAAAAACATGTACATTTCCTATACTCCAATAAAGTTTGCTCAAACTAACTGGATTGTATTGTTAATGTCGACGAAAGATTGATTCACAATTATGATATGAATATAGTGGGTAAAGACAATATTCCTAACCCTCCAATAGATTTCATTTTGTCACATTTCGATAGTTCCTCTGGCCAATTTCCTTGTAAAATGATGACCTTTAGATCAAATGGACAGTTTACCGTAAATACAAAACAAGAAATCTTGAAACGTTGTGAGCAATCTGACTTTAAAGATTGTCGCATTAATGCGTATCCTGAAACTATAGTGAAGGAAGGCATGCTAATTCAAGCGCCAAACTTTGTCTTTGTTGACTTGGATCTAGGCAATTTTGATAATGATATTAACAAATTGAATAAAGTAAAAAACAGTACTTTGAGAAAAATGGAACAAATGCATGGTTCACATCCGACACTTTCTTGGACTGGGAATGGTTATCATATTTACCTGCCTATAAACGTTTCAGTTCTGGACAATGAGTATGTTTTTTCTAAGGATAAGTTTCCAAAGTTATTTTCTTTGAAGGGAAAATATTCACAGTACTTTGTATCTGAAGCCTTCATGCAATATGCAGAAGATTTTTTCACAAGTGGAAGGGCCGATCCCAACCATCGACCGAAATACAAAACTTGTTTAATTAGGATCCCTGATACTTTTAATTCCAAATGTCTGAATAGAGGATTAAGCTTGGAGGACTCCAAAGTAAGAATCCTTCAGAAATGGGATGGAAAAAGAATTGACGGTGATGCCATCACGCACGAATTTTTGATATGGTTAATAAGACAAGAGATTAATCTGAACAATTCATCTTCTAATAGGTCCAATCCTACTAAAAAAAATAGAACTAGATACCTTGGCACAGGAGAGAGTCATCATCAAGACAAATCTAGCTTTAGAATTGAATGGATTGAACGGCTTTTACAAATTCCTATAGACGATCAAAGAAAATACTGCTTGTGGCGAATTATTAGTCCGTACCTACTGAATGTTAAACATATCTCAGAAGCAGAAACTGCCAAAACGATGGAAAAATGGTTATACCAATGTAGTCATCTAAAGAAATTAGATTTTGAACCTAGAATCAAGATATATGGTATAATTAAGGGCAATAAAGGATTCAAGCCAATTTCTTACTCTAAACTTAAGGATGAAAATGAAGAACTTTATTTGTTCCTACAGAAGAAGAATTTAGAAAATATTTCCAAATAGATTTTTTATCAAATCTCTTATTAATGTCGATTAAGTGAAATTTGACCATCACATAGAAGTCTCCCACCCTGAATATGGTACTCATTGTAATAACACATAATACTCTCACAGAACGGGTAAGATGTTCCAAAAATGCCAACATAATTAGTTGTCTAGAGATCAGGATGCTGTTCTGCCTCAATAAAATAAGACTATGGCCTCCACAAAACAAATACAAATAATGCAATGATGTTGTGTATTACATGGAATCGACTTGTCCCTAATTGAATGTGGTCCTGTGAGAAAGCATGGTAAGCATAAAATAAATAATAATAGAAACCATATCTATTTGGTACTAAGGTATAGGTCGACAATAATTTTTGGAGGCATTTGTTAAGGTTTCATAATTCGTCCAGAATGGATATAGGGTGTATTTGTCCTTAATATTAGATCCTATCCAAGGTATCATCATAAATTAAATTAAAAACCACAGTTCAAACAAACATTGAGATAATCTATCAAGTACCAATATACTTTTGATCCCTTAACTATTTTTATATCATATTACTTTACCAATCTTATGAGTAATTTGGATAATTCTGCAAACCAAAAAGGTTCTCAGGCTCAGGTAGCCATTTTCCTATACCGCTCCCCAAAGAAAAATCATGATGCTTTAGTAAAGATAAACAAGCACTCTCATGATTTTTTTATGAAACACGGAGTATCAAAATTTGAAGTCTTTAATCTCAATTCAAGAGAAAACATGATGGATTTTGTAAACTTATCAAAGACTATTTCTGCTAATGATGATGAGGATGTGTGGCTTGAAATCCAGTCATATAGAGATGCCAAGCATGTACAGGAATTTATGAAGGCAATGGAAGGTGATAAAAGTGGTGATGAAATGTATAAGGACTTTATGGAGCTTATTACACCAGGTTCAATAGTTACTTTTGGGGATTTTAGTAAGTTAGAACAAATATCTTAGATATCTAACTCATCGAATTTTTTCCTTTTATTTCCCCTTTTTTTGCAAAAAATCTATTCAAATCAGTTACTATAATAGGAAGTCGCTTGGAAACGGTAATTTACAATAGCCCAAAAAAAGATATAGGGTTTACTTGCCATTCTATTTTTAACTCTGTACCATTTAACTTTTAAAGTCCCTTTGGTTTTATCTTTGGTTCGAATATGCCGTTAGTATGGTGGGCTTTGGCCGATGAACCATCTAGAGCTGATTTACCTGCTGATTATGCTGGGACTTTTCCTAGAATCCATTTTACTGTAATATTCTCTTACTTAAATTCAACAGATTCAATCCAGTTGGGATCTCTGCCTACCTCATATCTATTCAAAAATTTTAGTTCACCAGTTTCTTCGTTAATTGCATGTATAGATATATAACCTGACTCTTGCCCCGCTGCAATCACAAATTTACCTCTAGGATCAATGTTAATACCGCGAGGTATTTTTTCAGTATCATAACTTCCAATGTATGTCAAATTCCCTGAGTGAGGGTCAACACCAAAGGCAGTAATTGTATTAGTAGCTCTTACACTTACGTAAAGCCATTCACCATTAGGCGTAATGTGAATATCTGCAACTCCAAAAGTAGTAACTTCATCTTCTGTTTCTTGCGCCCCATCTCCATCTCCATCTGCAGGAGTTGATGGTTCAGGGCTTAGGTTTCGAGGTATTGCTGAAATTCTTTGTATTTCATCTAAAATCCCTGTCTCGTTGTCTATCTTATAGGAATAAACCATACCGTCCATTTCATTCGATACATACACAAATCTGTTATCTGGTGAGAAATCAATATGTCTTGGTCCAGAATCATCTTGAGTGTATACCGCCTCCGGGTCATTTGGTGTAAGAACTCCTGAGGTTTCATTAAACAAAAATTGCTTTATCTGTGCGTTACCTAAATGAGGTACATAAACAAACTGATTTGATCGATCAACTAGAATTGAATGGGGGTTGGGACCCGTGGAAATTACCTGAACAGGCTCTGATTTCACAACCCCGTCTAGTCCTATTGGATTTACCTCAATTTTAGCATCGGTATATGATACTGAAAAAAGATACCTTCCCGATTGATCAACTGAGATGTAAGCCATGTTATGAGGTAATAATTCTTTAGATAGCTGATTTAGGTTACCAGTTTCCCGATTGATAGAATATGTAATCACTGAAAAAGGTTCTGAACGAACCGAGGCATAAAGGAATCGATGATCTGGACTCAAAGCCATATGCTTTACATTAGATCCAGCAGGCACCTTTTCCACTATTTTAATGTCACCTGTTTCGGGATCCAGCTTCATGACTGTAATATCTCCATCTTCGCCATTAGAAACATACACAAATGTTTGCTCTGAATAGGATTGATTTATTCCCATGGATAAAGCTGGAATTATTAATGCAGTCATTAAGAGTGGAATTCTGAGAGCAAATAGAGTAGTTTTCTCTGTCATTAATAGATCGTATTGGTATCTATAACTAGTATAAATAAATTTCTTGCTCAAGCAAACAAGAGTTCCTAGTGATATATCAAAATCTCTACTTGATCACATGTTGTAAATGTGTATCTAATTTAGTTCGGTAGCATCAAAAATGAGGCAAAATATTAATGAATTATAGTTTTGATTATTTTGCGATCATGTGATTGTTGTTTTGTCCGGCCTATTCGCAGGACTTTATCTTATTTCCTGCAAACGTTTAGATCGTACCTTATACCATATTCTAAATTTTCTGATTTTTCTTTTTCCAATTGGTTCTCTTTTCAGTTAGATTCTCAAAATTTTCGTATATATGGGGCCTTGATTCTCTCATTCCATCTATTATGGGTTTTGCCTTATGCCAAAATGGGCTAGGATTAAAAATATCAAAATAAATGTCCGCGGAAATTAGACCATGACTAATAAATGTCCCTGACAATTCAAAAAATCCACACACTGCAACAAAATGCGATCTTTCTTTTGATGTTCCAGAATATTTTTCATGGTACTCTTTGTAACTAATAGCATCTAATTCATCTAAAAACCATAGTCTGGAATCTCTATGAGTATCATATATTTTGTACAAGTCTAGAATTAGACCTGCTTGATTATCGGAAGACACGTTATACTACATTATATTGTGCCTGATAAAGATATGAATATCTATTGCTGGTTTACTAATATTATTTAATTACTGAACCCCGCGGGTTAAGTCTCATGTTGTTTTGAGTTGATGCTGAGATGAGTTAGCTAATATAGTAGGATTAGGCAAGGTCCTTTACAATAGAGATACTACTCTAATATCTTCTTGTGGTTAGGAGGGAGAAAAAACTAATTTCAAGATAGTAGAAAATATTATTCATAATGATAATTATTATTCCACGAATATTAGTAAGGGAATTAGGTAATTGATCTTTGACTTATACTAATTATATTTTTGATCCCATTCAATATGAGAATAATACAAGGTTAAATTGGAATACAGTTGCTCCTAAATATTATGAGGATTGGGCCAGCACTTACACAGGACCTTTCAAATCAACAATTGAATTAGTTAAACTAGCTCAAATAAATCAAAATGACGTAGTTTTGGATTTAGCTTGCGGAACAGGTGCAGTTGCAAATGAAGTAATTAAACGCATTTATGATAATCACCATGATGATCATATTAATAATGGAGCCGTTCTGGTGGGAACTGATATATCTAGAGTCGCCTTTCAATAGCTAAATCATCGATAACCCGTAGATTCCAAAAGTCATTTTTTGTCGAAATGGATTCGGAGAATTTAGGCTTTCGTAAAGCCTCTTTTAATAAGGTCTTGTGTCAGTTTGGTCTGATGTTTTTTCCAAATACAGTACATGTTCTTAAACAGATAAACGATCTTTTGATCAAGGGAGGAAAATTGGTCATATCTGTTCACGGAACTTCTGAATGTGTTCCTTATTTTAGCTGTATTATGAATTCTATTTTAAAATCTATTCCTGATATTAGACCAAAAGGATCTCCATCAGTTCATACATTTGGTAATCCTGGCGATTCATACATTACATTAGAAAATGCATGTTTTTATGATATTTCAGTTAAGAAATACACTTATTTTTATAAGGCAGGTACTTTTGATGAGTATTGGTCTGACTATATGTCTTCCACTGCAAATTCAATACGTTCTACAATTGAGTCAGAAGGTACACATGAACTTTCAACTATTAAAGAGGATTTGAAAATAAACGCTAATAAATTTACAGATAAAACTGGATTACTTAATTTTCCTTGGGATGTACTAATTGCAACTGCTAGCAATAAATGATCTATTAGTGTTCGATTGTGCTTTGTCGCCTAACTCAACATATTTAGCTGGAATGAACAGATTGATTATTTGTGATAGACTGGCCCTCTTACAATCGCTCATTAGTTCAACGCGGTGAGATCCTCTTCTCGTATGATTTCCTTGATGGTTGGGGTTCAGAGATAGAGAATATGAATATAAACAAAAAGGGTAAACCATTTGTATTTCCAGATTCTTTCATCTTGGCCATTGGTTACATTCGCTATTTATTTCACCTACCATACAGACAAACCCAAGGTATAATTAAGGCCACAGGAAAAAGGTTACCTGCTAATCCACCAAGTTATGGTCACATCTGTAAACGAATCAACAAGCTAAACATCGATATTAAAAGAGACAAGATGGATGACGATGATGACCTAATAATATCAATAGACAGTACAGGTATCAAGATTACTAACAGAGGTCAGTGGATGGATGAGAAATGGAATACACAAAATAGAAAAGGATATCTCAAGATCCACGTTGCTGTAGACATAAAGACCAGGAAAATCATTGCTTTGGAAGTGACAGATGAGAAGGTACATGATGGGAAAATGCTAAAGAAACTAGTCAATCATGTTTTGGATTCGAGAGAACCAAACACTGTAAAGATAAAATCGGTACTAGCTGATGGAGCCTATGATTCAAATCCAAACTTTGTGTATCTTGAGGACAAAAAGATCAATCCAGGTATAAAGGTAAGAAGGAACTCTATTGTTTCTCCTAAAAACAATAGGTTAAGGAACAACGAAGTAAAGTTACAAGCAAAGGATCTGTTGAAATGGAAGACAAAAAGAAAATACGGACAGAGATGGATATCTGAAACTGTGTTCTCAGCTATAAAGAGAATGTTTGGTGAATACACATCAGCAAACAGGTTTCAAAACATGGTAAAGGAGATCATGATAAAAGTATCATTGTATAACATTTTTAGAAGAATATAACATGATGATCATGATGATAACCGGAGAATAAGGAATTATGCAACAAAGCAGTTCGATTGATGATTCCTGATGGAAGGTCCATGCGCTTTCCTATGCTTGATTGCAATATCAAACAAAAATCTACTAGATAATGAATTTAGATTGTTAATTTACTAGTCTTAATTATGGTCCACAAGGATGCATTTTTGATATATGTAGGGTCGTTTGCGAAATATTAATGCTTTATTTTTCTTATCCCGGTCAAGACAAAAATGCACGTAACGTCTATGGGGAGATGGAAGCCCTGATCACCAATCCATTTATATCCAACCCTCATTCATACTGCCATGTCAACTACTCAATTTAGTTCACAATCACGTGGACAGTATGAAGCAAGGGCTTACTCTGCCGCGGACCCAAAATCTCAACTTGTCCCAACATCGATCCCAAGACGAGATCCTGGTGATGACGATGTTCAGATCGAGATCCTTTTCTGTGGTATTTGTCACTCTGACCTACATCAAATTCGTAATGAGTGGAGTGCAATGCCTACCGTTTATCCATGCGTTCCTGGACATGAGATTGTTGGCCGAGTCACAAAGGTTGGCAACGCAGTCACAAAGTTCAAACCCGGTGACCTAGCTGCCGTCGGCTGCTTGGTCGACTCTGATGGCGAATGTCCCAACTGCCAATCTGGTCTGGAGCAGTTCTGTCCGCACATGACCCTGACCTACAACTCTTCAGATATACACCTTGGAGGTGTCACATATGGAGGCTATTCCGATAGTATTGTCGTCAAAGAGCACTTTGTTCTACACGTTCCTTCCAACATGAATCTTGCTGGAACCGCTCCTCTCTTATGCGCTGGTATAACTACATACTCTCCCATGCGTCATTGGGGTGTTACCACGGGGAAAAAGGTAGGGGTAGTAGGCCTTGGAGGACTAGGTCATATGGCCGTAAAGTTTGCTCATGCACTTGGGGCCCATGTCGTAGTTTTTACTACTTCACTTAAGAAGAAAGAAGATGCAATGACCTTAGGCGCAGACGAAGCGGTTGTTTCGCAAAATACCGATGAGATGAATAAGCACGTAGGCAGTTTCGATTTTATAATCGACACCGTTTCTGCAGAGCACGATATTAACGCGTACCTACAATTACTCCGCCCCGATGGCAACCTCACACTCGTTGGCGCTCCGGACAAGCCTCATGCTGTCTCTGCTTTAAGTCTTTTATTCAATCGTCGCAGCCTCTCTGGCTCGCTTATTGGAGGTATTGCCGAAACACAGGAGATGCTCGAATTTTGTAGCAAACATAACATTACCGCTGATGTGGAAATCATCCCGATCCAAAAGGTAAACGAGGCTTATGAGCGATTGTCCCGTGCAGATGTAAAGTATCGCTTCTCAATTGATATGTCCTCTCTTAAATCTCAGTAACATGGCGAGGCCTACTACTTTTAATTTTATGTCTAAAACAGCTCAATAGGAGCTAAAATTTACAATAATATTTATGCTCATCAATTTTATGGTAACATAATATGAACCAATATTGCCTTGTTAAAGCTTAATCAATGGGTTTATTCATATGTTACTATTGATGATATCATTAGTAGTATTTTAACCCTATATTAGGTAAAGTAGTGTTAATTACAATAAACAAAATGATATTTAGATAATCAAATATTACCTTTTCCAGATGGCATGGTATAAACCATAGTATTGGAATCGCAACTTTGGAAACAAAGAATCAGATTCAGTGTAGTTATAGACAAAGATAATAATATAATAAATACGATTACAGTTAGAGATTTTCCTTTTGCATTGACATTTAACCTTGGTAAAAGTAAAATCGAAGTAACCGATTCATATTATAAATTACTAATCTAGGGATCCTCTTATAAATATACTTCGAGAGTTCTAACCAGTGAAAGATGTATTTAGCATCAATGTATTCTCAAAACTCTCGCCGTTGTTATGACTTGATCTTACAAATGGTTGTATTTCGCCGGTTTTGTTATCCCACCATGAGATGGAAACATGATTTTCATGAGCTATTATTGTAGCATTGGCTGAAAAAGAAGTGTTATTACTTATGTTAACTGGGATATCAAATGTATGTCCTCCATCCACACTTCTGGTAAAAAATAATTCCCAATTTCCAGTCTTATTATCCGGCCATACGATATAGAGATTATTTCCCGAAGAGGCCATCGGTGATAGAAGCAGAGGCTGACAACAAACCTTCTGGAATGAAATTCCAAAGATTGAATTATTGTTTATGAAGTTGTTTGTTATAAAAAATGCAAGCATGACAAACAAAGACAACGAAGCAAAGTAAAAAAGAAGCATATTATAGTTATCTTTATACCATCCATCCATTTTAATATTTATTCGATTCACTTGATACCCATCAATATGGTTATTTGCTATTATGTTGGAGTATATACGAGAATGATGGAGATCTCAAATTCTCTTTAATATTTAGCCAAAGGGTGGAAGAATTGGACCTAGATTAATCAAATCTCATTCGTTATCCTTGAAATAGTGTATATCTTTCCTGTGGTTTATTACCACAGGGTCGAATTTCAGCGGTAAGTTACAAGCAACAAACAAATAACTTTTTGGTCAACTTGAAGTTTGTTAAGAAGATGCAGTCAGTAATCCTTGTTCTAGTGTGTTTGATTCCATACCTGTTATTATGTTCTATCCTAGTATCCATTGGCTCCGTTTATTCTGATATCCCAAGAAAAGAAATAATGGATGATTTGAAGGATGTTAAAATAATAAGTCTAGAAACTGGAGAGGTTGTTCAGAATAGGTCATTAAATACCCTCTCGACATCGGCACTAGATGTACAACGAGTTGCATTTTTTGAAAAAATAAATCAATTAAATTCTACAATGTGGGTTGGTGATAACCTACTAAGTTCGAACGACATCAATAATATCTCTTCTGTAGCATATGGAATATTAATTGATGGTGACAGAGATTCTTCAACTGGTAAAGAAGGCGTTGACTACCAGTTAGAACTCCAATGGATTAATAGCACTAGTTCACTAAACTTGCAAAATTGGAACAAACTGTTACTGGAATATTCTTCTCTAGGTCAATATAAAATTATAGATTTGCGGCAAAACTATACTGGTTATCCTAGCTTTGAAGGGAAGAATAATAATTATGTAGTATTTTCACTCGACATGGGAAAGATTTCTGTCAGCCCAGCATACAGAATGATGTTTTATAACTTAGTATCGTATAATGATGGGACGATAGGAATCGATTTAACCAATTGGATAAATATTCCTGATGATGCATTCACAATATCTACCTCACCTGAAGAAATCACATTAAGAAAGGGTGAGACAAAAACTATAGGATTGCAAATTTTATCTAGTAGTGGGAAAATATCTGCCATTACCGATCTATCCGACCTTGAAAATTATACATCTCTTAACGTTGAATTAATAAATCAAAACGATAATCTTACTAATTCCACAATCGGAGGTTCAACTACCGAACCTATCCAAATCGGAATTAGTGCACCTGAAGATGCTAAAATAGGGATACATACTATTCCGGTTACGGCCAATATTTCATTTGGATCCAATTTTCCTTCAAATTTTATCGAGTTTCAGAATAAATATCCAATTTTTATTGATACTAAAGGATATGAAATCAAAAACGGGAATTTCACAGTTAATGTGATCGAACCATTAACTTTTCAAGAGGAATTAAAAAACTTTTGGTCGGCCTATGGTTCGATGATAACATTAATAATGGCAGGATTTGCTGGCGGGTTGTCAACATTATTCTTCGAATATATAAAAGAAAGAAAGAATAAGAATAAGAATAAGAATCCGGCGCAGTAATCGGCGTAGTCTTTGTTCAACTAATGCCTTACTACTTTATGATTAACACCTGCAATAATTCAAGTCAATGTACGCGGTAGAAAATATCCTAACTTATGACCTGATTAGTCTACCAAATCATGAGAATTTTGCAAATTACTTATTCAAACAACGGTTGGATCGAATTAGTGGGAGATTAAATACCTTGTAGTAATAGAATTTCATTGAACCCCTTGTTCGAAGTGATACAGGTAACAAAGGTTTAATCATCCACTATGTAAGTAATCTCCTTAATCTACAATATGAGCCATCTCAAATTATATTTCATAATTACATGATTCTTATTTAGAAAGTCTATAGAAATAATGGGTAAATTAATAATTCAGTTATTGATTATGTTTTTTTTCATCGACCTGCAACATAAGTAGAATTGGTTGATTCTAGGCATCAGTCTGATTAGTGGAATCACGTTGTCCAATCAGTTGCTTAGCCTGGTCGATATGATTTTTTGCACCACTGTAATCACCTTTATCTATTGATTTCTTTGCTTCATCTAAATGAGAGTTCGCATCAGGACAATCAAAACAAATTGTTGCATACGACGACTGATATATGTTGATTTCAATCATACTAAAGAGACCAAAAGCGATTAGTGCGACAGTAAAAAAAGTTTTAGACTGAGGATTCATTGAATTTTCATGATACGTTCACATATGAAAAATTTCCATGAAATTCAAACTTGTTTTATTGGATATCAAAATAACAAACATTCTGATTAAATAATTAATTGTCTACATTTTTTAATTTACAAGGGGACGAGCAAATTAGTTTGATCTTTCCAATGGAGTTTGAACATGACAGAAAAATTGCGGTTGATCCTTGGATATCAAATCACTCTTGATCATCTAGAATTGCTGCGCTGTTAGAAATGAGATACTAACTATAGCCATGGTTTGAATGAATTGTGACCCTGTATGTTAAATGATACGGTATTTTGATTGTCATTCGTTAATATAACAAATAGGATTAAACATTTTGTATAATAGTGAATCTTGCTAGAAGCAAATAATTAATACTTTAAACTTGCAAGGAATTGGATTTAGATAAATTGTATCGTATATATCCAATTGGTCTAAATGCTTATTTGGAAAACTATTAAGATAATTCAATACGTTGCTCAAACCGAAATCAGAGGGATCTGATAGTAAAAACTTCCGTTTCTTTCGAGAAGTTGTTAATAATGTTATTTATTGAGGTATCAAAACACTAGTGTGTATGTTACTAATTATCTTTCTAGTATTACTAAATAGTGATTCCATCCAGGAACTCAAATGAGAAGATGTCAATACAACCAAGTCATAATTCATTTCATTAATTTCATCAACTATTTCATCTATGGTGTTACCTGTCTTAAATTTATATGAGACTTTCTCACAACCAGCATGTTTAATCTTCTTTATTTTCTCTTCCATTGAATCTATCAAGTCACCTTCAATATTATTCACATTATCTTGTTTTTTTACATCATTAATGATTTGTAGAATTGTTATCTCGGCACCTGACAATTTTGATAAATAAATAGCATAATTAATTGCCTTATTTGATTTATCTTTTCCATCATGAGTTACTAGAATTTTTCTAAAGGATGGGAGAATAAATTCGGAAATAAACTCTTTCGGATCTGGAAACACTGTCGGATCTGGAAACATAGGTATATTATTAAAACGAATTATTTAATAATATCTGAGAATTATTTTACAAAACTTAAAACAGTCGTTTTCAGTTTAGAATTAGAAGAAAAATCAATGGGTAAGTAGACCTTTGTGCTATATTGTTACCATTGTAAATTGTAATTACTGAATTTAGTATTCTGAGATAATGTGTCATCCTTGTAAGCATCATCCATTTATGCCGTATTAGTCATGAGTTCAGTCTTGCTATTTTCAATCCATTCTTATGTTTGTCAAGAAAATAGTAAACTGTTATATTACATTCTTATCGATAATTTTACCCTAACGATTTTTGATACAAGTTATATCGTATAATATTAAGTGTTATTTATCAAATTGACCAATATCAATATCAACAAGAAACAAATCTCGATTTTGGCTGTAGTCACAGCGATGGCAATTGTAATGACCGTGTCTCCAGTTGGAATGAACTTTTCTAACAACTTCGCATTTGCAGGTGGAAAACACCATGACAACGATGATGATGATGGTAATAGTGCATCACAAATTATAGCACAAGTTCAACACTCTATCCAGAACAGCCAAGTAGTTTCTGGTGGCGATACTGAGGATTCTGGAAACAATTTCAACTTCCAAAACCAAGAAAACGAAGGTAACAACGCTTTGGCACAGAGCAACGATGGTGATGATGATGGTGGTAATAGTGCTTCACAGGCTATTGTTCAATCCCAATCATCAAAGCAGAACAGCCAAGTAGTTTCTGGTGGAGATTCAATAGGCTCAGGAAACAATTTCAACTTCCAAAACCAAGAAAATTCTGGAAACAACGCACTAGGACAACAATAATACATATCTTTAATCTTTTTCATTTTATTTGTTTTAGTTATCTTCATAGTATCTTGTAAATCAAACTAGCTAGATGGATTATCCACATCGCAATTCTAAATTAAATATGATTTCTCGATTCAAATCTAACATATTTGCTCTAAATAATCCTTACTATAAAGATCGCTAGAGAATAAAGCATAAGGCTAGGATTTATCATTATTTAACAAAGTTCCTTTTTTTGCAAATAGACATTGTTATAACCATAGTAATAATCTTACAGATAACTCGGGCTAAATTTCTTCACATGATTTTTCTATTGGAATGATCCACAAGATGAACAGGCTTCAGACATAATATTCCATTTGTTCTTTTGTTTCTTTATTTTCAAGTTGACTTGTAGGTCTACAATAAATTCTAATTAATGAAAATTGAAAAAAGTAAGACAAAAAAGTATATTGATCTTTATGACGATTAATATTATATTGGAGTAACAGATGAAACCAGAGTTCATGGATTATCACGATCCCAACATGACAATAGTAAAACCCCTAAAGATGAAAGATTATAATATGTCTGATCCACAGATCCACAGACTACCCGGTCTGCTTTATTGCATAACTAGCAAGTGTATGTAAATCTGCAGAATTAACCAAAAAAGTAACATAAATAGATCAAATCCGTTATCTCTTTAGTTTTTGAATGCTTTGAACAACTAGTGTTTCAACAGCCTCTCTTGCCCCTTCCAATAATAGAGAATCCTGATGGGCCATCAATAACTTGTCAAAATTGACCTTGGAGAGTCTCTGTGCAGGCACTATTGCAGTAACCGGATCTATCGATACTTGAGGTGCAGAAATATACATACCGTCTGCTCCAAATACATGTTTGGATATACTGTCTGCTCCCAGAAGGAGTTTATCCTCTTCATAGTAAAGTGAAATATGTCCCGGTGTATGCCCTGGAGTGTGAATGACCTTAAGACTTCCAATCGTATCACCATCAGATATCTGCTCATCCACCATAATAGGTTCGACATCGAAACTACCATATTCCTTTGTCAATGCTTCCATTGAGACTCCAAGCTTTTCTAATTTATTAACTGTTTCTTGTGCGGTAGGAGGACCACTATAGGGTGGGTTATGGCTCAGATATCTTGCCTCAATCCAATGGGAATAAATCTTAGCTCCAGATTTCCTTTTTACTTCATTGGCGGCTTGTGAATGATCCATGTGGACATGAGTTAAGATTATACGTTTTACATTCTTAATATTATAACCAATGTCGATCAGATAGTCTTCAAGTATTGGTAACTGTGAAAGAAAAGAAGGATCGATCAATGTCAAATCATTTTGATCTTCTACAAACAAGTAAGGGAATACCTTTCCGCGGGGATCAGGATGGGTTATACCTTCAATTGAGTAGACCTTGGGAGTTATCTGTGCCATACGATTTCAATTAGCTAACCAAATGGATTTGTAAACTTATATAGTTTTATATCAATTCCGATTGGGTGCCACTATATCGCAAAACCGGTTATCATATTGAATAATCTGTCAGAAATTTAGTTCATGCTACCATTAGTTAACGCGAAAAAGAGCAAGTCTTATTAATTTCAGTACCTTTACTTGGCCATGAAAAGGAAAATAGGACCTCTTCTAATTGTTCTGCTTAGTATAGCGGATCTAATTGTACTTGTTGGAATGCTTCTAACTTTACCCACCAATGCCACAGGGGGCATTATTTATTCCTTTGATTTCTTGGTAGTCTGTCTTCTCGCTTTTAGTTTTAGTCGAAGATTAAAAGTATCCAAACATAGGAAAGGATTCCTGTTCAAGTATTGGTATGAAATACCTGGAATGATCCCAATTGTAGTGTTTGCTTTGGTTGCACAAGGGTCAGATATTCCTGATGGAATCATTACAGTAGGAGTAATGTTAAGAGGATTAGCGATGATAAATGCATTTAAGCTATCGCCTAATTTGGAGGAAAAATCAAAAATACTGGGCGGGCACGTACTATTGCAACTGTTTATAATCTTCTTTTTGACTCTTATAATCTTAACATTCTTGTTTTATTCTGCAGAACATAAAACCCCCAATTCTCAAATAAAAAATATGGGTGATGCCCTCTGGTGGACAATCCAAACTACATCAACAGCTACTTTCGGACCCAATCCAACTACCGACGTGGGCAGAATAGTAGGAACTATTACTATGTTTGTTGGTGTTGGAATTACTGGCACTTTTATTTCAACCCTTGCTGCAGGATTGACCAAGTCCCGGATTAAAGATACACCTAACAACGAAAACGACCCCGAACAGATACTCAAGATGAGATTAGCAAAGGGCGAGATTACCAAAGAAGTTTTTTTAGAACTTAAAAGGTTGATATCATCTGAAGGAAAGAATTAATCAAATGCTTCAGGGAAGAAGCGTGCTAAGATTGTGAATTCCTTTCTTCATGATCTTACTCCACACAAATGGTTGATGAGATGAGAATATGTTAGAATCTGTTAAACAATTACTGGTGAAATGGGATGGATGGATTTAGTTCTTAATTACCTACTTAGTCCAAGTTAAATAGCAACGAGAACATACAGATATGGTTATATTGTAATTTATTGTATGAATAAAAACCTTGTAATTACAACATACTATATAACCTGAATGTAATAAAAGTATAGCAATGTTTTAGATAATAAATATAAGTGATAATTCATAATCTAAAAAACCATGAATAAAATATACTTATTTGCAATAGCAAGTATTCTTGCAACAGCTTCCTTGATGGCAGGTACCTTTACGTTCACAGCAATGGCTCAAGCCCCAACGACACCAAGTAGTGACGCAAGCTCAACAACAGACACAGCCGCCTCAAATGCAACAGGAACCAGTGGAAACGTCACTGGCACAGACAACTCAACTGCACCGTATTAGGTGTAAGTTGCCTTTAAAGCAGCAAAATTAATTTTTTATTACCTCCTTTTTTTTTCTATCAATATCTATTTTGATCTTCTCAAATTAAGAGTCAGAAGTGACGGTTTATTATCTCAAAAACCTCCTTAATTTAAAAAATATTATTGAGGATATCATTATTTGGCTATGATTTTCAAAATATTGGATACTAAATTGGCAACTATTTAAAACAGACTAAAAGTAATTCGAAGTAAACAAAAATGGACAATATCTTTTACGATTGCGAATCGATGATTAATATAGCATATACGTTCCTAATAATACTATCGTTTTTTATCACAGCAACTATGACTGACATCATCAAAATGTTTTCATGATTTAAACATAGTCAGATATACTTGAGCACAATTCTTTCTATATAGCATTCGATCCTTTAGTTCCATGTAACCTGTCTTAGTCGTCGCCTAAATCCCAAACTGTCCTTCAAAATTGATTCTTGCTTCTTTACCCTTTTCTTATTTGTGTTAATATTATGATATGCGGTCAAATACATATAGTTAAAGATCAAAGTTTGTGAACAAATTCAATAACTTGTCTCTAAAATGCATATAGGAATTAAGAGTATTATGACCTGCATGACCTTTTTTTATTTGTTCAGTCTTTCTGTGACTTGATATAATTATATTGATATTTAGATTAATTTTATGTAATATTTATATCAAATTGAAGTGATACTATATATATTTTCAACTATGAATTACCATTCCATTTTTTGTGATAAGATAATCCTTATATATTAGCGTTCTGTTAAGAGGATTTAGGTTACTAAAATTAAAAACCAGATGAAATAGTTGGATACGACAATTCAGTTTTGTGTTCTCATAGTGGGGACTATAGGTCTAGCAACCATTTTTGGTACTTACCTTGCTAGAATGATAACCTTCGAAATGAGACCATTGGAAAAAACTCTAGCTAGAGTAGAAAGCGGCTTTTATAGAGTAATTGGAATAAACGCAACTAAACAAATGAGTTGGAAAGAGTATTTTCTTGCTTTATTTATAACAAATATGGCAGTAGTTGTATTTATTATCCTCATTTTAACATTTCAGAATTATTTACCTTTATCAGAAGGTAAGGGGGGGTTTTCTTTCGATCTTGCTGTTAATACGGCGATTTCCTTTATCACTGATACAAATTTACAACATTATGTTGGCGACCAGCAATTTTCCATAACTTCTCAGATGGTCGCTATAACTTTTACGATGTTTATAGCCCCGGCATCAGGAATTGCGGCTGCATTTGCATTTATCCGCTCCTTCATACGAAAAAACTATGGCCTTGGCAATTTCTATGTAGATTTGACAAGAATTATTATAACACTTTTACTTCCGGTGGCTGTCGTTTCTGCACTTGTCTTGATGGTTATTGGACTTCCACAGACCCTTCAACCTTCTATAGAGACAAACACACTAGAAGGGCTTGTAAATAATAATTCATCAAATACTCAAACTATCAATATGGGACCCGTTGCATCTCTTGAATCAATAAAACTACTAGGTAGTAATGGTGGTGGATTCTTTGGTTCTAACTCTGCTCATCCATTTGAAAACCCAACTGGATTATCAAATATGTATGAGATGTTTTTGATGCTTATAATCCCACTCTCCTTTCCAATAGCATATGCTCGATTAATGGGTAAGGGGAGAGGAATAGCAATTCTTATAGCCATGCTGATCGGATTTGGAACTCTAATTGTAATCGCAACTTCAGTAGAAAGCGGTCCGTTACTACTTGAAACCCGATTTGGAAGTTTTGGAAGTATTCTATTTGATACCGTTTCTTTAGGAACAAACACGGGAGCGGCAAATTCTGCCTTAGCGGGAATGTCGCCTGAAGCCACGATTTCCTTTTTCCTAGCTATGTTTGTGCAAGCTATTCCCGGAGCAGTAGGGACAGGAATGATGAGTATGATTATCTTCGTTCTATTGACCCTGTTTATAGTAGGACTCATGGTGGGTAAAACACCAGAGTTTATGAGCATGAAAATAAGACCCAAGGACATCAAGTTAGCCGTCTATATCTTTCTTTTACATCCTGCAATAATATTGATACCCACTGTTATAGCGTTAGGTACGGGAAATGCACAGGCGATAATAGGTAACGAAGTTACCCCAATGGGCTACACTCAAACATTGTATGAATATACCTCAGCAGCCGCTAATAACGGGTCGGATTACTTTGGCGCATCAGCAGATACTCCATTTTGGAACTACTCTACTGCAATTGTGATGTTTCTTGGCAGATATTTGCCACTTGCCTTAATGTTAGCAATAGCAGGATCATTTACACTTAAGGACAGGAAAGAAGTAATAGAACCAATTAAAACTCAGGGTCCACTGTTTATAACGGTATTAGTTACGCTTACCTTCTTACTAACCGCCTTGACTTTCTTCCCGTTCATAATTTTGGGGCCATTTTCAATTTAGGAGATTAAGGAGCCAGGATAACAGGAATATGACTGTATCAAAATCAAATAACAATAACGGTAAAAGCAGTATAATATCAGCTATTAATTCCATAGTAATACTTGATTCAATAACAAAGATGGATCCAAGGTACCTTGCAAAAAACAACCCGGTTATGTTCACTGTAGAACTAGGATTTCTAGTTGTCCTTTTTGCGGCAATATTCCCGAACATATCTGAAACGTTTGTATCTCAAAATCAAATATTCTATATAGAAGTAGCCATCATCCTTATTCTCACGGTATGGTTTGCTACCTTTTCAGAGTCTTTGTCCGAAGCTCAAGCAAGGGCTCGTGTAGATTCGCTAAAGAAGTTGGAAAAGGAGGTGACTGCAAGAAAATTAGAACACGGAAAGGAAGTAGTCGTCAAATCATCTCAGCTTAAACCAGGTGATGAAGTAAAAGTGTATGCTGGCGAATATATTCCTAGGGATGGATTGGTTGTAAGCGGGGTAACCTTTATCGATGAATCAATGATGACAGGTGAGTCCAACCCTGTATTTAAGGAAAAAGATGATCACGTACTGGGTGGGACCATAGTAACCACAGATAGTATCGTAGTAGAAATAACTGCAGAAGCTGGAAAAAGCTATTTAGACGAAATGGTTGGCTTAATTGAAAATGCAACTAGACCCAAAACACAAAATGAAATAGCCTTGACCATTCTTTTGGCTGGTCTGTCTCTTATTTTTATTACCGTGATTGTAACTTTGTTGTTTTCTGCCTATTTTTTGGGCTACAATACAGACATAGCCACGTTGGTAGCATTATTGGTTGCGCTAATGCCCACCACCATTGGAGGTTTACTTCCAGCTATTGGTGTGGCAGGTATTACTAGATTAGGTAAAGATAATATCATAGCCAAGTCAGGTAAAGGAATTGAGGCAGCCGGGGATTGTGATATTCTTATCTTAGATAAAACAGGAACAATAACAGAAGGTAGCAGAAGTGCTATTGAATTTATTCCTATGGCAAAATATACCGAAGAAGATGTAGGTCAAGCAGCATATGCAGCATCTATACAAGACAATACTCATGAAGGTAAATCAATTGTGGACCTATCTGAGGAGAGAAAGCATCTTCCACCAATGCTAGAAAAAATGATTTCTGCAAGACCTATTGAATTTACTGCAGAAACTAGGGTAAGTGGCATAGAATTCATCCCAAGTAAAGTTGTTAAACTGGATAAAGACGATGAAGAAGAGCTACGAAATCTTGCAAAAACAGTTACAAGTCAACAAGAAGCAGATTCATCAACACTTGAGAATCTGGAAGATGTTATCGACAGGTCTAGTCATGGTAAAATACATGATATGTTACTAGATATGGAGAAAAACTCATTTGCAAATCCAGTAAAAATTCTCAAAGGTTCGGTGGATGTAATTATTGAATTAGCAAAGTCGAATCCTAGCTTAAATACTGCCGAACTAAAATGGAAAGCTCAAGAAGTAGCCAAGAAGGGTGAAACCCCGTTAGCAATTGCGATTAACGACGAAGTAATAGGATTGGTAGTCTTAAAGGACAACCTCAAAGAAAATATCCGTCAAAAACTCGATGAAGTCCATACTGCAGGAATAACTACTATTATGATAACAGGAGACAATCAGGTAACGGCTCAAGTAATAGCTCGAGAAGCAAACGTTAATCAAGTAATGGCTGCAGCCAAACCAACTGACAAGCTACAGAGAGTATTAGAAGAACAACAAAAAGGCCACATTATAGGGATGGTTGGCGATGGGACAAATGATGCACCTGCATTGGCTAAGGCTGATATAGGATTAGCCATGAATAGTGGAACAGCTGCTGCAAAAGAAGCCGCAAACATGGTAGATCTTGACTCTGACCCATCTAAAATCCTCAAAGTAGTAAAACTAGGAAAACAATTGTTGATGACTAGAGGTGCAATTACTACCTTTAGTATCGCTAATGACGCTGCAAAATATTTCGCAATTCTTCCCTCGATGTTTGCAGATGATAATCCTAAACTAGCATCCCTAAACATAATGCAACTTTCAAGTCCAGAAACTGCAATTCTTTCAACATTAATTTTTAATGCTCTGATAATTCCTGCACTTATTCCTCTTTCATTAAGAGGAATAAAATTCAAAGCTGAGCAAACACAGCAGTTATTTGTGCGAAATATTCTTATTTATGGAGTAGGGGGCGCAGCATTACCATTCGTAGCAATAAAGGCAATAGACATGTTACTTTCAACATTCATGAGTTAAAGAGGTGAAAAAAATGGAAAATAAAAACTATGAAAAAGAAAACGAATCTAATAACGAAAAGCTTACAGCTAGTTTGATACTTGGTAACCTGAAAACTGCAATTAGAGTTTTGGTTGTCATGGTAGTAGTTCTTGGAATTGCCTATCCACTTATTCTGGCCGAAGTAGGACAGCTGACTTTGCCTTTCCAATCTAGTGGTAGCATTATAGAATTTAAAGGCGAGAAAACTGGTTCAAAATTGATAGCTCAGGAATTTGATTCAGACATGTTCTTTCACTCAAGGCCGCCAAGCGATTCTGCTTCAACAGTAGATCCCCATTTAACTCCAGAATCGGCATATGCTCAAATCAAAAACGTAAGTGAAGCTACGGGGATACATCAAAATACGCTGAGAACCTTGCTGAACCTAAACATTGAACAGAACAAGGTAACAAATGCACTTTTCTTTGCTCCAGATTACGTGAATGTATTACAAGTAAACTTAGAATTAGTAAATCAGTACCCAGAAGTCTACAATCGCTCGGAGGTATCTAATCTCAATTGAAAAAGATGAAAGGAAGAGAGGTGATTAAATAATTGGAAGGATTGATTGTTGTTAGTGCATTTATCTCTTTTTTGGTGATATCTGCAGTTTCTTTAGGATACTCATTGGTTAAAGCAGAGAAATAGTATTAGATAATTACACGGCAGAACTAGCAGCTATTCATCCTGACTCATAGCTTCTGTGACTTTGTTTTCCACGGACTGTCATTTCCTGTCAGTGTCTGATTTGATATGTGCTGGTTATGAGTGTTGTCCAGGAGCACGTTTATTTGTAATTTGGAAATATAAGAATTGAACAAAGAAATATTAATGCTGTACTTTGGTCGGTCATAATAGTAGTATTAATTTTAACTTTTTGTAATTTGATCCTCTTGTTAGCATTCTTATAGTGAATCCTAATTCTAATAAGATCATTAGAAGTTCATTTGATCTAACTAGAGAACTACAATAACTATACAAAGCATTTGATACTAGAGGAACAGATGGCTTAATACTCGGGGAGTTAAAATATTCCATTAAGGACATTTTGTTCAAAAGTACGATCACAGTTTCTTATTTACCCTACTACCAATTTCTTTGCTCAAAATACATCAAAGCAGAATGAGATGAAAGTTAAGGGGACTAAAATTATCCTTGCTAGATCAAATAAATCTCAAAACTGCCTAGCTTGAACCTCATTTGAGATTTATGTTGCATATGGATAACATGACACATAGAAAAACGTATGACTAACTCTCACTTACCTATTTTCAATGAATGAAAATGAAAGGATCGATGACAAACAAGAAAATTTTTCGAAATCAGGACTGAGTCCTTTCAAATCTGCTATGTATAGAACACTCTGGATAGCAGCTCTCTTCTCTTATGTTGGTGCCGCAATGTACGACGTGGGGGCATCTTGGTTAATGACTTCTCTTTCATCTAATCCATTATTTGTTTCTCTCATCACAACCGCTACTGCTTTACCAATTTTTCTATTTGCGTTACCATCAGGAATATTATCTGACATTTTTGATCGGCGCAGCATACTCCTTGTTACTTGTGCATACATGTTTATAATATCTACTTTACTAGGAATTCTTACTCTCATTGGTCTTACCACTCCAACAGTACTTTTGATATTTACTTTTGCATTAGGCGCGGGTCTGACTATGATTAAAACTCCTATCATCCCCACATTGAGCGGACTCGTTCCAAGATCCGAACTGCCTGCGGCTCTTACTCTTAGTGCTCTGGGTGGTAACATAGCCCGTGTAATTGGCCCAACAGTTGGTGGTCTCATTGTGGCCGCAATTGCGCCCTGGGCCGTATTTTTCATTAATTCAGCTGCCTTTATTGGAATGATCATTATCGTAAATAGATTGCCAAGAAAGTCTGATATTTCGCAAAATCAAAACTCACTACCGCCAGAGAATATAGTAAGAGCTATCCGGGTTCAGATACGGTATATACGTCATTCTCAAGCTGCACGTGTATTAATTGTGCGTGCTGGTCTGTTTACATTATGTAGCAGTGCTGTATTATCTCTCTTACCATTCTTAGCTAGACATGAATTAGGGCTTGATTCCACTGGATTTGGACTCCTGTTAGGGTCATTTGGTATGGGCGCTATAGCTGGTGGAATTGCAATTTTGCCAAGGTTACGCCCTAAGGCGTCGGTAGAATCTCTGATTACAGGTTCTGTAGTATTACTTTCTATTGTAACATTTGCAATAGGATATATACAAGATCTCTTAATTCTTTGCATCGTAATGGCTTTTGGTGGAGCAGGTTACATTACAATATTGTCAACATTTTATACGATTGGAATAAAATCTGCACCAAAGTGGATTGGAGCTAGAGTGTTAGCAATCTATCTTCTTGTACTCAATGGTGGCTTGGCGATAGGGAGTGTAATTTGGGGTACAGTTGCTAATGTATTTGGTATCCAAATCACACTTTCAGTTGCCTCATTAGCCTTGGCTGCAACCATTATTGCCAAGAAACGTTATAGCAGCACTTTGTTGAACGATCTGGATTTTACACCCGTAAGCGATCATTGGTCTCTTCCCCCTCAATCTTCAATTGACCCTTCACAGTATGAAAATCAAGCACTAATAACAATTGAATATAACAAGATTGATCCAAGTCTCTCTGATGAGTTTGAGCATAATGTACATGAATTAGGACGTCTTCTTAAGAGTGAAGGAATGGCATATTGGGAATTATTCCAAGATCCCACAGATACCGGTCACTACATAGAAATCAGAATAGCCGATACTTGGACTGATCATATGCGTCAGCATGAATATGTTACCAAAAACGTTCAAGTTATGGAAGATAGAATCCGTGCACTTATCAAGAATTGCCCCACACCTACAATATCGCACTATATAGGAAAATCACCTCTCAAATAGCTTCTCTATAGAGTCATATTTGCGCGTAAGAATAAATTCAAACTTTACTGGGTTTATTTCGAAAATCCTTGAGATTAGCCCTATGATACTTTGTGTCCTTACTTTTCCTTCTTCAATTAGTTTGTTCATCAACCAAACATTTCCTTGAAAAAAGTAGAAATGAAAACTAACATCATTTTATACAAGAAAGGACCGGCTTCAGTCTTGGTTAAGCGATCTAGTGCATAATTAGTACAGGTTAATGTGTTCTTCTGGCTATTATTATTAGTGTTTTAACTATATGAAATTCATTATTCTATAGTTTACCAGTCCTGATACTGTATGCTTGATATATTATCGTATCTTCGGAGTCTGTTTCTGAATACCTCATTCATTATCCTGTATTTTTTTTCCAACAGATGACATGTTCCGCTACTATCCTACTTCTGGAATGATTACGGTTGTGCTCCTTTTCTTCTACAAATAACTCGCGGTCTATCCCCTCTTGATATGTGGCGATGATTTTTGTTCCGGATAGTCTTCTTCTACACCAAAGAACCCAAGGTCAAACATGTTTAGGACATTCTTTGAGATATCAACAGGACGATTAATTTTGTAAACGTTGTAATCATGCTTTTTGCCTCCTTGGTTGTGTTTTGTTTTATGGATTATCAGTCCCCTAATGCGTACAGATCTTGACCGTGTGCATCCTTTTCTTACCAGAATAGAATAGTCTTCTTTTCTTTTTGTTCTTTGATGGTCTTGGTATAGGCTGTTCTGTACAGTCTACAAAAGCCATAAAGCCAGGGAAATACTCTTCAAATTCTTCCATCGTTTTCAACCTTTTAGTTACATTGTACAGTTTTTGATGGATTGGTAAACAATTTTTAATCAAGGATTCTATCTTTTCTATATCCCTGCATACGTTATTCTGGTCTAAACCAAATAGAAATTACATCAATGTATAGGTGACGTACAGACTACAGTACACCAAAACCATGAATACTCTATCCTTCAAAATAAGCTTGAAACGCATCCCCACACCTATATCTCGTCCTCTTTTTCTTTTGGAAGACAGAAGCTTTATCTCGTGTTTTGCATACTTTGATTCTATTTCCTTATAGATGTCGTCAAACTGTTTGACCGAAAGAACTGTGAATGATATGAAAATAATTGGTTTTCTGGATAATTTGGAGTAGGATAACAAAGGGAAATGACATCTTTACATAACAGAGAAGGATGGAAATAAAGCTGTTTGGCTATACGCAAGATCTGATTAACTCAATTTAAAGATAATTAGGAGCATTTTAGTGAAAACCAGTAAAAGAATTATCAGACATCGTGTTAAATATCGGTCAAATGAATTTTATAAAACATTGACTTATTTCTTGATATGTTATAAAACCACTCCAAGACCTGAAAAATGTAGATTCACTTTTATCTTTTATATTTATTAACATACTATGTACTATATAGTCAAAATCTGGTGATTGGATTGTGGATTTTATTATCAATAGGAATTTAGTTTTGTTTTTTAAGAAAAGTTAACCTGTGTCACTTGAGACACATTCATTTAATTAATTTCCCCTAATATATCTATAGGCAATCTCATTTATAAATAAATTAAACCGTTAGAAAATCTAACCTCCTCCCTTTATAAGACAAACATCGTTTAATTTTTCTAGTATCCTTTAAAATAATTTAGAGAAATTACGATATTCATGACCATCTTTTCAAAAGTGCTGCTTGGACTAACTAAGCAAGAGATCTAGTTAACATCCTTGGACCAAATAGCAAAAAATCTCATAACTCTTATATTCCGTCCATCACATTACATTGAACTGATAATCTAACTCAATGATTACTTGATGAAGATAATTGTTCATTTTTTGACAATTTTTTCTTCTAATTCCTTTTTTATTTTATCATTTTATCTGTCTTCGATTGCTCAGGCATATCTTCTATAGTATTCAAAGAGAACACAAAATTATTGTTCTAAAGTAGCATTTATGGAATCGCGTTCATATGTTTATGACCACATAGATATTGAAATCAAATGAAATCTTATTAGTGTCCATAACGCATATTTACCATGCCTATAGTTAATGTACAACTATTTACTGGAAGAACTCAAAAAGAAAAAGACAGATTGGCAGAAGCAATTACAGAGGATGTAGTTAAAATATTGAGAGTTGGTAAAGAAGAAGTTGTAATAGTATTTACTGAAGCACCTCATGGAAATTGGTATGCATCTGGTGTCCGTCTGTAAGGTACAACTAAGAAAATATTATCCATTAACTTTTAGTTCCATGTCGCAGCAGTAGTGATAGTAGTACGGTTCAAAGATCTCCTAATTGGTTTCCTCAATTTGACTTATTAGTCTGCAATTACGATGAAGTTGCAAATATGACATGAAAACAGATCGAGTAAAATATATCGGTTTTAGAAAAAAAGTTCGACAAAAATTAATTCATGTAGATTTAGTCCAAATAATTCGAAATTTATAGTTTCTGTCCTGGTCCACCAAAGGGAATGTTTACATGTGAACTTTTTCCTGCAGTGTATTTTCTACCCTTTGTTATTACTTCAATCTCCATCTATTATGTAGAATGCCTCTTGGAACTTGCTATGAGAATGAGGTAGTGGGTCCACATTTGGAGGAATTAGCATATCCACGATGGAATAAGCACCACTGGTCTGTTCGCTGCCTATTATAATTCGATAAGTATCACCTACTATTGATAGGCTGTTTCCTTCCAAATTAGCTAATATTTCAATGGAATCATTAGTACTTTCCATGTCTTTACCTCATCATCTATATATTTAATATTCTTAGTAGGGCTTTGGATCACCAAAGATTTTTTGGAATGGTCTTCATTTTTCCAAGAAAAAGATTTCATCATAAATATTTATCTTTTTTCTCATAAATGTTATGTAAAATAAGGTCTTATATTTAGGTATCAGTAATCGTAACACATGTAAAATTGAATGAATACTTTACATATTCTTAAGAATGTAGATTACAAGATTGATCTAATTGAAATAGATGATAAAACAAAAACTACAAATCGAACACCCAATCACATCATTCTGAAACAATATCTTTATATTCCATCTCAGTTCTCATGCGGGGTGGAATATGTTCCTCGTGACAATAGGGTTCTAATGCAAGCGAACAGTTTGAATACAATCTACAATTATTCAAATTTAGTTAACGTTCAGTCGATCCCTCCATCATATTCTCCAATAAAACTCAATGGAGTTCTACCTTAGGTAAGTTTCTTGCCATGTTGCAAATAACATTATGATGAGAAGTATAAAACCAGCAGCAGTAAGAATTTTAGCAATCTTTACACGCCCAGCCAATGCGAATACTGCTGAAATTGCAAATGGTAAAATCATTTCCCAGGTTATAGCAAATGCTTCAGAAATTCTTAGTTGTTCAGGTATGTTCGGATTAACAGTGGTAACACCTGCTAAAATCAAGATACCTGCAATTACTGTTGCATCAATTCCAGCAATATCTCTATCTTCAAACACCTTGAAGTAGATACGAGACTAAAAATAAAGATTTTGATTGATAGTTATTTAAAAATCTGATATTTCATCGTCTAGAAAGAATATTGAATCTTTGAAAATCCTACTATTATCTTACTCAAATAGATATTATAATAGAGTAGTGGGCCCGGATACGCGGGGGATTAAGTTCCTTGCGGTAAGGAGTTTTTCATACATAGATGGTAACAAATTTTCAAGAGAAGTGTTTTTCATAAGCTGGCTCAGTAGACTTTATAACAGTAACGCCCAACTGATGACAACTGAATCAATTTTGATAATCAAGAACAGTGCTCTCAATCCAACCTCATATTCTAATGCCATCGTAAAATTTTAATTGATCCCGAACTTCAGGTCAAGTATGTCAGTAATCGAAAGTTTCCGCTCATCTGCTTACTAATTTTAGATAGGAACTTTTATTGGCAGTATTGCATCCCGCTAGGCTCTGAAGTAGAATTGAAATTTCTTTTCCTTTTGTATTCGTCTAACATGTTAATATCGTCGAATTACTGACCAAGCATAAAACGGTATATGGACATGTACTTTATTTTAAGGAAATAATCATATTAAAGATAAAACAATGAGACGGTGTAAAAGATCTTGATGCTATCGTGGGAAAATAATTTTGAATATCAGTTTCTTTGTTGTGATGGACTTTTGGAATTAATTACCAATAATTTAGTCCAGGATAGAATGTTCATATTTTATTTATTCTATGCATCATGCTACTTTGTATTTTATACTGTGTCGACTCATTAGATAAATTAGCCCACAACAAATGGATTATATAGCGGAGTGCTGACAATTCACAGCATTAATCATAGATAGGTAGTTTGGATCAGAAATGGCAAATATTAATAGAACACTCCTTTATCTGGGTGCTGCAGCATGTACCGGTATAGCTGGAATTTTACACCTCATGCTAGTTCCAAGCTCAATTACTGCTGGTATCCAATACACAACGTTTTTTGTGATTTCTGGTTTGGCACAGCTCTTTTGGGTTTTGCCGATGGTAAAAAAATGGGGTAGGATTTGGAATGTTATTGGATTTGCGGGTACCGCTGTATTAGTGGGTCTAACTGGCTACGTAGTCATTGAATCGGTTAGGAATCCGCAGTTGACACCACCTGGGGTACTTGAACTGGCAGTTGCAATAGAAATATTTCAGATATCATACGTTATAATTACTGCAATAATCATTTTTACCAAAAGATGATAATACAACACTTTTAGTTCCTCGATTGTCCCTCTACCTACTTGTAAGTAAAGTTTCTCAATCATATGAAAGAAAGTTGGAATGCCTGACTAGAAAGAGGTTAAAAGATCTACGAATGGAAATTCCTTTGTTGTCAAAATCAATTATTGATAATTTCGAGTAATTCAAAGTGAAGTTGTTGATGTGAGTGATGTGCTTCCCACCTTTAACCCCAACCCACTTCACAGACAATGCTATTGCAACAACAGAAAAAGCAAACCATGTACTAGGTCAAACAACAAACGCAAACTTAGGTGGATAATCAGCAGTTGGGGCAGTAATTGGGGATGTTTGCAAAGCCCCGAATGGATAACAAGAAAATCAAACATAGTTATAGAGATGCCAATCAAGACCTTTGTGACTAAATAGACCTTATAAAAAAGTCTGGGAGCATTTCATCCGATTCCCTGGTAAAAAGATATCAGAAATTATGACTCTATTGCATCTTATAGACCAATATCATTCACAGATCTTGATGGGTGAAGTACTTCCAAACAAATTGTGGAATGGAAAGAATTCATCAAGACAAGGTAATTTACCAACCATACCTAGTATTTTCTCACATAAACAAACAAACAAATACTTAGTCCTATAGTCTCTTTTCTCAGGGCAAAAATATGGCATTTGATATAACTCTAACTGTAAAGGTTAAGGTAGCAGTAGCAAGGAGAAGTGATGTTTATTTGGAGTTTGTTGGGAGCGGGTCCTCATATCAGGAAATTAGACAGGGTTGTGAACAATTTGTATTGGATTACATAGCGTTTCACGGTATTAATGGGGTGCAAAGAGTCGGGTTCATGTATGGTGACAAGGACTACCTGATAGTCAGAACTCTTGAAAATCTAGGCAAATCTCTATAAAAAAATATTTCGATAATTCTATTCAAAACGACTTAATTCCTATATAGACAGGTTGAGTGTTCTCAAATATTGGTATAATAGGGTTGAAAAATTTACCTTAATTTTCTCGAGTGATATTGCTCATCAAAAGGTTTGAGCTGATCTTTTTTATTTATTTAGTCAAATATACGACTAGTCTTATACTTTATCGTAGTCAGTTGGATTGACCCGTGTAAGAAATACGATAGTAGTCTACACCCCATTAGTTATCTACCTTTGTTTTCTTACAATCGTCTACTACGGATTCGGATCCACCCAATTTAGTTCCGTGACATTACACATTCAAATTGGAAAGCAACCATCTTTGTTGAATCACTAAATCTAATGATCCCAAATGTATTGGGACAGTTCTTTAAAAGTCGATTACAGAAAATCAAAAATTGATCAAGTACTTTTAATAATGTGGGATTTATCTTGTCATTTACGATAATGCAAGAATGAATTGATCGAAAGATTATGCACATCCTTACCGGTTTTCGCGAGAGGGAATTAGTCCATTGTGATGTTACGATCCTGTTAAAAATGTAGGTAACAAATCGTTAAAATTAAAGAATGGTTTTCCTTTACCTTCTATTAAAAGAAGGAATTTGAAAGTTAACTTTAATTTGAAGCAAAATACTTCAAGTATGTGGAGCTCCGTCTTGATCTAAGATGTTGGACCATGTGTATTCCGACACAATCTAATCTGGAACAGATGAAGAAATGATAAAAAATGTAAAGAAACATGATGTAGAAGTGTGTAAGTAATTTTCGGTTGAGGATTGAGGTCACAATGTTATATACTGAGCACAAGTCATGATTTTCTAGTCAAAATATCTAGGTTAGAAATATCCTATAATTAGTACCATGACAATATTTACATTGTGGAAGCATATGGTATTACCTCCGATACCTAGGAATGAAGTAAGGAGGGAGTTATCGACGTTTAAATTTTTAATCCATGGGTTGAAAATCCCAATCTGATAAGGAATTTATACAATCATATCTTTACTTTTCAGAAATTTTTTCTTTTCCTGTGTTAATTAAATTATATCGAATGAGTATTCTCCTATTTATTCCTACTAACAAACCAAGAGAAATCATCAATAGCAAATCAAATACAACAGTTGCAAGTACTTGCGTCGAATTATCAATGTAAATTACCCCATGTCGGCTAGGCGTAAACAAACTGCCAATAAACAAGACAGATATAATGATACGGGATGCTGTTCCTATTACATATGCTAAATGTATGTGTGTTCCGCCCTTTACATAAATAGATTTAGTCTTTGAATCTGCCCAGAACGATATGAAGCTATTTGAATGAAGAAATGAATAATGCTGTAAACCAAAAAACACAACCAGATAAGGAATAAGATATAAAATCGGGATACCAACATTATAAAATGAATCAAAGATAACAATAGAGCCTATTGCCAAAAAGAAAATCGACTCGATTATGATTTTCTTTCTCGTTACTTTTCTTCCATGCTTGGCCCATTTGAGCCTGGTAACAACCAAAATTATGATTACTATGCTATACAGAATAATTTTACCTATATTCATCTCATTTAGCGATATTGATTTCTGTGGATTAGGTAATTGGAGTTTTGTAGAATCAATATTGTTAATGGGAAAAGCATGTATGGATTGTATTGTGGAGAGAATAATGAAAATGGTTGCTATGGTTAATATGGGTATGAGCATCAAATTTTCGACATGGGCACCATACCAATTCCTTATTATCCTAATACACCACAATTAAGAAAAGTATCATCCAATTTTAGACTTTCTACTAATTAGTTGCCTATGCCATGGTATTGATTTTTAAACACTATCGATAGATTAAATTGGATTTTTTATCAAACTTGTCATCATGAGATGACCTTTACTCTTTCCTTGATTTCCGACACATGTTCAAGAAAATGCAATACATAAGAAAAGTGTCAGTGTTTATATCAATATTCGATTACATGGACTTTATTTTAGTGGTTCTCTAAGTAGCAAAGATGCCAAGCACATTCTGTATTTTCAGTAAGAATACAAAAATTCAGTATTAGCTGCTACCTATTTGAGAACCCTTATAGTAATATTCAATATTCGCTATTTCATAGAGTTGTGGAATATTTCAATGCGCCTCTCCGACGATCTAAAGCATAGGATTGGTGAATCTAAGCATAGTACCAATTGATAGCAATACTTGGGTATGTGCATGCTAACGAATATTAATTTTACATACATGCTGATTTTTGATACATCCTGAGATAATTCTAATTGTATTCAACATTTCATAACATCTTTAGATTATAAAGATTAGTCGATAATTGCAATAAAGTTTGAATACTATGAAAAAGTTTATATATATTCAAAATGCTTTTAACAGTGATGTATTATTCACCATCTAGTGAAGCAAGTGGAATATATGTCAATGAACTCCTAAAGAGAGATGCTGAGTTAATATCTAGGATGTCCGAGAACATATCAGACGATAAGAATATTTACAGGATATTTAGGGAAAGACTATCATTGTATGAACAGGCCTCAAATATGCCACTAATTGAGGATGATAGAAAATTTTTGGACTACAGAATAAATGAGATTTGCTTTGAATTAAGAATATTCAAAATTATACAGGATAGAAAAAATTTAATCGAATCGAAGGCTCAAATAGATAAGATAAAAGATCAACTTGTTGCTTGAGAAAGAGTATATCGTTTGAATAGGCCTACATCCAGCTAGTTACAAAAGTTTACTATATGGAATTATTAAGGCTGACTTATACACAAGCCATATTTTAAGTTTGAAATTTGGAGTTTTTCAAATGCTGAATAATCTGTATCCATATTCAAATGTTTCTGATCATTCTACTGTTTCTTGGACGACAACTTGAGAAGGCCACGACCACAACAACTCCCACCAGCTATAATCTTGTTACCATTAGACTAAACATTCTGTATCATCTTCTGATTGCATTAATCTAATGTTGAGCTTTTTAGTATATACCTCAGATTTAGAAATTTTTTGTTAGAAGAATAGGTATTGGATTATCATATTCAATTTCTACAAGTTTTGCCATGGGTCAAATTTTTTACAAGAGATGAGGACAAATATATGTTAAAATCAACTAACTAGTTAGACTTCGACCCGCTTTGATTTTCCAAATAGTCTTGTCTTTATCGTGTAGACCAATAGCTTGAGATTAGTGGTAACCTTGTAAGAGTTCATACTCAAGTATACGACGTCGCGATTTTTATTCGTTTCATCCCAAATGGTCACTTTAAGCTCTAAATGGTAAATACGATAGTTACGCTAATATTCAAAAGGGGTTTAAAATGACATTTTTAATCCGACTCGAAATATTCCAATAATGCCAAACAGCGATTATCAGTATAGGATAGGCCAAATTTTCAAGGCCATTCATTTTTTGATAGGCCTTGGTAATGAGATGCTAAAGGGTGTTTTTCTTAGAGCATTTTTTTACCACTCTATATAGATGTAAGAAGTTTATCCCTTTAGTCTTCTACTTCGTTAAACTTCTATCTTAAATATTTATCATCTTTAGTAATTTTTGGAACTAAAAAGAGATAAAAATCTGTCATCCTATTGAAGAAAGTTTTTACAAAGATACATTTTCTCCACATACTATGTTGAGGTTCTAGATACAAATACAGATGAAAAATGATATTAATAATTTGAGAAGAGACAGGTCCCCACTTCTACGACTTACACAACCAGATGGGTCATTGAAATGTACAAATCAAAAATGATCGTTTTGAATCTGTCTACTATGGTTTAGGCTGACTCTTGCCCTTTTTCTCCAACAATTTAAGATTTAAGGCCTCTAGCGGCATCGAACACCGAATTAAACTCAATATTCATCAAGATGGATAATCAATCTTCATAATATTCTGCAGTATAATGTTTACATTTAGTCAACCAAGAAAGAAACATGCGTTCCGCACTACATTCATCAAGCCACAATTTATCCATATATTCTGTTCTTGCTCTCTCATTGAGGGGAGGCCAGTGCTTCTCGCCATTAGGAGTTACATTTGTGGCAGGACCATATAATCCACTACCTATATTCATCCAGACACCCAACCAGTTGTCTTGGGATATGAAGTCATCCAAAAATATATACTGATTTTAACTTTTTTAACATTTCCGCTTTTTAGTTCTATACAATAGAGTCAGAATACCTCTAGGAAACCTATCTACTAGGATCCTAAGTGCATAGCCATAGATTTGAAATCGTTTATGAATTATGTATCTCATGAATACTATTGAATTGTGTTAGAATATCCAATGATATTTTAAACTTTTGTAATTCTGATACAATGTTGTATCAAAAATCGAATATCATGAAAAACATTAAATTAGTAAAATTTTTTCATATAAGTTGATGGATGAATCAAATCGAGAGGCAAGCCATGATTTTGTTAATAAAATCATAAAACTCGATATTGAATTGGCATCCAAAATTGCGGGGAAGGATTTACAGGTCAATGAAGTCTACAAGATACTTAACCAGAGATTATCCCTGTATGAAAAGGCAATTTCCATGCCATTAGTTGAAGCTGATAAATTGTCATTACAATATAAAAAAGCCGATATCTCTATTGAATTAAAGATGTTTAGATTAAAACAAGAGCTTAAGGATCAGATAAACCAACTAAATTCGCAAATGAAAAGACTAGAAAATCAAATTATTAATCTAAAAGAAAAAAAACAATGAAATTTTTGCCAATATGACGGGCCACCCACTTTCAAATTTGGTCAAATCAGATAAATGACCTACTCTGTTATTCTAACGGGGTTTATTACAGGAAGTCAAGCCAATTAGCGATACAACCTCTCAAATTCTTTTTTGATATCTTCATCTTTTCTCCTTACACTTTCATCAATTCGGTTTAACTTGATGACCAAAGACCAATCCAAAAAATCTGTCCAAGTTGTGGGCTGATTCATACTATTAATTTCTATACGTCGATTTAATGATTAGCCAGAATATTGACAGTTGATCTCTGTTAACATGTCTCAATTCTATCTGTTCAATTTTGATTCATTTTGTATATGGTGCTAGTAAGCGAGCTTTGTTAAATAGCCAGCGACCAATCTCAAAAATAAGACTAAACGATCACAATTCACTGTATTCTATCAGCCCTACTCAATAATAAAATTTGGATCTATCGAATACGATTTGAATAAATGAGAAAAACTTAAATCTTTAAAATCCTAATTAGATATAGTTGAATCGGCCGTCGATGCAATCTCATGTCTAAGTGTTATGTGTTCAGCGTTATATCCTGTGAGGGATCCTAAATAGGATATAACCTGATTGTTTCACCGTATAAGTTAACATTCTTGCCAAAATCGCCTACAGGTCTGCTTTTTTAAGATGAATATGTTATTGCAATGTTATCAAAAACCTATTTTAGAAAAGGGTTGTAAGCATGTTCAAGCTGATTAAAAATACCAGTGAAAAATCAATCTATCTATTCAATCAATATACCATTCGCTTTGATATTCTCCATATCCTTAATCAAATTCTTAATTCTGCCTATCAGGTTTTAATTCTGCAAGACAAGAGGAGAAAGGACTGAAATAGTAGATTGCGAGTTATATTAGAAAGAATTGAGAAAATGAGTCCCTTTTCTTTTATAATATTCTTAGATGGAGGTAGTTTCCAGGCTAAAAACACCATCACAGGTGCAATTGAATTCAAAAACTTAAGCGCATCTGTTGTATTTAATTCTGTGATAACGGCCATGTATGCATTGGGGGGTGGTATAGCTTGTATCCGTAACGGGTTATATCCTATTGCAGACAAACCCATAATCTTAAAACATTTTACTGGTTTGGTAGGCGAAGATCCAGAAAAAACCATACTCCGGTCCCATCTTACTACTGATACCGTATTCAGATATTGGCAAGGCCCTTCATCAACTCCTTTAGAAGATTTTACACTTTCTAATCTAAAAATCGAGTTAAACAATTGTAATGGCAATGGCACTGGACGGTCTGAATCTGCATGGATATCTTCTGGTACTAAAAACTGCCGCATATCTAATATATGGCTAAAGTCTTTCTCCGAGCCAGCGACCCCCACCATTGGATTTTTCCTAGACACAGCTCAAAATACAAACAACAATCAATCATTAATTATACAGAATTGCAGATTTGAAGGGCCTTTAATGGGTCAAGATATGTTAGGCTGTGGGAACCTAGTAGACTGTGACTTTTCGCACAACGAGTTTCGAAATCTCACAGCCCAAGCTATAGGTGTGGGGGCATCAACTAACAGCATAATCCAAAGCAATAGGTTCCTAAACGTAGGTAATGGTGTAGGTTATGAAAGCCTCTGTGAAAACAACCTCATCTCTGACAACATACTTTGGAATACCTATGGAATAAAGTTGTCTGGAGGGTGGGAACAGAATTCCATACACATATCTAGAAACAACAAATGTGTTAACAATCACTTTAGTTATGGTGTTGGTGGAATAGAAGCAGCAATATCAATAGATGATGAGATTTCAGGAAACAAATTCTACAGAACCGAAAGAAACGGAATCCAAGGATCCTTCTTGCGAACAGTATTGGATAATAACATTTTTACGGATACTAATTATGGGAACCATTCAGACAGATTACTGGGGTACTACACTTTTCAGGGGACGGGTGGAATAATTGCCTATAATTCCAATACTATCCTTATTCCCAAGAACGAATGGAACAGTTTTGTAAACAACACCTTCTACAAATCTGGTACAAAGTTTCCAGTAGGATGTGTACAGGAACAAGGTAATACAAACGGCATAGCGATAGACACAAAATATCTCAACTCTTTTGTCAACCTTAACAAGGGAAATATAGGAGTTGACTTAGTGCGGAACTTTGGAACCACAGCAAGGATTGTTTAACATCCTTTAATAGATAGGTTGTATCTTCTCTTTTTTTAATAGAATTAATTAGATATTTATTGGAAATAGGAACAGAAATTTCTTAGAATATCATAATTTGCACCAATTTCCATACGTTGTTGAACTATGGTGAATTTTTCATAAGCTGAAAGCTCAGCCACATTGGTTACTTGCCTGTAGGATTCTAGAGATTCAACTAGCCTTTTACCACAACTTGGACAATACACTAGAGGAGCACTTGCAATATTACGTCCATACATTAGGTAGTAAACTCCTCTTTGATCTCCAGAATACCTAAAAATCACTAAATCATGTTTTATACATTCACTTTCATAATCTTCTCTAAATGTGTCAACAAAATTCTCTGGCCATTCTGGTTATCTCAATATACAATATCAACAAAACATTATAATCATACCAACAAGATCTCAAATCTCTTTCGATAGGCATTAAGATTTTAGTCTAAACGAAAAGCTAAGAACGGTTTACATAAGGAATAACTAGAATTGGGTAGAAAAGGATAAACTAAAAGTTGTTCCTCTTTACTCATTCTAGAAACTTAGATGAGCCTTGTCGATAGTAGATCGGTTGGTAGGATATTATCTCAAAATATTATTTAATGATAAAAAGAATGAATTAACACTACTATAGGTATCGACAAAGAGAATCGCAGAATAGCTCGAATTTGGAATTGGGATAGTAATAATAGGCTCGAACTGCTTTGGATCCCTAATATCGAGATCGATATGTTCCGTTCCCTGTGTTTTACCTTTTCTAGCAATGGTAATATAAAAAAAAGGTCAGGTGATATTTCAGTTAGTTAGACCAACCTCATTTTTACCAAAATATATGAACACAAACTCCAAATTAGAGCCAGGTGCACCAATTGGGCGACTATTCAAATCCAAAATTCGAACCATTGTACAACCAAATGTAAATATATAATAGATATTTTGTACAAAAAAAAGTACCAGAATGATTATAAGTATAAATTTCTTCGTAAAATACGTTAATTGAATTGTAATGGAATATGCGAAAGATACAGAGTCAAAAGAAATCCCAATATCCCATCTAGATATCCGGGAGGACAGAAAAGATGCACCGTATGTGAGCTTTTCATACAATGGGATGAAAATTCATATTGTCCATGCTGTAAGTATAAGTTAAGAACAAAGCCATATCGCAAGGGCTTGATGAGGGAGAAATATAGGGAAGCTACCATAACGCGGTATTAAAATTTTCAAACATTGATTCTAATTCTCTTCAATTCAAAAGTTCATCCTCAGTTAAGGAAGATTCGACCCCCGCTACGGAATTTAGTAATGTCCAAGACACTGGCGCTACGAAAAATAGTAATTCCAGCAATTCTGTAAATATTATAAGGTGTTCTCCAAATCCTTCAACTAGTACGCCAATTAGTCATGAAAATCTCAATAAATCTATTCAGAATGGCTAAATTTCCGAATGGGCCGGGTCGGATTCGAACCAACGACCCCCGCCATGTCAAGGCGGTATCTTAACCAGGCTAGACCACCGGCCCTTGTATTACAATTATTCAATTTCTTTCTGCTCTTTATATATAATTGTTCATTATTTTCTTCCTCGCTGGAAGGTGAAGGTCTATCTTGGTTCCTAAAGCCTTTTGAAACCTCAGTGTCCTTCTTGCTTTCACCTTGATTATGAACATATTTAGAATTCTTACTGTTTTTGGTAAGATCATCTAACCTCCTATCTTTATTTTGAATCTTACTGAATTTAGTAAGTTCAAGATTAGGTAATAAAGAACAAATCAAGTTCCCAAGTAACTAATCAAAATAGTATGTGTGTGTCTGGGGAAAGGACCTCTTTAAGTTATAACAATCTATCTTCAGTAAGTATAGGTACCTCTGTTCCGGGAGAACAAGGACCTCTTGGACCACAAGGTGAACGTGGTCCGCAAGGAATACCAGGTAAAGATGGTGCTACCGGTACTACAGGACCTCAAGGTGAACCTGGTAAAGATGGTGCGACTGGACCTATGGAACCAGATGGGGCTCAGGGCCCACAAGGTTTCATTGGACCAATAGGATCACAAGGGCCAAAAGGTGAAACTGGAGCAACAGGTGCGGTAGGATCACAAGGGCCAAAAGGTGAAACTGGAGCAACAGGTGCGGTAGGATCACAAGGGCCAAAAGGTGAAACTGGAGCAACAGGAGCAGCCGGACTCCAATCTGTTGGAGGTAAAATCTATACGGTTAATGGGAATCTTGTTGTAGTGATTTCACCAAATACTGCACCATCTGATGCTTAATGCAACACAGGTGATAGTCTAATTTCTGGATTTCATTCTGTAGCTAATGCAAATAATCCTGGCTCCATTAAACAGATCCGTGAACAAATACCTCCGAGCGGAGATACATTCAGGGTGGATGCACAAGGCAATACTGGTGACACGATGAGGTTTCAGGCTTTTGCATTTTGCTTCGACAACCCTTAACTCCTTTTTGTTTGTCTAATAATTTCAATCCACGAACTATTACTAAATATCTTAATATCCATTAGGTTCGAAGATTTACAACTGTGTCAAAATTCTTATTCCAACCTGACCCCGTTGATGGCTATGAATTTAATCTTATTCCAATTGATATTCCTTTAGGGATAATCAAGATTGCTGCCAAAGAAATCCTATATGATTTTGGTATAAATACAACTGAATCCGTAATTGTGGGGACTGATAGGAACGAGGTTCTAAACAGGTTACAAACAGCATTTGCTGGAGAATTTGAGCGATATGGAAAGTTAAAGGAACCAAATATACGTCCTATGGATTATAAAACTAAGCAAGCTTGGATGAGGATTAGAAGACACATAAAGAGTAAACCTATTTGATGCAAAAGAATACGAATAAAATTGCAATGTGGACAAAGCAGTAATAGGGACAGTGTACATTTTAGCCGAAAAGGTGAAATATTTGTATAAAGTCAAAAAATAATTTGTAATGATCATTATTCAGAAACCGCTAGGATTGATGGATCTATTTGTGTCGATAAGGCAAGAAAAACGGAATTATGCTATTGTGGCTTGTGGTTTACTAAAAAAGAATGAATTAATAACATTTCAAACAGGTTGATTATGAAGCCAATTCATTCATAACCATTTAACTCAAAGATCGAATTAATTGATAATTCTATTCAAGTTTAGAATCACACGTATTTGATAACTAGGACTTTCGATTTACAGAATGGCTGCAAAATAGATGTACAGTTACATACCTGTCTAAAAATATGATGCTCAGCCAGGCTGTGAAAATTTCTTATCGACCAAAAATCTCTATTAAATTACAAGACAAAATAATAGTAATATGAATTCAGTTTTAAGTAAAACAATCTCGATATAGCTTAACGTTATTGTAATATTAATGCATAAAAAGCCTTTTAAGAATACAATAGTCCTAGCTTCTATTGCTCTCTTGCTGGTGGTTTCAGTATCACTTTCTACCAATAATTTATCATTTGCCTTTTTGGGTTTTGATTTAGGTGGTAGTAGTACTACTGATCAATCCTTAGGAAACACACAAAGATCCATACAAGGTGCACAGTGCTATTCACCCAATGCAAGTATCATTGATTCTTGTAACTCTGGAGACGCAACAGCCAGTGAAAATCTTGGCCATAATATATACGGACAATAAATAACTCTATTTTTTTCCTGTTATCTCCAACATTATCAGTAATTGTTACAACCATATTTTTGAGCTTTTCGTAATCTTAGAACTCTGATTGCCGTCATTATTGTTTAAAAGAATACCCATTGTACCAAAGTTTTTTTTACCATTTTCCTTTTAAATAGTATTCTGTATTAAAGACAATGAGTAAAATAATAGTTTCAATATTTGGAGTTGTTTGAAATGCCTACCGTTCAACATTTTGAAATCCCCGCAGATGATGTAGAAAGGGCAATAAAATTTTACAAGGGAGTGTTTGATTGGTCAACGCAAAAATTAAGCAATCCTGAAGACTCTTCTAAAGATTATTGGTTTTTTGAAACTAAAGACGAAAATGGGAATAAAGGTATTGGAGGCGGATTAATGAAACGTCAAGCTCCAGAACATTCTGCTACAAATTACATTACTGTGCCATCTGTTGATGACTACGCATCCAGAATTGAAGAAGCAGGGGGAAAAGTAATAATGCCAAAAACCGAAATTCCTGACATGGGATTCATAATAGTATTTCTAGATACAGAAAATAACATGTTTGGATTATACGAGGCCATAAAAAAATAGACCAATCTACTTTTGTTCCCTTATCTATTTTTGTACACATTGTGACTATTCTTTCACATGATAGTAGATGAAATTATTGATCAGGTTATAGCCGAAGCATCCATAGGTTTGAATATTCATCATCTTACTCTCATAACAATGTTAATTTTTCTAATTTCTTGCTAAAGTGACATTTGTCTATTGGTAGGCATTGTAGATATTGGTGATAGCCGCATTTTAATGACTATCGGACCGCCAATACTAAGAGTTGTGCTCGGAACTTTATTTATTACGAACGGATGGCCAAAACTTATCCATCTATCTCATGTACAGGGTTATTTCAACATGATTGGACTTCCTACAGAGTTGGCTCTGCTAATAGGGGTCTTCTTGAGGTAATAGGTGGCCTATTTCTAATTCTTGGACTAATGACCAGAATTGTTGCACTCTTGTTTGCAATAGAAATGATCTCTGCATTCATAATAGTTAATACCTCTAATGTAGTGGTTCTTCCTGAGGCTAATGAATTGGGTTTGTTGTCCATACCTATTCGATTCATGGCTATTTCTATTTCCTTGACATTGACAGAACCTGGTAGATTTTCAGTTGAATGGAATATCATGAATCGTGAACTTTTTACAGGAAAAAAGGATATGTTGCAAGCCTTAAAATGATGTCAGCATCAGCATCAAATAATTTCTAAATACCCTGTTATGGTGCGAAAGAACTTGATCATGATCTTTCTAAATTGAGTTTAATGTTTCTCCAATTAATAATTACAGACAAAGATTTTTTCTCATCCTACTTTTTTTGGAGCGTTTTCATGATGTCGTCTTCCGATCAAATGAATTAGATTCCCAATCTTAAGGTAACACTAAGAATACTAAAAAATTAGATATTTTGCGTTTTAATTACTTCGCTCCTTGACCAAAATTCTCTATTTTTTCATTTGATATATTGATATAGGTTATTGGCAAGATAAGGATTCGAAAATATTTATTTCTTTGATTTGATACTAGCAAATATGCCTGAAGTAAGCAAAAATATTAATCCAAGCAAAATTGATGTCTCCCTTTCTGAAATAAATGATGGAATTTACAGAATCTGTGGATTTGATGACACCTACGGAATTACCTTTAATCAACTTTTGATTGATGACGAAAAACCTATCTTGATTCACACAGGTCCGGTAGGGATGTATGAAAAGATTGAGGCGAAAGTTAAGGAAGTAATCGGATTGGAAAAATTAATCTATGTAGCTTTTCTGCACTTTGAGAGTGATGAATGGGGTGGTATGGAGTTTCTAAACAGTCCAGGTGCAAGATTAGTATGCAGCGATCTCAGTTCCAAATTAAACTTAACTGGTTGGAATAACGTTCCTTTAGATCACATTTCGTTCTGGGACAATGAAAAATTGAATATAGGAAAAGCAACACTGAGGTTTATTATGACTCCTCATGTACATCATTGGGACAGTATGATGATATTTGAAGAGAATTCAAAGTCACTTTTTACCTCGGATTTATTTATACAACCAGGGTTCAACAAACCTGTTATCTCAGAGGATCTGTCCGATTCTATGATTGCTCTTTATCAGGCGGTCGGAATCTTTGCGAGCGAAAAGCCAGTAAGAATAACCAGCAAAAGATTAGAGAAATTAAAGCCCAAGATGATTTATCCTATGCATGGTTCATGTATAGACGGTTCTATATTTTCCAATTATGTTGATTCGATCATGAAGAACGATTTTGCTTATTCAGGAAAACTCCTAGGACAGAACATGGAATACGAGGTTGCTTGAAAGATTCACCATAGGATCCTCAGGACAGAGTTTCCGCCAAATATACAAATGGATCAAAAAATAATAGTTCTTATACACTAACTTTCATTTAGTATGATAATTCAAAACATTGAAGCCGAAGATTAAATTTGATGTTAGATGGTTACAAATACATAAAAAAGCAATAATAGGTAACAAGATTCAAAAATCAGTAACTCCATGTAGTATATGATATTGCTTTTGAACCGATTTTTTGATTTGATATTTTACTTCATACTCTGTTTAGTGTCAAGGATTAATCGATTCTTTTTCAGAAAACACGAAAAAAATATAATCGTATTGTAACTTTATCTAATCCTAGGGTATTCAAGGTTCTAATTATCCCAATTATCTTTTAAAATGAATATGTAGAACTAAGCTTCCTGTAACTAATCAAGTCTTAAGTTACGTTCGCCAATGAGCCGATTGAGCTGCAATTTATATAGTATATCTAACCTATTTCTATCTAATAGCACACCCGTGTTTTAGTTTTGATGTTAATTGAACTATCCTGGTCAATTCTCTTTGTTCTTTATTTGAATACTCTGTTTTAAAATTATTCCTGACAACGATTCAATTGGTTAGGTTCAAAATCGAGAACTAATTAATTTTTCAAAAAATAATGGAATCGTTGAAATGATTCTAAATTTAACCGTTTCTAGATATAAATTATAATGATCGGGGGATCATAAAATCGAGTAATTTTTGTGAATTATCTTTTAATCGCTTTTATTATTAGAGTAAATGTTAAAAGAATGATAGTTATTCAATTCAAGTGTTCTTCAAAGAATTAATAGTTATTGGTTTTTTTAAAATCAGAAATCGAAAGTGTTTTAAAAAAAAGATTATTGTTGGCCTAATGCCAAATTGCCTAATTGGGCTTGTAATTGCAAGTCTACGTTATTTCCACATATTAATGAGAAGTCACCAGATACACATTGTGCATTTTGTTCGCTTGCCTGTCCTTGTTCAATTGCTTGTTCTGCATCATTAGATTTCTTGTTTTTTCCGCCTGCATATGCCATGTTATCGCCAAAGGCTACTACTGAACCTATTAGGGCTGCTGCAATAAACATTGTAAAGATTCCTGCTTTATAGTTTTTTGTTATGTTACTCATTATAATCATAAAGTATAACTGAAATTAATTATATCATAGTTTGGATACTTGTTACTAGTTGTTTTTATTAGATTTTGATGACGGTATTATGTTACTATAAAAGTTTATATCAGCTCCTTTATTGCTCGATTATCATGTTTTTGGTTTATTGTTGGTTTCTTTCATTATGGTTAAACCTGTACCTTTTGTTATATTCAAGTATCCTTTGTCTTGTTTCGGGTTGAGAAAATACTTCGTCTAATCTCCTTGGCTTTTTGTCCTCAAAAACAAATTCAGGATACCATTTCGACCCAAAAGCCGTTAACATAAGTAAAATAGGTAAGATGTCTTCCCCCTTTTCAGTCAAACTCCATAATACTATAACTTGATCATTTCTGTCTTCCCTGCATTTTATGATACCCTCTCTTTCTAACTCCTTTAGCCTCATTGATAATACTCTTGGTGTTAGTCCTGGTATTGATTCTAAAATTCTATTAAATCTCTTTATTTTTAGAAAACCAATGTCTCTTATTATTAGCATGGTCCACTTCTTGCCTAATACTCCTAGACTTGTTTTGATGGGACAGTTAACAATCTTGACTTGAGGTCTTATTATACATTCTTCCCCGTCATTCCCTCTTTTTTCGGATTCGTTCGGGTATCTCAACTATACTTTCACTCCATCATTCAATCTTATACTATATTTAGTATATCTTAAAGTATTTGGATAGTAAACTGCTAAAAATGACTGATGTTTAGACTGAGGGCACGTTGACAGTATCATTTTATGTAATTATGGTAAAATATGAACCGCGATATTTATAGACCTATTGCTAATTAATGTTCATTACATTCATTGGATTAATTATGCATTTAGATTCTTTAATTATCTTGTAAATTTCAAAAGCATGTGGATATTAGGACGAACTGGATCGAATCTTGTCACCCACATCAAGTGTTACTCACCTATTTTTTCTAGGCATACGTGCTCATAAGGCTGTAAGCGATATTGGCTCTAATTTGTAGACGGTTATATACTAGTGATGTTATATATATTATTATGAAATATAGAAGCCGCACCGAAATCGTAGCTATGATTCTTGAAGCAGCCAATGGTGGCGCTACCAAAACTAAAATCATGTACAAAGCTTTTCTAAGCTACGCACAACTTAAAGAATACCTCTCTGTTCTTATAGAAAATGATTTAATTGAATATATAGAGGGATCGGAATATAAAACCACCCAAAAAGGACTAATTTTCTTAAAGATGAATAGTGAAATCGAAGAATTACTTGCGACCCCAACTAGAAATTATAAAACCATAATTAATTAGGAATTTTTTATACCACTTTTTCTTGAATCTGTCTCGCTATTGTGGTCTAATATATTATTTCTTTTATTATTTGTATTATGACTAGTCCTCAAACATTTTTTAATATCTGATAACCTCTGAAAATCAGGTTTTAACTAAATTAAAAGCTTATAAAGATTCTCAAAATAGGAATAAAAATTATTGCTGGTTTGCTGTGAAATTATCACTTTCCCTTTTTTATGGTGATGTTACTTAAATCGTTCTTAACCCTATCTATACGTCTACTAAGCATTTTAAAAGAATCCAATGCATCCATTTCGATCATTCCCGGTAAATGAGTGATCTCTGACACATAATTGTTCATCACAAAAAAATCAGTGATCCTGGTCTCAATGACTATATTATCTCCTTTCATGTCTTCTGAATCTGACCTATTTATTACTTTAACAAGTTGTGATTTTTGTTTTTCACTTTCTTGTGTTAAAGGATATTTTCCCGAACGAAATGATTCTTCAATCATTTTACATAATTCTGATATCTGCAACTATATTCTAGTGATAATTACTATATTTTAAGATGTTTGATAGGTATAAGGTCGTAAATATTTTATTTTAGATCATAGTGTTTGACCTTCTTTAATGTGGGAAAGCCCACAAAAAAAAGAGTTATTGTTGTCCTAGTGCGTTGTTTCCAGAATTTTCTTGGTTTTGGAAGCTAAAGTTGTTTCCTGAGCCTATTGAATCTCCACCAGAAACTACTTGACTATTTTGGCTTGAGGATTGGCTTTGACCAATACCTTGTGATGCTCTATTTCCATCATCATCATCATCATCATCTGAGTCTTGTGCTAGTGCGTTGTTTCCAGAATTTTCTTGGTTTTGGAAGCTAAAGTTGTTTCCAGAATCTTCAGTATCGCCACCAGAAACTACTTGGCTGTTCTGCTTTGATGATTGGCTTTGACCAATACCTTGTGATGCTCTATTTCCATCATCATCATCATCTTTGTCATGATTCTTGAAATATTTCTTACACCAGTTCTTACTGTGATCGTCTCTACAATCATCCCAATCGTTGTATTTTTGTTTTGCAAGTGCATCTCCCAAGTTTGATATTTGGGGACCCATTATCATTACTGTTGCTAGTGCTACTACAATTAATACTGTGCTAGATTTTGTATTATTTGACCTAAACATTTTAGTATTAATTTCTATACCTAAATTATATGATATAATAATTTTTTAAGATCTTTAGCATATTTAGTTCTATCCGATAATTTTAGAATAATTTTACAGAATATTTATTTATAACTGATCTGAGAATTTAGATTTATCATTTTTAAACCTGATTCTTAGTTTGACCATCAAACGTTTCTATAGGTTCTACGATGAAGTCCAGGAACACACCACCTCCGAATACCACCGGTAAGTCCAGAATCATATTTTTTATCTCTAGTCTAGGTTTCAAACCGATCGTCTCATCTAATATCTATTGATAACATGATTGGAAGGTGGATTTAACACTCATCAGATTTGTTACTATTATATTATCTTGCATATAGGAAGTGACACCTCAAAATATCATAATCATAGAGTATGCTGAATTAAGACTGTCATCATTGGAAGCCGTGTATGGGACTTAAAATTATGTTTGGAAATTGTGTTGTAGAAAAATAATTTGTCGAAGATTTAGAAAAAATAAAGATTATTGTTGACCTAAGGCGTTTTGGCCATCATTTAGGTTGAGCGATAAATCAACGTTATTACCTGAAGCAGTACTGGATCCATTCTCTGAAAAGACTTCACTGGATTGGTCAGTCAATTGACCCTGTAATAGACCTTGTGATGCGGCGTCTGATTTCTTGCTTGCGTAAACATTTAGTTCATCCATGCTCATTGAGACTGGGCCTGCAACAAATAATGATGCGATAGCAAGCACTGCAATAATAATTGGAGTTTTAGTTATCGTAGACATTTAAACCATTATTATTGGGAAGATCTTTAGATATTTGACTTTTCAAGCTAAAAACTGTAAATTTTTTGAGTACTTTAAAATTAAAAAGTTTATATTATAATTCCTAATTTTAACCCGATGATTTGATACTTATCGAGTCCCAAATAAATACTGGATATTTGAAAATTGACTATTCTTTTAGGCACATGATGCTAAATGTTATTTTTATGCTACATGCTTTGTTAATCAAAAAAAAGTAAATAAAATACAACTCTTGACTACAAGTTGAGTCAAGAGTATTTTATTTAAAGACTGTTTCTGTTTTCTCTTTCGAAAGACTCGTAAACTTTTACGTTTCTTTTTCCAATTTCTGCAAATTGCTTTGATTGTTCTTTTGTGTTGTTGATTACTGTTTTTACTATTTCAACATTTGAAAATGCGATATTGTTCCATACTCGGGTAATAGCTACTGTATTTTCTGCATAGTTATTGGCTATTTTTGAATATACTTCTGGGTATCTTCTAAATATATCTTGGTTATTCCATAACTGGTTATTTGCATTTTCAAAATATGGTTTTACTATAGATTGAAAAGAATCAATGGTTTGTTTTTGATAGTCGAGGTAGTTTTCTGCGATATCTCTTGTAGCTTGAACAGCTTGCTCTTGAACTTCATTTATTGACTTTGTGTATAATGGGATTTGGTTTTTTGCTTCTGCGATGTTTCTTTCAATGCTTTTTTTGGACTCATCAAATACCTGGTTCAGATTTTGTGTATTCTCTTCTACAGCTCGATTGAAAATTTCACTATTGATTTGAACTGCTTGATCAATATTATCTTTTGTAGTTGAACTGGATGTGGAGGTAGATGTTTCTCTTTTATCTTGTTTTGACATTACTCATAATTGTCAATCGCCTTATATAAAGATTGGTATTAAATGGTCTTTATTACCATTAGTTTCACATACGAAAGATTAATGAACCATTATTTGGATCAAGCAACCTTTAGAACCCATTATCACAAAAAATCTCTTACTCATGGGATTCTAAAAATTATCAAATTAAATTCGAGTAAGGATATGATTTTGGAGTTGGTCTAGTATAAACGTACTTTCACTCTGTTCATTTCATATTCTAGTTCGCAAGTATCACTGAGTTATAGATTTATAATGTAATTCAAAAGCATTTAACGGTTTTCTATTTTTGAAGAAAAATGGAAAATGTTTCCAATCAAAGTTTAGATTGGTATTTTACACACAAAATTTAAAACATATAATATAATAACATTCGTTGAATAAGTTTTTTATCTTTTGACCATATTATATAATGTGTTTCAAGATAATATGACCTGCAAGACCCATTTTAGACAAGTACCGGGGTTGGGACTCACTGCCGTAGTACCTAAAGAGTGGTTGAACAAGAAGGTCAAATTTGAATATGGAGAAAGGGAGTTTGAAACTTATGTTATGTATCGTGGAAAGCGGTCAATTATCCGTTTGGAGCAAAAATCTCTCAGCGGAGGACCTGTTACGATTAAATTATTAGATTAAATATCAACGATTATTTGGATATTCTTACAAGTACACATTGTGCTAGAAATATAATCAACCATTCAAATTTTTTGTTGACATTTTTAGTTATTTTAGAATAGCTTAGTATCTTATTAAGGCTCTGTGTGTTTTCTTTACATTCATAATAGCAATGAGCAGCCGCCGTTGAATTGATTACCTAACTTTGATTAATCCCTATCGATCAATAAATGGATTAGTTTCCACACCGGCCATATTTTTTCAATTTAGCCATAACTAAAATTATCATATCCGAATTCATACTATCATTTCTCTAATACAATATTATAGAAAACAATTATATTAAAAAGAAAAATAAATTCGGTATGGTTCAATGGACAGTTGAATCACTATTACAGCACATAACCGATTCAGATTATACGATTCAAGGACAAAAATCTAACTCAAAATCAATAAGAAATGTGTCATCATTGCATACTGGAACACGAGATGATGTTTCATTTTGTTCTTCAGAGGAATACAAAGGCATGCTCTCTATTTCACAATCAAATGCTGGCGTTATACTTTGTAAAAAAAGTATGGAGGGTCTGGTATATCCAAATCACAAGGAGGGACAACTATTGATATTTGTTGATAATCCTAGACTTGAATTTACAAGACTTGCAAAGCGGATTACCCATGCTCTACCTAAAATCGGTATATCCAAGAGTGCTGTTATAGCCGATTCAGCGAAGATAGGAAGAGATTGTTATATTGACGATTACGTAGTTATAGGTGATAATTGTATCATTGGCAATAATACTATAATAGAATCAAAAGCAAATTTGCAAAATTGTAAAGTAGGCGATAACTGTTCTATTCAACCAAACACAACTATTGGATCTGATGGATTTGCATTTGAAAGAACAGATGATGCTTTAGAACTAGAAAAATTTCCACACTATGGTAAAGTGGTGATAGAAAACGATGTAGAAATATTCGCAAATTGTTCTATAGCACGAGGATCACTCTCTGACACGATTATAGGACAAGGAACCAAAATTGATGCTTTGTGTCATATCGCCCATAATGTTACTATTGGAAAAAATACTGAACTAACAGCTGGAACTATAGTAGGTGGGAGTACAACCATTGGCAATAATTGTTGGTTAGGACTAAATAGTACTATAAAAAACAAGATAAAAATAGGTGATCATGTTATTGTGGGTTCAGGCAGTTCTGTTATCTATGACATTCTAGATGAAGACATTGTTGCAGGGGTGCCGGCAAAATCTATTAAAAAGAAGGTAACTGCAAATAAAGAAAAACTCTTTTTGATGGCTGGACATTTAAAATCAGACTGGATGCAATAAAAATACATCCCGATTTCTCTTATTTTCGTACTTTCTTAAGACACCTATGTTTCTTTTATGTCCTCAATAGGTCTTCTTATGTCTAACTATTCTGGAGCCTCTTATCACAAAATAACGGGCCTCGATCCATGTTGTTTACTTAGTTGGAAACATTAGGCTTTCTGGTAATGTAATAAAAATGACGTGATGTTGAAATTTTGTTTTTGCACGATTGTTTGATTATAAAAAGCGCAAACACACTTCTGTTTCTAATATAATTGAATAGACTGGTATTGAAACTGGTAAAATACTCATGCGGATTTAACCCTGACGGAAACAACCGATATATGCAAATCATACAAACAAAACAATTTAAGATCTCATTGATAGTCCAACTCAAATATTTTCATCTGGATAACAAATATCACGCTAACTCTCCTTACCGCTCATTTTGTCTAATTATCTCACTGTTCCAATAGTGCACTTTTCTTCCTTTTGGTGTGTGGGGATATGAATGATTATTTTTATCTTTCATATACATACATATACTTGTATCAAAATTTTTGGTATTTGTTAGATGTTTATGCCAAGAAAAGCATTATATGATTTATTTACATATGGAAGAATTATGGTTTTTGATACCCCCAATTACAATAAATTGAGGTATACCGATATAATTCATTGCTCATTCGAATACTATAGAGAAAGAATAAAGCGAGAAATCAAAAATGAGCATGATAACAATAATAATTTTGCTCTCATTGATTTCTTTGAAAGACTAGAAAAGACGTTAAACAAAACTAAAGATTATTATTTACAAAACATTGGGAACATTATTGGATCTTCGGAGAACCCTAATAGACATTCAAATATAGGTATCCTTAGAAGTGTGCTATTTGTTTACCATAAGGATCTGGATCGCTGTAATGATTTACTAAACCAGCAATACAATTTATACCCTGTTGGAGAAGGATCAATAAAGGAAAAATCAATTTTGGTAAAAGAAATATTGGACAAAATAATCCAAAGACCTGAATCGTCAGAAGCTAGTTAATTTTCCTTTAATGCTATTTACGCCAACCTTATATTGTCGTTATGATGAATTACAGTCGTCCATAAGGATTTGATCCAAGTTGTCATCATGGTATCGGTACGGGCTTGATGATTGTGCCTTTTGTGCTATTAGAATTCCAAAATTCGGTTTCCCAGATTAAACTTTTTCAGACCTAACGTCAATTGGGTAAACAAACGACTCTAATTCTTGACTAATTTGTTTCTAGTTTTTATGGCGTGACAATTGGGACAAAGTGCCTGACAGTTATTTTCTCTATTGTCGGACCTATTGCCATTCTTGTGATGATAATCTATGACCTTTAGGGCCTTTCTACAGTAAGCACATCTATAATTTTGCTTTCTAAGAATTCTTTCTCTTGTGCCTTGAGAAAACCCTTTTCTAACCCTATTCGTACTCTTTCTCAATTTTTTAAGAGAATTCAAAACTAATCCAGTAACCACGATTGATAATAATAGGACAATCGATGAAGGCCGAAGTAGCAAGTCGAAAACCTTTGAAAAAGGTACCAATTTAAAATCATTTAATTCAACATGGCCAGAAAAAACATTAGCAAACAAATCCAAATCAACGTTTGAATCTATGATTTGGGTTGAACAACCTTCTTCATCTACGGTTCTGGTGGATGGCCACATTAAATAATCTACCAATTCTGTTCCTAAGAGATTCGAATGTCGGTCTAATCTGCCAGTTGGATCATTTCCCAGGCAATGGGTATCATATGAGTAAACGGAAAGGTCATGGACAAATGCCCCATCTAATGCAACCAGCATACTCAAAACGGTTGATAGAGAAAGGATCAAAAGGACCATAATCACATCGGACCAACACTTACAATGGTATATACCAAAAAATATCAGTATGATTAATAACGATTGTTGAATTTTTCTCTATCTGAATCAAAGGGACAAGATTTTTATGAATATTGAATCTCCAAATATTTGCAGTAGGTCTTTAGCTCATGTACATTTTGGTTTCAGATTAATCTGTTTAAGCTTAAAAATATGGAGTAAGGATTTAAACACCCAATGAATTAACAAAGAATTTCTCTGAATCAGTTTAAAATTTCAGTCAATGAAAAAACGATGATTTGTGTAGTTCCCGCACCTTTTTGTAACTTTAATAAAATAAAGAAGACAACGTAATGAATCTATTTTTTGGATTCACAGTGGAGGGTCATCCTATCCAGATATTATATAATACCGCTATCATTATGAACTTACTATGCTTCTGGCGAGGCACCTTGACTTACTTCGACTGTATTAATAATTTCACAACTTTGTAATTCGCTGTTAGATATAGATCCTTTTGCTTCTTGGAACGTATCTACTTCGTTAAATTGAGATGAACAATCACCATTTGAATCTGTTGAAATAGTCACAATTGCTGTTTCACCTAACTGATTTTCGATATCCATAGTATCAAAAGATGTTTCTGAAATGGTATAATTTCCTGGGTTTAAGGAAATAGTTGTCCCATTAGCAGATCCTTGAAAACTAGTCAAATTTGGATTATTGCCTGTTACTACTAAATTGAATTGATTTGCATCAACATTCTCCAGCACAAATTGACAAACCGAATCATCATTTGGAATACCTAGTGAGGAATCACAGTGAACAATTTTAGTTACCGTGACAGTAGCCTGTTGACCTTGAGTAGTGTTAGCTATTGCTGGTTGTTTCTTGGTCTCAACCGTTGAGTTACTTTGAGCATATATCTCCAAACCACCCTGATGATACCCTCCTAGTGAAACCGCATTCAAAATGAAAATGATTGCAGCTGATATACCTAATAGTTTAATCAATTACCTAGTATGTACATAGGGGATTAATTAATATTTAAAAATATGATTACAATTCCCCAATCCGACACATTGAAGTATTCCTTTTTTAAATGGATTGGAGAAAAGTATTATTGAATTCGTATGACTTGACCAGGGTTCTGGCTAGATTCCATAATCTTTCATAATTGATTGTATATCCTTTCAAAGTTGAGGGTGAATAATTATCCATAATCAGAACCGAAAAATTTCTAATTTTTCTTTTTGATAAAATTTGCCTTGCAGATGAAAATTATGGAGATGATGCATCGTAAAGTTCATCCTAATCTCCGCTTGGTATCCATTCAGATGATTGAACGATGAGCAAGCATAATTATTGTCACAAAACATATGTTATGAAGGGTATTTGGTCGCACTCTAAAATCAAGAATAGAAGTGATAAAAGGGTAAGCTGCTACTTTAACAAAGTTTCATCGAATTCTGTTGTTTGTCCTACTGTGGGTAAAGTATCTAACTTGTTTTACCAATTGTAACAATTTTGTGACTGTCTATATTTATATATCGAAACAATAATTTGAACTGAGATGCAAGAATTAAAATTTTTTATGATTATCCTTTGTACCATTGGGGTTTTGGGCATACTAATTGGGCATCCTGCTATTTCAATTGTAAATGCAACCACATCATCACTACCCTCAACATCATCTCCGCAACAAGAATCTACTAATTTTTCTGATGGTATCAATGATTCTGCATTGGCTAACCTTTCTCAGGCATTACAAGAGGACAAAGAAGATGGTGATCAAAATGGCGGAGAAAATTGGAATAAGGCAATAAATAACTTAGAAGATGAAATGGGATTTCCGGTCGATGAAGATGTCGAAGATGCGCTAATGAATATAACAGAGGTACACTTGAATAATTTGTCATTACAATGAGTACGTTCTATTCTTCAATCGCATAACAGGAAAAGTTCATGCCTATAAATACTGTTTGATAGCAAAAAAGAATTAATATATTTTTGTTCCAAATGTAGATACATTTTGTAACAATCAATAGATTCTTCAAAGACTACAATGAAAACTCTTCCATCTTGATTTGTATCTATAAAACATTCTATAGATAGGATTGTAGTTCATTTATTGAATTTTTGATGTTTTGGATCAAAGTGTACTATCATGACCTATGAAAATCTAGGGGGACTTTTTACATAGAGATTTCAATGTCTTCTACCACGATAGGTCATATGATAAATTATTTTTTGCATTTCAAATTATGTGGATAAATGGAATGAAATTCCATTATTGGAAAATATATCCAATATTTAAAAAATTATTCAAAAGAGTTATATACGTTAATTGTATAGTATTGGGAATGTCAAACAATATCACTATTTTGGATGATGCAAAACATATCATTATAGGAGATAATCCCTCAATTGACATAATACGAGGATTGCGTTTTATGGTTCAGACTTTCTCAACGAAGTTCTCAAAATTACGCTCCTTTTTGGGGGGTGGGCAGTAATTGAACTATACTGGTTTTGACTCTCCAATATACTACCAGAGTATGAATCAACTAGATAAAAACATGGTAGAGAATCGTTCTAATTCCAACTTCAATATTGAACAAGTTATTTTTGTTAATTGTGCTCACAATTACTGTGTATGTTTTGTTAATATTGTTGATTCTACAAAAAATACTTGTGATATTAATGGATCCGATAAGATAAAAGAGTATTATTCCATTTTTCTCAATACCATGTCGTCTATAATTAAGAGGCACCATGGGAAAGTGATTAAGAACTCCGGAGATGGTTTGTTGTATTACTTACCTAAAACTGTGGACTCTAAGAATGAGTTGGCTTTTCAGGATGTACTTGATTGCGGTTTGGCTATGATCGAGGCAAAAAAGTCCATTACCTTGAACTTCTCCCAAAAAGGACTGTCATCCATATGCTATAGGATAAGCGCCAATTATGGGAAGGTCGAATTAGCCGTATCAGCGAATTCTCTTAATGTCGACCTTTTTGGACCCCCTGTCAATATATGTTCTAAAATAAATCATTTAGCATCAGCAAATGAAATGATAATTAGTAATGATTTGTTTAAAGTCCTAGAAACTACCTCATTTTACCAAGAATATTCCTTCAAAGCTTTAGAGAAGAATACTAATGAAGACATAGTCTCTAATTATGTAGCATACTCCGTTAATCCGATAGGTGATTCCAATAGGAGAAAAGAGATTGAAGATAAGAGGAATAGAATTTTCATTGAAAGTCAAAAAGATCATAGAAATATGAACAATTCGTCATTTAATATATTATTAATTGATGATGACGAAGATATCCTTTTTGTATTTAATTCAATAATTTCAAGTGAAGGATACAACGTTACCTCTTTCTCAAGTTCATCAAATGCATTAGTGCATTTTTCAGAGAAAAATCCCTATTTTTATCATCTTGTAATAATGGATATACGCATGCCTGAGTTAAATGGCATCAAATTATATTCTCAGCTTAAAGTTTTGAATCCTGATATAAAAGTACTATTCCTCTCTGCATTAAATGCACTTGATGAGGTGCTATGCATTTTTCCAGAAATCAAGCATAGTGAAATTATTCGCAAGCCTATCGAACCAGATGCTCTGCTTTGTATTATAAGATCCATACTGTATCGTGACTAATGTGTGGAGCTTTAAAAATTCTGATATCGAGGATTAGAATTAATCCATCTGGTTTGTCTTTGTATCCATTCTTCTCATCGAGAGCGGTCATTTTCGAACAAATTTCTTTATATGGTTTAGGTCGATCTCTGCAATTTACGTTAGTACTGTATCAAATTTTACCAATCGACAAGTGTACAATGGCAGATGGGATATCTTTTGTTTGATCAATACTTATATAGTTGTTTTCAAAAATCATTGAGGATCTTAGACTTATTTTCAAACAAGAGATTCATAACATATACTCTTATCCCTGCCATACCGCTCTTCTTATTTACGGTTATGGCAGTAAATCCTTATTTATGGATCGGTTCGGAAATTCATCACTTTTACATAGAGTTGTTTGCTGTAATATTTTCTGGAGTCACAGCATTTTACTACATCTTACACGCTAGGAACTTGAATGATAAATTTAGTTTGTTTATTGGAATTGGTTTTTCCGTAAGTGCCTTAATCGATTTACTTCATGTGGCGGTATCATATAGTTTAATGGAGAATTCAGATTTTCTGAATTACTTTATTCCCCAAACATGGTTTGCTGGCAGGATATTTCTTAGTAGTATGCTTTTAGTTGCAATAGCAAAATATTCTTCAGTGTTTCCAGAAGATTTGGTATCCTCTAAAATAGATCCGTCTGATACTCAAGGGAACAAAACTGTCCGAAATTCACCTACACTAAATGTCGATCAAAAAAAATTAGTCGAAAAGTTTCAAAAAACCTCATAATGTATCTTATTTTCTTGGGAATCTTTGCAGGAATTATCGCAACAGTCTCTTTCTTCATAGTTTTTCCAGCAAGTGTTTTAGACGATTATTACTTGCATAGGCCATACGAAATCCCTCCTTTAATTTTGTTTACCATGGCATTAATTTTCTTTTATAAGAAACGACTTTACTTGAAAAAAGATGTTATTTATTAGGGAATACTTATTTACTTATTAGTAGATATTTTTTCACAAATTATTATGTCTTACTCCACTCAATCCTTTGACACAGCACATAATTTAGCTCACGTACTTAAGGATGTGGGGTACTTCGTTAATATTATTGCTCTTACTATATCTGGAATAAGATATACAATTAATCTCAGGGAGAGGAATGAGTTGATACAAGATCAGTATGAAAAGATCAAAGAATCAGAAAAAATAAAAATAAAGGATGAGTTCATTAACGTCGCAGCTCATGAATTACGTACACCAATTCAACCCATACTTGCACTTTCAATCTTCCTGGCTAAGAGGGAGGGAGAAATAGAAGAATACAAGGACCATATAGAAATAATCATAAAGAATTCAAAAAGACTTCAGAAACTTTCTGAAGAAATTCTAGATGTTGCGAGAATTGAAAGCCGTTCATTGGATTTGGATTTGGAAATATTTGATTTGTTAGGATTGATGACTACCCTGATAAGTGATTATTCTAGTCAAGCAAACAGAAATAATATTAGCATGAAATTGGAGAATGATGGTAAAGATATCGATTTGGATATTCAGTTTGAGAAACAAAAAATTGTAAATCTATTTGTCTATGCCGATAAGAATCGAATAATTCAAGTATTATCAAATATCTTGATCAACGCATTAAAGTTTACTAAAAAAGGGAGTATTACTATAGTTGTCAAAAGGACTTACAACATGGTGTTTGTCAAGATTAGTGACTCTGGTCCAGGAATCGATAAGGAGATATTGCCAAAGTTATTTAATAAATTCATAACAGGTTCTCCATCAGGAACTGGTCTTGGAATATATTTGTAAAAATATTATAGAAGCTCACGGGGGGAAAATATGGACTAAAAACAATAATGAGGATAAGGGGGCAACATTCGCATTTACTTTACCAGTAGTAACTCAAATTAGTCCAATTGTAAAATAGTTATATGATCATTATTGAATAGTTTATTATTTAATTATGGGGGGATAGAGATAAAATGCGATGGTTATTCAAACACATTCTTTAGCGTATCTATGGCGTTACTCGTAAAAGGAATTAATGGCCTGTAAATAGACAAAAAAATTATTGAATTGATTTCCAGTAAATCGTATTTAAATTTCCGCACATTTTGCATTCAACACTTGTTGGAATTGTATCTCTATCAGGGTATTTTGTTGACTTTTTGTGGTCCGAGTCTGGGGGTGTAGCAATGTACGATTCTCCACATTTTGGACACGCAAACATTGTCATGGTATTGGTTATCATCTATCATATGTAAACATTAAGTCAGGTCAGGATACCCAATGGTGATGAATGACTAGAGCTTGATTAGTATTAAGGGAATTCTCTAAACGTACATCCTTCCAAAATTTATCCACCTGGACCCAATTTATTTCAAATATCCAAATAGCCTGCACGTGATTTAGATTTCAAACAGACAAATCTTTAAGCAATGGAATGCCCTAACTAGTATGACCGGTCCTGAAAAACTAGGTAAAATATTTGATAAACATATAGAATATGAATTCGACAAAGAGGATGTCGAAGCAACTATGACTACTATGACCGATGAACCCTATGTTCATCATGTGCCGACTTTGGCTGGTGGTTATGGATATGACGAAGTATATAGCTTTTATAAAAATAGCTTTGTTGGAAAAATGCCTAAAGATATAAAAATAATACCTATATCAAGGACGGTAGGTAAAGATCAGGTAGTAGATGAAATCATAATTAGCTTTACTCATGATAGAGAAATTGAATATATGTTACCTGGGGTGGAACCTACCGGAAAATATGTGGAGATACCTCATGTAGTTATTATGAAATTTGCAGGATCTAAAATTGCTCATGAGCACATATACTGGGATCAAGCTTCTGTCCTAGTTCAAATAGGACTAATTCAGGAAAAAAATATGCCTGTTACAGGGATTCAACAAGCAAGGCGAATACTGGATTTATGCAATAATTAGTTAATTCATTATCGCCCATTATTTGAATTCCTAAATCTTGGTATTTTGGTCTTGGAGGATCGTTTAGACCTTCGACCGTCGAACAATGTAACCAATTTAGTTTTCCATATTTAAAAAGAAGGTTTGATCCCATACTCAAATTCCTATTTATGATATTGCATTGTTTCCTTATGTTATACAAGATAGTGGCTAAGATTTGGAATCTTTGACAACATACAATGCAAAGTGAGAATTCATTATAAAGTTATCATTTTTATTACTACTACTGAAATATATTGATTAATCACCCGTATTCATCTAGACGACCTATGTTTCTTTAGATGGGTAATTAATTAAGGATCCTTTCTAAATATTCATGGGGCTATTCATAAGAGATTACTATTTAATGGTAGTATTATGTTATTATGAATGTATTTAGGTATATTTTTTCTACTATAGTATACAACTAGAAAAAGATAATTCTAATTCAAAAAAGCAAAACCGCTGTGCTTATAAATTAATAATAGAAAAATCTAGCATTAACTTGAGCAAAAAAATGATTATTTTTGATCCGAGAATTATCTAGGCACCTTCATTTGATGAAGGTGAGTCCCATATCAAATTATTAGCGTTATTTTGTATTTGAACCGTTTCACTGTATGCTTGGTTTAGTAAATTCATCGCTTCTGTAATATTGTTATTGATAATCGCGGACTGCGTTTCATTGATCAATGTCTGCGTAGTTTGCACTGCATCATCTAACTGGAAAAAGGTATCACTTTCCTCACTAGTTACATTTCCAATATTACCGGTCGAATATGATTGAGGGTTGGGCACCGAAAATGTTTGAGCTATCGCTACGTTATAATTATTACCCAGAAAAGATGATGCTCCAAGTGCTACCGCTAATAAAAATACAATTGTCGATTTTGAATTCATGATGCGTTTCATATGATTCTGAATATCTTGTTCATGAGATCTTTTATATTTTCTCATAATTTATTGATAGGGTTATCCTTAATAACTAATTACTAACGTATGCACATGTGTATATTAAGAAAGAGAGGGAAATTTTACAACTTTGAAGAATTCTTAAGAATCTAGATTTCCAGATAATTTCTTGTAATGAAGTATCTTTTGGTCTCGCATCCATAGTACGGCGGTGAAATATGATCTTCTAATAATTCTTTAAATTCTTTTAGGGCAATAGTTCCTTCTCGAGGGGATGCTATTGGTAGTTTAGCTGTTTAGATATTGACCGTTAACAATAGCATTTTACAGTATGCTATGAGGATATGTCAACAAATTGCAAAGTAATAATACTTCTATATTGACAGCAGTGATAGTCCCGTGCAGGAAATGTGGCATATAACCATAACAATTGATAAATCAATGATATACGATATACAAAAGGTACATATGTTATCTAACATAATATTAGAAAAATTTTATCAATGATTGTTATTGAACATTATTGCGGTTAATTTGAATAAAGTTTAAATATTGAAAATTAACATAGAAGAACACTATAATGAAATACCTACTAACTATACTACCAATATTCATTATGTTAACTTTGGCACCGGCTTTAATGGCTGCTCCAAGTAATATATATGCGCAAAATGAGGCATCACAATCCATAGAACAAATACAGGGTGCTACTCAGCTCGGAATTTGTTTGTCAGGAATTGACACTTTTATATCTTGTAACAACTTGAACTTACAAAACCAAGAAAATGAAGGAAACAATGTAGCAGGTCAAATAGGAGGCGACGGTAAATACAGCGGCAACTCTATCGACCAAGCAATTGGCCAAGAACAATCCTCAGGTCAAGTTGCAGTTTGTGTAAGCGGCGATGGCACTTTTATAGCCTGTAATAACCTCAACTTACAAAACCAAGAAAATGAAGGAAACAATGTAGCAGGTCAAATAGGAGGCGACGGTAAATACAGCGGCAACTCTATCGACCAAGCAATTGGCCAAGAACAATCCTCTAATCAAGGAACCTTGGTAGTTTCTGGTGAAGATTCCATTCTATCTGGAAATAACCTCAACTTACAAAACCAAGAAAATGAAGGAAACAATGTAGCAGGTCAAATAGGAGGCGACGGTAAAGGTAGCGGCAACTCTGCAAACCAAGGAATCGGTCAATCACAATCCTCTAACCAAAATGCATTATGTGTTGCTGGTGAGGATGTAGCTCTATCTTGTAATAATGCAAACTTACAAAACCAACAAAACTTTGGCGATAACGTAGCAGGTCAAATAGGAGGCGACGGTAAAGGTAGCGGCAACTCTGCAAACCAAGGAATCGGTCAATCACAATCCTCTAACCAAAATGCATTATGTGTTGCTGGCGGAGATATAGATGTGTCCTGCAATAACTTGAGTGCCCAAAACCAACAAAACTTTGGCGACAACACAGCAGGTCAAAGTGGCGGCAACGGTAAAGGTAGCGGCAACTCTGCAAACCAAGGAATCGGTCAATCACAATCCTCTAACCAAAATGCATTATGTGTTGCTGGAGGGAGTATAGCTGCATCCTGCAATAACTTGAGTGCCCAAAACCAACAAAACTTTGGCGACAACACAGCAGGTCAAAGTGGCGGCAACGGTAAAGGTAGCGGCAACTCTGCAAACCAAGGAATCGGTCAATCACAATCCTCTAACCAAAATGCATTATGTGTTTCAGGAGAAGATGCTACTGTATCTTGTAATAATGCAAACTTACAAAACCAACAAAACTTTGGCGACAACACAATAGGTCAAAGTGGCGGCAACGGTAAATACAGCGGCAACTCTGCAAACCAAGCAATTGGCCAAGAACAATCCTCAAACCAAAGAAGCCTTGTAGTTTCTGGTGGAGATTCCATTCTATCTGGAAATAACCTCAACTTACAAAACCAACAAAACTTTGGCGATAACGTAGCAGGTCAAAGTGGCGGCAACGGTAAAGGTAGCGGCAACTCTGCAAACCAAGCAATTGGCCAAGAACAATCCTCAAACCAAAGAAGCCTTGTAGTTTCTGGTGGAGATTCAATAGGCTCAGGAAACAATGTCAACTTACAAAACCAACAAAACTTTGGCGATAACGTAGCAGGTCAAAGTGGCGGCAACGGTGGCGGTGGCAACTCTGCAAACCAAGGAATCGGTCAATCTCAAGGATCAGGTAGTGAGGAAGAAGATGATGATAGCGGCGACAACAATAATGATGGCGCCCAAACACAATCTGCAAGATCCGCACCATCTAATGAAGGCAGCAGCGACAGCGATTCTGACAGCAGCGATTCCAAATCAACATCAACAGAATCTGACAGTAACAATGACAAGAGCGGAGACAACGATGGCAGCAGTAATGGCGACAACGAAAAACAATCAGCATCATCTGGACAATCTGATGGCGACAACGGTGAAGATGGCGACAACGGTGAAGATGGCGACAACGGTGAAGATGGCGACAACGGTGAAGATGGCGACAACGGTGAAGATGGCGAAGATAACAACTAATCCATCCCCAATTTTCTTAAATATTTTTACTAAAATTTTTAAAAAATATTCATAAATTTAATTTCTAAATTCTTAAAACATTTCAAAAGACAAAGACTTCCCAAAATATAGAATATTTAATTTTTTAATTTCTTATGTTTTCCTATCAAACTATTGGTTTTGATAAAGTTACGTTAGACTAAAAAATTTCATATTCTATGTTGCTAGGAATATTTAATAAAAAAAGTAAACAAATATGAAAATTGGATTAGTCTTTTTTATCTTTACAACGTGCTTGAACGTGATGTAATCTGTCTTTTTCACTAACGAACTGTTTACCACATTTATTACATTTTAAAACTACTTTATGGTGTACTTTTCTACCATGTTCAATATATTTCTCATAAGTATCAAACTTCTCTCCATCTTTTTCACACTTGTATTTTTTTTGAAGAATATTCACATATAACATGAGTTTAAGATATTATTAAATACATTGATTCTAGAGAACAAAGTTGTTTCTTTTTGATAAATTTGCAAATTTATTTAAAGTTCTTTTAAGATAATTGATTCATAATTAAAATAACTGTATTTGGTTCTGCGCAACTATCTGAGATAGCATTTAAATGAAACTACATCCGCTTTTTTTGTTTTTCAGCTGCATTGGAAAATTAATTTGGACCAAAAAATTATGATGACTATTTTAAGCTAATAGATTTTTTCTTGTTTCTAACATTCCATATAGTTTTCTCTTGGTAAATACATCGTGTCTCCGCCATTTATCCTCCAGGCGTTGGCTATATGCACAGCTTCTATTTCACAAGATGAGATTGTCGGGCTGCCAATATCTACTCTTTCAGTCATTAGATTTCCTCTGAAGTTGGCGTGATCAAGACCAAGTACATGACCCAACTCATGCAATGTGATTTGCTCGATTTGTGAGGAACTAAAATCACGATCGTATGATTCTTCTGATACTGTTATATGAGATTGTCTTATGAATCCAAACTGGTCAAAATAGTTTACAGTTTTTCCAGCTATTCTTTTTCCATCATTTTTGAAAGAAATCTTGATATCTTCATTGTCATCTGTTTCAATCAAAGTAATTCCAGTCAGAGCCTCATTCCAAGAGTCAACTGCATTTCTTACCGCTTCCTTGAGATCATCGTCGTCATCGTCAGTTTCTATCGAATATGTTAAAAGGCCATCGGCTAATTCGTAACCCCATGTGCAACAAATTTGAATTACATCTTTATCAGAGAAATCGTTATCATCATCATCATCATCCCCCCTCACAAACGATAAATGATTAATACTAATGGTAGTAAACAGAACTATAATCATAAAAGATAGGAGCAATAATCTGGTAGAACTGTTCATATTATACTATAACTTTGTATTTGGGGTATTTAACATATCTTTTAATTAAATTCTAGTAACAGTTTTATCTTCTACTACATTTTAGCATAATAAATTTACAGTATATTTTTATATCATTTCTTCATCTCCAATATTCCAAACAATTCTCTAAATTTGCAATATCTAATACTATTATTAGGTAACAAGAAAATCCAATAATGTTTGATAAACAATCGCAGGCTTTTCGATAAACGGTGAATGTCCAGCGTCTTTCATTATCAATATTGTTGCGTTTTCTAATATTTCCCTAAATTTTTCTGCAAATGTTACTGGAATTAGTCTGTCTTTTTCTCCCCAAATAATAAGACAAGGAATTTCTTTAATCGTATCAATCGTGTTCAAATCCAATGTCGTTGAGGTACTATTTTCAAATGCGGATTCAAACGCATGCTTTGCACCAGGCATATCGATTATTGAAACAAAAATGTCTACGACAATCGGAAGGAGTCTGATTCGATCTGCTAACAGCTTTTCAAACACATTTTTAAGATTATTGTACCTCAAAACAGGATCTATGGTCAGCACAGCATTCAAATAGTCACAAAGTAAAGGCGTGGGCTTGCCCAAGAGACCCGAAGAATTAAATAATATCAATTTATTGATTCTAGTTTTGTTTCTGATCGAGTATTCTAAAGCTATGTATCCACCCAATGAATGTCCTATAACATTCAACTTCTCGGTACTTTCTACTCCCATTTTACTCAAAAATTTATCTAGAAATTTACAGAAATAATCTATAGTATAATTTTCATGAGGTTTATCGGTCAATCCAAACCCGACTAGGTCCAATGCTATGGTATGAAAATGCTTTGAGAGTGCTTCGGGAATATCCCGCCATGTTAAGGATGAAGATCCTAAACCGTGCAGGAATAGAACAATTTTCTCATTGCTTTTTCCAAATTCGTCATACTTTACGTTAATTCCTTCAACATTTATGTACAATTATAAGAATTAGAAAACATCAACAATAAATAAGAATATCATTACGTACTCTCTTGATTTATCTACTTTTCAATGAATTTTGTAAAATCCAATGTAACGTGTTGTTTTTCTAAATGATTAATGTATTAATTTACAAGAAACTGATTCTTTGTTAATTTGTCCCTTCTTAACTTTATATTTTTCAAAGAAATCCTCTTATCTTGAAAGCTGAAATAATGTTATATATTTGCAAATTGATTAATAAGTTATCATTTGAATAATGCGAATTGTGATCCAAGAAATAGAGCTTATAAGAATGGAAAGACGTTTGAGGACTGCAAAGCAGAAGCTCGGGATCTTGTTACAAAACTGTCTGGCGAAATTCATGATAATGAAGAAATTTCATGGAAACACATACTAGAAATTGTAGATCATGATGAAATAGTTTATAAATTAACCCTAAAATATTTTAGAGAAATGGGGTATGATATAGGCAATTATACAAAACCCAGAGTACTAAAGTACACCGGCTAACAGATATTAGAAACACAGACTTTAAATAATTTGATGTTAATTACTAGACAATCTTTTAAATTCTTAACAGGATCCTGAATTGTTTTCTTACATAGGGGAGAATTAGCATATCACTTAAGTATAACAATAAATTGAATACTATGAATGTCTAAACCAATTTCAAAAGGTTTGTTTATAGTTTTAACACTTATTACAGGTGTATTTATGGCACCGAGTTTGATGTTTTTTGGATCTGTACAAGCTACTGAAACGATAACTGATTTTAGTGATAATGCTAATCCGAATACGGTGTCTGACACTTCATCTTCTACGATGAAGTCTTCATCAAGTAACAAAGGATCAATAACTCACGTACAGGCAAAAAATACTCAACAATCCATTTATAATTGTGCAACCGGACAAAAGGGAGTCATAATCTCCCCCGGCTATTTCAAAGTTACTGCTGACAAGAAGAATGGTAAATGGTCCGGAACAATTTCTATCAAAGGATCTACTGGAGAAAAAAGTGGTCATATTATAAGCGGGAAAGCAAATGGTATTTCGTATACATTTAAGGGCAATTTGGACACAAAGAATACCTTGTGTCATTTTCCAGGATTACAGTTGAGTGGTACTTCATTTGATTTGGGCTCTATGACTTGTGGCACCCTTAAGACCGTCATATATACCGAATTATCTACTGGTAATACTAATCACTTCAAAGTTCTGATAACTTGTAGATAACTATCACAGTCTTTTACATTTCTTTTCCCGAATTTTGACCCAATTTACACTTATCCCAGAAACATATTAAAGATAAATAAAAACATGGAAAATAGATAATGATATACCTTGAAAATTAAAGCAATGATCCAAAATCTGGAGTTTAAACAGCAAATAGCAAGAAAGGCAGAAAAGTCCAACATACGTATAGAATTTATTGATTATGATGAATCAATTATACCGCAAATTCAAGATTCTGATATACTGATTAACAGTTTTGATAAAATAGACAAGTCATTCATTGATTCCTGTCCCCAACTTAAATTAGTTCAACAATCTGGTATCGGAGTGGACGGTATCGACATTGACTATTGCTCTAGGAAGGGTATTTACGTAGCAAATGTTCCTATGGCTAATGCAATTTCTGTTGCAGAACATACCTTCTTGTTAATGCTTTATTTGGTTAAGAATATAAAAATAAACTTGTTCAACTCTCAAGCAAATACTAGTTCGTTTGTTAGAAGACAACAAGATAGAATGGGATCAGAATTACTAGGAAAGACATTATTAATAATTGGACTGGGGGTTACAGGAATAGAAGTAGCTAAACGGGCCAAAGCTTTCGGGATGAAAGTTATTGCTGTAACGAAACATCCTTTCACAAAGACTGAGGGTGGAGATAAGAAATATTTTGTAGATAATTTGTACGGTGTAGACAAGCTCACTGAAGTCATTCAGCGAGCAGACATAACATCTATCCATGTTCCATTAAATAGGGAAACTGAAAACATGATAGGAAGTGACGAATTGAAATTGATGAAACAATCTGCTTATCTAATTAATGCGGCCAGAGCTCAAGTGGTAAACAAAGATGCGTTGCTAAAATCTTTAAAGGAAGGGAATATTGCCGGAGCCGCATTTGATGTATTTTGGAAGGAACCAGTAGACTCAAAGGATGAATTGCTAAAGCTAGATAATTTTCTCTTGACACCGCATATAGCTGGATGGACCCATGAGGCAATTGATTCTATAACAGATATCATATTTATCAATATTGAAAGAGTATTGCGAGGACAACTTCCACTGACATTGGTTAACAAAGTAAATGATAGTCTCTAACAAAAAGCCATACTTGGATTCAAAAAAAAGATAGCTTATTTCAAATTACTTCCTTCTTTGTGTCATGGTAATGTTGTGGATGACCTGACTCCAATTATATAAAGAACTGAACCAAGAATTGCTGTACACTTTTTTGTCAATATTTTCATCGATCATCATATATCTATTTTCTTTAGGTCTAAATTTTATTAAAACGCATTCGTAATTTTTAGGTAAAACAAATTTTTCATATCCATTATATACCTCAATATTTTATTCATTTGTATTTGTGGTAGATAGCAAGGAGAGAGATAGTGAGGATTCATTCTTTGATAAATTCAAAAGGTTTAAGATTAATAATGTACCTGAAAAAAAATCATCTGAAACCATAGATCAAGCGTTACTCAACCAATTAGCATATAACGAAAAAATTCAAATTGCTATAACATCTATTATCGCTTCGGCCTCACTTACCGTTTCGAAGTTCATCATTGCAATTTATACCAATAGTCTTGGACTGCTTTCTGAAGGAATGCATTCTGGTTTGGATGTTTTAGCTGCCTTGATGACATTATATGCAATTAGAATATCAAGGAAACCACCTGATCCTGAACATAATTATGGATATGCAAAATTTGAAAGTCTTACAAGTTTAGGAGCTGTTTTGCTTCTTTTCATCGTAGCGGGCTGGATCTTTTACGAAGGGTTGGAACGGATCTTCTTCAAACAAGTAGTACCTGAAATTACTGTTTTTTCTTTTGGAATCTTGATCGTATCAATAGTGGTTGATTATGGCCGATCTAGGGCTCTATACAAGGTTGCTGGTAAATATGGTAGTCAGGCTATCGAGGCAGATGCATTACACTTCCGAGTTGATATGCTTACTTCTTTTGTAGTACTTGTTGGACTAGCAATTGTATATTTTCTTGGTATTCCTAATGCTGATGCCTATTCTGCAATCACGGTTGCCGGTCTTATCGTATATACCTCTTTAGGACTTGGCAGGCGAACTCTAGACGTGTTATTGGATAAGGCACCAAAAGGTATTCAGGGACAAATACATGAATCTATAACGGGTTTTGAAGGAATAAAAAAGGCTCATAGCATCAGGGTAAGAAAAGTGGGAAAAGATACTTTTGTAGATTTACACATTGAAGTTCCAAGAATATTCACCCACGATAAGGCACATAGAATAGCTACTAGTGTAGAGTACAAGATTAAGAATGAAATACTACCAAATTCTGATGTTGTTGTACATGTAGATGCGGTAGAAGATTACCTAACAGAAACTATAAAAGATAAAATAAGACTTATTTCCGAAGATTTTCCCTCGATAAAAAATGTTCATTCAATTTACCTTTCAAATATTGTAGTAAATGAAACGAGTGATAGATCCAAGAACAATGAAACTGGCGAAAATTCTTTGCAGCTTTTGCATCTTTATCTTGATGTTCAGATGGATGATAAATTAAGTTTCAAGATAGCCCATGGAGTTGTTGATGATTTTGAAAAGAAAATAAAGGAAGAGGTTCAAAATATTAAGCGGATCACTACTCATATTGAAACAGATTTGGATATAGAATCATCTGTTGGACGTGAAGAGATGGCTGATCAGACTTTCTTGGAACGAATAAAGAAAATGGCGCTCTCTATAGAAGGGGTTTCTGATTGTGATGAAATTTCCCTTGTTTATGTAAAAAATGAACTTCATATTACTTTGACCATTAAAATAAATCCTCTGTCAATTAAATCTCAAGACAGATCATCTGATTCAATCCCTTCCTCTTCTTCTAATCCTGACGATAGTCTATCGGTGGAAAAAGCCCATGATATTTCTACTCAGGTTCAAAATCTTCTACTGGAGAATACGAATGCTGCGCGAGTAATTGTCCATGCAGAGCCTGCCTAGGGATAAATCTTTCACGATTTAATTGAGAATTTGCTATTCAGCGATCCTCTATTTTAGTCCCTGGTTTTTCTACTTTTTGGATAATTTAGACCTTTAAATTAGAAATACAGGTCGAAAGACTTTATTGTTCTTGTTAAATTAAATTTTAAGATATCTTTCAAAAAGCGATTACTCTCTTTAGATTCAAGCACAGTTAATCATCCTTGTTACTAACATTTTGTTTTACTACGATAAAGTTGGTATGTAAATTTACTTCAAGTGGAAAAACAGTAATGTGTTTTTACCTTCCATTATTTTAAGGAGTCAGCGTAATTTGATTATTGCTTTTCTAAAAAAGAGATCACTATACTAAGGTTGGTTAATCCATAAAAATGAAAAAACTATTAACCCCTATGATTTAATCTGCCTAATATGAATGAATTTTACGTGAGTTTTTGGAATGTTAACAACTTATTTGATACTCTTCCCACATCAATAGGATCTACTATTGAATTTACTCCCGACAGGGGATGGAATAATGTAGTAAAGAGCAAGAAAATTGAAAATCTGGCTCATGTAATAAATTCTCTGCATGATAATCAGGGACCAGATATAATCGGTCTTTGTGAAATTGAGAGTGAAAAATTAGCCCTTAATTTAATAGATAAACTACGAGCTGAAAAAGAATATTCAATTGCACAATATCTTAATAGCCCAGATATTCGAGGAATTGACACATGCTTGTTATACTCAAAAAAACTATTTAGACTTAATACCGTTAAGGGTTACAGCACACAACTAAGATATCCAACAAGAGATGTTTTGGTTGTTAATTTAACTGTATTATCAAATAATGCAGAACTAAATTTAATTGTTAATCATTGGCCTTCACGGTCTGGGGGACGATTCGAAACTGAACCTCTTAGAATTGCAGTTGCCGAAAATTGTGCACGTGCTGTTGAGGACATCTTGAAAATAAACCAGAATGAATTGCAGGATCTTCCTTGGGATTTGAAATATGATGAAAAATCACTCTCACTGTTGAATGATAGATGGAATAAGAATATTTTACTTATGGGTGATTTTAATGACAATCCGTATGATAGAAGTATTTTGAGCTATTTACGTGCTACACCTGATAAACGGAAGTTAATGAATTGGGATGAAATATTCGAACACCCGATCCAAAAAAGATGGCCCTCGAATAAACAAACTGATAAACACAATTATCTATTTTATCAAGGATATCTTTTTAATTGCATGTGGTCACTCATACCAGATGGGACTATTTTCTATGATGGTGGATACGATTTATTTGATCAATTCATTGTCTCTCGTGGATTACTGAATGGTGAACAAGATCTGAAAATAGATTTAAATAAAATTCATATAAACAAAAAAATTCAGTTAGATCGAAATCTCTCTTATGAATTTTTCGATACCCGAGATCGAAACAAAATTCACCCCTCATATGGGCAAAGTCCTATGAGATTTGAATATCAGCGAATTAAGCCAAACGGAGATCTTGAAGAGTTGTCTCCGGGAAGAACAATTCTAACTGGGTATAGCGATCACTTTCCAATAGAATCAACAATTAACCTCCTTTAGCACTATATAAGATCATGTGCATTAGTGGATTTCAAAAGGTAATATTTTGTACCGGCTTAGATGAATTCGTTGATGTTAAAATGAAATTACCTTTTGCATTTCTTTTGACCAAAATTAGCTGATTCAAAGGGATAAAATCTGAAATGAGAATAACCAAGTCAACACAGGTAGATGAACGAATACAAAATCCTAGTATTTAATGAACCTTTATTATTGTGACTCTCACAAGATATACTAAATTATGAAAAATTGGGACGAGGATCTTGCCAAGATAATGGAAAAAAAATTGAAAAAGTATAAAGAACAAATTGACAATAATCTTACAACAACCAGTAATCATAATAATGATATCAGTGGCCCAATTACGTTAACTGATTATAATTTTGATGAAACTAGTAGAAAATATCCACTCTTAGTAGTTGATTTCTGGGCTCCTTGGTGTGGCCCTTGTAAATTGGTATCTCCTTTAATTGACCAATTGGCCATCGAATTAAGAGGAAAAGCAGTGTTTGGTAAACTAAATGTTGATGAAAATCCTACAGTAGCAAACATTTTCGGGATTCAAAGTATTCCTACTTTGATCATATTCAAGAACGGAGAAGCAATAGATGGACTTATGGGCGCAGTGCCAAAGCAGCAACTGATTTCTACAATATCTCGTTATTTTTAGATACGATTTGCAGAGTAGTTACTCTTTCATGATCATTCTCAACAGTTTTTGCTGATTTGTAGTTGCTACTTTTAGTGTCTTTTATTGGCATTTGACTTATTCTGATCTCTAGTCCATAATGATTCATAAGGGGTGATGGTTCGTAGGCATTGCCTTGTATCATTTTCTATTAAGATTGGTTTAGACGGAACAATTAGCTTCATATATCTAAAAAGTGAAAGCAGTTCCCATTTTACGTGATCAAGGTGGTAGAATTTACAAAATTCGATTGAGGGAGAGAAGGGAATATTTTTATTTAAGATATAATCTTTTATCCTTTATTCTCACAGGATAAGTATCCCATTTTATAAATAATATTGTCTTTATTCCCTTGGCGAGTATCTTACTGATTCTTTATGCTTATCTCCTGATTTTTGTCGAGAAATCTGGTTCTTAAAGCTGTCGCTCATTTCATCAAAAATCTTAGCAATATCATATTCATTTGTAGAAGTATATGTATATCTTCTATGAGGATATATAATGTTTGCAGATATCTCATATCTCTTTCGTTCCCCTGTTATATCCTTAATCTTAATCTTACATCTAGATTCTATGATCTCAGGAGATATTTTGTGCATTAATTTTATTATATTAATAAATTTTGATTTTACTAACTCTGACTCGTATGGGTCCTCAGGCAAGCCTATAATGTATGATGGAATTTCGTTCTCAACCTGTTCGCCTAATAATGAAATAATATCTCTGAAAGTAATTATGCCTAGCACTGTATCGAGGGATTTGACTAATGCATAAGTTGAATTGGAACTTAGCAGTAAATTAATTACCGAATTAATAGCTTCATTCGGACCAATCGTTACTATGTTCCTGTCTGCAATACCAATTACTTCAAGTTCTAACCTGTGTTTATCATGTTCTGACACAATTGCATCCCTCGCAATCCTTTCTGAAGGGATCAGTGTGTGCATGATATCACTGGAGGTTACAATACCCTTCACTAAATTTGTTCCCTCGCGCATCTGTTCTACAATTGGAAGATGATCTATCATGTCTTTTATCATTATGTTCCTTGCGGTAGCCACTTTATCCTTTGGGTCAATTGTAATAAGTTCGGGAGTCATCAAGTCAGAAGCGATAATTCGTTTATCAAAGTTTATTTTCTTCTTATCGAAGGTTTCAAGTATGTATTGTAGTATTCTTTTTGACGACACCTGTCCTACGATTTCATGAGTGCTTTCATCAAGAATAGGTAACGCTCGCAATCTATGAAGACTCATTATTCTTGCAGCATTTGCAACAGAGTCAGATTGTGTGAGACTTGGAATTCTCTTCCCTAATGTAGAAGATTTCATAGTGTTAATTTCCCTGGCAACTAGAATGTCTCTAGTATTCAGACAGAATAGTGATTTATCTGATAATTGAACAAATACCTCGTGGGATTTTTCTTTAGTCATAATCCCGATGATTTTAGATACAGGGACATCTTCCTTTACTAACACTGGCTTCTCAATAAGCTCTCTTAATTCCCTACTTCTAATGTCTTTTAGATGACTGTATAATTGTCTACTGACCTCTTGTGAAATCATGTTATCATATAGATCCTATATTATTTTATATTTGCGTAATTAAAATGGAAATGGCAGATGCCAATCGCGATTTCTAAGTATACAGTTTGTACCTTTACTCTAGATAGCTGCATAACTACTTTAGAGGTTCACTTAAAGAATCCATTGGTTTGCAAAAGTTACTAGTATATATATATTTTATAATCTATGATTTTAATGAAATTACTAATTTTGCAATTCTTGCTGTTATTATATTAATTTTCCACTTTTGTTGTTGTAAAAACTAATAAAAGAAAGAAATGACGATTTATTCAATTAATACTTTGTTCTTTGTATCTTCGGGTGAACTCTTTTTCAATTTCTTCTTTCTTAATTACTTCCCCACGTCTACCTGGGGTTCTGATCGCTTGTTGGTTCACTTGTCGCCTTTCTTCTTCTAATTCATTAAATCCTCTTTGGTAATCATTTATTTGTTGCTTTTTCTTTTGAAGCTCCAAAGCATAGGATTTTCTAAAGAATTCTTCTTCGGAATCAATAATAATATTGTTATTCCCTAGTTCCACAAACTTATATAGTCGGTCTTAATATATCAACATTTAATTTTCCTATGTTAAGATTATTCAAAATATGTTATGAATTTGTTTGTTATCAATAACTTTAATGATTTGTATGTTGAATAATAATTACAATTGAATCAGAGATTTTTTGTTAAAATAACATTGAATAACTTATTCTTGGTGGGAATTTTAGTGCCCTTGTTGGCTTTGGCCCCTGTAGTCTATGCCCAAAATATAGGAACCAATTATGTAAACAACGAGGCCTTTAACCAAGCTAAAAATACTTCCCTAGGACTTGTAAACCAAGCTCCTGATGAATTAAAAAGTGCTTTGAACCAAGCTAAAAATACTTCCCTAGGACTTGTAAACCAAGCTAAAAATACTTCCCTAGGACTTGTAAACCAAGCTAAAAATACTTCCCTAGGACTTGTAAACCAAGCTCCTGATGAATTAAAAAGTGCTTTGAACCAAGCTAAAAATACTTCCCTAGGACTTGTAAACCAAGCTAAAAATACTTCCCTAGGACTTGTAAACCAAGCTCCTGATGAATTAAAAAGTGCTTTGAACCAAGCTAAAAATACTTCCCTAGGACTTGTAAACCAAGCTCCTGATGAATTAAAAAGTGCTTTGAACCAAGCTAAAAATACTTCCCTAGGACTTGTAAACCAAGCTCCTGATGAATTAAAAAGTGCTTTGAACCAAGCTAAAAATACTTCCCTAGGACTTGTAAACCAAGCTAAAAATCTAATTAAGAACGATACTAATTCAAGTAAATTATTGAATCAATTAGGAGGGGATGTTGGGAATTTGATTAATGAGTTTTCCAATCTATTTTCAAAATAGTCTAAAATTCGAGCCTATACACTTTCCTTTTTTTTACATCTTTCATTTGGCTTGTTTAAACTGTAATCTCAAAATACCATAATAATGAATCTGACTGCCAGGAAAGAAGATCTATTATGAAAAAATTTTGCAAATTACATCAATAACAAACATTAATAATCCTAAATTGCGAGTATAGATAATTTCTTCGACGATATAAAGTGTCTTAATTAGTCTAATCTGTTTGAACATGAAAAGATACCTTTTGCTCAGCATTATTTATATTTATTCAAATAGAATTGATTATGGCTGAGATCCGTCTTTTGTTGCCAGCGAGAGAACTCGAATCCATGTCTTTTAGGGGCGGATTCTATCAATTATTATATCTTGATGAAATCAGGCAGATGGTTTAGGGTATCTTTACAAAGTGCAACTTTATAACTTTGATCGTTAATTTTCAAACCATGACGATTTGTAATTTCACTTAGCCAAATCATCATTTTACTAAATGTGATGATCTTTGTTATGGCCTAGGCAATGGAGTATGACAAAAGTGACATAGAACCAATTATTCTGGACAAGAATTGCTAGATATATTCTATATTAGTAACTAACATATTTTCAAATAGGATCTAGTTAGAACATTTACTAAAACTTGAATTGCTAATATGATAATAAATTTACTTCTCATGTAATGTAAGGAACAAGATAACAACATTAGAAAGCGATACTTTTCAATATGTTATTCTAAATTATTGAAAAAAGGAAATAGGTAATTGAAGTATCCCATCTGCTTCAAACAATCCTATTGGTATTGATAATGCCCTTAACAAGTTTATTGTTTTAGAGATTTCATTCTCTTGTAATGTAGGAGCATCCAAACCCTCGGTTATTTTTATACTAATTACATATGGTTTTATAACTTCCGTTCTAATATCATTAATTTTACTCAAGACTTCTTCTGCTGTAGTATGGTAAGTCATAATATTGACTCCATCTCCATACAAGGCATCAAGCCCTTCTTTTAACCCTGTATTTTTTATATCAGTGTGAAACCAATCTGGAACTGTATCAATATATTTTACTCCATAATCATCAGCTATACTTCGAAGATTTTTAGACATTTCGATATATTCAGGAACATATACATTGGGTCCAGCATCAGGCTCTGCACCTCCTTCTATATCATAAGGCTCGACATCAATCACATATGTATCAAAAATTTCTTTAGTTTTGTTAATAAAATTACCAAAACTGTCTTCAAGCTCGTCATAATTTTGTTTTATGTAATAGGGTTTTTCTAACGTAACCGCATAGACATTCATCCCCTCCGAACGAGCAAATTCTATGAAATCAGCGTACTTTTGAAATAATGCAGGATCATCCCAACCCTCACAATCATCATCATTTTGTACAGAAAAATAAATGGTATTAATATTTCTTGATAGGAATTCGTCTACCAGACCATAGTCTAAATCATAATAACAATGAACATATAACCATACACCCATTTCTAACTGGGTTAGATTATTATTTGGTGGCGAGTCCCCAGCTGGGATGAACGCAGAATTGTCAAGAGGTAAAAACTTGTTACTAGACATAATTTGATTATAGTTATATGTTAGAGCATTTGACCCTTCATACGAATAAGCCATATCGAAGGAAAATATTAGTTGGTAATTCATTCCATTACTAACAATTAGAAATGTAAATAGCAAGCTCAAGAATAGCAAATTTTTCATTCTCCAATCACTCTGAAGTATCATCTTCACCAACTTATAATCCATTCAATTTCTTTATGTTGGAAATAACGTAAAGTTTCCATCATAATGAAAACCAATTATTATTGGACTGCATAAAGTCTATCATAAATTTTGATGATTAGCAATATGAAATGGATTTTCCTCAGCAGAGCAAATTTATCCAGTTGTTTTTGAATATTTAATAGCAATTCCTTCTATTGAATTTTCATGTCATTATTGTTCATATCTGATGAATAAATAGTATCTTGTAACAATGATTCTTATTAGTGTTTACTCTATATTGGTCACGTTGACCCTTAAAGTCTAAGTCTATTTCGGTAGCATCTAATGACTCGCCCTAAAATAGGGAACATCAAGGATGCTTATTTAGGCCAATACTATTAGTAGTTGAAGTTGTTTGATTTGATGTATTAGTTTCAACCTTATCTTCATTACCAACCTCTGTAGATCCAAAACTAACCACCTTTAAAAAGGGGACTATTTTTATATGGGATGCAGTGAGTTGGTCTATAACGAAAGTCAAATCATTCATCTTTTCTTTATCTATGGTTTCTTGGCCCGTTGTCTCATTTACATTAGAAAAATACTGAGGATGCAGTGTCAGAACAGCATACCCGTATTTTAATATATTTTTTGATGTATTGCCTAATATATCACCAACTGGAACTTTTAGCATCTCATCCTTGTACCAATCATTGAATTCAATCGTCTGTGGTAAGTGATAAATACCGTATATATCAGACTGATTACCTGACTTGGTGGCATTAAAATAGGACATACTGTCTTCAAATTTATCAGAACTTAATACTTTTATTTTCAAATCAGATAAAACCATAAGTGTAATATTATTAAACGTATTATATGGGGGTATAAAAATTTCAGAATCCTTTCCAAAGATGCTTCTCATTTTGTTATCCGCAGCAGACAAGGTTTCTTGCTGAGTTTTTTCTGGAAGTTGACTATAATTTATGTGATCCCATCCGTGTAGATCTAATTCAAATAATCCTTTAGCAAATCCCTCTTTTACTTTATCCTTTACTTCAGAATCGTTTCCAAATACATGCATAATTAGTCCTAGAGACAAACTTTGATTTTTATGAATGAATTCATCCATAATTGCCAATTGGGCACTGCGGTGATAATAATCCTGTATATCGTCAAATCTAAAAATAACGCAATTACAAGAAAGAGGAATAGAATTGTTACCTGTACTATTAGATTCTTGTTTAATATCGATTATAGAATTTGCATGTGTGCTGACATTAAAAATGTTGTTAGACAAATAAAAGGCAGTGATGAAAACTACACAGATAGTTAAAATAATCTTTTTCAATTTAATACATTATATACTAAGATGGTGTCTTATGAATATTGTTCCTGAGATAGTCAAAGCTATTATCATCGGTGATGATACAAACTAGAATAATAGGATTAAATTCAATCCTTTTATTGTCATAACTGCTACTACCAATGACTTCTAAATATGACGGCTATTCTTAATTATGTCTTTAGATTAAAAGAATGTATCAGAATGATTTTGTCAACCTCTGATTCTTTCTAAATTATTTCTAGGATCTAGTCTATTGGTATTTTATCGATTAATAATGTCGTGATTCTAAAATTAATGTTCAGTAAATCTTTTCTATCCGTAACAAGGATTTCAATTATGATTCGCTGTCATTCCAATAAAATGTTCCTTTGTTTAGTATTTAGTCACTTTTACTCGTCAGTAATTGAAAAGAGTTGCATTATTTTGGTCACTAATTATGTTTTACGTCGCTTGGAATCCACAGCAATGGCTTTTTTCACTAAGCCGCCTATTATGATTATTCGACACTGCTACTGTACTTTTCACTTTGCATTTAGTTCAAATTAGAATTACATTAATTCCAATTCAATATCCTTTATTACCTCAAACAATGTGCAGTTTATCATAGGGCTTAAGTAGTACCTCCTAGATGTTTCGTACGTTTAACGCTAGTCCAGCAAAAATTCTTCTTGATTACTAATACGTCAACGATGCTTTTGATACGTATGGCCGCTAGAAGCTGCCGATATCCAAAAATCATTAGAGGGGCATATATTGCTATTTTCCAATCAACTTTATCTAGAACAAGTGATATCAATGCTATTAATACTGGTATAGCAAAAAATCCGCTGACAAGAAGCGGAATTATATTCCACGAAAGCGAAGTAAAGCTCAAGATTATTACAAGAGCGATCAATAGTATGTCAAATAAGGGTGCTGCCACGAATAGTAACAATAGAATGGGATAGGAAAAACTAGAAAGTAATCCATATCTTGAGTAACTTAGTATATTTTTATGTTTGACAAATGTCTGCAATGTTCCCCGATCCCATCTTATTCTTTGTTTGTATAGATTTTTTAGATCAGAAGGGGTCTGTGTATAAACAATAGAATCAGAACTTAGGAGAATTGTTTTGCGCGATTTAAGGATTTTAATTGTAGCATCAAAGTCTTCTGCCAAAGTATCAGAAGTATATTTACCCCTTTCTATCAATTTATCATTTTTAAATGCACCTAGCACACCTGGTATAACCATTACTGTTCCAAGAATGCTTTGTAGTCGCTTAAATAAATTTCCTACAGAGTATTCAAGTTGTTGACAGTTTGTAATGATATTTACCCGATTCAACACTCGAGGGTTGCCAGCAATTGCAGAGACATCCGGATTTTGAAGAAGATTTACCATCTCATCAAATGCGTTCCTATTTACTATTGAGTCACTATCAATGGTAACTATGATCTCTCCTTTAGCATATTCTAATCCGAAATCTAACGCTGAGGCCTTACCTCCATTAGGTTTTTTCAATACTAAACATCGTTCTGAAGGATAGTTTTGCAATGCTTTTTGTGCTTCAACGTGGGTATTATCGTTAGATCCATCATCTACAATTATTATCTGTTTATTAGGATAAGTCGTTTGTTTTACCGATTCAATAGTCCACTTTATATTTAATTCTTCATTATATGCAGGAACAATTATAGTTATCAATGGTGGAAGGGAGTAAGACTTTTGGTCGGATTTATAGAACAACTCATTTTTAAGTATAAATGGTATTGAGAACAAGGTGGGTATTGCTCCAAATAGAATACCTTCAGCAAAAAGTATGCAAAGAATCTCTTGATTAATTGTTTGATGCAAATAACAACCTGCAATAATGATTGTTCCGATTACTGGAAAAAAAATTAAACAGAACAATACAAGATAACCAGAATTTTTTTTCCCCATAATTACAGAGAATTTGTTTTCATTCTTATGGATAAAATGAACATACATCATATAACATCCTCCCACCATTAACCCAATGAGTAATGGGAGGTATAATTTTAAAAGAAACGCGAGACCAAAAATAATTAGCAATATACCTGCATAAGCTGTGATCAAGGCGAATATGGAATAGTGACTACGATTCATGTAAGTTTACCATAAATACGTTACTAATCATCTTAATTAGTTCAAATACAGCTTCTTCTTTATCTTTAGCCATTAGAACGGTTATCCCGTGATTAAAGCACAATGTTCTAAGTTCTTCATTTAAACTGGGTATAGAAATCAAGATTTTTTGTATAGCTTTGATATCAGAGCATTTTGTTACAAAATTTAAAACATTGAATTTAGTCATGTCAGAGTTATTTTCGAAATTGATGATATCAATAACAATATTGTGTGAACTATTATTAGATACGACAATTGAGAAGGTATGATCAAGTTTAGAAATACCTTTTATACTGTGTTTCAGTGTGGATTTTATATTGGCTTTTTTTAAGGCATAGTCTACATAAAGCAATAAATCATGGGATTGAATAAATTCAGTCACTTTATCAAGATCAACAACATAGCCAAACAATTCTAGAAGTTGTATGTTATTTTTACTGGTTGTATTCATACATCTACGACATCTATTAATCCACCTTCCTTCTGAAACAAAGGATTTGCATCGAAGGCATTTATACAGTGTTTCTATTACAGAATAATCAACTCCCACAGCATTTAGTTTGAGATTACATTTTGGGCATATTAAGTCACCATTAAATCTTAAATATTTATCCTTAAAATTCGTAGTCCCGCATATGTCATGTTTTATGCCTGTATGTTTAATTATTTGAGTTGACGAACATAATGAGCAAGAGAGATGTGGGATAAATTCATTACATTGACAGATCTCACATTGAAGAGTAGACACTTTAATTTCTCTATAACAGATCCCAAGTCTATAGAGTTCTTCAAGTATATTTATTTGCGATTCTAAATTCTCAACGCTGATATCATTGTAAAGATAACCCACTAATGGACGAAAGGTGGGGACAATACTGGTTATTTGATTTTCTTTCAGTTCAATAAGAATATCTAAAAATGTTTTTCTATGATTTGTAATCCTGTTCATGTCAAAAGACCTAAAAAATATGCCTAACGTGATGACTCTGTATTTTGAAGAACCTTATAATACAATTTAATGCAATTTTAATTTTTATATAACTACTTGATAGTTCTAATATATATACAACAGTTAAATTCAATTTTGATAGAAGGATAATATTATATCTAGAATAAAAAGATTTAATGGTTATAATCATATTACAACTATTGGTATACAATTACAACTGTTGGTATACAATTGACTATTTAAAGATATCTAAATTGCCAAACAATGGAGAAACCGATTATATAGTTGCAGATTAATCACGCCAGGACTTAAAACATGATAAAATTATCGTCAAAATATACAATAACGTCATATGATTCGATGCTTCGGGTACCAAGACTAGGAGTCTAATACATGGCAATAATCTTGAAGATTACCTGGAATAATTATTTTAATGAATTACAGTCAGCTAGTGAAAAAAGCGACATCCAAAAAATTCACGATGATAAAATAATATTATCATTATGTTGAACTATCGAATCATGAAATATGACTATCAATTTACTGTATAGCATAGATTAGTAGTATAAGTTTGAGTAAATGATGGAATGGATATGATCTCTAGTAATGCATTTGCGATTTTCTTATGACAAAAGCGTGCGCAAATAATTAATAAATGGTTTTTACCTGCTTATATTTATATAAATCAGACTCAAAACAAACTCATGAAAGGATTGATTATTTATGTTAAGGAGAATAATTTTAATGCAGTTAAACAAGTCCTATTCGACAACCAAGTAGATGCTATTACATACTTTGATGTTATGGGACAGGGCCACCTTGAAAGGGAAGCTAAAGAAAGGATTGTACAGGGCTATAAAACTGGAGAAAAATATACACCTGAATTTGTCCGTCGTACACGAGTCGAAACTATCGTAATAGATGATTCAAAAGCTAGCGCAATTGTAGAAGCACTAAAGGCACATGCAGATATACATGGTAGAGTCTTTGTTTATGATGTACCTGATTCACAGACCTTGTAGTTCAAAATCCTAATGCTACCGAATTATTTTTGATTTTATCCTAATAAATAAAGGTTCAATGCATTTGAATTCTTGAGTTAGTCGATGTCGACAAATTGAATTTTTACATGATTTTGATTATTTGCTTTTTTACACGGATTCGACCTTCATTATTTAAGATCTAGTCACATGAACTCGGAAGGGATATCATTACACCATCATATAAACAGTTGAATACAACGCCCCATGGCATATTCGATTAATATCGGCTCAGTGGTTTGCAAAAGTCTAAAAGCCTCACGAGATCAAATCAAATATATAACTTTTTATAATTTACTATTGATTCTTTAAAAATATGGGTGATAACAAATCTGACAAGAAATATTCACGCGAAATCGTTTTAGCAAAATGGGAGGATAGATTTGTAGCTTGGCTCATTGACTTTGTCATAATATCAATAATAATAGGAATCCTGTTTTTCATCTTTTCAGCTGACTACTCTTTTCCATTTTGGGGAATTTCTATCGACGGTGACGATGGAGTGGGTATCAGACAACCATATGAGTACATTATAGCTAGCTCCATTTTTTTTCTTTATTGGGTAATTCTAGAATTTTTAACTGGAGAGACTATTGGAAAAAGGGTTGTTCACATTAAGACTACAAATTTGTACGGCGGCAGACCAAGTATCATAAATATAGCCATCGAGGTCTTCGGAAAATCTTTCCTATTGCCAGTTGATATCATATTGGGACTTATTTTTTCTAGTAAGAGGAGACAAAGAATTTTCAGTAAAGTAGGTGGGACTATTGTGATGAAGCTTAGGAGAACAGATGAAGATGAGGATGACAGTATAAAATATATCAAAGACTATTAAAAATTTATCCTCATGCTAAGATTAAGGAAAGATAAATTCCCGTTATTGAGAATCAATCTTTTGATTTATTAACAAGGTCTACGGTAATGATGGCATTATTTTCCAAAATTATATTCTTGTAATTATCTAATTTACTCTGGGAGCCGTTTTCTGTAATCATTGAAACATTTGCTGTCATATTATTTTTTGAAAAATTTTCAATGAAAGAAGAGTTATCAAAGATATCCCATACTTTCAAAAACTGATCAAGGGAGAATGCGGTTTTAATTGGTGATTCGACATGAATTATGCCTGAATCATCGTGAGTATGCAACCAGAATATGCAATCGTTTGGGATGATGCCTATTCCAGCAGGAATATTCTGAGTTTCATTTTGAATTTTTATAACTAATTTCGTATGGTTGTGATAAACTAAATGTTCAACCTTATCACATGTGATTCCAGAGATATTGGTAGGGATTGTTCTAAAAGTGTCATTATTATTTGATTGGTCGTCCTGACCAAAAACTGCGTTATTCTGATTCGTAATCATGAAAATTATTAATAAAAAGAGCAGGGCTGAGGGAATGATCTTCCAGTTAGTTTTGTTCAATAAATTAAAATTGACCTTCTAATATTTAAATTGCCAAATCCTTTATTGATTTACCAATTAAAACCAGAATTATGTCATTTATACACCTGTGCGCTATCTCTATTCACTTAACTAAAAGGGATTAAATAAGAGTGAGATTCCAAATATTACAATCTGAACAAAAATTATCCAATCTGGCCTTTTTGGAGTGGAATAGGCTTTGCACTATTTGGGATATTGCTAGTGGCACTGAGGGCAAATGTGAGAGTCTCGTTTGTTTTCTTTGCCGTATCACTGTTCCTATTTATAATTTGGGTTTACTTGATATTAAAAACTGATAGGAAAAAGAAATTGGGCGAAATTGAACTTCAAAAATGTTTGTGTCCTATTTGTAAACATGAAGTTACAAATGTCTGTGTTAAACAAAAATGCCCTTGTTGCATAGATATGAAAGATAATTCTGTTATCGGGCATTCTGTTGAATAGTACCGAAAATTAGGTAATGTTATGCAGTGAATTCCTTGGTTATCTTTATCTGATCAATAATTTTATTGATTTGTTTCATAATGGACAAAGCCTTTTCCTTATTTCCATTCCGGCCAGGAATTAAGATGGTCCTGGATTAGCTTCTTTATATTTTCAACATAATTCACCCGCGAGAAGACAGGTTTGAAACCTTCTCGCCGGGCATGAAATACCTACTAACTATATTTGAATCAATTCAAATATTAGTTATATATTATATAACTATTCAAATATTTAAAGTTAATTTAAATATTTGAAAAATATTGGTAAGGATTTATGATTTAGAGTATTTAAATAAGTAAACCATTTTCTCCTTGTTTGAGAAAGGTAGAAAGGTAGAATTAGATGATCGTAAAATTGAATTTAGGAAAATTTTGTTTGGCTTTCTCTTGTTGCAAAATGTTAAATTCCTTAAAGATGAGGTAACTACTATTAACTCAATTGAAGGATCTAACAGAAAAAATTGAAAAAATTACAAATTTAAAATTCTATACAGTAATATTGCATTCTTTATTTGTTTTTATTCTGCAATTGTTATCATGTCTCCAGCTTCCATTATAAAAAATTTGTAAATGCATCGAACTATCTGAAGTCTTTTGAATTCTGGTGGCGCCATTCTCTGGATTACCTTCCCTATTTCTGTCGTTATATGGTTCTAAGAATTTTCTCATATCTAAAATGAAATTCTGTTTAATAATAAGTATTTGATTTGTTTGTTTTTTGAGGGAAGTAAAAAATATGGGGACTAATCTGTATCCAAAAAAATTGGAGATTATTTTCTATAATAAGCTTTCACATTGGGTCTAAACATATAATAAATTATGACTCCGCTTATGAATATGCCCACTATGTGGCTGACTAGTCCATATAAAACTGATGAAGTAATGGATCCAGCTATAATAGCTGAAATAATCTGAATAATAAGCCCAATTATGGTTACTATTATTGTAATAACCCAAGCCCAGGCTTTAGCCTTCAGCAGACCGTATGAGACTACTAAATATGCAATTCCAAGAATCAACAGTACCGCACCTATAGCTAATGGAATTGTCCCCAGGGATGCAAGTTGTGTCAGGTCACCTGAAGTGTCATTACTTTGAATAATATTTTCTGATGTCATAGACAAGACCGCACCTAGTCCCATTAGAGATATTCCGCCGGTGATAAGGAAAATTCCACCTATTATTATCAAAATCGCTATGACGGTAATGCCGTCAGGTCTTTCTTTATTTGTAGTCAAATTTAACAATTTTATTCTCTATGTTATATATAAATAGAACGTAGATTCTTTGGAATTAACAAAATATCAAAATCTCATTTCTTACATTGCGTTCTAAATAGTCACATAATCACTTTTTGATTTCTATACATGCTTTCATTTAGGTTCTAACCCGGGTATATATCTCCATGTTATTCTCTAGTTTTTGATTGTAAAGGTAGTACAACCCAAGCCAATTCAAAATTCTGGAACAGATGAGATTCATCTTGTTTGGGCATTTATGTCTAGAATACATAAAAAGCGCAAAAATTAGAAAGTCCACAAGGTTTCGTTTTTACTCCATTAGAAAGAATTAGAGATCCTTACTCAAACGATAAAAAATACAACTCTGGTACTATTTTCTCGAAGATTGTCAATATTCAAATATTCATTCATATATTAAGGGGGTATTCACCGTATTTTACTTTAGAGATAACTTTATGGAGAAGGTATGAACAGGTAGCGAAATATTCAATAAACTTGATTTGTTTTCCATTACCGATTTATTTGAATTCCGACTTGATATTACAGAATTGCGGTCATATTGCCAAGTTACCGTTTAATATAATAGATCTCTTGCGTAATTAACAGGGATTAATCATATCTTCTAACCATTATCATCCATTGATATCTAACCGGTATTCATTATCTGGTAGTTTACCAATCATGAAACTATATCTGAAACTCCATCATACTTTCTTAACTTATTCCTAAACACATCATTCATTATTCTGTACCTTTTTATTCTGCAGATGGCATGACATGTTCTACTTCTATTCTTTTTGCAGAATGGTTCTTGTTGTACTCTTTTTCTGTTCTGCAGTTAGCTGGCAACCTTACTCCTCCTTGATAGGTAATGATGATTATTGTTGAGGAAAGTATTTTTCCACTCCTAGAAAGCCAAGGTCAAACATAAAACCTGTCAAGATATAGGTATGTGTGAGGTATATGGACGATAATATGCCAAGACCATGATAATAGATAACCCTGTCTTTAACATCCAGTTTGAAACGTCGTCTACCAGCCAGCCCCAACAGCTCTTTCTCCCTATTTCTCTTATTGTGAGAAGCGTTTTATCTCGTGTTTTGGATATTGATTCCATTATTTTATAAATGTCATCCAACTGCTTGACTGAGGTACGGGTGAATGACTTGAAAAGTGTTGGTTTCCTGGATAACCTATCGTAGGATAACAAATGGTATACATCTTTACATAAGATGTACAGAAATAAAGCTGTTTTGGACTAATTACACAATAGATTTAATTATTTATCAATTGAACATTTCACACTTCAAGTTCAATAGATTATTATTTGATTAGAATAGAATAATGATAATCCTGAAACTCATGAATTTTCGCTGGCATAATCCAAAATGATATTGAGTTGTACCAAAGTATCAAAATAGATATAGCAATCCTTTGGGACGACAGGCAGATTGAATATTGAAATTTTGCTCGATCTTTAATGAGGATTCAGGTTACTGCAGTGGAATTTATCTATATTGAAAAATCATGAGTACAATATTTAGTACAAAAAAGGACGTTCAAAAACACTACTTTGTTGTTTCTACTTGAGTAATAAAGCATGAAATACAGTTTATGAAACAAATGATTATGGTTTTACGGTTTATCTTAGTTGTGTAAATTCAATTCTTAGTCCCATAACTCTAGTGACCACTATATACATATAACTCCAATTCATCATGCATATTTCATAGGAGTTAGCGGTGACAAATCTAAAGAATCTATATCTATATCAATTAGGGTTAGATAAACCGTATCTTACGCGGATTACGTCCATTTGTATCGCTTTGTTGGCTTTCTTCTATGTATTTTTCGTGTCATCTTTTTTTAATCTCAATGTATACGTCTTGGAAAACCGTGTAATGTATGATGTTACTATCGTAAATTCATTTTACATAATAGATAAGAATTTTGATACGCTTGTCTTGGGAATTTTGATTTCTGTTCTTACCTTACTGGTATTTAAGAAAAGACTAAATATAGCTATCTCGATTTGCATTGTCTCTTTATTTTTGTATTCATACTTGGTTAATGATGAAGTAATACCAAACTTGATTATCATCCCTTCATTTCCAATCTTTTTTTTCTTATATTTTCTCAATTCTTTTTACAATGTCAAGATCCTAAGTAAATTTAATTCAATTACTTTATCATGTACTTACTTTTCAATAATATTAATAATTTTATGTGCTTATAGCTTGGGTTTATCATTTCTCAAGATAATTGGCTATTTGGAATTAAAAGAACAAATACAAGATTACGCGTACAATTTTTTTGTTATAATTTCGCGCTTCTCTCCTTTCATTGTTATCTTAATTTCAATAGCTATATTCATTAACATAGTAGTAAATTACTTGAAAAAGAAACCTCGGATCACAAAAATCATTTCAACAAAGATTGGTAACTTTGCTACTTATCAGCCCGACTCCGGATCCATACTCGATCCAAGATTGATTTTGATTCTAATATTATCCTTCAGTGTACTGCTCCCAATTATTCCCCAGCTGCCTACTATCAATCCTGATAATAGGTATGTTGGGGTTGATACCTTCTGGTATGTGAACTGGACGGGATCCTTTGAAAATAATGATCCATTAGAACTTTTGAATAATGCATTTAATCAGCAAAGTCATGGTGATAGACCACTTTCATTGTTTATCATATTTATTTTTTCAAAAATTCTTCCATTTAGTACTGTAGACGCAATTGATAACATGCCTATTATACTATCTCCAATACTAACATTAGTCATATATTTTCTAACCAGGGAAATCACAAATAATATAAAGATTAGCCTGTTGGTTACTTTTTTCTCCACATTATCTTATCAGGTGCTTATTGGTATATACGCTGGATTCTATGCAAACTGGTTGGGGCTAATATTTGGAAATATATCTCTGATTTATCTACTACGATATCTCAAATCCTACAAAAGGGTTCATTTTGCCTTGTTCGTAATTCTTATTACTACCCTTGTATTTGTGCACGTCTATACGTGGAGTATATACATCATTACCATTCTCATATTCTCTCTTATTTCTTTGAAGCTAAAGATTGTTCCTAAACGACCGATTCTCTTGATTTTACTTACTATAGGACTAACAATTTCGATAGATGTTGTTAAAGATGTTATGATTGGTTCTTCTGGTGGAGTACAAGAGGATATAAAATTAACTAATGAATTTATCGGAGTAAATAACCTTTTTATACTACTAAAAAATATTTATGAAAGTGTTCTAATTTCACATGGAGGAATTTTTGGAAATGGACTTGTCCTTTTAGTCGTATTACTATTTTCAATTTTTTACTTGAATCTTCGGAAATTACCTGATCTTTTAATGTTATCTTTCTTCTCTCTTTTGATTGTTCCAATTTTTCTGGGATATTGGAATATACAGGTCAGGGTTCTTTATGATATACCTTTCCAAATTCCCTTTGCAATCGCATTATATTACCTGGTGAGCGCTACAAGAAATACCTATTTGTTATGGGCGTTCATTATGCTCCAAACCTCGATAGGTATCAGAACCTTGGTTAATTTTTATTTGATAGAATCCTAGAAAGACAATTTGATAATCCCCATACTATTTTTTTATTGCAAAGAAATGAATAACAATAGGTTAAATCTTCCTCTATGAACGAACAGGACTATAATTGATTCATATTGCTACATTGCTTTTATTTTAAAAATAATCCAATCTAAGTAGGATTGAAGTTTGGCATATTATTGATTTGGATTTCTGAGTGCGAAATTCATGATGATGAGAATTTTAAATTGGATCTTTGGGAAAAATTTGAAAAACTAGATTAGCGTTAACAGGTAGTTCGAAGCTGATATTATAGTAACAATAGCTTTAGTTAAATTTCAACTCCACAATTATCTAGTCAAATAACGATCAAATGATTTTTATTGGACCAAATAACAATGTCATTAACTTTGGAATTTATATGTACAAGAAGGATTCGCTAAGCCAAGGTACCTCCAAACATTATGTTCAAAAATATTTATTTCTTGTATTATTAGTTCCAATTGTTATTATCTCTTTTAGATTATTTGTTCAACCAGGTGTAATAATAAATGGTGATTTTCCTTCTTTCGAAGTTTCTGATCATTCCTTTGAGAGGCTTTGGCTATGGATAGATAAAGGTAGCTATTCTGGTTTTGAGAATTTGGCAAGATTTCCAATGATAGGAATCTGGGCTCTTCTCTCTTTATTTTCTGTTAGTTTTGAAGCATCTACCAAAATAATGATTATACTGGGTTTTTCGTTATGTTCATTTTCATTTTATTTTTCATTTTTTTATTTGCTAAAAAATAAGATTCAAGGAATTACTGAATTAAAGTTAAGTATAGCGCTGATCATTGGTAGCATTTTTTATGCGTATAATGTCTGGTCATTTAATCGAATAGATCATTACTACTTATGGATTGGATATTCTATTTTGCCTATCTTTTTTGTATCTCTTGTTTTTTCATTTCAGCGGTTCAAGTTTAAATACATAATAATAGCTGCCTTAACTTCTATCATCGCTTCATCTACTCCACACATGGTGATATTTTATGGAATAATTTTGACAATTACTTTTCTTTCATTTTTTGTTTACTATCTTAGCAAAAGGAAATTCAAGCCCCTTTTATACAGTACAGCTACACTGGTATCTTTATTTTCTCTTTTTGTTGTAGTAAATCTGTACTGGATTCTACCGTATGTTCTGAGTTCGGTCACCTCCTCCTCTGAATTAATTGCACCCACATATGTTTTGAATTTAGAGATAACTGATGTACTTAGCAGGGATAACGATTTTTTTAACACCTTAACACTCACTGCTGACTGGATAAATTTTGGAGTCAATTATGAACCATCGCCTCCTACATCTATCCTGCATTCTTTGTGGTTATTTACTATCTACCTGTTTCCAGTATTAGCTATACTATCTTTCATTCTTTGGGTTAAAAAAATAAAATATTCTCTTATTTTGTTTGTTTTTTTTGTAATTGGATTTGTGCTGGCTATGGGAACAAACATTCGGATTGATTATTTTAGTATTTTATTTACTACGCCTATACTTGGAAAGATTGCCTGGGTGTTTAGAGACCCAGATAAGTGGTCATTTTTGATAGCATTTAGTTATTCTTTTTTCATAACTTTATTTTCAGTTTTCATTTTCAAACTGTTTTCAAATCGATCTAAAAACATCATTGTCTCATCCATCTATATTGTTATTATTATTGGTAGTATTGCTATTTTTGCATATCCGGTTTATAACTATACGATGGATGAAAGGTATAATTCCATAAAATTGCCAGAGGATTTTGATAATTTAAACAACTACTTATCTACCCTTGATACTCAAAAGGTCTTTTTTATGCCTTACTCTGATAACCCGCCATACTGGAGTCTTAATCACAGTGTTACTGGAATTTATAACCTAGAATCTGATCTTCCAAGCAATCAGATCTTTTATCCTGTACAACAGAATTACTATAATTATTTTACCCAATTGATTCAAAATAATCAAACAAAAGAAGGTATCAGCAATTACATTTATCCTTTCGGTACATCGTATTTGATATATCACAATGATACAATATCAGAAGATGATTTGTCTTTCTCGAACAAGGTTTATACTTTGAGTGATTTACAGCATGATAAGAACATTGGATTTTTTGACGTCTTCAAATTACCAAAAAATCAGTCATCATCCATTGATATAATGAATACCAACAACAACATTGGAGTAGTTCAAGGCTTAGACAAATTATCCCTTCTTAATAAGATCAAGTCCTTTAGTTCCACAAATTCTTCGGTATTATTTTTGGATCAAAATCCATCACAAAATATCAGTTCTCTAAATTATTTTAACAACATAATCATGGAACCATCTTTCTTAGGACTTGTATTTCCATTTATGCCTAATGACTACTTTGTTTCACCTTTTGAATATACTTTTCATAACGATCCTTTATCCTTTTGGTCCAGAGTCAATGCCATTGATTCATTACATGGGGAATTCCATCCTTATTTACAACCAGTAGGAATAGATAATTGGGATTTAGATTATGGGAAGGGTATAGTTATAACACAAGCTTCAGGTGTCAAACTTGACATACCTATTAAAATTGACAAGGATGATCAATACGACTTGTTCATACGCTATCTTGAGAATTTCAGAGGAGGAAACATCAAGATTTTCCTAGACGATGATTTAATAAATGAAATCAATACTCAAGGCACAGACAACAACGACAAGTTTGTATGGAAAAAAATATGGTCAGGCAATTTGACTAAAGGTACGCACAAATTAACCATCGAAAATGTAAATGGTTTTAATGCTATAAACACATTTGCAGTAGTTCCTCATAGCCAATTTGAACAATCAATGTCTGCTGTTATGGATAAAACTAGTGAGATGAATATTATATATTTGATGGATCAAGCCGACTTTGACAGTTTTGGTAACAGCACTAATTCTATACTAGTTCCGCTATTTGATACTACAATTTCAAATAATACCATGACTATGACTCCAAACAAAATCAATAATACAACAGCTGGTACTGTCATGTTTAATGGCACACTAAATACGCCTGATAATGTTGATTCACTTAGATTAAATTTTGAAAACAAGTACAAACCATTTTCTCCTGAGAATAGCGGTAATGATACCCAAACTACTAATCCTATCAGATCTATTGACCTAATACCTACAAGTCAAAAAACTGTTTATTCTGAAGATTATGAGAATGCTACCAATCCATTTGAATTATTTGGCGAAGAGTTGTCTTCGGCATTGTCAAATCCTGATAATCCTATTTCAAATATAATCTTAGATAGAAATAACTCTATTTCGGGAAATAGCAGTTTAAGAGTCGACATGAAGATGCATGCTACAAATGAATCAACAGATTGGAGTTATATCATTACAGATTATATACCAATCGGTGATGACACTAATCTAAAATTCAAGTCCAAAGTTAAAGCATTTGATACACAAGACTTTCATCCTGTGATATACTTCTATGATTCCAATTATGATTTGTTGGGTGAGGCAGTTAATTTTGAGACTATTAATGGTTCCTTTGAAAAGGAATACGCTATTGACATTGTACCTCCACGTAATACAGAATTTATCCAGGTTGCTTTTCTGTTCTTACCTAATGCAAATTCAAAAAGTACCTTCTATTTAGATGACACTGAGGTGACAGAGATAATTCCACGTATTCATTTGAATAATCTTGGATATACTGATGAATATTATGCTGATATGCATCGTGAAAGTCTAATCCAGAATAACACAGATGGTAATGCATCGTCTTCAACTTCCTTGGTCCAAACAAGATCTATTCCTGTTGTTAATAACGCTTCCTATGGTTATAACATAAAGGTAAACGATGAAAATATTGATTCGATAAAATCCTATGCACTATTTAGCGAATCAAATCAATCTAATATGACTTCATCTACCACCAATACTACCACTACTGCTATCAATGCCACAGCTGATACAGGTACAGAAACTATGAATACAATCATGGACAACAGTAGTATGGGGTACACATTACAGAAGGATATCGATATAATAAAAAGTGGTAGTTATTCCTTTGATTTCCAGTTTTATGATAATGGTACAGGAGACTTGAAAGATGAACCAGTTAAGTTGGTAATAGATGGTGTGGAAAGAGATTATCAGAGTCTTTCTAATAATGAATCCAACCACAATTCATCCTCAAACTCATCCTTAACTTCAGACAATACGTTTTCAATTGGTTCTACTGTCTACCTGCCAAAAGGAACACATCAAATAAAGTTAACCATGCCTGATCCAAAAACTAAGTTAGATATTGCACTGATTTATACAATTAACAGTAATGAAAATGCAGATACAAATGATGCTTATTCCTCATCTACCTCTAGTCTACCTTTTAGTGATCAAAGCATACCAGCATATCTGAGCAATTATTCCAAAATTAATCCTACAAAACATATCATAAAAATAGACAATGCAACAAAACCATTTGTCTTGTCATTTTCAGAAACCTATGATCCATTGTGGAAAGCTAGCATTGTTGATACTAATGATACTAATGATACTAATGATACTAATGATACTAGTGGTGATAGTAATCAACAATCTCACACAGCCGTAGATAATGTTCCTATTTTCTCAATAGTTAATGGATTCTTGATTAATAAAACTGGTAGTTTTGATATTGTTTTAGAATATGAACCCCAGGCTTGGTTTTATACCGGGTTAACTATAAGCATTATTGTTTTGTTGATTTTAGCTGCTACTACAACAATATTATACTATCACAGAAAAAATAAATCCTAGTAAAAATCAAAACAACGACAATAATATGCCAATAACAAGAAATGTATAAGAAAAAGGTTGGAAATATAATGATAATTATGAAGATATAGATTTGTTAACTTAGGACTAATGGATGTCCAAAATAGTTTAGGTCATGAAATTGGAATCCTATTTAGAAGTGAAATGATATTTCTGGATGGCTTTACGACTCGAAGTAGTGAATTTGCTTAAAGCATCTTTTTCACCTATTGCATTTCAATTTGTAATTAAGTTTGATTTTGCACATTGTTCTATGATTGGGATTATGTATTAGGTACTAATCTATATAATTTGCCAAAATAATTATCGTTCATTTTCAGGAAATAGATATATCCGTCTGGACCCATCTTAATATCTGAAATTAGACCCATATTCATACCAAAAATATTGCTACTTATTTCTGAATAATCATTTATTCCTTTCGTGGAATTCACTATCTTGTCTTTTAATGGGCCATTCAATTCCAACCCAGTTCTGTTTTTATCCAATTTGAAATTATATACATAGCCATTATTAATGTCGGAAACAAACATTGTATTTAGGTATTCATTACCGAGATAACTTGAATTCAAAAAGCCCAATGCAACTATGCCTATTGGTTGTTGCCATGTCAGTTCTGGTGTTCTATATTTTCCGCTTCCATTAAAATCTACCAGATTGGACGGATTTAAGGTTTCTACATATCCCTTTTCAGTGTCAGATGTATTCCCATAAGTCCAAACACCATCAATTTTATTGTACCCGCTATTGAATCCTGGTCGAACTAAATTAATTTCATCTCCTGTGTCAGGTCCATTTTCAGTATCCCATAGATATCCAGTTACTGGATCAAAACCCATTCCAAAACTATTCCTAATTCCGTAAGCATAATATAGATTAAGTGGAAAGTGATCACCAAGGATTCCTTTGATTGGCTTTCCATTATAATCCATTATTAGTATCCCTGATCTACCATCGGGATCAGAACCGTTAATCTCGTTGTTAATTAGATTCGGTTCACCATCTGCTTCTTCAGAATTAAGTGACCCAACCATAACAAAGATATCTTGATTTTTATCTATTCTTATTACACCGCCAGCATGAGCGTTTCCACCTAAATAAGCTGGAACACTGAATATGAGCTTTGGATCTATTAATTTATTGTCTTTTAACTCAAATCTGTAAATACAGTTACATTTCGGTTTTACCGATTTACTAATATCGTCGCCATCTTCTGATCCTCCAGATTCAGTGACGAATATGTATACATATCTAGTTCCATTCTTTTCTAGACTGTCTAATCCCAATAATCCATTCTGTGCTACATTAAAATCAACCATCGGCCCCATGAGTGTATCATTCACGTACCTGTATACTGTTCCATTATAGGAATCAGGTAGTAATATGTCGTTTTGATTTATGAAAGTCATAGCAGTTGATGTAATGTTATTGTGAAAAATTTCTTGAACCTTTAGTTTATTATCAAATACTATGGGAATTCCATCAGGGGGTCGTTCGATAACGAAGAAATTTCCAAATATGGTTTCAGCTTTTTGTCCTGATTCGTTGGACCAACCTGACTGAAAAATGGGCTGTATTTTGGTCACATTTTCCGGTACTGTAAATGGGCAAACAAATCTACTTAATTCTAAAGGGCCGTCTAGGCCCTCTGGACATTGAATAATTTGGAACCATTTTTCACTAGTTTCATTGAATCCTGATATTTTTATATGAGACTGCATAGCATATTTATTCAGTTCCAAATTGGATATTACCATGTATTCTCTGTCAGGTTTGACTCTTATGGTATCGCCAAAAATGGGTGACCATGTATTATTTTTCGTTTCCGTAGTTGAAGTAATCATTGAAAAGTCATCAATGCTAAAGAGATTGTTTGCATCCAGATCCAAACTTACATTCTGAGGATGAGTAAAGTTAGTCATATCTTGTGCATAGGCAAAAACTATGCAATTAAGTGTGAGTAAAAAAGAACTTATTAAAACGATTAAATATAACGTTATTCTTATTGGTATTCCCTCCGCTTATTGGAATACACTCTCTATTATATATTTTTTCATGCCGTCTTTCAAAAATACTGAAGTTTTTCCATCTTAGCAAATTACCTCCAAAAATTATTCATCTAAAAAAAAATCGACAAATCCCTGCCAATAGGACACTTCTTAAGATTGATCCTTGATTAGTTTAGCAGAACATATTACTCCAGTTCATTTATCAAAGAATCATTAGAAAGATCTCTATTAGGGTGGTAAATGTAATAAATACGCCTTGATTGATAGGATTAGTCAAAACCATGCGTTATTTATCGAAAGTAAAACGGTGTCAAACCTGTTAATTCTAAAAATCGCACGTAAAGGTTGTTTTTGTTCTAAAAAAATTGCTATAATACCAATCATTACAAAACCAGCTCAGTGTGTCTACTATCGTCTCCTTAGTAGAATGATGACTAGTTGACCAATTCTTAAAAAATTTGATTATTCCTTTAGTTAGCCCTATTAATTTAAGAAAATGATTTAGCTTGAAGATGCTCTAATTTTGATTTGTTAAACAAAAGAGACAGAACACCTTTAGATTACATCGACTACGGTTTGTATTTATATTTTCTCGGTTATGATCAAGTAACTTTGTCAATGCCTAGTCATATATTCAATTAAACAAGAGATGTCATGTAGCAATGTGGAAGTGGATTCTAAAGTACTGTCCTCAAAAAATATCATAAACCAGAAAGGATGAGATATCCTAATGTATTGTAGATTAGACCATACTAAAGGCTGATTTAGAGTTTGTATGAGTATGGATAGCTATTAAACCAGAAATAGGTCAAATTCTCGCACAACATATTTCACAAGAGAGAAACATACTTCTTGCTGGGAGCTTCCTATCAGATATTATCCGAATTTATTAAATATTTCATATTTCTACAGATGGCGGATTCTGGTTTCCAATGGCCTGTAAATTCGTAGAACTAAAACACCATATCCACTCCATGGGAGAAAAGCATGATCGAAAGAAAGATATAGTATATCGAAACAGAACAGAAAGTTTCGACGATTACTTTCCATGTAGAATAAAAAATTAGACAACAACGGTCTGGTTTTATTCCTTGAAAAAAAGAAAATAAATCTCATAACCTTAGATAGTGATCATTTAATAAATCAACTATAATCAAATCAATCAACAAATGGGCATTAATTATTCAAAGGTAAATATTTGCAATATAATAAGCACATAACAGAGAATGCGCATCCTATGGTTTAACTGGAGAGATATTAGAAATCCTGAAGCTGGCGGTGCAGAGGTACTAACTCATGAGATTTCTAGTAGGTTGGTAAAAAAAGGTCACGACATAACACTCTTTACATCATCGTTTCAAGATTGCTCCGAATCGGATGTTATTGATGGTGTAAGTGTAGTCAGAAAGGGGGGAAAATTCTCTGTTTATAGGGAAGCAAAAAAATATTATAAAATCCATAAAAACAAATTTGACCTGATAATAGATGAGATAAATGTCAAGCCTTTCCTGACTCCAAAATATGTTAAAGAATTGCCAATAATTGGTCTAATTCATCAGATATCTCCTGAACAGTTTACCACCGAACTCCCATTTCCAATCGGCATCATCGGTAGATATTTTTTGGAAAAAAAATGGTTATCGTATTATCGTGATATCTTAACAATAACAGTGTCTAATTCTACACGTATTTCATTAGAAGAACTAGGTTATAATAGAGTCCGTGTAATTAAAGTAGGGTTAAGTATCAAACAACTGCCTGAGCCTTTACCAAAAGAAGATCAAATTACAGTTACCTATATTGGTAGGTTAAAAAAACATAAACTTCCAGATCATGCAATCTTGGCATTTAAAAAAATCCTGGAATCTTTTCCTGAAAGTCAGATGTATGTCATAGGGAATGGATATATGATAAAGAAACTAAAACAAATCGATGTTAAAAATATAACTTTTTTTGGTCATATTGATGATAAGCAAAAATATGAACTCATTGCACGTTCACATTTGGTACTGATGCCAGCAACTAGGGAAGGATGGGGATTGGTGGTGATCGAGTCAAATGCGATGGGCACCCCAGTTATTGCATATAAGGTGCCGGGGTTGGTGGATTCAGTTCAAAACGGTATAAATGGTCTCCTGGTAGAAAAAAATACTCCTGATGAACTGGCGAGTATGGCCGTTTCATTGTTAAAGGATCCAATCAAGTTATTAACATTAAGTCGATCTTCTTTGGATTATGCCAAGAATTTTAATTGGGATAATACAGTATCAGAATTTGAGAAGATTATTATGGATGGATAAAGAAAAAATCCAAATATAAAATTTCATGATTTTTTGTTAATTATTCCAATGATTATCCCTCGTGCTGTGTAGGCTTTCTCATCATATTTAAGATCTTTAATTTCGTTAATAGATTGTACTTCCTCCCATTTGTATCCCTTGTCATGTTTCAAAAACCATTGTTCATCAAATTTGAATTTTCCCTCTAAAATCAAGCTTTCAAGGTATTGATTCCACCCCCAGCCTACAGAAATAACCATTTTCCCTCCGGGAGCTAGAATGTTATTCATGTTTTCAAGCGCTTTAAGAATTTTTGGTGGATCCTTAGGTATTTCATCCCATCCTACGCTTTGAAGGCATAGTACGCTTACAATTAAATCGTACTTGAATTTAGGATTAAAATCAATTATATCTTCATTTATTATCCCATCCATTATTTCATATTTGTCAATCACATCATGATCGATATCTGTTGCATATGAAATTACATTTCCTAATTCCAATACTTTCTTGTTATTTTTTCTATATTCCTCAATAGTTTCCCATATGATTGGAATGTTGACACACCGTTCATTTTTCCAACTAGGACCCGCTCCGGCTACTCTTCCATGAAAAAGATAGTGGTATTTTTTTCCATTAAAATAGAACGTTTCATCATTACGAAATTTTTTATAAAAGAACAATTGAAAATATTCATAACTGGTTACAATTCCCATCTTAAAAACATGGATTAATCCCTTTTTCCTAACGGACTCCCGGGCTTCCTTGAGTAGCTCTGTTAATATTGATGACTTGTTACCCCAAACTACTTTCGTTGGAGTATATGGCGATCGATTATCATTCACAATAATGTATTGTTTAAGTTTGATTATTAAGATTTATTCTATTACCTCGGACATAATCAAGTAAATTAAATTATTTATATTATTAGGTAATCTGACTCATTTATCGTTCTACGCTGGGTGGAATACAGGTTTGAAAAGTCAATAGCTTGCGTCTAATGCTATAGCAATTTACTCGTGCGAGATGAATAATCCTGATGTAATCTCCAGATTTGATTTAATTTTCTACATGTACTCTTTGTCAATGAATGTTGAATAATTGGATAGTATTGATCTTGCTGTCTACTAACAGAGACTGATTTGCCAAAGACCTTAAATGAGAAATCTAAAACTAGACCAATTTGATAAGATGCACCTAAATTCTTAATGAATAAAATGCCCGACGCAAATATAATACTATACATCTACGTAGCTGAAACGAAATTCAAGGATTAGGATCCGAATAAATAGATAGAGGTGTACCTACAAATTACATTGGGTATAAATGAAATTAATCCTTTTTCTACCATTAATTCTCTTTCTTGTATTTTTTAATTCTTGTCTACAATATGTATCTTCAGAGCCTATTCTATACGACAAAAATTTGAAAATTGAAACATTATACCATGGGTTGGAATTTCCTGTTTCAATGTCCTTCTTGAAAGATGATGACATATTAGTTTTAGAAAAAAACGATGGAATAGTAAACAGAATCATAAATGGACAAATGTTGGATGACCCTGTTTTACAACTTGATGTAGACAACTCGCAGGAAAGAGGGTTGCTAGGTTCAGTTGCGCTTACCAATTCTTCGGGGATAACAAGCGTCTATCTATATTTCACGCAGTTAAATGGTGAGGAAAGCACCAATGAATCCAATTCTGAAGACGATGTTTTAGGGAATAGAATTTTCAAATATGATTTTATAAATGGCAAATTAGTCAACCCAAAGCTACTATTTGATTTGCCATATGATTCTGAACCTCCATATCATGTTGGCGGTAAAATGGTTATAGGTCCTGATGATAATCTTTATGTATCTATAGGTGATCTTTTAGCATCCAGGTCCTTAACTCAAAATTTTGATAACGGTACAGGTGTCAATGGATCAGGTGGAATTATAAGGATCAGTTTAGATGACAAGCCGATTAAAAACATCTTTGAAAATTCCACGCTACATAATTATTTTGCATATGGAATTCGAAACAGTTTTGGTTTAGATTTCGATCCCTTAACCGGCAATCTTTGGGATACAGAAAATGGACCTGGATACGGGGATGAGATCAATTTAGTTCAACCTGGGTTCAACAGTGGATGGAAGAAAGTTCAGGGTTTGTGGGAGCCTTCAGGTGAAGAAGCCGGGGATCTATTTACAAACCTAACTGAATTAGTTACATTTGATCAATCCAATGGATATGACTATCCTAAAATGACTTTCTTGGATACAATAGGAATAACTGCTATCAAGTTTATGAATTCGCACAACTTGGGAGAAAATTATTTTGGTGATATGTTTGTTGGAGATTTTAATGATGGTAATATTTACCGTTTTAAACTGAATGAAAATAGGTCGATTATTGAAAGTGATTCAAATATGATAAGTCACGTCGGAATAATGGGAAAAAGCTATCCAGTAATTTATCAGGATCCATTTACAACCTGTTTTAATTACTATAGATGCACAGTTGATGAATCTGTCAATGTAACTAGCAATAATCTTGAAAGATCTTTGACTATATCTACACCAATTAACGTTGAAAATTTATGGTCATGGATTTATGGTTCGGAATATGGGGTTATTCCAGGGAATAAATATACGATTGAGACGTCCATGTCACAAAATAAATATTCTACAGATTCACACATTGTAGTCCAGGGTTTTAATGAAACGTCAAAATCATGGGTTCCGTTAATACAATGCCCCGATGCAAAAACGGGAAAGATGGATATGACTAAATTTCAGTGCGACCTGACAATCCCTAATAATATATCAAAAATCCAACCTGCTATTAATGCCGGATGGTCGTCTAAAGAAGATAAAGAAGCCACCAGTAAGTATGATGAAATTAAACTTTTCGATAACTATTCGGGTAAGTACATTGATCTGATGCCAAACTATAGTGATGCCTCTTCTCCGGTGTTTGGTAGAGGCTTTGGACATATTACGGATATCCAAGTGGGTCCTGATGGTGCTATGTATGTGCTATCTATAAATCCCGATCAGATCATTGACTTTGATCATTCAAAGGAGAATCAGGGGAAATATGGAGTAATTTATAAAATTACGAAAAAATGAGGATCCATGGTGGTTAAATAAGAATAAGGATATTAAGTATCAAATTTAACAAATATTTCTACCATCATCCTCTTGGTTTACAGGATGGATCTTGTATATGGTGCAATTATACACTCCTTTTATCTGTTATTCATTGCTTAAGTATTTAAATAAAATATATTCTGTTACTTCAAGGCATTAAGATTAAATCTGCACGAAAGAATTTGTTATACAGAGATATTTGTGTGTGAAGGCCGATTTATATACTGCAAATATTTTGCAGAAAGACATAAAAACACTATGTAGGTTATTACTGGGGATTTTCGAAAGATATTTTAGATTAAAAGAATTAGCAAATCAATTTCAAAATATGAAGTCTCTAAGGCAGGTGAATATCATAACTTGTTATAAATTCATTATCAACTTAAACCAGAGGAAAGTTGATAGAATCTTGATGCTATTAAATATTTTGACATATTTATTTTGTTATGTTTTTCTATCGTTTAGAATATCTTTGTACAATAATTCAAATTCGTTCAAAAGTACATTCAAATTGAATTTTTCAATCATCCGTTTTTGAGCGTTTTTCCCTAATTCTTTAGATTGCATTTTATCCGTTAACAGCATAATTATTTTTTCAGTCCACTGTTTTTGATCATCTGGTGGTATAGTAAACCCATTTATTCCATCGACAATTAATTCATTTGAACATTTCAAATTAGACATGATTACAGGTTTTCCCAATGCAAATGCCTCGATAGCAACCATGGAGGATCCTTCTGCCAGGCTGGGTTGAACTAATGCTGTTGAATTGGCCAACAGTTCAAATTTTTTATCTCCATCATTAAATCCTATAAAGAATATATTTTTTTCTAAATGATTATGTGTTACTAGTTCGTATAGTTCATTTTTTAGGGGGCCGTCCCCTATTATTATTAGCTTCGCATCCGGGATTTTTTCCAAAACATCAGTAAAGGCATTGATTAAGAAATTCACGTTCTTGTAGAAAACAAGCCTTCCTATGAAGACTATATAATTCTTAAATTCTTCAGAAAAATATCCCAAATATTTTTCTGGATAAAGTCCGTTGGTTATTATTACCACCTTGGACTTCTTATTTATTTTTTTAACGTCATCATATGTAGCTTTACTGACCGTATGAACTGCATCGGCGTTTATTTTTATCGTCATTTTCTCTAAAAATGGGCCTAAAATTTTTGAGAATATTGATACTCCTTCCTGTTTAGCCCATTTATCCCACAATTCGGGAGTCTGATAATATACGTAATGAATTGTAGTAACTAGCGGAATATTAAATATTTTAGATAACGTTTTACCCACAATTACGGAAATAAAGTTATTCGAATGAATTAAATCGATTTTGTTTTTTCGAATGATCCTTATTCCTTCAATCAAACTGCGTATCATAAATAGAAAGTTGTCAGATATCGAAGGTAATTGATTTCTAAGTTTAGGATTAATTCTGTGAATTTTTAAACCATGGATTTGTTCATCAACAGTATTACTAAGTATATGGGAAATTACATCGACCTTGTGACCTTTTTTAGCCATACCTCTAGCAACATTCATAAAAACGACCTCTCCTCCTCCACCCTCTGAAGAAAACCACTGGGTGATATACAGAATATTCATTACTTAACTTAGATTCTGAATTATTGTTTAATAAATCTATTATAGTTTTGGAGAAAATGGGTTATAATGCTATCTCACAACAAAGTAAATTGAGAACCTTATTTTAGGGGATCCATACCGATTCAACAGTCTTTTTGTCACATGCACTTTTGTTTATCTTTTTTGATTGAGTTCCCTATTTGCTAAAGAAGTATTTTGAACGTGATGTCGCTATACTTAAAATGGCAGTTTTACCATCGAGCTTACATTAAATATGACGAGCAGATGATTTTTATTGGACCAAATGACATTTTCATTAACTTTAAATTTTTATGTACAAGAAAGATTCACTCAGCCAAGGTACTTCTAACCATTATGTTCAAAAATATCTATTTCTTGTATTACTAGTTCCAATTTTTATTATCTCTATTAGATTATTTGTTCAATCTGGCGTATTAATCGGTGGAGATTTTCCTTCTTTTGATACCTCTCATTATTCCTTTGAGAGGCTTTGGCTATGGATAGATAAAGGTAGCTATTCTGGTTTTGAGAATTTGGCAAGATTTCCAATGATAGGAATCTGGGCTCTTCTCTCTTTATTTTCTGTTAGTTTTGAAGCATCTACCAAAATAATGATTATACTGGGTTTTTCGTTATGTTCATTTTCATTTTATTTTTCATTTTTTTATTTGCTAAAAAATAAGATTCAAGGAATTACTGAATTAAAGTTAAGTATAGCGCTGATCATTGGTAGCATTTTTTATGCGTATAATGTCTGGTCATTTAATCGAATAGATCATTACTACTTATGGATTGGATATTCTATTTTGCCTATCTTTTTTGTATCTCTTGTTTTTTCATTTCAGCGGTTCAAGTTTAAATACATAATAATAGCTGCCTTAACTTCTATCATCGCTTCATCTACTCCACACATGGTGATATTTTATGGAATAATTTTGACAATTACTTTTCTTTCATTTTTTGTTTACTATCTTAGCAAAAGGAAATTCAAACCAGTATTACATTCCACAATAACACTGGTATCTTTATTTTCTCTTTTTGTTGTAGTAAATCTGTACTGGATTCTACCGTATGTTCTGAGTTCGGTCACCTCCTCTGAATTAATTGCACCCACATATGTTTTGAATTTAGAGATAACAGACCTATTAAGCAGAGATAGTGCGTTATTAAACACTCTGACTCTCACTGCTGACTGGATAAATTTTGGAGTCAATTATGAACCATCGCCTCCTACATCTATCCTGCATTCTTTGTGGTTATTTACTATCTACCTGTTTCCAGTATTAGCTATACTATCTTTCATTCTTTGGGTTAAAAAAATAAAATATTCTCTTATTTTGTTTGTTTTTTTTGTAATTGGATTTGTGCTGGCTATGGGAACAAACATTCGGATTGATTATTTTAGTATTTTATTTTCCACACCTATACTTGGAAAGATTGCCTGGGTTTTTAGAGACCCTGATAAGTGGTCATTTTTGATAGCATTTAGTTATTCTTTTTTCATAACTTTATTTTCAGTTTTCATTTTCAAACTGTTTTCAAATCGATCTAAAAACATCATTGTCTCATCCATCTATATTGTTATTATTATTGGTAGTATTGCTATTTTTGCATATCCGGTTTATAACTATACGATGGATGAAATTTATAATTCCATAAAATTGCCAGAGGATTTTGATAATTTAAACAACTACTTATCTACCCTTGATACTCAAAAGGTCTTTTTTATGCCTTACTCTGCGACCCCGCCATACTGGAGTCTTAATCATGGAATAATCGGTCCAAATCAACCTGGCATTTATCAGTTAGAATCTGATCTTCCAAGCAATCAGATCTTTTATCCGGTGCAAAAGAATTACTATAATTATTTTACCCAATTGATTCAAAATAATCAAACAAAAGAAGGTATCAGCAATTACATTTATCCTTTCGGTACATCGTATTTGATATATCACAATGATACAATATCAGAAGATGATTTGTCTTTCTCGAACAAGGTTTATACTTTGAGTGATTTACAGCATGATAAGAACATTGGATTTTTTGACGTCTTCAAATTACCAAAAAATCAGTCATCATCCATTGATATAATGAATACCAACAACAACATTGGAGTAGTTCAAGGCTTAGACAAATTATCCCTTCTTAATAAGATCAAGTCCTTTAGTTCCACAAATTCTTCGGTATTATTTTTGGATCAAAATCCATCACAAAATATCAGTTCTCTAAATTATTTTAACAACATAATCATGGAACCATCTTTCTTAGGACTTGTATTTCCATTTATGCCTAATGACTACTTTGTTTCACCTTTTGAATATACTTTTCATAATGACCACTCCCTATTTTGGTCCAGAGTCAATGCCATTGATTCATTACATGGGGAATTCCATCCTTATTTACAACCAGTAGGAATAGATAATTGGGATTTAGATTATGGGAAGGGTATAGTTATAACACAAGCTTCAGGTGTCAAACTTGACATACCTATTAAAATTGACAAGGATGATCAATACGACTTGTTCATACGCTATCTTGAGAATTTCAGAGGAGGAAACATCAAGATTTTCCTAGACGATGATTTAATAAATGAAATCAATACTCAAGGCACAGACAACAACGACAAGTTTGTATGGAAAAAAATATGGTCAGGCAATTTGACTAAAGGTACGCACAAATTAACCATCGAAAATGTAAATGGTTTTAATGCTATAAACACATTTGCAGTAGTTCCTCATAGCCAATTTGAACAATCAATGTCTGCTGTTATGGATAAAACTAGTGAGATGAATATTATATATTTGATGGATCAAGCCGACTTTGACAGTTTTGGTAACAGCACTAATTCTATACTAGTTCCGCTATTTGATACTACAATTTCAAATAATACCATGACTATGACTCCAAACAAAATCAATAATACAACAGCTGGTACTGTCATGTTTAATGGCACACTAAATACGCCTGATAATGTTGATTCACTTAGATTAAATTTTGAAAACAAGTACAAACCATTTTCTCCTGAGAATAGCGGTAATGATACCCAAACTACTAATCCTATCAGATCTATTGACCTAATACCTACAAGTCAAAAAACTGTTTATTCTGAAGATTATGAGAATGCTACCAATCCATTTGAATTATTTGGCGATGAACTATACTCAGAGAATTTGGAAGAAAATTATCCTATTGCAGGAAATAGCAGTTTAAAAGTTAATGTAAACCAATCTACACCCGATAGTATGAATACGTGGAATATTTTACAGACAGATTATATACCAATCGGTGATGACACTAATCTAAAATTCAAGTCCAAAGTTAAAGCATTTGACATGAACGATTTTCACCCAGAAGTGCACTTTTACGATTTGAATTATAATCTGATAAGTGAAAATCCTGTCTCTGAACCCATTAATGGTTCCTTTGAAAAGGAATACGCTATTGACATTGTACCTCCACGTAATACAGAATTTATCCAGGTTGCTTTTCTGTTCTTACCTAATGCAAATTCAAAAAGTACCTTCTATTTAGATGACACTGAGGTGACAGAGATAATTCCACGTATTCATTTGAATAATCTTGGATATACTGATGAATATTATGCTGATATGCATCGTGAAAGTCTAATCCAGAATAACACAGATGGTAATGCATCGTCTTCAACTTCCTTGGTCCAAACAAGATCTATTCCTGTTGTTAATAACGCTTCCTATGGTTATAACATAAAGGTAAACGATGAAAATATTGATTCGATAAAATCCTATGCACTATTTAGCGAATCAAATCAATCTAATATGACTTCATCTACCACCAATACTACCACTACTGCTATCAATGCCACAGCTGATACAGGTACAGAAACTATGAATACAATCATGGACAACAGTAGTATGGGGTACACATTACAGAAGGATATCGATATAATAAAAAGTGGTAGTTATTCCTTTGATTTCCAGTTTTATGATAATGGTACAGGAGACTTGAAAGATGAACCAGTTAAGTTGGTAATAGATGGTGTGGAAAGAGATTATCAGAGTCTTTCTAATAATGAATCCAACCACAATTCATCCTCAAACTCATCCTTAACTTCAGACAATACGTTTTCAATTGGTTCTACTGTCTACCTGCCAAAAGGAACACATCAAATAAAGTTAACCATGCCTGATCCAAAAACTAAGTTAGATATTGCACTGATTTATACAATTAACAGTAATGAAAATGCAGATACAAATGATGCTTATTCCTCATCTACCTCTAGTCTACCTTTTAGTGATCAAAGCATACCAGCATATCTGAGCAATTATTCCAAAATTAATCCTACAAAACATATCATAAAAATAGACAATGCAACAAAACCATTTGTCTTGTCATTTTCAGAAACCTATGATCCATTGTGGAAAGCTAGCATTGTTGGTAATGATCCGCAGTCTCAAAAGGAAATAGATAATGTTCCTATTTTCTCAATAGTTAATGGATTCTTGATTAATAAAACTGGTAGTTTTGATATTGTTTTAGAATATGAACCCCAGGCTTGGTTTTATACCGGGTTAACTATAAGCATTATTGTTTTGTTGATTTTAGCCGCTACTGCAACAATATATTATTATAAAACAAGTAAAACAAAGCCAATACCATAACAATAATAGGCTGACTATATATTTTCGAAAATATTACGTTTCTATTCCTATTGGAAACCTTAAACATACCTAATCCCAATGTTCGATTTATGGCCTTTATATAAGTAGCTTGAGTAAGGGCAAAATCGACTAAAAGTTCACAATTTGCAATAAAAAGAAATATGAGCGCATATATGGAATTGATAATTGAAGAATAAAGAGTTTGAACTTGCAAAGGATCTGCAAAATTGGCTTTTGCATTCTGATATAAGGATTACGGCAGGAGAAGATTGTGGAGGTTTTTTCGGATGGAAAAATCTAGATGCATTGGATGAAGCAGGCAAGTATCCTTATATATATAATGAAATTACTGGTTATTCATTAAGTTGCTTTAGTTACTTGTATACCGAGACTAATGATGTTGAATATTTAGAAGCCATGAAACAAACTGTCGAATACATTCAAAAAAATATGATTAACAATTTATTAAATACGGGTAAGAGAAAAAATGAAAATTTTACGGAAAAAGGTATGATCGAAAATCAAATTTATTCTTTTGATAATGGCATGGTTCTTGCTGGTCTTTTAAATTATTATAAAGTTACCAAAGATCAAGTGGTTCTTAAAATGGCAGAGAAATTAGCAAATGCCTTAATAAAATATTTCTTTAAGAATGACCAACTATGTTATGCACTATTAGATGTAAACTTGTCACCCTTAAACTATGGCTCTGAAAAGTGGTCTACTCAAATTGGCTCATATCACGCTAAATTGGGAATTGGTTTGATAGATTTATATAGAATTACCGGAAATGAGACATATTTAAAAATTTGTGGAAGTCTTTGCGAACTTGCAACAAGTATGCAGAACGATGAAGGTAGTTTTTTGAATAATCTAGATAAAAATGACCAGATTTACCTTCATCCACACCTTTATGCCTGTGAAGGATTAACATATGTTGGGTTTATAAAAAACGATAGGAAATTGTTAATTAATGGATTGAAGGGAATTGAATGGGCCATTTCCAATATGACAATCATGGGCGGTGTTCCAAGGAGCAATGTCGACTTAAATGATCAAGCCGATTGTACTTCACAGTTACTACGGTTACTAATCCTATATGGTAAAGAATTGGAAGTTTATTTGAAGTTGCCTAGAGATAAAATAGAAAAGGCCATGGATAGTCTTCTTGTTAGAGTAATGAGCTTTTTTATTAATTCAGAAAAAGCTATAAAGTATAATGAGCAATCCAATTTTGCTTGTACTTGGTGCAGCATGTTTTCTTTACAAGCACTAGACCTCTGGAATAAAAGAAATAACAACAAAGATGTACGTCATTCAAAAATAGAGTTTTTCATCTAACAGGAAAACTATGACTTTTCCTTATCTAAATTCGTAAAGTCAACCTTAATTCAATATCTTTGAAACCGGTTGATAATGTTCTAATAACACATTCACGATCCTTTGGGCACTGTTACCAACGCCATATGGGCTGGCTCTAAAATTAATTCCGTGTTCTAGATCATTATTGAGTTTATAAATTTCGTTCTCTAATTTATTCTTACTAAAATCACTAAGCAATCTGGAATGTCCCGATTCTATTGACTCTGGTCGTTCCGTATTAGGTCTTACCACAATAGCACATTTGTTTACTAAATGGGACGTAATTTCTTCTTGAATCCCGCCGGAGTCAGTTATTACAAATTTACTCTTTTTCAATAAATTCAGAAATTTAGTATATCCTAATGGTGGGACGATTTTTATTCTATCTCTAAGAAAATAATCCAACTTAAATTTCTTCATTTGTTTTAAAGTATGGGGATGTATAGGAAATATATAATTTAAGTTAGATTCATGTAATCCACTAAAAAAGTTGTACAAGAAATCTCTATTTGACAAATTTTCATGTCGGTGTAATGTTACTGCTACATATTCTTCAGATACAATTTTATCAATTGGTTTTTCATCATTTAGAGCGCTCATTTCGCTATTCGAAATTATGCTTATTGCATCCATAACTGTGTTCCCAACGACATATATCTTTCCCTTTACATTTTCATTCTCGAGATTTTTTTTGGAAACTGCAGTTGAAGCAAAAAGAACATCTGACATGTGATCTACTAATAATCGATTTCGCTCCTCCTGCATACTGTAATCAAAACATCGTAATCCTGATTCTACATGATAAATTGGTATGTTATGTTGTGTAGAAACTAGTGACGCAGCTAAAACACTATTGGTATCACCTTGTACTATTACACCGTCAAAATTTTCTTCTCTAAACAACTTATCTAGTTTTATCATCATTTCTGGAATTTGAAGGGTTGGATTTATTTTTGAGTCGAACAAATCGATACTATAGTCAGGATGGGGGATAGAGAACTCATTAAGAAATTGTGTTGACAATGAAACATCAAAGTGTTGGCCTGTATGAATATACTTATAATCAATATTATGTCTGTCCATCTGTTTCATTATTGGAAACATTTTGATAATTTCGGGTCTTGTGCCTGTTACAATCGCAAACATGGTGATTACTCCTATCCCGTTAGAACATCTGTCTTGATAGAACGTTTGGCGAAGGGGTTATATGAAATTGCTTGAAATAGGATGACTGGTCTTGCAACAAATTTGACTTTCTGAGACGAACACTCGTGTAATTGTGTCATGAAAGCCTTTACCCAAATATTGAGTAAATCGCGGGACATATTAAATATGGTGGAAAATAGATTTAGCTTGGAATTTTTGTCATGGTGCCAAACGATAGGGACTTCTTTTATTTGCAAACCATTCAACTTGCTCATTACCAAAAACTCTGTGTCAAATGCGAAACCATTAACTCTTATTCCTGACAAGACTCTAGACAATGAATTTTTTTTAAATAATTTAAAACCACATTGAAGATCACGAATTTTGATATCAAATAGACAGCTGAAAAACAAATGATACATAAATGACAAGAGCTTTCTTCTAATAGGCCTTGTTGCCACACCTAAACTTCCACGCAGAGTTCTTGAACCAATAACTATGTCGTTCTTTTCAATAAACGGAATCAATCTTTCAAATTCCGATGGGTCAGCTGATAAGTCAACATCCATAAATCCTATGTTTGACTTTGTACAATGATCAATAGCTCGTAATACTGACCCACCTTTACCATATCTTTTGGTTAACGAGACAAGTATAATTCTCTTATCTATCTTCTCAAATTCCTTTACTATCATGACGGACTGATCAGTACATCCATCTTCTACTATCACAATTTCAAAATCCCAATCCTGAGCTGTACAATATTCCAGAGATCGCTCCAGGCATTTTCTAATCCTTTTTTCTTCATTGAATATTGGGATTATGACACTTATTGGAAATTTCAAGCAGTTTTATAATACTCTTACTTATTTATATATGTTAAAGAATCATTGAAGAATTCAAATTATACTTGAAACAAAAAATTTAGATAGCTATAGCTTGGTTAAAATATAAGATTATACTGTAATTAATAATTTAAAATCTATATCATTAAATATAAAGTTGTCTAAATATATAAATCCAGTTCATTTGTTAAAGACAAATTTCGATTTGTTATATAGTAATTACAACAATTGTATTTCGTTTGGCTATTTAGAAGATAAATGGATATTTCAAGAAAAGGTTAAATGTATGTGTTAAGATACATGTACCATAATGAGAACCCTTTCAGTACTTGCAATAGCATCTGTATTATTTATAGCTCCAGTTTTACTGGCTACAAATAACAATGTTTTTGCTCAAAATTCTGTAACTCAAGGTATAGGACAACTGCAATTAGCTACACAGCTTGGAATTTGTCTCTCAGGTGTGAACACCTTCATATCCTGTAACAACCTAAGTAACCAAGAGCAAACCAACTTCGGAAACAATGTAGCAGGCCAACAAGGCGGCAGTGGTAGCGGAAGCGGCAATACTGCAACACAAGGTATAGGCCAATCCCAATCAGTAAAGCAAGGTGCAGTTTGTGTAAGCGGTGATGGCACCTTCGGCTCATGCAACAACCTAAGTAACCAAGAGCAAACCAACTTCGGAAACAATGTAGCAGGCCAACAAGGCGGCAGCGGATATAAAGGTGGCGGCAATACTGCAACACAAGGTATAGGCCAATCCCAATCAGCAAACCAAGGTAGCCTTTGTGTTTCTGGCGGTAGTACTAGTGCCTCTTGCAACAACCTAAGTAACCAAGAGCAAACCAACTTCGGAAACAATGTAGCAGGCCAACAAGGCGGCAGTGGTAGCGGAAGCGGCAATACTGCAACACAAGGTATAGGCCAATCCCAATCAGCAAACCAAAGAAGCTTATGTGTTTCTGGCGATGATACTAGTGCCTCTTGCAACAACCTAAGTAACCAAGAGCAAACCAACTTCGGAAACAATGTAGCAGGCCAACAAGGCGGCAGCGGATATAAAGGTGGCGGCAATACTGCAACACAAGGTATAGGCCAATCCCAATCAGCAAACCAAGGTAGCCTTTGTGTTTCTGGCGGTAGTACTAGTGGATCATGCAACAACTTTAATAGCCAAACACAGACTAATTACGGCAATAATGTGATAGGACAAACCAGATAATTTTTTTTATTTTGAACGCCAAAAAAAAAAATTTTCCTTTTTTTATTTTTCTTAATATAAATTATTAAAGATTTCAACATTTTCATTTACGCTCTTAATTCTATATCCTTGTTACCACGAATTTGAATTATGTTGGATCTGAATTGGGATAATATCTTAAGTTTGACAGGTTCCATTCATATGATCTTTTCCATTAGAATGAGTCCAATTTCACTTGATTGATCATTTGTCTAAAGCTATCTGAAATTTCGACCTATCTAGGTGAGATATTGTCTCAAATTCTAGAATAAACGCTAATGCTTCTTTTGTTTTCTATCGTATACACATAGAAGCGGATATGAACATATCCCATAAGCAGAATTATGGTTAGTGAACTGAGTTCTTAGTCAATCATTATTATTCATTATTCATTTTAGCCACCGACCTTATCATAGAAATTAACTCACGAATAGTAATTTTATTTAAATAAAATACTATAGCTGATGAGGCAAGTACCACTACTATCAGATTTATGATAGTGGCTATGAGCCCATTTCCTGCAATAAAGCTTATAGTTTGCCATATTATGATTCCAGATGCAAGTGATACTAATGAGGTTAAGATGTATCGTAAGGAAGTTTTTTTGATCCAAATTATGGATATTATTGCAGACGCTATGAAAGCAACTAAAGTAGCTAATGATGCTCCCAAAATATTGAGATTTGGAACTAGAATGGAGAAGGTTACAATGAAGATAATGATTTCTACTATTCCTATAAACAGGATCTTTTTATATTGATTTGTAAGGTTAAATTCCGAAATTGCTATTATAGTTATAGACGAAGGTAATATGGAAAGTCCAAGAATTATTAAATCAACGCTTGCGACAGTATAGCTATTACCTATGAAGCCTAGTATGGCATATGATTGAGTTATCAAAATCATTATGAGCGGGATCGTGAAGCTTAAACCTATCCGCAAAGCTGAAGATGCATAGTCTCTCTCGGTTCTGATTGATGCGGGTATTACCATTAGACCAATATTGGTAGCAAATCCTCCGGCTATGAGACTTATTGTTAAAGCCATGTAGAAAATTCCAATCTGTGAAACATCAACACCAAAAACGGCTAATAGGATTACACTTAGACTAAAAACAAAGACCCTTGATATTTTTGAAGGTGTGTTTATCAAACCATCTTTGATTACTACTTTAAAAACCTTGAAATTTAATCTAAATGGCATCTCCTTTAGGACAATTGCAAACGTAAACAAACTTACAATGCTGACATTTATTAAAAATGCAAACAAAATGCCCGAGGCTCCAAAACCATATATTACAAGAATAAAACCAACCAAAAATTTTATGACTGTAGCAATAATGTCTATGATTAAAACTGTTCTGATTTTAAATAAACTCAATAGAAGGTAATGTGCGATTATGCCCGGTGCAGTCATGATGACCATTAGTATAGCTAGCCATTCAAACTGACCCAGGTTGTTATCTTCAAAATTTGCGAAGAAATAAACCATGAATGGGATGGCAAGGAGGCTTAAACCCATCTCAATGATAAAAGTAGTAAATAGTATGGACTCTCTATATTTTAAGGAATATTTCAGAATTGGATATTCTATGCCAAATTGAATGATTGTGGTAACAAAAACCACCAAGCTGTATATGGTGGTTGCTTGACCTATTTCTACTGTTGATGCGAATCTTGAAATCAGCATCCAGAAAATCCAGTTACCAAAGGCCAAAACTAACTGATTTAGAAATAAAAGTATACCAGAGCTTGTAAAATGAGAGGAGATGCCATCTATGTTTTTGTCTTGGTTTTCATCCCTTTTTTCGCTATCCTTGTCAAAAAATTCATTCACAGACTGCAGTTTTCTATTATATATAAATCCTATAAATATTAATTGAAATTTGCTTGGTTTTTAGGTATTATTAATATATTTTTCTTTTTTATTTTGCCTGTTAAGATCAAATATAAATGTAAACTAAATCCGGTTACCCAAAATCAAAAATATCGGGTACTATTTCTTGTCAAATTGGTATTATCATTTTTTGAAATAATCATAAAATATTCTGAATTGCGAACGATGGGTATTACTCTATCATACATTCTTACTCATCTATGACGCCCTTCTATCTATTCCTAATTTGTAGATATGAATTCAATTTCGTTTGCTCTCAAAACGTCAATATTATCTACCAATAAATCATTTTCAAAAATGCGATCATGAATTGTTTATTTCAAGTAGTGTCAATGTGGATTTTATATCATTGAGTCGTCTAATCAAAAGGACTTTCCTTTGCAAATCCTCTTTGTCACTAGCATTTACTTTTACTATTATATCATAAACGCCATAAACGCGATAAGCTTTATTGACGTATTCCAAATCCTTTATTTGTTCCATTACCTTTGCTTCAGACCCTAGCGTACAATTAATTAAAACAAAGGCATTGTGATTCATACAACTTGACTATAACGTCACAAAATAAAACTGTTATCTTTTTAATAAAAAAAAATTATTTTCTTCTGGCAGTAATCGTGTGTGTATGATCTACATACCATCTAATACTATCCTTAAAACTAGACCACCAGTCCATAAATCCATCACTGGTATCTGATTCAAAGAGCAAAAATCCATTATACTCAGTACCCCACGCATGACTATATTCTCCCATTAACTCGATTCCCTGCGGCAAACTCCTCTTCATCTCTCTCCACTGCTCATTTGCTTTTTTGGATTCTTCCGGAGTCATTGTTTTAAATCTATAGAAAACTAAAAAGGTAGCACTCATATCATTCCTTATATCGATTATATTTTAAATTTTACTATTCAAATATTTATTTTTGAATAGTAAATGGCTATAAATCATTTAAACTAAATTTAAAATAACAAGAATTGCACTTAAATTTTTCTTTTCCTGGAGTGCTGGAAACCACGTCTAGTTGACCCTTGGATCTACAATTGGGACATTTCCCATAAATTGTTTTCTTCGTAGTTTACTTGACATATCCTTATAATATAAATTTTAAAATCTATCCCGCTAATTACAAGTGTAGTCCAGGTTCAACAAAAAATTGATCATTCCCGTGATTAATATAAATGGAGAACAATTCACCATCTAACCTGCAAATGAAGCTAACTTTATTATTATTATATGATAAAGGAATTTCGGAAATCAAAACGAAAAAACTGTCGCTATTGTAAACATGTTAATCCAGTTTGCTTTTTTACCTATTCTCAGTACTTCCTTTTACTCCACTGTTGTTCGAATTTTTTCATAGGAATTTTGAGTTACCATGTTTTGGCCCTTGAGAAAATCCACAAAATGCTTACTCTGTTCAAATTCATCAATTAAGTTCAAAAATATTGCCCGAAAAAAATCACGCGCTTCGTGGTTTAACCCGCATTGGGTACAACAATAATTTCCCTCATTACTTGGAGCCCATTTATCTTTGATCTCCTCGTTATTGTACGCTCTCGACAGTACTTTTCTCGCATAATCTAAAAGAGTGATAAATAATTCATTCTTCTCCTCCTTGAGGGTCAGCTTACTCAAGGTTTCTGCAAAACCGTCAGAATAAATTGTGTGTCCGGGGGGTAAAGGAACTGGTTTATTGCCTTCATATATATCGTGAACTCCAAACAACTCCTCAATTACTAGTCGAGCCCTCTTACGGAAAATAAAAGGATCTTGTCTTTTGGATGGTCTACCTCTTTGATTTTTCTTTTCTTCCTCAACATGATTTATGTAATACTCTCTATAGAGTTCGGCCTTCTGAGCGTAGACAGTCTTTATTGGTAGTTTGGTAACTTCGCTTAGTTCCTCGACCGACAAACCTATAGGATATGCTTCACGCAGTGCATTTAGAATTTTCCGATTACTGTCCTTATTAATTACTTGTAAATGAAGGTCATCCCTGCAATAATATCCTTCAAAATAATTTTTCATAATCTCTTAAATAATTTCTATTATTCTTATACTTTTAGAATTTTAGACTATGAGAGTATAATAAAGTCAAGACAAAATTTATCTATTTATAAACTTCATGGATAGTATGACAATAAAAAACTACAACAAATTCGATGGATATAATTTCTTTGCTGTCTTTTCGATTAGCTTATTAATCCTTGCTCTATTTACATTGACCTTGTCGAATGTTTTTGCTAATTTGGATACCAACTCCACCCTCCTGACAGATTCCAACTCCACCCTCCTGACAGATTCCAACTCCACCCTCCTGACAGATTCCAACTCAACCGAGAATAACATAAATGGGACTATCTCTTCATTTCCAGGCTCGTTAGATAGCGATAGACGTCATATGCCTGTCTTGTGATTGAATCGAGCACGAGTACTTTTTTAGATACAAAATATGTTCAACCGTGAAATCTAAAATGGTCAATAGAAAATTATTTCTTGTTTCATTTGTTATTTTTTTATTGTCTGTAATTAGCGTCTTTCATTTTTATTTTTTTATTCCACTCAAATCAATAGAGGATTTTGATGTCTCAAAAGCATTTGGTACATTGAGAAATTCTGAACCAGAAGTTGAAAAAGGCGACACCTCTACCTCTTCCCCAGACTCCAACTCTTCCCCAGACTCCAACTCTTCCCCAGACTCCAACTCTTCCCCAGACTCCAACTCTTCCCCAGACTCCAACTCTTCCCCAGACTCCAACTCTTCCCCAGACTCCAACTCTTCCCCAGACTCCAACTCTTCCCCAGACTCCAACTCTTCCCCAGACTCCAACTCTTCCCCAGACTCCAACTCTTCCCCAGACTCCAACTCTAACTCTACCTCTTCCTCAGACTCCAACTCTGATTATTTATCTCCAGTTGCTGATGCTGGCACTGACATAACTGTACAAAGCGATATGTTGACCAAATTGGATGGTAGCAAAAGCTATGATCCTAATACTTCTGGTGATGATGTTCGTCCATCACTAAACTTCGATTGGCAACAGACTAGTGGTCCAGAAGTGATCCTAAATAACCCTATATCTGCAAATCCCACATTTACATCTCCACAGGTAGAAGAAGAAACTAAACTTACCTTCCAGTTAGTGGTAAGTAGTGACACTGCTACCAGTGATCCTGATTCTGTAACTGTGTCTGTTACTCCTGATACCCCACCTGAAACTCCTGATACCCCACCTGAAACTCCTGATACCCCACCTGAAACTCCTGATACCCCACCTGAAACTCCTGATACCCCACCTGAAACTCCTGATACCCCACCTGAAACTCCTGATACCCCACCTGAAACTCCTGATACCCCACCTGAAACTCCTGATACCCCACCTGAAACTCCTGATACCCCACCTGAAACTCCTGATACCCCACCTGAAACTCCTGATACCCCACCTGAAACTCCTGATACCCCACCTGAAACTCCTGATACCCCACCTGAAACTCCTATTCAACAAGAGTTTCAAACAACAGTCAAGGATTGCGGACCTAATCCAACAGATATTTTTGCAAAAGGATCATTAACAATTATAACCGATCAAGATTTTTCGCAAGTATATAAGATATCTCCTAATCCATATACAACTGAAGATTCTCTATATTTTGTGAATAATGATTTTTTTGATTGTGATTCTGATATCTCGGTAATAACCTTAAACGGACTAGATTATTCTTGGTATACAGTAGAAATCCTAGATCAGTACAATGTTAATAATACCAAGACATTTGATATTTCCTTAAATGAAAACTTTTCCTTTCCTACGATATACGTATTTGACAGAACATTCGTTCCAAATCTGAGGTATGAACCTATACCTTTACAATTTATTGTGTGGTTGAATGAAAGTGTTACCACAAATTCAAGACTAGTTTCGCAAGATTATATCCAAAATGGTGAAATAAAATTTGTTTTTGAGAATCCACCTGGTTTTGTTATTAATATGAATAATAGTGGACAACTAAATGAGAGGGATTTTATGAACAAACTTAGTAACGATCCAAGGATTTTTGCAATTAATCAAGATTTAAACGGAAAGATCACCTCAGTTAGATACCATAATCAAACCATACCTGATAGCCTTGAAAGGATCAATGCAAATGTGCTCAATATCACAAGTGAAAAATTGGAAAATGCTTTTTCCAAACAATCGGGAGAATTAGATTTTTCGAATGTTGATATCGCAATCTTGGATACAGGAATAAGTCTTGACCATCCCGATTTGAATGTCTACAGGAATGTATCTTTCGTAGAAGGTGCGCTAACAGGGGATGACGACTTGGGTCATGGATCTCATATTGCTGGAATAGCTGCAGCAAAAGATAATTCCATAGGTATTCTAGGCGTCGCACCCGGAGCAAAGCTTTGGGCAATAAAGGTATGTGATGTCAACGGCAACTGTCCTCTATCGTCTCAAATAAAGGGCATACAGTACGTTAATGATCATGCTGACGAGATAGACATAGTTAATCTAAGTATTGAAAATCCACCATCAAACAAATTGGATAAGGCTATTAATGAATCTCTCGCAAAGGGATTGATATATGTAGTAGCCGCTGGAAACAGTAATATTAACACCTCATTAACTTCTCCAGCAAGAATCCCTGGAGTAATAGCAGTTTCTGCGATATCTGATAGTGACGGAGAATGTGGAGGTAGGGGCAATAGTACTATAGGAGGTCCTGACGATTATGCTGCGAGTTTCAGTAATTATGGCAATAGTATTGATCTTGCAGCACCGGGTGTGAACATATTCTCGACCTACAAGGAACAAGGGTACGCATTTGACAGTGGTACAAGTATGGCAGCCCCTGTTGTTGCAGGACAGGCCGCTTTGTATAAAAGTATTAAACCTAGTGCTACTTCTGATGAAGTAGTTTCTGCCTTGATTAATTCTAGTGTGCCATATACAACGCCTTGTGCAGGAGTCAACTATGGTCATTTCCAAGATGTTCAGAACCATCATAAAGAACCATTGATTTATACCTTAAGAATTCCCTAAGTAGGTGCCACTACTACTCCATGCGTATAATCAACGATTTTCTGTCTACATTTTCATTTGCTTTCTGATAATGGTTGGTTCTATGTAGTTGTTACGTAAAGCCAATTATCCTGTTTTCATATATCATATCGAATTTTGAACATCTAAAGTACCAAAATCTCAATTTCGTATTAGATAACGATGTAATAAATTAAATATGATGTCTGTCCAAAAAAAGGTATATGGAATGTGCAGTATATGATACATATGTTACAAAAAAAGATGGAAGAATAATGCATTTTGATGTGATTGTAGAAGCAAATACTCCCCATGAAAAAGCAATCGAATACGGAAAGGAGTATCTTGAAAGTGTTGATCAAGGAGGGCAGAAAATGACACAAGAGGAATGTCAATTCTGCCATATTCAAGCGGCTCCACCAGTAGTAGCAAAAGACATTAGTCAATCTGGTTACTACATTCAAAAAATGGAAGGCTGTCCTTAGAACCGCGGAATCTACTATTTGGTTCGTCTTCAAAACCATTATTTATGAAATTCATATCAGACGATGAATTACTTATGATTGTAAAATAGCTTTAATTTGAAACTATCCACGTTGTTTTTATTATTTCTACATTAATACTGCTGGTTTAATCCACATGACATTATTTTTTTCAAGCCCAATTGGTCTTGGACATATAACACGGGATATTGCCATTGTAAAGGAAATTGCCAAGTCATTTAATTATTATGATTTCAGCTTCATTACGGGTTCCAAAGCTTTTGATTTTATATCCATTGAGAATGATTCTTCAGAAGAATCAAAGTTCAGTGCCCATGATCTATATTTTCCTCCAGAGTTTTCAATAGATGAAGGCAGGTTAAACAACAGTTTTTTATGGTTGCTAAAATATGTGTCCTATTTCAGAAAATCCAAAAAAAAAGTAAAAAAATGGCTATCTACCAGTGACATGGAACGGGATACCAATCCTTTAATTGTAACTGATGAGGATTTTGCTTCTCTATCTGTTGGCAAGGATCTCAATATTACAAGAATCTTTGTTACAGATATACTTAGAACTCATTTTATAAGAAATGGGATATTGTCTGGTATTGAAAAATATCTCAACAATTCTATGTGTAATTTGATAAAATCTAGTGATTGTGTTATTATTCCAGAATCTGGGGATAATCGCGATAATTTATTTTATGTGGGTCCAATAGTTAGAGAGATAACAGCAAGTCGAGATGAGTTGAGAAAGAGGTTCTCGTTTAATAAATTTACAATCTTGCTAACTACCGGGGGCACGTCAGCTGGAGATTATTTAACAAGAAGGACGCTCGAATCTTTTACTAAATTACAAAAACGGCATGATTGTGATTTGGTAGTATCTTATTCATCTAATATTTCATTCAATGAGAATAGAGATAAATCCTATAGGAATATCGGCTTTGTAAACAATATCCATGAATACGTGTACGCAGCAGACTTGATTATATCATTAGCAGGAAAATCTACAATTGATGAGAGCTTAGTATACGGTACCCCTGGCATTTTTATTCCAATTAAGAATCATTTTGAGCAAGAGGATAGGGCCAGAGAATTGGGGTTTTCATACGAGGATATTAATAAGTTAGATACAATTATGGAAGATAATCTTTCAGGCTTTCGTTTAAAAAAAGAAAAAAGGGTGCCAAATGGAGTTTCCGAGGCTGCCAAGCTTATTGCTGAATATCTGAATAAATAATAACAGGATATTGTATTAATTTTTGTATTGGAGCCATTAGTAATTGCAAAATTCGGCGGATCAGCGTTAGGAGTAAATGGCGTAAAGATCCCAATCATAATTGACAGAATAAGAGAACTAAGGAAAAAATCTAAGATCATTTGCGTGTTTTCTGCTCCTCTTACAAATTATGAAGGAAAGAATATGTCTATGACCGATGTTGCCATCCGGATTTCAAAAAATTATGCATCATCAAATCCGGTAGACATCGATGTCCTAAAAACCGTCTATTTGGAGATTTCAAATAAATATTTATCAGATGCTGACAGACTAAGTTTTGAATCCGAGTTAGAGAAATTTAACAAGACTGTTTTGATATCACTCAAGCAAGTGGCAGAGAATCGTCGATTTGTTGATGTTAGCCGCTCGCGAATCCTTGCATATAGTGGAGAAATAGTGATTTCTGTTTTAATGGATTATATTTTAAAAAGTAACGGTATTAAATCCTCTAGTGTGAACGTGAATGAATGGCCAATAGTTACGGACGATAATTTCGAAGCAGCTAGTTTCTTGCTAGACGAATCTAAAAATCAGATAGATTCACTAATCAGGTTAGTTAAAGATAATGAAGTTTTATGCATAGGGGGTTTTATTGGAAAAACAGTAGACGGGTTGGAAACCACTTATGAAAGGGGTGGATCTGATAGATCTGCTGCGGACTTAGGGATTTTGTTATCATCACAGTTTAACGTCATTCTTGATTTTGAAAAAGACAATTCCGTATTAAGCGCAGACCCTAAAATCGTTTCTAAGAATCTTCACAACGTGAAGACTCTATCTTATAACGAAGCTAAACTTGCAGGAATGTTTGGCATGAAAATTTTGGATCCAATTGCTATTAAAGATATAGACGATCATGACCTAAATTTGATCATCTTGGTTACTAATATTTCAAATCCTTCTAATTATACACAAATATTAAAACGGTTGTCAGACGATGAACTCGAAACAGAAGCCAAAATTAAGATTGTTACTGGTAAAAAAAACTGTGCTATCGTTAGAATGGAATCCATAGCTGCCTCTCACATTGCCGCATTATTTGAGAAACAGAGACAATATCATGATTTTATTAAATTATCTCCATATAAAAAAGACAATATGGAAATGACAAGGTTCCTATTTTTGGATGGGGACTATGTAAAAAGACATGAAAAAATATTTCGCTCATTTTACCCAAAGGTTGAAATGGTATATGGTAGAGGAGTAGTTACTCTTATTGGAGATTCCATGTGGAAAATTCCTAAAATAGTTTCTGATACCAGTAGTATTGTTAGTCAGCAAGACATTAACATACTGAATATAGATGCACAAGAAGAGACATCTAGAATTCTCATTTTAGTAGAAGATCGAAATGTTGAAGAAGTTATTAGATCAATACACTCAAAAGGCTCGATAATAAATTAGATACACTATCCTGGTGTACTGTTTATGATCGAAAGTGATAAAATTTGGATTGATGGAAATTTAATTGATTATGCTGAAGCTAAGGTGCATGTATTAACTCATGGATTACATTATGGAACCGGTGTATTTGAGGGAATTCGTTCTTATAAAACCGCAGAAGGAATTACTATATTTCGACTGGACGATCATATAAGAAGATTGTTTAATAGCGGAAAAGCCTACTTTATGAAGTTTGAATATTCATTCGATGAGCTCAAAAAAGCTACAGTAAAGGTAGTTAGGGCTAATAGATTGGACGAATGTTATATCAGGATAATTGCGTTTTATGGCTATGGCAAATTGGGGGTCAACCCTTTGCCCAACAAGGTATCTATAGCAATATCTGCATGGAAATGGACTGAACATATTAAAAAAGAAGATATGGAACAAGGTATTCACATCATGGTATCTTCTTGGGAGAAGGTAGGAATAAGATCAATGCCTACTCATGCAAAAGGAGTGGCAAATTATGCTAATTCTGCATTGGCAAGAATGGAAGCTTTGAAATCTGGGTTCGATGAAGCGATAATGCTAAATTCTAATGGTTTTGTCGTAGAAGCAAGCGCGGAAAATATCTTCTTTGTAAAAGGTGGGATATTGTACACCCCACCAATTTCAACAGGAGCCCTTGAAGGAATAACCAGAGATACAGTTATTGAAATTGCCAAACAGCATGGTATCAACATTTGTTATGATAACATTTCTAGGGACGAACTTTATTACTTTGATGAAATATTTTTGACCGGAACTGCATCAGAAATTGTTCCGGTTGGATTCATTGATCACAGGGTTATAGGCGATGGGGGTATTGGACCAATTACAAGAGAAATCCAACAACATTTTGAAAATATAGTGAGAGGTAAGAACCATGAAAAACGTAATTGGCTTACAATTATACAATAATCTTGAAAATCCTCATCAAAACCTCGTATTTCATTCACCAGGAACAAGATGTTTTATTAATTGTCAGTTGTCCTGACATTGTAATAAAATAATTTCTCTCCTTTTCTTTGTAATTATATTGAGAGATTGATGTTTTACGTTTTCATCCTATGAACGGATCTATGAGTTGGTTGCACATAGTGTTACTACTTATAGTCTGCTTGTTAACAAACTTCATGTCAAATTTAACTAACCAGTATAAAGTATGTTCCTTTCTAATCATATCGATCCCAATATTCATCCAATAGCATTCCATATTCTTTGTAAAGACGTATCATACCTATAGCCTGTATTAAAATGACCCCCTTCGAATTCCTCATATTCGTGATTAATACCTCGATCGCTGCATCTTTTACTGAATATTCTTGAACCTATGGTCAGATTAAATTCATCGTTACATCCACAATCAAAATACAAAAGATTCATTTTTTTAAGATTCTCTGAAAATTCATTTACTTTATTGATTGGGTCAAAATCTTTCCATAATTTCCATACGGCCTCTTTGAATTCTCCTGATTCTATATCAAATGGTAAATCTGTGCTTAATTCTGGATTATTCAAATTTGGTGAATAATGTGCAGCCATTGACATAATACTTAATGTAGTGAAATCTTTCTTATCGTGTTTACTAGCCTTATTCCAAAAGTCAACAAGCCATCTTTTAGGACTCTTGTACTTTCTTAACACATCGATTGCGATCGGAAAATCTGGTAGGTAGCAGTATTCAAACGCTGAATCAAATGAATGTGCTGCTATGGCACTAAAAATTTTTGGATTTCGCATGCCTAAGGAAAGAGCTCCATACCCTCCCGATGATTTCCCAAGAACAGCTCTTTTTGAAACGTTATATTTAAAGTCTATTAAAGGGATAATTTCATCTATAATGTAATCTTCATATCTGCCCACAGCCACAGAATTAATATATTGGCTTCCTCCTAATCTGTTAAAACAATTTACGATTACAATGATCATTTCACCACATTTTTGATCCAGGTTCAATTTTTCCAATCTCTCGTTAATTGGCATAGAAAAAGGATTCCAGTTAATTGTGGAATAATTATCATTTCCAAAAGAGGGTAACAAAATAATAGTTGGATATCCCGACGATACACTCGCAGTATAATTTTCCGGAGTGTAAACTATTATGTCTCTTTCATATGGATCCTTTAAAGGATTATTCTTTAATATTTTGCTTTCAAGTTTTAAGATATCTATCTTCCCGTTCAATTAATTTTATCCATATCCTGGATATCTCTCTTTTATTTTCTTTTTTATATTTGAAGTCAATTTGTCTGACACGATATCGTGATACGTGCTCTTTCCAATTAGGTTTTTACTAGTATATAGGAAAGGTCCGTAAAGATAATCTGTACCTCTAGTCGGCACAGTTGGTTCCATGGAATTCAACATGAAATTCAATTCTCTATTAATATAATCTGTATTTTTCTTGGACAACATTTCATGTTCCTCCGAAATTTTCCTAAACATGTTCATAAAGACTGGTGGATCTATTTTTCTATATCCAAATGGGATAATATCTTCATCAAATGTTTTCTTCATCTTGATAGGATCAATATCCAATTTTGTACCTGTTATGATCGGGGAGGGTTTATAGATGGAATCAATTTTTAACTGCCAAGATTCGTCAGAGTTTGTCACTGTTGCATCAAAAAATCCATCGCGGATCGAATTCGTGGATATAATGAAATTCCAATTTCTAGGGTTTATTGAATATTTTTTGAATATCTGCTTGGCAAGTATCTTCTCCTCCAGAATTTCCATAGATAAAAATAGTTTGGTATTTAATAATAGGCTTACGCTTTTAAATCAACAAGCCTTTGAGACTTATTGAATTATTAGGAATCTCAAGCTGATATAATATCGTCCAATGTGGAAAAAGGAGGATGTCTCCCTGTGATTCTAAATATTATCGAATTACCCTTCTTACCATGCTCTTCTACATATTCTAATTTTCTAAATATTACTAAGGCTATTTTCCCACGCTGTCTATTATTGCCGCAAGCTTTTCTTTCCTTGTCTTGTAGATCCTGCAAAATAAACCCACCATCGCTTCTTATCTTTTCATCTGATAAATCAAGACAAGCCTTCCAAAGTCTTGAAATGATAGATCGATTTTGTCGAAGGGATCCCAAATAAAGTATTTTGGAGTATTTTTGCGTTATTATTTGAGCTGCAAATTCAAGATCATCTGTTTTTCGATGATAAATATTATAGACACTCCGTTTTTTTTGAGGACTTTCTTCTAAATTGAACCAAAAACTATATCCTTCTGGCTCTGCGTAAAATTGATTTATATTATTTGAGACATATTTCCCTTCCCCGTCTTCAATTCCAGAAATTTTGCCTAATCTCCAATTTCGATTATCGTTTAAAATCTTTTGTGCGTCAATCAGTTTTTCATAGTTAACAATAAATTTTCTTTTTCTATTAGTTTCCAATTTAAGAAGCAAGCCACTATCCACAAGACTATTTAATGCAAAAATCAAGTTCTCATCAAAATGTCTACCAGAAAGTTTTCTAATCTGATCTTCAAAGAGAACGTTGTGAACTCCTTCTCCAATTAAATTATATATGATCCATTTTTTCCAATCCGAGATAGAGACCACTCTGTACTCCTTATCCTTACCCATACTATTGTTTCATTACAAACATTTAATCTTTCCTAATTATAGTAATACTGACGTTGATTTATCAACTTGATTGCTGGTAGTTCTAGTTTTAAAATACTTTTTAAAATCCTAGATGTGGTTATTATTATTAGATTTCTTGGTTGCTTGTTTTTTAATCTATTTTCAATCTATTACTTGGATTTTATGTTAGGTTGCAATGAATACAAACAAAAGTAGTAAAGAATTTTTAGTTCGAATTGATTGTTAGATAAAACTATTGTTAAGGAGTTTGCCAAAACCAATTCCTAGGGAGTTCAATGATTTTGGATACTGGGAATTTGGTTGATAATAGTAGTGAATCCAAAAAAATGATTTGTCTGGTGTTGAGAAATGGGTGATAGGGGCCTTGATGAATACTGTATGCCTAATTCTGGTCTATTTAGATTCATATAGATTCAATTATCAGAATTCACAATATATTAACCGAATCAAATACTAGTAAATGAAACCAGGTTCTTTTTTCCGGATAGATATATTCTGATAATAGTTTAATTCATACTACTTTGTTAATTCGCATATCATTTTTTCTAGTATATCCATTAGAATTAAAATAACTACACTATATGAAGAAATGCAATTATAATTTATTTAGAAATAAAATACGAGTTAAGATGATCTTATTTAGGAAAGTTACACTTTTAGTCATAAGTATATCATCCTTACTCTCAATCTTGACCTTAAATGGGTCCTTCTTGAACTTCACATACTCCGAATCTCCAGTGGCATCGGATTATTACGTTAATAAGTATGACATTAATCAAACTTTTCACAATAACTGCGATTTCCTGAACCTGTGTAATGGTGATGGTGCCAAAAAATCGAGTGAAATTTCGTCTCCCGTTAATAAGGGAATTGTTGATATTTCATACTTAAAAATAGATGTAGACCTTCCATTTCCCTAGCAAGTCGCAGCCCTAATTTCTCTATAAATACAAACTACCTGAATCCGTTGCTGATTTTTGGTTTGATTTTTTTTAGAACTGGTATTAGTTTCTCTAGACTTTTTATCATTTGTGGATGTAAATGATGCTCTATCCCTTCCGCATCCAGATGAGCAACATCCTCCTATACTTTTATCATCTTTAAAAATTCTACAAACAAGCTGTGTTTTTCTCGTATATTTTGTGCTATATTGATTCCTGCCCCTGTAAGCATCAGGTCTCTGTATTTTTCGTAAATAAGATAATGATTATCATCCAATTTCTTAACCATCTTGGTCACGCTTGGTGATCTTACATTTAGGTGATTTGAAATATCTGCTGTATTTGCATATCCTTTCTGCTGGATTAATTCATAAATGACTTCAAGGGACCTTCCATTCTGTCTGTTCTTATTTCATCCTTCTTCTTTTAATTATGGGCTTTAGGAATAACGTCGAGTCTATTCTCTTTATTTCTATTTTCCTTCTTGGGAGTACAATTTCCAACAGACAAATATCTAGGGGTGATATGTGCATAAAATAATTTTTTCCTTAATTCTTGAATTCAAATTGTCCCGCCGATCAATTAGATTATTCTGTATGTTTGTCCATCTTCCTTAAGCTAAATTTCTATTTTATATCAACAAAAAATTTTTATAAACTCTGGATCTAAAATTCAAATATTAAGAAAAAAAAAGTCAACAAGAAAAGAAGATTGGATGCCCTAAATGTGTATACTGATGCGGAAGTTGATTATTTTATCGAAACGATAAAGAATGTAAGGCCTTTTCCCAAGCTAAGAGATTTGAGGAAGCTGCTGTCTCCTACTCTATCATTGGACAAAATTAACGCCATTTTAAGATATCTCGAACGATCAAAGCAGATCTTAGTAGATTTGGATGGAAATATAGTTTGGATAAAAAATGCTAATATGAAAGAGGTTTCAAATCTGTCAGAAACTGCTAATTTTTCCAAAGAATTCCTCGAACACTTTGGTAAATTATAGTTCATAGAATTAATATTTATAAATATTTAAATCACGTATATTCGTAAATTAATACAAACATGGTAGATTTTTTTAAATCTAAGCGAAATAGGCGAATTACACCAGATGGGGAACCACTGGAAGATGTTGGCGGTGGAGGTGGATTTGGTTTTTCTAGTCCATTAAAAATAGCTATACCTGCAATAATTGCTATTATTATTATTTTTGTTGTACTGACCTCTAGTTTGAAGATTGTTGAGGCTGGTAACCGTGGCGTATTACTAAAATTTGGTGCAGTTGATACCTCGGTATCTTTGAGCGAAGGATTGCATTTTGTATTACCGTTCAGGGATTCAATAGTGCCAATGGAAGTTCGAACCCAAAAAATTGTTGAGAGCACCACTTCAGCTTCAAAAGACCTTCAAAATGTGGCGACAGAAGTCGCGTTGAATTATCGAATCAACCCAGACACTGTTCCAATATTGTATAAAGAGATAGGTCTTGATTATTCTAACCGGGTTATAGTTCCAACAATTCAGGAGTCTGTTAAGCAAGTAACTGCGAGATATAACGCAGAAGAGTTGATTACTAAAAGAGATCAAGTTAAATCTGAAATAGAGGAACAAATAGAGGCTAGGTTAACTCCTTACAATATCATTATGGACACAATATCAATCACTGACTTCCAATTTTCAGATCAATTTGTTCAAGCAGTGGAAGCTAAGGTCCAGGCCGAACAGCGTGCACTCCAGGCTCAAAATGAACTTCGCAGAATACAAATCGAAGCCCAACAAACGGAAGCTAGGGCATTAGGTGAACAGAAGGCAAATATAGCGAACGCAGAAGGTCTTCGACAAGCAAACATATTAAAAGCACAAGGTGAATCCGAAGCCATAAAGATTATTGATGTTCAGCTTCAAAATAGCAGTACATACTTAGATTGGTTAAAGACTCAAAGATGGGATGGAAAACTTCCCTTAGTAACTGGAAGCAGCGGTGGTGCAGGTGGAGGTAGTGACGTTGGCGCTATTCCTTTCATAGAAATCCCATTGGGTTCGGCAGCTGAATCAACGCAATTAGCACACAACTCTACTTTGAATTCGACACAATAATTTTTGTAATATAGGTACCATAGTACCTACTTACAATTTTATGCTCTATCTAAAGTGAAAACAAAGTTATATCCTTCATAGTCACAATTATTGTGGTACGCTAATCACTTTACAACTTTCAAACAAAAAAGAAAACGCTTATAATCCTAGGACATGATATGGATTAAGGTAATATTGTACTTCAAAGAAGGCCTCACCTTTGATGACGTTCTCTTGGTGCCTAAGAAATCACCTATCGTGTCTCGATCACAAACCAGTCTAAAAACAAGACTTTCTTCAAATGTTAGTCTTAATGTCCCGATTATAAGTGCCAACATGGATTCGGTGACCGAATCAAGAATGGCAATCGCATTAGCAAGAGAAGGGGGAATTGGAATAATACATAGATTCATGACTATCCAAGATCAAGTCGAACAAGTTTTAAAGGTAAAGCGGAGCGAATCTGTTGTTATTGAGCAACCTTATACGATTGGTCCTACTAGTACTATAAAGGAAGCTAACTCTTTAATGTCAGAAAATGGAATTTCCGGATTGTTAGTAAAAGATTCCAATAATAAACTCTGTGGAATATTGACACGCAGAGATACTGTTTTTGAAAGAAACTTAAATGTACTGGTCTCCGATCTGATGACTAAAGATGTAGTTTCTGCTAAAGTTGGTACTACTATAGATCAAGCTAAAGAAATTCTTCATAGGAATAAAATTGAGAAATTGCCCGTTATTAATGAAAACGGCGAGATTAGCGGACTTATTACTGGTAAAGATATATTGAAAATGGAGGAATATCCAAATGCTTCGAAAGATAAGAAAGGAAGACTGCTTGTTGGCGCCGCGGTAGGAGTAAAGGGTGATTACCTAGAAAGAACTGAATCGCTATTAAACAATGGAGCAGACGTAATTGTTGTAGATATAGCACATGGGCACAGTGACAACGCCATAAATACTGTAAAGATGATTAAAAAAGCATTTCCTTCTTGTGAGCTTATAGCTGGAAATATTGCAACTGGAAGGGGAACCGAAGATCTAATAAAAGCAGGAGTTGATGCAGTTAAGGTAGGCGTTGGGTCAGGTTCAATTTGTATCACCAGAATTGTTACTGGTTCTGGGGTTCCTCAATTAACAGCCATTATTGATAGTGTTAAGATGGGAAAGAAATATGATATCCCGATTATTTCCGATGGTGGAACTAGAACTTCAGGCGATATGACCAAGGCCTTAGCTGCTGGTTCGTCATCAGTCATGATAGGGAGTATGTTTGGGGGTACTGATGAAAGCCCTGGCAAGACCCTAGTGAAAAATGGTAAAAAATATAAAATGTATCGCGGTATGGCATCTTTTTATGCTGCTTTGGGACGAAGATATAGAGAAAACCCTGATTCAAGTTCAGATAACGAGGATTTAAATGACTATGTCCCAGAAGGCGTTGAAGCTATGGTGCCCTATAAAGGCAGCGTAATTGAAATTATACGACAACTTGTCGGTGGGGTAAGATCCGGGCTAAGCTATTGTGGAGCCAATACAATCGGCGAAATGCAGGAAAATGCAGAATTCATAAAAATTACTCTAGCAGGTTATAAGGAGAGCCATCCACACGATGTAGACGTAATTTAAGATTTTCAACCACTTTTTTTATAATTATTCTGATGAGTGTATTTTAAATATGTCTAAACTAGCGCTAAACTGATTAGTGATCAAGAATCTTTCATATTCACACTCTTGTCACGCAGAATCTTGATACCTGTAGCACTCATCTGTAAGGTATTTGCCCAATTCCAAGGGTAAGAACAACACTGGAACTCTGGCAAACCATATTAAGTTCCGTGGAATTGCATTATTGAACGCCATATATAACTGGTCTAAACATTTGCAAGGATCATGGTAAGACCAAGTACATTACCTCATTACTGGTTTGTCATTTAAATGAAATCTCACCATCCTAAAGATTTTATTGACTCATTTGAAACTGAGCCCGAACTTTTAATTCTGACTATAAAATTCCACTCGTAGTCGCATAATCAAGGACGTCTCTCTATCTAATAGATGGTTCTTAAAACGGGATCTTTTTAACAAGATGATGTAATATGGTATCTTTTCATACCTACTAAAGTATGAACTCCATAAGATTAGGGATGAGCCAAAACCAAGAACATTTTCTTTTTCTTGCCTTTTGAAGATTATGACAACTAGGTTGATATCTTCGATCCTTGAAAATTATTTGTAATTTCTTCTATCTATCGTATCCATTATCTCTGCTCCAGTCCCTATAATAGTTACTGGTAATCCTGTCTCTGATTCAATATTATTCACAAATTCTTTAGCTTTGAGAGGTAATTTAGAAAAATCTGTAATACCTTTAGATTCTGGGAAAATAATGTCTAATTTTGTCAACGCCACTTGTGTTGCACTATTAATTCGAATCGCTTTTTTTGCTAAGTCGTAATCAAATGGAGCTGACCTTCTTTGTCTTCCCGTTACGCTTCCGTATTCTAACCAATTTCTCTCTTTTGCTTGCTCGCTACTTATTTCAGAATTTAATGGTCCTTCACCTACCCTTGTAACATACGACTTAAAAACAATTAAGACCTCATCTATTTTTTTTGGGCCCACCCCGACATCAGAGCAAATGGCCGAAGCTGAAACATCTTTTGATGTTACAAAAGGGTACGTCCCGTGAAATAGTGACAAAAAAGTACCTTGAGTCCCTTCAATTAGTACCTTTTCCTTGTTGTCTATTGAATGGTTAATGGAATTACTAACATCCTCCAAAAATAAGGCTATTTCTGGAAAATCCTTTGCAAGCTTTAGACTTCGCAATGCTCGGTCTGCATTCGCGGGTCCAGTCCCTGTCCCCGTAGTACCGATTAATTTCTTGAGATGATCACTATTTTTATCCTTATCCTGATGAATTTTTTCTATAATACCACATTGAAAGTCTACAAAAGTCCTATCGGTAGTCCCGAATGTCTCTATTTCTTTCAATAATATGTTCGGTTCTATGAGGACACCTGCACCAATTAATAACCTAGTATCCTTGTTCAATACTGCACTAGGTAACATTCTAACTTTGAACTCTTTGTTATTTTGAACAAAAGTATGACCTGCATTAGGCCCAGCACCACCCCTAGCTGCTATGTCGTAATTATCCTTAATAGAAAGATATGCAACTACCTTTCCCTTCCCTTCATCTCCATAAAATCCACCTACAGTGACCACACAAGGCATACGGTATATTATTAAAAAACATAGAATATTTAATCCTAGTAGTTATAGGATTCGCTACACGTGAGATGGAATACAAAGATTTATCTAAATGAAAGCGAAAATTACTAATTCATAATGCTTTTTGATATGATTTTTTTTTGTATTGTCGAACTGTAATCGTACTAATTGGAAAGAAAAAAATATTGTTGATTTTTTCAGATTCATGTGGACAATGAGAATTCTGCATCATCATTTGTAGAAAACATTCTAATAATTTTGTCAAATTTGCCTCCTGGTCTTAGATCTCCCATAATTAGAAGTCGACTGAACGAATTCTTATCTTTCGATAAAGTTGAAAAAAGGGAAATTATTCAAAATGTTTTTGCTAATTATGGGAAAATTGATAATCAGGCTTTTTTGAATATATTCGATTCTTGGTTGAATTCTTTGACAGAAATGAAAAGTGATGAAATTAGTATCATATTCTATTCTTACTTGATTGAAATTTCCTTAAATCCCTCTCTAATCAATACTTTCAAGCACGATCTTGTTATATCTATGACTGATATATTTACTAGTTTTCCAAGCTTCAAAAAGATAAAACTACTTGACTGTTTTTTTGAATCAATCCTTAATACTCCCAATCCCAAATTGATCTTGAGTGTAATCCCCACTACATTGCTAGGGACAATGTATGAATAATTACGGCTTTGGTATGATTATTTATTCTCCGGTTTTTTTTCTATTTCCCCAATTGTTTTATCAAAGAATCCTTTCTCATATTTTCTTAAAGCTTTTCTATGCTCTGGCAAGGACATATCTAATCTCATCTCATTCATGACCATGACTGCATAAGTTGTCCATTCTTTCCAACATTCAGGACAAGATGGGTATTTCTGTGAAATTTCGTCTTCAACATCACTTTCATTAAATGATTTATTACATCTTAGACATGTTTTTGACATTCCGATAGTAGATTGACGCATAGGATACTTATTATATTTTGTTTTTGTGATAAATGATTCTTTGTATGGTTTTTAATCCGTCTCTTGGATGTAATGCATTGAATGATGAAAAATATTATTCGTACCTGTGTTTATTATCTTGATTTAAGAAACCGGTTAAATCATCATAGCCTGATGTGAATTCGCTCGAGACTGTGGATAATAAATTTAGAAATTTCGAATCCTTGGATAAATTCTTTTTCATAAGGGTTTCTACCTCGTGAATAGCAAAAATTACTTTATCATTATTTGTTTCAAGATTAGATGATATGATGTTGTTTTCATTAAATAGAATAGTTATCTTAAAGCCTAAAATCAAAGAAAAAACCTTTATTTTGTGCTCAATTTCATTTTTTATATCTTCATTCACGGGTTTGTTCATCTCAAGTGACAAATTTATTACATAGTCAGATGTTGAGGTCAAATAATCTGTAATGATGTTAAAAAATTTGGCTGTAGCTGCCTTTATTGTAATAGTTTGAAAGAGGCTGAACAATACTTCTTGCAAAAAGATGTCATTTTGATATTTGAGCAGAAAGTCAGGCGAATAAGTATATCTGTCGTTAAAGATGTGAATGAGGCCTATACTAGTTAATCTGTATTCTTCATTAGCTGGCTTCTGGTTGATGTTAACCCCTGGATTCGAGTTTATGGTCGTATTGATTGAGTGGATTATGCCTTTTTCAAGCAAACTGTTTGTTTCAAAAGACACTGCTGAAATGTTTTCATCCTTTCTATTACTAATAAAACCGAGCAATTTTTTTAACATCTTTATTTTATTTCTCGAATCCCTTTGTGTATTGTTAATTATATTATATAGGACTCTTTTTTCGGAATCTGAAATTGGAAAACGTTTAACACTCTGCAATATGGTTATGAATTCATTCACTTTGCATCTTTAGATTTATTATGCCCATTTTGTATAAAATATTTATCGACTATTTTATGCTTATTTTGATGATCTTTACCTTATAATATTTATTACCGTAAATTTTACTTTAAGATTGATAAAAATGGTAAATAAACCAATTTATCTTGCAGCAAGTTTACTTGCAATCCTTAGCGTAATAGCTATTGGAGCAAGCGCAAACAATAATGTTTTTGCTCAATCAGATGAAGTGCAGGCAACAATTGTACCGGGTGCATCTACATTGACCGATACAGCTTACAGTCCAAATCCTATTCAAGCCAAAGTTGGTCAGGAAGTAAAATGGACAAATGAGGATTCCGCATTCCATACTGTAACATCTGGAACCGCCGGTGGAGCAGATGTTGGGAAAGCATTTGATTCAGGTTTACAAGGTCCATCAGCCTTGACTGCCAAGGGAAAAACCTTTGAGCATAAATTTGATACAGCAGGAGAATTTCCATATCATTGTACCTTACATCCAGCAATGGTCGGTAAGGTAGTAGTGAGCTAAAACTCAAACTCTTTTTTTATTCTTATTTTTGAAAATTAATCCTAATTCGCTCCTTAGTCTCCTAAAAGAATTTGATTCAAACATAAACAAAATTAGAATCAAGAATAATGTTTTAACTATTGGTTTTTTAGATTTTCTGTATACTAGAGGTGTCGCAATTAGAGACAAGCAAATAGATGCCTCTTCCTATAATAAAATTATGATTGCGTTAGCTGCAGTCGAGTGTGGCATAGATATCTTAACTGTCTGTAAGCTAATTAACTGGAAGGATTTCGAATTATTTGCTTCTGAAGTTATGAAATTTCATCACTACGTGGTATACAAGAACTATCGGATTAAGAATCCTACTCGACAAATTGATGTAATAGGTGTAAGATTGCAAAATGCTTTGGTTATAGACTGTAAGCACTGGAGAAGAAATTCTTACCCTGAAATGGTAGGTGTAGTAGATAAACAAAAAGAACGAGGTACCCTCTTTATGAAAAAGAATAAATCAATTGAAATTGAAAATGCATATCCAATAATTATTACTTTTTACCCTAATGAATTTCAAAGCGTAAATCAAGTGCCTATAGTTCCAATAAGCTCTTTTAACTCATTCTTAATTGATTTTGATAACTATAAGCAAAACTTTTTTAGGATTTAACCGAACTTCTTTTCATGCTTTCTGGTGTTAACAGAAATTCATTTGCCATTCTTAACACTCTTTTACTGTTTTCGAATGAGAGCTTTTGTAGTGCCTTCTCAAAAGTTTGCCATTCAAAATTTACATGCTCAAATGATAAGACAACTTTCTTTGATTTAGTTTCCGCCAGATAGTATATTACAGCTTTATTAACTAATTTTGATTTTTTCCTATATTTATATGAAATTTGTTGTCTGAACCCGTTGATTATTTGGAGGTCGACTATTCCAGTTTCTTCTGACACTTCTCTAAAAACTGTATCTATCTCTGTTTCCCCTAATTCCATATTACCTTTGGGAAAATCCCAATGTCCATAATTATAATTGAGGATCAAATACATTATTTCGGAATTTTCGTCAATCAAATATAATACAGCCCCGGCCGAAATTTCATCATACATTGCCTTGAATGAATTTAACAATTATAAAAGCGTGTTCATGTAGCATCGGGCTGTAGGGCTAACGAAAAAGCTTTAACAATCCTTTGCTTCTATGAGACATGATTTGTCAAACAAGAAATAAGTTGAGATTGGAGCTATAACCATCTATAAATCTCTTTTTTGACCGTTTTTCTTTGAGGAAACCTATTTACTATATTCCAGAATTGTCAAGAGAATTCACACTTCATTAATTGACTGGATACAAAGTGTCAACCTTAAAAGACATCCTCTATATGGAAATAATACTATCAGAACATATTACTGACTAAATAAAATCAAAGTCTGGTTTGATTACATTCGGCTGTGAGTTGCAATAGACCCTAAAAACAAACAAAATTTTGCATTACCTACACCCATTGAGAAACATACCCGCATCTCATAGCATAGAACTTCATTTGGACATTGATAGATTCATGGTAAACATTTGGTTTCCACAGTTGGTAGTACGTAGGACCCATCAAGCAGGAAGGCTATTAAATCTTGGTCACCTAGTCCATTCCTCTATGGGGAAAAACTTGATAAAAAGAGAAAGATGCATTGAATCAAGTCAGAACTAAAGGATTTTATGGCTATTTTCAATGTAGAAAAAAGAATTACAAACTAGAGCATGTCAAAAAATGATTCGATTTGCTTGCAAGCATGCATGTCAGCACTATCAAGACTTTCTTTTACACAACTCCTCACCAAACTAATATAGTGAATTTGTTATCATAATTGAAATTGCTAAATGATATCCTTATAAAATCACATCCAATAGTGGTCAAATAAAGTGAAACAAGAATCAAGTCATATGAATTCCCGTGAAAAACCTACTATGATAGACAACAGACAAATCATTAGATAAATATAGAGATAGCGTATTCCTGTTGAGAAATAACATAAAGGCAATCCGAAAACCGCTGTAAGTAAATTATTAAAAATATCATAAATCTGTTAGTTCACAGTTCAAAGTTCAAAAAATCTAACTTTGATTGAATTTAATTATTTGTATTTAGTATCAGACTTCATCAATAATCCGTTTGAACCAAATTCGAGTTTCACAAAATTACGATAATGAGTTGCTTCCCTACTTTAGTTTTGTATTTACAAGTTGCACCATAGGACAAAACTACGAATGGAAAATACTATTTTTCGAGTATGATTATACCTTATCATAATTTTTTTTACTTAAAAGACTAACCATAAAATTCACACTTTTTTTCATAAAATGCGATATTACGATCAGATTATCAGTCTAAAAAGTTTAGTTCCATAATAGCCACTTTTGAAACTGACATTTTGTTGTTAATAAGTGACAACCTTTTAAACAGATTGAAAAGCTTATACAGATCGCGGATCTGAAATCTTCCCTTCCGCAAGTTTTTATGATATTTTTCCAGTAAGATTGAGAATTTACTTAATCGTGAATCACTTCCCACACCTTTAATAAAAAAATCAACTATGCAATGTCTTTAACCGTCTCTTTTTCATCATCTTCTGACTCATCTATATTGGGGCTATATTTGTGAATGTCTTCCCAATCTTCAAACGTCATCCAATATCCACAATAGACTAATTTTTTCTCTTTATCAATTTCTCCATGTTGAGGCATTGATCACATGTAAAGGGTACTGGTCTAATTTAAATCCTGAAATTATTTGCCATATCTTCGGGCTCTCTTTTGAAAAGTTCGGATTGCTCGCATCAAATCAATTTTTCTAAATTCTGGCCAAAAAATATCTACAAATATGAGTTCACTATATGCACTCTGCCAGAGCAAAAAACCACTCAATCGTTTTTCCCCTGATGTTCTTAAAATCAAGTCTGGTTCCGCTTGAGGGAGATGTGCAGTATATAAATTTGCTTCAATAACCTTTTCATCAATATCATCTATTCCAATTTTGTTTTCTTTTGCCAGCATTGCTATTTTTCTAATTGCGTCGATTAGTTCCTTCTGTCCACCATATGCAATGGCTATGTTTAAATACATATTTTCGTATTTTTCCGTTCTCGTTTCCAACTTTCTCAAAATATCTTGCAATCTCTTTGGGAGTATGTTGAATTCTCCAATCGATTTTACTCGGATCTGCTTTTCATGTATCCTCTTATCATTATACAAACCAATTAATTTGTCCTCGAGCAAGGAGTAAATATTTTCGAGTTCGTTCGTCTCCCTACTAAGATTTTCATTAGATAATACATACACTGTGGTTATTCTTATCCCCAGGTCGTAAATCCAATTCAATAAATCTTCTGCAATGTCTGCACCCATTTGATGACCTTTTGCTTTATCGATATCCATTATTTTTGACCATCTCCTATTACCATCCAGAATAATTCCTATGTGTTGAGGGAAAGGAAATTGATTAATTTGGCTTGTCAGGTGTTTTTCATATATTTTATAAATTAGATTTTGTCTAGATGTTAAATACAGTAGTTTGAAAATCTTGTCTATTATAGACATTAGGAGAGATGCTTTATACGTTCATCTATGCTCTAATATATCTTACTGGTCGTCATGTTTTAGAGCTTCACCACCCTTTCGGTTTCTAAAGTATTGAAATAGAAAAGTTGCCACTATCAGAGTAACCGCTAAACCGATTAACAATGAAGAAATCAGATTGAATGGATTTCCACGCTCGGTGATTAAGGAAGTTAATTGCAACATGGGTATGTATAATAAAGCCAAAACGACCAATCGCAGAATATCATATATAATATTGATACTACCTTTGAACCAATTACTCAACAATATCCCTGCAAATATTGTTGCAATTCCTATCCACAGCAGCGTTATTGTTCCAGTTGCAAAACTACTCAGCACAACTTTGTCAGTTATAATCGCTGTTATTCCTTGATCTGAATCCAGTAATTCCTGAGGAATGTGAGAAATTCCGCTTAGAATTGATGCTAAGATTATCATTGTACCAGCAAAATAAGAAAATAATCTGATAAATCCAGAAGGAGTAGGCTTTGAAAAACTAGCTATTGATTTATCTATATCAAATGCCCTGAGAATAAAAGCCGCACCCAGAATACTAATTCCTAATGCAAATGCCTCTCGAGAGAATCCAAAAATTATTGACAGACCGCTTATAACTAAAAGTGCACCAGGAAGTCCCAGGAAAAATTTTGAATATCTAGGATCGTAAAACAGGATTTTTATATAACGAGCTAAAATAGCATAGGAGTATTCAACACTTCTACTCTGTCTTACTATTATTCTTTGGATAGATATAATAGGAATCCGACCCTGAATCAAAGGTATTGCGGTTTCATCGTCTTCCCCATCTGATATTACTACCGCCCCATCTGCTCCGTACACACTTAGAACCCTGTCAATCTCCTGAGTTATTTTTAGATCTCCCTCAATGCCTCTATTATATTTGCCTGCAACCAAGGCTATCTCAACATCGTATCCTTTCATTTTGAATTCTTCATAGGATTTTACGGCTCCAAAAATTGCATTACAATCTGAATCTTCTGGATCTTCGATCGCTAGTCTTGTTCCCGCATTAATACATAATTCTTTCCCGATAATTGGAGTTTCAAGTCCTCCCTTAATACCAATATCATCATCTCTGTCGATACAAAAGACAATAACCTTAGTAAAATTTTGTAAGGAACCTATTTTGTCATAATTCTCATTTTTTTTTAAATCTACTTTATTGTCAAGTTGGCCCAATTTAGGCATTAATGATACAATAAATAAGATGATCTACTATTTAATTAAGCTACTCGATGTTTTCAAAATTCTACTGACTAATATTCATATTAGATCTATATGGCTAAAACAATCGTTGATGTTCTTTTAGGATACACCTGTTATAAATAACGCTAAGACCTTTCTCTTCTGCAATTTCTTTTGCTTCCATATTGTAAATTCCCAATTGCATCCATATAACTTTGATTCCATTCTTGAGAATTGCATCTTGAACTACTGGTAATACGTCTTCTGATTTTCGAAAAATATCTAATATGTCAACTTGATGCGGGATGTCCGATACTTTTGGATATGACTTTTTCCCTAGGATCTCCCCATAAATAGGATTTACAGGAATGACATTGTATCCTTTTTCGATTAAGTATTTTGGAACATAGTTAGACGGTTTTCCTTCATTTGGGGACATTCCAACTACTGCAATATTCTTAAAATCATATATCCTTTTTATGACATCATCCGAATTTTTGTCTATATCAATAGTATTCATACCATGTTTTGACATATCTTATTATTTAACGGTTGGAAGGCATATACACTTTGAAAATCGAAAAAGCTTGAAACCATTTTCCCAATAATTCCTAGTCAATGAAATTAAGATATACTACTCATTGATTAATGAATAATTGATTGCATTTCAATAACTGGTATCCTTATTACCTAATAATTGCTGGATTATTGGACATTCACATTCAAAAGGATTTTCTAAATTCGCTGAACTTGTCGGGCCTGAAACAAATTGGATTCTTGGGTCCAAAATGCTTCAGGAAAATACAATATAGCAAAGCATTAGTCATAGGAGCAGGACCGAGCATTGAAGAAAGCACGGTACAAAATTTCATAATTGAAATCTGCAAATGTGGCAAAAACGAATTTAGTACTGCCATGTCAGAAAATCCGGTTGTAATAGCCGCCGACGGGGCTACTGAAATGTGTCTAGATTTAGGAATAATTCCAGATTATGTTGTAACGGATCTTGATGGAGATTATGAATCCTTACTCAGGGCTGATTCTGGTGGCTCAATTATGGTAGTCCACGCTCATGGTGATAACTTTGATAAGATCGCTTCTTATGTTCCATCACTTAGTAATGTTATAGGAACAACTCAAAATTTTCCATTGAGGAATGTCTATAACTTTGGAGGGTTTACTGATGGTGATAGAGGTGTATCCCTTGCGGTTGAGTTTTTAGCTAGAGAAATCTTGTTAATAGGTATGGATTTTGACTCTAGGATCGGTTTTTTTTCAAAAAGAAAGGTGGCAAATCTTAAATTGAAGAAACAAAAATTGCAAATTGGCAAATATTTGACTGGAATGCTCCTGGAAAATTCTAGCGCCTTAGTAACCCATATTACGACTTCTAATCACGATTCATCTTTTTATGGGGTGAATAATTATAAGGTAATATGAAAACTAAGAATATTCTAGCTTTTGCAGGTTTTGGACTGGCATTGCTTGGAGGTTATTTGTGGATGATAGGACAGATTACTTTTGGCATGATCCTTTGGGGTTTGACTTTTTTGATTATATTTCGAATTAATCGTATGAACAAGAATAGACTAAAAAACAGAAACAAATTTAGTAACAAGCATAAACAGATTAATTCTAAAGATGATGATGTCTGAGCTCTAAGATTATCTCATTGATAATAGATCACTACCTTACAAATAATTAATCTAAAACTGTCTATTTCTTTATTTCTTTTGGTATACTAGGTCCATAGAGTGCTCCTATTCCCATACTCGTTTTGGCATTTTTCTCATAACCAGTCTATCTATTGAGGTTCAATTGTGGAAGGTGGTTTGCTTGATATAGCATATGTTACCCAAGTTACATTTTCGATTTCATTGGTTATTTTGGAACTAATCTTTTCTAAAGTGGAGAAAGGTAATCTTGACCAATCGGCTGTCATCGCATCAACCGATTCAACAACTCTTATTGAGACAATATGTCCAAAAATTCTTTCATCCCCTAAAATTCCAACTGCTTTATCATCTCCCACTATGGCGAATGCTTGCCATACTTTGTCGTACAAATTATCTTCAACGAGTACTTCTTCAACTATATGGCTTGCCTGCCTAACTACATTTATCTTCTCCTGACTAGCTTCACCGACAATTCTTACCGCCAACCCTGGTCCAGGAAATGGGTGTCTTGTAAGCAAGTCCGGGGGTACACCCATTATTCTTGCCATATTTCGCACCTCGTCCTTATACAAATATCTCAAAGGTTCTAAAATTTTTAAATGAAGCCATTCTGGAAGTCCACCTACGTTGTGATGAGTTTTTATTACTGTAGCAGGACCGCCCGAGACTCCGCTCTCTATGACATCCGGGTACAAAGTTCCTTGAGCTAACCACTGAAATGGTCCTTCATTTTCGGCGAATTCTGTAAATACTCTTGCAAATTCCTCTCCTACTTTTTTTCTTTTTTGTTCCGGATCGTTTAATCCTCCAAGACCTTTCAAGAATCTCTCCCTTGCATCTATGATTCGCAGGGGTATCCCTAATTTTTCTTTGAATATCTCTGCAACATTTTCCCTTTCATTCTCTCTCAATAATCCATTATCTACAAAAACGCATGTCAAATTATCCTTGATAGCCCTATGTATGAGAATTGCACAAGTGGTAGAATCAATACCTCCGCTCACCGCGCACAGGACCTTTTCATTTTTAACCTTCTTTTGTATATCATTAACGCTTGTTTCAATAAAGTTCGACATACTCCATTCAGGATTTGCTTTGCTAATCTCATAAGCGAAATTGAATAATACTTTATCTCCCTTTTCAGTATGAGCTACTTCTGGATGAAACTGTAACCCAAAAATCTTTTTGTCATTGTTACCTATTGCTGCTGAAAAAGAACTGCTCGTTTTACCTAAAACTTCAAATCCTTTAGGGAGTACTTCTGCGGCATCACTATGACTCATCCAACATTTCAGACCAGATGATCCTATGTCTTTAAATAAATTAGTTTTGTCCATTATTGTTAACAATGCGTTTCCATATTCTCTATTCAAAACTCTCTTTATCTTGCCGTTAAAGTGATCAACAATGATCTGATGTCCATAACAAATGCCCAAAATAGGAACACCTAATTCAAATATTTCATAGTCGGGTTTAGGGGAATTCTTGCTGTATACGCTGGCAGGACCACCAGAAAAAATTATTCCCTTTGGTTCTAAATCTTTTATTTTTTCGGCCGGAGTATTGTAAGGAACTAATTCGCAATAGATATTTAATTCCCGTATCCTCCTGCATATTAAATGGCTGTACTGAGATCCAAAATCCAATACTACTATTTTGTCCATTATTTGTCCACTTTATCTAACATTCTTGTCAATACCCATGCAGCAGTATTGAAAATTTCATTGATCCTTTCCTTATCTTTATAATTCCTAATCGAAATTTTGTTAAGGATATCCTTATTTTCATTTTCGGTAATGATATCATAGCTGATTATTTCAGCTTCGGACAATTGTCCTTGATTGATCTTATCAAGGTCCTTGTTTATCATACCTTGTAATATTCTATTTATAAAAAATGACTTAAAGGGTGGAGTTTCTATGCTAAGTCTAATTGGATCTTCGAGAAGAATTATTACTTCTTCCGGTGTTACATGAAATCGGGCAACGGGGGTATTGTCTTTTAATCTTTTTATTAGCCTTGTTTCCTCAAAGGCTTGTTTTCTTGGCTCAGTTCGTTCCTCGTCACCTCTACGTTTCTCTTGGTACTGATTAGGGATTTTCTTCAGCGAATTCATCTCACTGTTTTGTTCATTGGTTGAGAATTTTTTTGAGAAATTAAGATTGGCTGCAGTCTTGAAACTTCCTTGTTTTAATACAGAATCAATTAATGAGAGTGTTATCTTTATTTTTTCTATTTCATCCTGTTTTTCCAATATTTGTTTAGTTAACCATTCCCTTATCTCTGCTGCATTTTTTATATCGTCATCAGAGTAACCTAGCATAATTTGATTTGATTTTTTTCGATATTAAATGTTATTTATTGTCACTTGTTCCTGTCTGAAATTTTCGCTTACCCCTTATCTATTTTTATGAATTAAACAAATACTGGTTATAAGAATTAAGTCATTTTCATTAATTTTGGTATTCCTCAAAATAACCCTTCATTCTAGATATTAGGAAATTTCTCAACGGCATACTTGCCAAATTTCAAAAGAATATTCACTGCGTGTATGCTATTGAGACTTTTGTTGCTTTTCTATTTAATATACTTTATTGTATTAAAATTATATATGGATAATTTTTACCTTGTTGTTAAGTTCGTTTCAAATTGCTAAAATCACCAATTTATATAAAATTAAAATCCCTCAATGATTTTGCTAGATTAGTTTGTTCGTTGGAGAGAATTCCAATCCCTATTTATGAATATAATTATCAAAATACAGATATCTTCGCTGCCCAGTTAGATACACTCAATGGACACTCAATTACCTATTACGTCGATAACGTAAAGTCAGGGGAGAATCAATATCTTTCATATAAGATCAATAACAATAGTGAGGAAGCTGCGATGGTTAATTCTATAAAGGATACTTCATCGCTGTACTCGCCTATCATTAAGTTATCTATTCCACCACAGACATTCCTCAAACCGGCAAAGATAAGCACAACAACCAAATACACAGGTATAGGTTTACGAGATCTATTTAGTTTGTCGAAATTAGTTGCGTTTCACACTATTTATGAGGAATCAACATTGCCATTGTTCCTTTTCCCAAAAACAGAATTAAATGATTTGGACCTTCCAGACAAAGTATCTAATATGGAATACGTTTTGGGAGCTCACTTAAGCTTAACTGACTCTTCAGATACGAGTTATTTTTATTATGTTTTATTAGAGCAAGAAATCGAAAAGTATTTCATGAAATTTAGCCTGCAAAAATCAGCTGCTCCTACTTTTTCAAATCACATCGATGAACACGGTTATATTTATTTAAAGATCATAAAATTGCAAGATATGCACCCTCTAATTAAATTTTGATATGGATAAATACGAATCTTTCGCTAACCGAATTAACAAAATCAGAAGAAAGAAGAACAGCAATATCGTTTTAGCCGTAGACCCAAATTTTGATGTAGAAAACATATTTGACTACGTATGTCATGTTATTGATCAACTACATGATTATGTTTGTGCTATTAAGCTAAATTTCCATGTAATATTGCCCTTGTCTAAAATTGAATTAAAGAAAATTACACAAATTGCTCATGAAGACAATCTCCAGATTATAGCAGATATTAAATTAAATGATATTTTTGATACTAATAAAGTTACTATAAAATATCTATCGTCATCAGGATTCGATTCTGTTATTGTAAATCCTTTTATAGGTAAAATCAGTCTTAAAGCAACAGTTGATTATGCTCATTCATTGAATTTTGGAGTAATATCTCTTGTATACATGAGTCATGCTGATGCAGTAGAAGGGTATGGAGCCTCGTTAGCGAATCCGGACGGTATTAACAAATCGGAAAATTCAAAGCCTGTCTATCGCATATTTTATGAAAATTCCAAGTCGGCAGGTGTAGATGGTGTAGTAATTGGAGGAAATAGATTAGATATTTTAAAGGAATTGCGAGATAAAGGAGATGAGGGCCTACCTATTTACTCCCCTGGTATTATAACACAGGGAGGAGATATCAAAATGGCACTTGAATCTGGTTCTACCTATTTGATTATAGGCAGAGCGATAATCAATTCTGATTCACCATTAAACAAGGTAAAGGACATTTATGATTTAGTAAAAGGGCTTGAGTATTGGGACCACTGATAAACAATTGCTTTGTAACTTAATAATTACCCAAAAAACTAAACACCATCAAGAAGGGAACATCTTCAATCACCTTCACACTATTCTCTTTTGCGAGCTTTAGTCTTAGGGCCAGGGCAACAACATTCTTTCCAACCAAATTTAGCATTGACGATGATTTTAGTAAACTTGTGGCTTCCTCTTCATCAATCTCTTCATCATGAAAATATTCTTTTGATATACTTATCGCAAAGTCGCCCTTGTTAATCACTTTATCCACCAAATTGAGATCACAAATATTGATCATATACGTTCCTTGATACTTTATCCTTCTTAGCGCATATTTGTTTTCTTGATTCATGACAAATCTAACTCTTTTATTGAGATGGTATGTCATTGATTATATTTCTACCCAAAAAATCTAACCAAACATATGCTTTGTCGCCTAACTCAACATATTTAGCTGGAATGAACAGATTGATTATTTGTGATAGACTGGCCCTCTTACAATCGCTCATTAGTTCAACGCGGTGAGATCCTCTTCTCGTATGATTTCCTTGATGGTTGGGGTTCAGAGATAGAGAATATGAATATAAACAAAAAGGGTAAACCATTTGTATTTCCAGATTCTTTCATCTTGGCCATTGGTTACATTCGCTATTTATTTCACCTACCATACAGACAAACCCAAGGTATAATTAAGGCCACAGGAAAAAGGTTACCTGCTAATCCACCAAGTTATGGTCACATCTGTAAACGAATCAACAAGCTAAACATCGATATTAAAAGAGACAAGATGGATGACGATGATGACCTAATAATATCAATAGACAGTACAGGTATCAAGATTACTAACAGAGGTCAGTGGATGGATGAGAAATGGAATACACAAAATAGAAAAGGATATCTCAAGATCCACGTTGCTGTAGACATAAAGACCAGGAAAATCATTGCTTTGGAAGTGACAGATGAGAAGGTACATGATGGGAAAATGCTAAAGAAACTAGTCAATCATGTTTTGGATTCGAGAGAACCAAACACTGTAAAGATAAAATCGGTACTAGCTGATGGAGCCTATGATTCAAATCCAAACTTTGTGTATCTTGAGGACAAAAAGATCAATCCAGGTATAAAGGTAAGAAGGAACTCTATTGTTTCTCCTAAAAACAATAGGTTAAGGAACAACGAAGTAAAGTTACAAGCAAAGGATCTGTTGAAATGGAAGACAAAAAGAAAATACGGACAGAGATGGATATCTGAAACTGTGTTCTCAGCTATAAAGAGAATGTTTGGTGAATACACATCAGCAAACAGGTTTCAAAACATGGTAAAGGAGATCATGATAAAAGTATCATTGTATAACATTTTTAGAAGAATATAACATGATGATCATGATGATAACCGGAGAATAAGGAATTATGCAACAAAGCACAAACATAAAGTAATAATTATAGTATAATCAAAAAAAAATCAATGACTACTGACAAGAAGGAAAATGATAATACTCATAATAGTAAGAGAATTAATAAAAAAGGAATCATCTTAACCAGTATTCTAGTTATAGGTATTATAGGCGCTAGCTTTATTGTATGGTTTCTGCCATCAGAAAATGTACAAAATAATGGAGTGAGTAACATGACCATTTCATTCTTGGATCCAAATGATACATTAACTTCAGTCAACAGTCAATTTTCACTATTACAAAACGAGGTTCAAAATCAGATTGATGATGCTAAAGCAAACACTGTCAATAGGACGTACATTAATGACGTCATTAGTGTCTCGATCAATCAAAATAATGAATTAATGCAGACCTTGTTAAATGGACAACCAAATCAAACTTTAATGCCAAGATACGTTGAATTAATGAATAATCTGAAAGATTACTCTGTTTATCTGTTAAACGTTAAGAATATTACATCAAACTCGCTCAATATGAGCGAGGACTTGAAGAATTTAGGAAATAATTCAGCAATCCTTAAACAAATCTAAAAAAGGATTGTTTATAAAGAGTATTTTCAAACCTTTACAAAGATGCGACTTCTCGAATATCAAGGAAAAGAGCTATTTAATCAATTTGGTATCAAAACACCAGAGTCTATTCTGGCTGAAAATGTGGAAGATGCCCGAATTGGAGCTCAGAAACTAGGTTTTCCGTTTGTCTTGAAATCTCAACTAACAGTTGGGGGTCGAGGCAAAGCAGGAGCGATTCAAAAATGCAAAGATTCCTCTGAGTTAGAAACTAAGTTTGGTGAATTATTAGTGAAAGAAGTAAAGGGCGAATTGCCAAGGGGTATCCTCTTAGAGAAAATGGTTGACATTGTGAAAGAAATCTATTTGTCTATCTTTTTAAATCGGAGCAAACGTTGTTTCTCGATAATTGCTTCATCAGAAGGGGGGATTGATATTGAACAAACTGACAATAAAATAATTCAAGATATTTCTATTGAAGGCGTTTCAAGTGAGTTGGCGAGTACTATCGCATCTAGTTTGAATATCCCCGATAAATCCAAAGAAAGTTTTGTCAACTTATTACTAAATCTCTTTGGAGTAGTTGTAGAGAAGGAGGCCGAACTAGCAGAGATAAATCCTCTGGCTATCATTTCTGATGACTCCTTACTTGCCTTGGACGCTAAAGTGATAATTGATGATAACTCTCTCTTTAGACACGAGGATTTAAAAAAGTATCTGTATCTTAGCGATTTGGAAAAGCAAGCTGCTGAAAATGGATTTTCTTTTGTTGAATTGGAAGGAGACATCGCAATCATAGGCAATGGCGCAGGTTTAGTCATGTCAACTCTAGATATGGTTACGGATGCAAATGGAAAAGCAGGGGCTTTCCTTGACTTTGGGGGAAGAGCTACGAGCGAAACCATTTATGAAGCTCTTAAAGTCATAAGTAGACTTCCGAAAGTAAAAGTAATCCTTGTGAATCTATATGGAGGAATTGTGAGAACAGATCTTGTGGCACAGGGTATTCTGGAGGCATATAAGAACAATATATTGACAGTACCTGTTTACGCTAGAATCTCTGGAGCTCAATCCGAAAAGGCAAGGGAATTGCTCAACGGAAGCAAAGCACGCTTATTTGACACAGTAGAGGAAGCAATAAATGCTGTGGTCCTAAAGATAAATAACAACTAAACAGTGAGACAATTTGACCACACAATTTGACATCTTTAGAATTTTATCCGGGAATGAATCTGATGCTGATTATGAAAAGAAACCTGTAATCATTCAAGGAATTACGGGCAGCTTTGGATCAACACACACAAGATTAATGCGATCTTATGGAACTAATATAGCCGCAGGGGTCACACCTGGTAAAGGAGGTTCCAAATTTGAGGATGTTCCTGTTTTCAATACAGTAGAGGAAGCAGTAAAAGCATCAGGATCAGTCATATCTGGGATATTCGTACCCGCTCCATTCTTTTATAAAGCAGCTAAAGAAGCTCTTGATAATGGAATTAAACTAATAGTAGCAATACCAGAACATGTGCCAATAATTGATTCAATAAAAGTCTTCGAGTATGCTCAGAAAAAAGGAGCGAGAATGATTGGACCAAATACTCCGGGAGTGATTATCCCGGATATAATGAAAGTTGGAATCATGCCCGCTCAACCTTTTACTAAGGGGAACACAGTTGTATTTTCAAGAAGCGGGACCTTAATGTATGAAGTTTCATTCCATCTATCCAACTCTGGTTTTGGACAACGTTTAGGATTGGGAATAGGGGGTGATCCAATCAATGGAACTAATCTTATTGATTCTTTTGGGTTAATTAGAAACAGAGAAGATGTTGATTCTGTGGTTGTGGTTGGTGAAATAGGTGGTGACGCAGAAGAACAACTCGCCGACTATATCATAAAGACTAATTTCTCAAAACCTGTTGTTGCTTACATAGCAGGAAGATCTGCCCCCAAAGAAAAACGAATGGGTCATGCTGGAGCTATAGTTTACGGAAACTACGGATCTGCCGAATCAAAAATAAATAACTATGATAAGGCAAACGTTCCAGTTGCAAAAAGCCCAAGGGAAGTTCCGTTGTTGTTAAGGACAAAATTAAGAAGGTAATATAATAGTCGACTAAATCTATTTTTATTTGTTCAACGCCTTACGTACTTGTAAATCCATTTGGAAAAAAGATTTTGCACAAACTGTATGTTAAAAACTGCACATGATTGGATAGAAGAAATAGATGTTATTTACACCTATAAAAGAAAAAGAGTTTATAAATGTGGAAATTGTGGTTTCATGTCAAAGAAAAGGGGATTAAGACCTTCGTCTGAATCGGTTTATTAATAACAGATTATCCTGCTCTAACGACTTCTGCCACAGAAATCAGAAGGCTCATTTACCATAATCGGTTAATAACGAACTAGCTACATGAATAAAAGATATCTTGTTTATCTAGGTAACAAAAATAATTATTTGCCCGCCAACTCAAAAAGTGTTTTACATTCACTGCGGGTGCTACTACAAAACTATCGCAATGCAGTAGTCAGGGACATCCGGATTTCAAGTTATTTTATTGAGATAGACGTTAGTACACAGGACGATAACTCATTAAGCCCCAATGATCTTGAATTTTTTGGACCCATTGACATGTTAGGATCCTTGATCCGACTAGAAGAATTGAATGAAGTAACCGGCTTTAGATCCAGAGATGACGCAGTGATGTCATCAATATTTTTATTTAACATGGAAAGATATTGGAAGTCTCATGAAGTTCTAGAGGGTGTTTGGAAAGATTCAAAGGGAGAAACAAGAAATCTCTTAAATGGATTAATTTTAGTGGATGCGGCATATGTGCACTTCCAAAAAGGAGAAAATGCCATTTTTTTCTCCATCCTCAATCGCTCTTTGGAAAAATTCAAAGACTATCCTAGATATTTTTATGATATAAATTTAGAATTTTTGCTAAAGGATATCAACAAAATAATACGTACTAAAAATCCATCAATCATCAAAATGTGCCTGAAATAGTATTCTTAAGAGGTGGGGAAGGGATTCGAACCCTTATATATTCGCTATCTGTATCTTTGAGTCTGCAGGCGAACGCATGGCCGCTCTGCCACCCCACCAGCTGTTTATTTTATCATTAATTGAAAACTTATATTTCTTTGGTAATGGTTTCATATCTTTACAAGATCATAAATAGGGCAATACAATACCGTCAAAAATGAATCCGTTCTTGACTCTATGTAATTATTTGATAAAATTTTTAGATGCAAGGGTTATATCTTCAGATTTGATTGTTTTCCGGTGAGCATGACTGGCCAACTGCACGGCCTGCTTAGCAATATTTTCGCCTAAGGCTTCTAATATTCTTCTCAATTCATCTGCTGCACTGTCACTTACCCTTTCGGCACCGTATTTTTTTATGATTCTGTGAACAGACGCGAGGGCTATTTCGGATTCAGAATTTATTGCCATTTATTCTACTAGTGTTGTTACCTCGTTTATTAAACTCCTATGTAAAATTGATTCAATTAAAGAGTTCATTCTTACTACTAAATATGAGTCCTTTATCATTAGGTCATATTATTATTTCCAGACTTTACCCAGAATGCAATTATCTTGATCGAGATCTTTAAGTTATACATTGTTGATGTTGAGATAACTAGTAGATATATTGATCGCTCGCTTATTATATCGCAAGCGAAGACTAATAATTAATTAGTTGCATCTAAAGATTAACAAGTAATTGTATTACGTTGATTCGCACATTCATTTATCAGATAAGAATTATAACAAATACCATAAGATGATATTCGATTACATGCGTCAGGCTAATGTTCAATCGATTTGCATGTCAGAAGATTTCAATTCCTCTGTAGAGGCGTTATCACTAAAGGAAAAATTTTTTAAGGATTCCGATCTGTTTAGAGTTTTTGTGGGTATACACCCACAGTTTGCAGCGGGTTCTGTTAATCTGCAATTGTTTGAGAGTCTTTTACAATCTAAACTTGAATTTATTACTGGAATAGGTGAAATTGGAATTGATCCAACATATACCAATTTGGATCCAGACAATACACTCGAAAGACAAAAAATTGTTTTCGAAGAAATGCTATACCTAGCAGAAAAGAATGAAAAGCCGGTGTCTCTTCATTCTCGAAAATCTGTAAATGAAATTCTGGAGATATTGCCTTCATATAAAATTAGGAATGCAATATTCCATTGGTATGATGGGAACAAAAGCAATCTAAAAAGAATAAATGATAAGGGATATTTCGTTTCTTTCGGTCCATATCTACTGTACTCAAATGACAAACATGCCTTGTTAAAAGAATCTGATATTAACCTGATCTTGGTAGAGACTGATGGGCCGGTCAAATACAGGAATTGCTTTGATGGTGCACTTACTTCTCCATCTATGGTAATAAGCATAGTTTATTTTGCTTCTGTTTTGTTAAAAAAGTCCTTTGAGGAAATGTCTGAAATTCTTTATGACAATTCTACACGATTTTTAAACTAACATGTCTACCTATAGTGAATTCGTCTTTAGTCTAATCTAATTAAGATAAAAGATAAAATACCCTTGTTTTTTTTCTAATCATGTGGATAGAGTCAAAAAAATGGCCAACGAATTGTTGGAACGTTATCCTGATAAATTTACTAGTGATTTTAACGAAAATAAAGAAACCATTAAGAATTTTGCCATTGTTCGTTCAAAGGAATTACGAAACAAAATAGCAGGTTACATTACCAAGAATGTAAATAGAAACCTAGCTCAACAGAATGCCTCACTCTCATATTCTGAAGAAAATACTGAATCTCGTGAAGAAACTGCAGAATAAGATTGATAACTGTTGATTTGGTTGGTGGTATAAGGAAGGCAGCTGGATTTTCAACAGTAAATATCAATGTAACCAATTCAAGCGTAAATGAATTACTTACATTGTTGGAGAGAGAATATGATTTGGAAAATAAGATAAAAGAGGACGAAATAATGATCGCGATTAATGGCGTCGAGTCCTCTGTAATGGGTGGAAGAGGAGCCAAAATTTCGTCCGGAGATACTGTTACTATTCTATCAGTTGTACATGGCGGATGACTGTAACTCTTTTTTAAAATATATTATAGCTTGGTGTTCACTATCATATAGTGGCTTTTGAAAATATTTTTAAGGTAATCAAAGTATCCAAAGATCGTATAGGGGTTATAGTTGGGAAAAAAGGATCTGTCAAATCTGAAATAGAATCAAAATGCAATATTACCCTGGATGTAGACGGAGATACTGGGGATGTAACGATCCGACTAAAAAATGAAGCATCCATAACAAATAGTGGAATATTCAAAGCATCCGAAATAATAATGGCCATTTCAAAAGGCTTCTCCCCTGAACGGGCCTATAGGTTGCTATCCGATGAATCTTTATTGCAACTTGTAGATCTACGGGAGTATTCAGGGAAATCAATGAATTCTTTAGATAGGATCAAATCAAGACTTATTGGACAGAGTGGTAAATTTAGAAAGAACCTGGAGGACTTCTCTGGTGCTGATATATCAATCTACGGACACTTTGTCGGATTCATTGGGACTTATGACGAAACGTCTCTAGCATTAAACGCAATTTTAATGATCTGTAAAGGAAGCTCCCACAAATCAGTGTATCATATGCTTGAGGAACATAACAGAAGGAAAAAATTAGCAAAAATGGATCTATGGGAAAAAATTAAATAAATAGCTATTTACCATGAAAATATTGGGCTAACCACCAGGATTTTCTTCAGCTCACTAATATCGGGTTAATACTCTTGTTAATTGATATTATTTCAGGACGATCCATCTTTTTAACAGATGTTATGATCGTCAAGTTCTATTTCTTACCCCATCTATTGAACATCTCGTTGTTTATTCCAAATTGATCAAGTGTTTTTCCAATGATATGTGAAATTAGGTCGTCAATTGATTTTGGTTTATGGTAAAATCCTGGCATTGCTGGTAATATCACCACTCCAATCTCTGCCAACTTTAACATATTCGATATGTGGATTTTTGAAAGTGGGGTCTCCCTTGGGACTAGGACAAGCCTCCGATTTTCCTTGATAGTAACTGACGCTGCTCGAGAAATAAGGTTATCGTCGTAACCATTGGCAATGCTAGAAAGGGTTTTCATACTACAAGGAATAATCGCCATCCCGTCGGTTCTAAATGATCCACTTGATATGGGTGCAGCCATATCATTTTCATCATAGACAAAATTTGAGATCCTTTTAATCTCGTTGACATTTTCCTCTGTTTCAATCTCTATATTCTTTTCTGCCCACTTGCTAAGTACTAGGTGGGTCTCAATATCAAATTTCTGTAGTGCCCTCAAAAGCATAATGCCATATATTACACCTGAACTTCCTGTAATCCCAACAACTATCCTTGGATTTTCTCCCATGTTCTTTATTTATTGTGTTTCCAATGTTTTATATTTAATACTCTAATACTCTTCCTAATGCTTACAGTTTTTGGTTCGATTGCTTTAGACACTACAAGAACTCCATTTGAGACAAAAGAGCGTATCTTGGGAGGTGCTGCGACTTATGCATCTATGGCTGCATCCTTTTTCGTACCTGTCTCATTAATAGGTGCGATTGGTAATGATTTTCCAGATAAATATTACACTCAGCTGAGCAACAAATTGGATATAAAGGGCTTAGAGCGATTCAATGACAAGAAAACTTTCTTTTATGATTCTACATTTGATTTTGACCTATCTCATAGGACGACAAACATAACTGAACTGAATGTAATTGAAAATTTTGAACCGATTGTTCCAGCCGAATACAAAAACTCAAAATATATTTATCTTGCAAATAACGATCCCGAACAAAATATACAAATAATTGATAGTTTTAATAGTCCTGAACTAATTATTTGCGATACTATAGAATATTGGATTCACAATAAGAAGGACTCTGTTATATCTATGATTGAAAAAACAAATGGGGTAGTAATAAATGACCAAGAAGCAAGATTGCTTTGCAATAATTCTAATCTTGTTAAATGCGGCAAACAACTTTTGTCCTATGGTCCAAATTTTGCAATTATTAAAAAGGGAGAACATGGTGTATTACTATTTATTGGTGACGAGGTTATACCAATACCCGGATACCCATTAGAAAGCGTTACTGATCCTACAGGAGCTGGGGATTCATTTGCTGGTGGATTTATGGGGTATTTAATCTCAAAGTCTAAAGGTCATTTAGCGAATGATTTAGCACTGGTTAAAGAATCAATTCTCATGGGAAGTATTATGGGTACTTTTGCGATAGAGGAGTTTGGAATCGATGGATTAATGCGAATAACTATTGAAGATATAGTGGACAGATATGATAAATATAAAAAGATGTTACATATTTAGCCTTATTAGAAAGTATTATTATCAACTTTGGGATAATAGATTGTGACCACTAGTTAAATGAAAGTCCTTATAATTGATAATTACGATTCATTTGTTTATAATATTGCCCAGATTATGGGTTTACTACGTACAGATCCTGTAGTAAAACGGAATAATCAGATTACCATTAAAGGTATATCTAAAATGAATCCTGATGCAATTATAATATCGCCAGGTCCAGGACATCCAAAATACAAAAAGGATTTTGGAATATGTTCGGAGGTGATAACCAAGCTGGGACCATCTGTTCCAATTTTGGGTATTTGCTTGGGTCATCAAGGCATTGTGAACGCCTTTGGAGGAACGGTAAAGAAGGCTAAAGAAATAAAACATGGTAAGACCAGTAATATCCAATTCAACAACAATACTATGTTGTTTGAAGGTGTCAAAAACCCATTTGTGGCAACGCGTTATCATTCACTCATTGCTGACAAAGATAGTTTTCCAAAATGTTTGAAGATTACTTCTATTTCATTAGACGACAGAGAAATAATGGGTGCCTGTCACGAAAAATATCTGATAGAAGGAATACAGTTTCATCCTGAGTCGATATTAACTGTTGAAGGTAAGAAAATTCTCTCTAATTTTATCCGAATGATAAAAAAATGAGTTCGAACATTAGAAATATCGATAAAGGTACAGAGACAGCATACGGTAATCACTTTGGCCGTATCGGAGATGAGTTGCACTCGCAAAATCAAATTTATCTAAAGAAACTTTCGACTGGACAAAGACTAAATAGCACTGAAATGAGGTCTGTAATGACTAGTATTATCAACGGACTCTGTTCTGACGTGTTTATTTCAGCTTTCTTGATGGCTCTAATCTTGAATGGAGAAGACCACGATGAATTAAAGGCTGCAGCTGAAATTATCAGAGGATCTTCCATACCAATCAATCCCGTGTCTGAGCTCCCAATCATAGATAATTGTGGAACTGGAGGCGATTTCTTAAATACATTCAATATAAGCACCACTTCAGCCGTTATTGCTAGCTCTTGTAAAAAAATAGCGATAGCAAAACATGGTAACAAATCGTCATCAAGTCTAAGTGGTAGCGCAGATCTATTTGAATATATTGGCTATCGATTGGATGAAGATAATATTATGCCTATTGTAAAATCTATTGAAAACTATGGGCTTGGTTTTCTTTATGCCCCTAAATTTCATCCGGGATTACGACATGTTTCTAAGGTAAGGAAGGAGTTAGGAATTCGTACAATATTTAACAAAGTTGGACCATTGTGTAACCCCTGTAGAAATCTGTATGGCCAGGTAATAGGAGTTGCTGACCCGTCCTTGTTAACCCTTATTCCTGAAATAATCCCTACTCTTAGTTTAAAGCATGCGATGATAGTTAGATCTCATGATGGAATGGATGAACTGTCTACCACGAGCAGGAACACTATAATTCATGTCACTTTTCAAGATGGAAAGTACCTTGTCCGGCATGAATTATTAGATCCTGTTTCATTGGGTTTGCCCAGATCTTCAATTCAAGATATAATTGTAAAGGATAAAATGGAATCAATAAATGAAAGTTTACGAATAATCTATGGAATACAATCCAACAAATCCAAGGAAAACATTGTTTTACTCAACAGTGCAGCTGCCTTGATGGTTGGAGGAGAAATAGAATCTTTAAGTGACGCATTATCGATTGTGAGAGATTCATTAAATGAAGGACGCCCACAAAAATTATTAGAGACTATAATAAAGAACAGTGGAGATGTTTCGAAGTTGGAACAGGCTGAAAAAATGCTAAATATCAGACGCAAGAATTAATTATTTTGTTTCTCAAACTATAGATGGATTAAAGTGCTTACACAATAAATATATCTCGCTACTCTGTTTTCTGCTTGCATCAGGTTTTGTTATCTGGACTGTAGAAAATATACTTTTTACATAGGTAATAAATTCCGGCGTTGTTTCTCCTTGAAATACTTTGTACACTGCATTTCCATTTACCTTAAGGATTTTTTTAGTTATTTCCACAGCCTTCATTGTTAAGTCAATTTGCTTTAAGTGATCCATTTCCCACAATCCAGAAACGTTGGGTGCTAGATCCGATAAGACTATATCAGCCTTGCCATCCAAATACTTTGATAATAATGTTACCGTTTGTTCATCCTCTACATTTCCATGAATAATGATGACGTTTAAAATCGGTTCTATCTCTTTCACATCGATCCCAATGACTTTACCTTCATTTCCAGCTATTTTAGATGCAAATTGTAACCAACCGCCGGGAGCTGCACCTATGTCCACTATTTTCATCCCTTGTTTCAAAATGTGGTGTGATTTATTTAATTGCGAAAGCTTGTAAACAGCACGACTCCTGTAGCTATTTTCCTTAGCAAGCTTCCTATAGGGATCCCTCCTTGCATCGGCAAGTTTCAATTATATCATTCTCATAAAGAAATGGTAGGCATTCATAATATTTGTTTCTTGAAAACTTCTAGTAATGTTTTTTATAGGTATAAATCTAAAAAAATTTTGTGCATTCAGATATTAGCCACGTTCAAGATCTAATAAGAGATTACCCTGATTTTCCAAAGCAAGGAATATTGTTTAAGGATATCAATCCTGTATTTAGAGATGGTAAATCTTTGGATATACTTGGAAATCATTTTTATGACCAGTTTCAAAAGGTTAAGGTTGATTATGTAGCGGGTATTGAAGCACGAGGGTTTATTATATCTACCTTGTTGGGTTTAAAATTTAACAAAGGAGTAATCATGATAAGAAAAGCTGGAAAACTCCCTGGAACTACCATAAAACAATCATACGGAATTGAATATGGTACAGCGGTAATGGAGCTGCAGTCTGATTCACTAAGAACAGGTGACAGAATTCTGATAGCCGATGATTTACTTGCTACTGGTGGTACCGCACTAGCCGCGGCCAGCTTAGTTGAAGACTTGGGAGGCAAGGTAGCGGGATTTGCATTCATAATAGAGTTATCCTCCTTGGATGGGGGGAAACTATTAAGAGAAAGAGGATATCGTGTTCATTCAATGGTGGTTTACTAAATGCTTGCTAGTGATAAATCTGTAGGTATAGCCATAATCGGTGGTACCGGAATTTATGACCCTAATTTATTTAAGATAGAACAATCAATTAATCCTCATACTCCCTATGGTCCTACTTCAGACGCTATTATTATTGGAAAATTTGGGAATCAGAGAATAGCTTTTCTCCCAAGGCATGGGAAAGGCCATAGAATTCCTCCTCACATGATAAATTATCAGGCTAATATTTGGGCTCTAAAAGAATTGGGAATTAAGAGAATCATTGCACCTTCTGCAGTAGGTAGTTTGGATTATGAAATAAAACCTGGGGATGTGATGCTTCCTGATCAATTTTTTGATTTTACAAAAAAACGGGCTTATACCTTTTATGATGGGCCAAAAGTATGCCATATTTCTGTAGCAGATCCTTTCTGTGGGGACATGAGAAATATAGCTATCAGCTGTATTAATGAGTTAGGCATACGTGTTCATGATAAGGGAACATATGTATGTATTGAAGGTCCGAGATTTTCTACACGCGCAGAATCTAAGATATATAGGGATGTATATCGGGCTGACATCATAGGCATGACCCTAGTTCCTGAATGCATTTTGGCTAGAGAAAGTGAGATCTGTTATCTTTCTGTTTCTACTATTACAGATTATGATGTTTGGGCCGATCAGCCTGTGTCGTCAAGAGAAATTATAGAAACCTTAAACAAGAACGTTGAAACCACTAGGAGGATTCTCGAGAAGATACTACCTATGATCCCTGAAGAACAAAACAACTGTTCCTGTGGAAATGCTTTAAAGGATGCCGTATTATAGCATTTTGACCTTGTGAAACTATTAATGTTCCTTCATCAGAATAGTGATATCTCCCTCAATAATTTTTCTCTGAATTATCAATATCACTATTTCGGGATCCAAATTTAGTTTTCTAATCTTGTCACCAGTGGTTTTAGAAATTTTGACGTTTATATTATGTCCGCCTATCCGACCAAAAGCTACTGCACTGAAACTAAACTTGTTGTTATAAATCAGAAAATAGCCTGATAGTTTGCTAGCCAGAGCCCCTTCTACAACATGTTTTATACTAATGTCGATTTCTAGATTGTCATATTCCTCCGGAAATTCATTTATCATGTTATATCAATTCTTTAGTAATTTCTACACTTTTGTTTACATTTTCTGAAACCAAAAAACTCCACCATTCTTTATCAATGATCTTGAAATTTGATGTATCTACAATTATTTTGGTTTCATCATCGGTATCCAAAAATTCTGTTTTACCATCTTTAGCAATACTTATCAATTTCCACCGATCTTTTCCTTTTCTAAATTTATTTATGGCCACAGCCCAAATTTCGTCATTCTTAATTTCGGGCATACCTATTTTATCTGTGATATCCAGAATTCCTAATCTTTTTTCTTCACAAAATAGATTCTTTGTAATTAAACTTCTCCAAATATCAACCGCTCCAATATTTCTCCCATTTTCATTTATGTTTATTACACCAAAATAGGCTATTTTGTCCTTATTGTTTCCTGATGAAGTTGAAGATTGCATCCTGAATTATTAATTTAACCGTTTTCCCTTATTTAGCCCTTACATAATGTTTATTTCTCTTTATATCTGATTTTGATAGTTTTCTAGCATTATTCCGAGGTTATCGATTAATGTGTTCTTTTTGAAAAGTATGTTATTTGCTTGACATATTCTTCTATATCTATTTACTATCGCAAACCTCGGATGCAAGGCTCTAAATTCGTTTTTGTTAATTTCGATAACCATTCCTTTATTTTCTAAGCCTTTAGAAATTTCAATAATTTGATCGACCGTTAGGTTGGTTTTCTCTTGGAATCCCCGAGAAGTTGTTTTTTCTGATTTCATTAATGCCAAAAAAATGTCGGTCTCTAATTCATTCATTTGAAGCTGCTCTTTTAGTAGAGTCTTAATTTGGCTTGTTTGATTCATAAATATATTGTTCGCCGATATTAAAAATAAGTTGTCCTTAGACGGATCTTTGTCGATTAGGCCATTAATGCCGCGGTCCTGCAATACTACGAATGGTTTTCAGAAGGACGTATACAAATATTCAAATAATATCTCGTTCAATTTAATACATGCCTATTAAAAATGGGTCTGAGTACATTGAAAGTTTGAGAGATAGAAATTTGCAGGTTTATCTTTTTGGAGAACTAGTTAAGGAGCCGGTTGATCATCCTATGATTAGGCCTTCTATTAATGCCGTGGCAGCAACGTATGATATTGCAGAAGAAGATCCCGAAATAGGTTCTGCAACTTCCTCATTGACGGGACTCAAGGTTAACAGATTCTTGCATATAGCAGAAAGTTCCCAAGACTTGGTGAATCAAAACCGTATGCAAAGAAAGCTCGGACAACAAACTGGAACTTGTTTTCAACGCTGCGTAGGAATGGATGCACTAAACTCATTATATTCTACAACATTTGAAATTGATAAAAAATATCAAACACCATATCATGAGAGACTAATTGAATTTATCAAAAAAATTCAATATGAAAACCATGTAATCGGAGGGACAATGACGGATGCCAAAGGGGACAGGAGTTTATCTCCATCTCAACAAGAAGATCCAGATATGTTTGTCCATGTTGTAAAAAGGGACGAAAAGGGCGTTTATATCAAAGGAGCTAAAGCTCATCAGACTGGATGCATTAATTCACACTGGTTAATTGTGATGCCTACTATGCGTATGAGGCCCGAAGATAGGGACTATGCAATCGTCGGTGCCATTCCGGTAGATGCAAAAGGTATTACTTATATCTATGGAAGACAATCGTGCGATACCAGGAGTATGGAAGAGGGGGACTTGGATGCAGGTAATTCTCAATTTTCCGGACAAGAGGCACTTATAATATTTGATAACGTGTTTATTCCAAACGAATTGATCTTCATGGAAGGCGAGGTGGAGTTCGCTTCAATGTTGGTTGAAAGATTTACTTGCTATCATAGGAGAAGTTATGTTTGTAAAACCGGATTAGGAGATGTATTGATCGGTGCTTCTGCGGCAATCGCTGAATATAATGGCGTTTCAAACGCTTCCCATATTAAGGACAAATTAATTGAGATGACTCATTTAAATGAAACAATTTTTGCGGCTGGTATAGCTTCTTCACATCAAGCATACAGGACTGAGTCAGGGAATTTCATTAACGATGATATGCTTGCTAATGTATGCAAGCACAATGTTACCCGTTTTCCATACGAAATTGGACGGCTAGCTCAGGACATTGCTGGAGGCCTTATGGTCACTATGCCTTCTGAGAAGGACTTTAGAGGACCAGTTACCGGTCCATTACTTGATAAATACTTGAAAGGACGAAAAGGCGTATCAACAGAAGACAGGGTTCGTATACTTCGGTTAATCGAGAATATGACACTTGGTAGAAATGCCGTTGGGTACCTAACCGAATCCATGCATGGTGCAGGGTCGCCACAAGCTCAACGTATTCAAATAGCCAGACAGATGCAGCTTGAATACAAGAAAAAGTTGGCAAGAAAATTAGCCAAAGTAGCGGAAGGCGAAGACACCATATCAAACCCATCCCTAGCAGAATCATCAGATTATTTTGATAGGATATTTGGAATAAAAAAATAGAGCCTGACATTGGGATTAAATCCTCTTTGTTCTTTTTGTGTTTGATTTAAATTAATACTTTTTACGGCTCAATAATGTGATTTTTGTTACCTAATCAGATCAGGTGTCAATATGACTTAGCCCTGAAACTCTGATTCCAATAATTTCTTTTTCTTTTTCATGCCAAAAATCTTGTCAGTTTGCTTTATTGCGTATACTCGGGGCTGTTTCAACAACATTGATTGTATTAACATGTAGTTTTCAGGAATTACCATCCCGGTTTGATCATCTGAATATGAAATCTTCAATGTATCCTCTTGGATTTTTATTAACTCGCTATGGATGTGGACCATTGATGTATCTCCATGATCAAATTTGAGTTCTGCAGCCTTCTTTCTTATATCTCCGGTACCCTTTGCATTTTGCAAAATAGCCACTCCAAATTCATTTTTGAAATTTTCTAGGATGTCATCCTTGGATGGTGGTTTACCATCGAACCTGATCGTCATTTGATGAAGATGCATCATTCTTGATGGCACCTTTAACGCATCGACATACAAGTTGGCAGAGGGTATGAAATCCTTCAAATCGTCCTGGTGGTGTGGATTCTTATCCCATTCTATCGAATCTCTTACCTCTTTTTTATCTTCAAGATCGGCCCATCTCCTCACTAATACCACATCAAATCTTTTAATTAATTTACCATAAGTTTCAATCAATGGCTGGATGATTTTACCCATTCCAGTAACATTACAGCTACCCTGGATTACGGAATCTTTGTCTAATGTCTTTTCATAGTTTACTCTTGAATTGTGGATAATGTCTGCCACAGAATTTCTGCCATACCTATCTTCCCCCCCTTGAAAGATTGCCTTCTTCTTAAGAGGATGATAATATTTTCTCTTATTTTTAATTCCATTTCCTTCTGTAGAAGCATCTATAACCAAATCGGATTGGTTTATTGCATCCTCGATACTGCCTGAAATGTCGTAATTTTTATTTCTAAATTCCTTAATCAATTTACTAGGAACAAAAACCTTGTATCCCTTGCTTATTGCCTCTTGTGTTTTCTCATCGACAGAATATTTTGCTATACCTATAAGGTTAATAGATTTATCCTTTGTTAAGGCAGTTGCCAAGCGGCTTCCAATTATGCCATAACCATTTATGAAAACTTGATACACTCTTGGTTTGTAATTTTTGCAATATTTAATATATTTTTAATGGTGATCATGACTTTAGTTTCGGTTCATATCCTACAATCTTGTCACTATTTTTGCAATTTTATTGCCTTTAATTCAAAGACAGAAAATCTTATACTATTATCAACTCATTTCCCTTACGCCTATTTGATTTGTTGATTATGAAATGCAGGTTCTTTAGACGCGACGGAGATTGGCAATGAATTACTCAGACATACTAAATCATTGAATGTGTTAACTACTTCCAACTACCTAAAACTGGCAATTCATTGATTATTGTTTAAGGAATGGACAAAGATGATCATTTAACGGATAAGATTTCAATATGGAAGACCGAAACTATCTACGTTTTCTGGACGCCGAACTTTTTGTTATTTTTGCATCTCACTCAGCCTAAATATAGAATAATGAGCGATAAAGAGCTAGAACCGGCTCCAAGTTGAATAATGCCAAGGTTATAATAAAGTCAGATGCAAATCAGCTTATTATGACAATGGATGGGGGTAATAGAAGAGGTATTGATATGGAACAAACAGTAAATGATTTAGTACAGGAATCAAAGTTACTTGAAGCTTATTATAATGACGTAGTAGCAAAGGAGTCCGTATTACATCGATTATATGAAGAGTCTCATAACTCCTTTGAAGCATTAAGATCTTTGTCTCCGGAATCCGAAACAATCTCCTTAGTACCCTTAGGTATAGGTGTTTATGTTAAGAGTCTTATTTATCCACTAGAAAAAGTTCTGGTAAATATCGGTGCTGGGGTAGTAGTTGAAAAGAGGAAGGATGATGCTGTCAACTTCATAGAGCAACGCATAAAGGAATTTGAATTGGCTACTAAGCAATTATCAACACAAAAACAACAGATATCGCACCGAATGATGGAAATACAGAATACTGTAAATTCCTATGTTGGGCAGATGCGAAACCACGATGAAACAGCACATTCCCATTCACCATCACACTCCCACTCCCACTAGGGGCTTTCAAAATCAACCAGAAAAAGTATTAGATTATGTGTTTGGGATGCCTATATGTTTGATAAATTAAAGCGAGCATTCTCTAGTGCTGCAAAGAGCATTAGTCAGAGAGAACTATCTGATAAAGATTTGGATGAAAGCCTTTTTGATCTAAATATTGCCCTTTTGGAAAGTGATGTTTCTCAAGAAGTTATAGATGATTTATCGCAGCAAATAAAAGACAATTTGGTGGGTATGAAATTACAAAAGAATGAAACTACTGAACAAATTATTGCAGCTACTTTAAAAGATAATTTTTCAAAGATTCTGGCCAAGGCAGGATCTGTTGATTTGATTTCTGCGGTTAATGAAAAGAAGCAACGCAAGGGTGGACCGTTTAAAATTGTATTTTTAGGAATAAATGGGACAGGAAAAACTACCACTGTAGCCAAGGTGGCTAATTTACTAAAAAAGTCTGGATTTTCAGTAGTGATTGCCGCCGCTGATACTCACAGAGCTGGAGCTATCGAGCAAATTTCATCACACGCAGAAAAACTATCTATAAAAGTGATATCTCAAAGATACGGTGCCGATCCATCTGCTGTTTCCAGGGATGCATTAGAGTACGCGAGCAAACACTACATTGATGTTGTATTAATTGATACTGCGGGAAGGATGCAAACTGCAAAGAATCTAATGGATGAAATTGGAAAAATTGTAAAGGTTATCAAACCTGATATCAAACTATTCGTTGGTGATTCTTTATCAGGTAATGACACTATTAATCAAGCACGAGAGTTCTTTTCATATACAGAATTTGATGGTGCAATCCTGACCAAAACCGATGCTGATGCTAAAGGCGGGTCAGCAATATCCATATCCTACATTACCTCCAAACCGATTATTTATCTAGGGGTAGGTCAAGGATACGACGATATCATCAATTTCAATAGAGAAAAATTTGTTGAGACTATTTTCAATAATGAGTCGCTCCTTGATTCTTACCGTGGTACTCAATCATCATTGTCAAACGAGAATTATGTGGCCCCTGTTATTGAAGCGGCTACTACTAGTGCTGATACGTATAACCAATTAGAGAATGATGATTTAGAAATAGATCCATCGTCTTCGTTCAGTACTTCTGTTGAACAACAAGACTCGTACTCGAATGGGAAATCTACTAGTGAAAATAAAAAGATTTCCGGGTCTATACAAGTGAAGGAAGAGCAAGTGAAGGAAGAGCAAGTGAAGGAAGAGCAAGTGAAGGAAGAGCAAGTGAAGGAAGAGCAAGTGAAGGAAGAGCAAGTGAAGGAAGAGCAAGTGAAGGAAGAGCAAGTGAAGGAAGAGCAAGTGAAGGAAGAGCAAGTGAAGGAAGAGCAAGTGAAGGAAGAGCAAGTGAAGGAAGAGCAAGTGAAGGAAGAGCAAGTGAAGGAAGAGCAAGTGAAGGAAGAGCAAGTGAAGGAAGAGCAAGTGAAGGAAGAAGTAGAAAAGAAGGAAAAAGCTGAGAAAAAAAGCCGATTCGGATGGTTTAAGAAAAAGAAATAGTATTTGAAAGCATTAAATTAAAGATTTTTTTCAAAATTAGTATTGAAAGAAGATATCCTAAGTCTTCAAGATTTGAGGTCTGATCAAATTTTAGCCATGCTGGATCACGCATCATCCTTGAAAAACCAGTTTAAAACACAAGGTTCGAATCTTAAATACCTAAATGGAAAAATCCTGGGAATGATTTTTCAAAAACCCTCTACACGAACTAGAATAAGTTTTGAAACTGCAATGCTTCAATTAGGTGGGCATGCAATAAATCTGTCTTTTAATGATTTACAGTTATCCCGCGGTGAATCGATACAAGATACATCTAAGACCATATCATTATATGCTGATATTTTGATGGCAAGAGTATATGATCATAAAGATATCGAACAATTATCAGAATATTCTTCCATTCCGGTCATAAATGGATTATCTGATTTATTTCATCCATGTCAGATTCTAGCGGATTTGCTCACCATCCTCGAATATAAAAAAAAATTAAGAGGGATCAATATGGCGTTTATTGGAGATGGCAATAATGTTTGTAATGATTTACTCCTAGGATGTTCAAAATTGGGAATAAATATTCGAGTTTCTACTCCACTAGGTTTTGAACCACCAAATTGGGTAGTGGAAGTAGCAAGAACATCAGCTAGAAAAAATGAATCGGCTTTATTGATAACATCGGATCCTACAGAAGCAGTTGTTGCTGCCGATGTGATAGTTACCGATACTCACATTTCGATAGGAAAGGAAAATGAATTCGACAGTCGAGAAAAAATATTTTTCCCTAAATATCAGGTTAATGATGACTTGGTCAAATATGCAAAAAAAGATTTCATTTTTATGCACTGTTTGCCTGCAAAGAGAGGGAAAGAAGTTACATCTCAGATCATTGATGGCCCCCATTCTGTCATTTGGAGCGAGGCCGAAAATCGTTTACATGTACAAAAAGCCTTATTGATCAAGATCTTGGGAGATTCATCAGTACACAATAGGAACCATTCTTGAATAAAAAGTATCAAATACTTTAAAATATTCTAAATTTTGAAATAATTAAGTATGACAAAGTTTTTGGTGGACAAGGCCGTAAACATTCCTGAAGGTAAACTAAAAAATATTACTGCTGCGGGTAAAGAAATCGTAATAGCTAATGTTAAAGGTGAATACTATGCAATTAATAATATATGTACTCACGCAGGAGCCGAATTACACGAGGGGGTATTAGAAGGCAAAGAACTTATTTGTCCATGGCACGGTGCTAAATGGGATGTACAAACTGGTGATCTTATCTGGTTTCCTCAAAAACTAAAAAACCAACAGTCATACAATGTGCTGATAGAGGGAGATAATGTATTTGTCGAAATATAATATTAGTAAGAGAATAACCGTAACAAAAAAAAGGTAAATATATGTGAAAATTAGTGAGTTTATTTCAACGTTGCCCAATACGGTATTAACCGGGGACAGCGTTGTTATTCCTGATGACTTTATTAGGAAGATGTTCTCGTTTTCAAATTTGAATAAAGATGATATATTTTATCATCTTGGTATTGGTAACAATCCTTCAACATTACAGATTGCCATAGAAGAATTCAAAGTTAAAAAAGCTGTAGGCATAGATATTAACGCCACAGTTATTGATGAAATAAAATCAAAAACTAAAATCAAAAATGTTTATGCCCTTAATGAAAACGTATCTAGTTGTTCCTTGTCCGAGGCGACCGTGATCTTTTCTTGGTTTACAGATGAAAAAATAAATAAGTTATTATCCAAAAAGTTTGAGTCAGAGTTAGATAATGGTGCCAGAATTATTTCAATTTGGTCTCCGCCCGCTCTTTTTCTACCTGACAAAATTGATTTTCCAATATTAGTGTGTCAAAAACCGTTTAAAATTGGAATGGATATTAAAGATCAACTTAGAGCAATCTATAAAAGCGATTGTATTGACTTTACGGCGTCATGGAATTTGGCTGACAGGTACATCAAATCTTTTGGAACGGTCGACGCAAGTCATCACAGATTCCTGAATATCTTACAAAGTCTAATTATATGGTTTAATGCGAGAGATTTGGGAATAGCATGTGAAAATGAAATTCCACCTCCAGTGAAAAGCTATGTAGAAATATTGAAATATTTTTTTAATATAGATTTAACTGATTTTTATTAAGAAAGGTTAACTTATTAACTAAATTTTGAATTAATTTTATTGGATTTGGATGATATTATTTTTTTAATTTTCATAACAATGTAATAAAATAAATTATTAAAATTTTTCTAACAAAAAAATTTTTTATAATTTATGGTCCATATCTTTAATAACAATCTACCCCAAAGATTATAACTATTGGTATTATGAAGCAGAATTAGAAGATGGACTTTACAATTAATGAGGGGCAAAGAAATTTAACAGTTCCCCTATTAGTTGAATCAGCTATTCTGAATGATGAGGGTAAGCTATCATTTACCGGTTCGTTATCGGTAAAGACCGGAAAATTTACTGGTCGTTCGCCTGAGGATAAATATATTGTCAAGGATGAAATTACTGCCAAGTCGGTAGATTGGGGTAAAGTTAACCATCCAATTTCTGAAGAAAACTTTGAAAAAATATTTACTCGTATGACAAAGTATATCCATGATAATAATTTAGCCCAGAAACTCTATACTTTTGATGGATTTGTTGGAGCTGACATCTCTTCCAGGCTATCTATAAGAGTTATTACAGATAGAGCATGGCATAGTCTATTCGCAACTCAAATTTTCATAAACGCATCACAAGAAGAATTGTCACATTTCAAACCTGATTTTACTTTGTTGTCAATCAATGATTTTGCATCTTTCCCAGAGTTAGAAGGAACAAAATCTGAAACTTTCATTATTATTAGTTTCAAGCGAAATTTGGTCCTGATGGGGTCAACATCTTATGCTGGTGAAATAAAGAAATCCATGTTTTCAGTCATGAATTTTCTTTTACCCAAAAAAGGTATATTTCCTATGCATTGTTCGGCAAATTTGGGCAAGGATGATAGGTCGGCCCTATTTTTTGGTTTGTCAGGAACTGGAAAAACAACCCTTTCGGCCGATGAAAATCGACGATTAGTGGGAGACGATGAACATGGCTGGTCTGATAATGGTGTATTTAATTTTGAAGGGGGTTGTTATGCTAAGTGTATTAATCTAAACAAGGACAAAGAACCACAGATTTGGAATGCCATTAAGTTTGGTTCGGTAATGGAGAATGTTGTTATTGATCCTTTTACAAGGGAACCTGATTTTACAGATGGTAGTTTAACAGAAAATACTCGTGTTGTCTATCCTTTGAATTTTATACCTGGAGCCGTTATTCCAAGTGTCTGCGGTCATCCATCCGTGATTATTTTTCTTACTGCAGATGCCTTTGGGGTCCTTCCTCCTATATCTAAATTATCAAAGGAGGGTGCCATGTATCACTTTATGTCGGGATATACTAGTAAATTAGCAGGGACTGAGCGAGGAATCACTGAACCAAAAGAGACGTTTTCTCAATGTTTTGGAGCCCCTTTCATGCCATTAAGAGCTGCAGAATATGCGAAGTTACTAGGAGAGAAGATAACCAAATATAATTCAAAAGTTTATTTGATCAATACCGGCTGGTCGGGCGGTCCTTATGGAATAGGTAAACGAATAGATCTAAAATATACCAGGCAGATGGTATCTGCAACGCTCAAAGGCGCACTAGATGAAGTTCCATATGAGACACACGAAACGTTTAATCTCGATTACCCCACGTCATGCTATGACATTCCTGCTTCCATATTAAATCCTCGAAATACTTGGCATGACAAGAATCAATATGACTTTTCTGCCAAAAGATTGGCTAAATTGTTTATAAATAATTTCAGGAAATTTGAACCCACTTCTGCAGAAATTATTAAGGCGGGTCCGCATTTGAACTAGAATCCATTGTATTGTAATGTGTCTTAAGGGTTTCTTATTTCAATCTAAAGGTAGCCCGGAGCAGATTCGAACTGCTGTCCCCAGGTTTCTTCTCTACCAGATCCAGAGCCTGAGATCCTTAGTCCTCTTGGAGTTTGACCGCTAGATTCGGCACCATTTTTTATGGTTCGACCGGGCTTCACGAGCTACACTTTGTGATATTTGCTTCTATTATTTTATTTTATCTCTAATCTAGTGAAGTACTTGTCAGCAATAGAATTATGTTGTTTATTTCTTTGTATTTATCTCTCTAATTACCGTTCCATAATCGAGATGAACTTTTTTTCTCATATACGGGATCAGTTTATAATGAATTGAATAAATGTTCTTTTCGCGCACTAGGATGCCTTTAACCAATAGTGATACAAACCCTCCTGCAACCTTGGAGGGCAAAATTTCTTTGTTTTCACAAATGCTATCTCTCTTAATGTGATATTCTTGTAAAGTAAAATAGTTTCTGTTAACTTCCAATATTAGCGGCCAGATTACAAATTCCCATACCAAACGACGATTTTCAGTCGAGGACGCATGTTTTCCCTTTTTCCTTTCCTTGTGTTTGTAATTCTCTAATGTCATTTTCTCTGTGTTTCGGTCTTTATTATTGGACTTGATATCATAGTCACATTTAAACATCCGGTTTTATAATTCTACATACATGGTGTTTTCTCATGGGGAAGAGGAAAAAGTTGATGATGTCTCTTCCGCACTAGATGATCTCTCAAAAAAATGGGAGATAGATCCAATTGTTAGAGATGTGCATCTTGGAAAACGCATGGACATTCAAGATTATACTATTAGGATAAACAAGGTTACTTATCATATCCCCTTTTTGTCTAAATCTTCTCTTTTTTTATTATGGGATTGTCTATGGCCTGATTGTCATAATTGCTGTGATAAGCAAGGACGGTTACCCTTAACTTCGAGAGATATTGCCACTATTTCAAAACATTTGGGATATGATTCGCAACCGTCTTTTCTACGAAATGAAACTTATGTAGCAACATGGGATAATGAATCCGCTTCAGATTCAAATTCTCATGTAATAACAACTTTGACTATGCTTAATTTGAAGAGAAGGAAGTCAGAAAATGAGGCTGACAACGGTCACCCTATTTCTTGCAGATTCCTAAATGAATGTGGAGCATGTCAGCTCCATCCCAATAAGCCTGGGGTTTGTTGGTTATATCCCTTTTTTTCATGGAGTCAAAATGAAAAGAACCTAGTATCTGTACATACATCATTTCAACTTACAGGTGATTGTCCAGGTTTTTACCTGAGTAAAAACTTGGATGACATTATGCCAATTTTAGTCAAATATTCTGAAATTATTTATAATTATACTATGAATGTTAACACCACAATTAGAGAAGGGTTTGGAAAAATCGACGTTATTAACTAGAAAGTTAACTACTTCTTACAACAAAAAATAGGTTACTTTGATTTGGCATACCTATTGTTGACATCTTCCCAATTTATCAGATTCCACCAAGCGTTGACATAGTCGGGTCTTTTGTTTTGATATTTGAGGTAATAAGCATGTTCCCAAACATCACATCCTAACAGTGGTATTAGATTTTCTGTCCTGGGACTAGTTTGATTTGGCATGGATTTATAGTCTACTTTGTTGTTTTTTGGGTCAAATACTAGCCATCCCCAACCGCTTCCTTGAATACCTACAGTACTTGTAGTAAACTTTTCCTTAAAGGCTGAAAAACTTCCAAATGAATTATTTATTGCCTCTGCAATAGATCCTTGTGGGTCCCCACCGCCATTCGGTGTCAAATTGTTCCAGAAAATTCGATGATTATCAAATCCACCACCATTAAAGTTTATTGCTGCTCTCACATCATTGGGTACACTCCCTAAGTCACTTAGTATTTCTGTTATATCCTTATTCTGCACATCTTGAGGACATTTTTCAAGAGCTGCGTTTAGATTGTTGGTATATGTTTGATGATGTTTCGTATAATGGATTTCCATAGTTTTTGCATCTATGTGTGGTTCTAATGCATCATAGCCATATGGAAGAGGGGGTAATTCATATTTACTCATTAAACAATTGTGGATACGAAACCTTTTATCCTTTTCCTTTTCTTTATCTGATGTTTTGGCTTGATATCTTGGTAAATATTTTCTTATGGGCTAACTAACGCAATTACTATCTTAGGAGGTGCGGCATCAATCGGAAACATATTTATTTATTCTAAGTAGAATAAAACGATATTATGGTAATCAATAATGATCTCCTTGAACAACGTAAAAAGATTTCAGAGCATCGTCCCAAATTTAAGAGACAAGAAAGCTGGAGATATAAAAGGTTAGCCGTCACCTGGAGAAAACCAAAGGGCGTTGACAATAAGATGAGAAAACAAGTCTCAGGAGTACCCCCATTGGTAAAGATTGGTTACCGTGGCCCCAAAATATCACGGGGATTACATCCTTCTGGTTATGTTGACAGTTTGGTTCACAACGTTAAGGATTTAATGCTCCTGGACAAAACTAAAGATGCAGCCCGCATAGGCCGTACTGTAGGAAACAAGAAGAGACTTGAGATCATTTCAAAAGCAGAGTCAATGGGAATTAAACTAATTAACGGAAAAAAATCTGAATCCGATACATCCAAAGCTTCAACCCCAAAGAAAAATTCATCCAAAGCTTCAACCCCAAAGAAAAATTCATCCAAAGCTTCAACCCCAAAGAAAAATCAAAAGTAGTGATATGAATGGTAGTAAATATACATAAAAAAAGAGAACTAGCATCCCGTATTCTTGGAGTTGGAGTTAATAGGGTAAGATTTGAACCAGACAAATTAGATGACGTAGCCGACTCAATTACACGTGAAAACATAAGATCTTTGATAAGCAATGGGTCCATCTGGACCGCAAAAGTTAGAGGCACTTCAAGAGGCCGAACTAGGTCAAAACTTGCAACTAAGAAAAAACATGGAACTGGCCCAGGATCCAAAAAAGGCAAAAAGACAGCTCGAGTAGGTAAAAAGGAAGTGTATGTTATCAAAGTACGATCGATGAGAAGGCATCTAAAGATATTAAAGGAGAGAAAAGACATAACGAATGAACAATTTTGGGCTCTATACAAAAAAGTAAATGGTGCTCAAGTACGTTCCTTGTCTCATCTTAGAGAACTGGTTAAAATAACAAAAACACACTAATATAGGATTTTAACATCTTATTTTTTTCAATTACGACAATTCTAACATTTTGTCAATCCTTATTGTCATAGTTCTTCAAAACATCTTGAGATTATTTGTTTTAATCGGGGGACGAATTCAAAATTGTCCATTTCCTTCTTATTCATCCAATAATAGTCTGAATGTTCCCAATCTAATACTACATTCCTGGTGTTCGAAACAAAACAGAAGGGTTGGATGATTATCATCAATTCGTTGTGAATTTGAACACCAAATTGATTAAATATTTTTCTTAATATTAACTCATCTTTGTTGATTCGTGTTTCCTCATAGATCTCTATCAATGCCCTAGAGAGTAAATCTTCGTTTTTTTCAAGATACCCACTCACCCCTGCCCATTTTTCTTGCATGGTCTTAACTTTCATACTTCTACGTAAAACCAATACTTCGTTTTGGTTTTTTAAAACCGAGGTTACAACCATCGAAGTTTTTTTATGGCTTTGATCAAAAGGTGGTGTCTCGTCCTTCTTCATTTTGCTTCCTGATTTATTATTTGCAGAATGAGTTAATCTAAGTTTAGGATATTTGATGTGAAATTGGAATTAACTACTAATCTGTTATCTTGCGGTTACAGTTTTTTAGGTCGTTTAATGATTTGTTTTGATTAGTTAATGCTATCAATCCTATTCATCGAGAACGAGAAAAATATTATGAGATCAAATGTACTTTGGTTCTAATACATGCGTTCTTAGGAGTGATAATATTCTATTTTTTTCACTACCCATACCTTTCTTGTCAATATAAATACTGGTTACCTTCTCAATGCTTTTTTCCCACATCTGGTTTAACATTTCATTATTAATGAATCTCAAATTATGTTTACTGGCAATAGATGCAAAGGCAACATTCGAAGACAGAATTAAGTTGTTAAATTTTTGTGGATAATGGTTACCACCCAACCCTATAGCAATTTCTAATTCTTCATTATTCGCTTTTTTGTTTACATTTTGTATAGTTTGTATCAAGCAATCACAAACCATCTTGGCTGTTTCCTTGTTGTTCCATTCTTCTTCAGAGGATCCTATCTCAATAAACAAGATTGGATTGGAGGATGATGTTGGTCCGTGATGAGAAGATTCAATAGTGAGATCGTATTTGGGTAAGCTGTTCTTCATCGAAAACAAATTTTTCATGTACTCCTTTTGAAAACTAGGGTATGCAATACCTATCTCAAATGCTGCCCCACCTAGCGACTTATCTGTTGAAAAATTTCCTGTAAAGTGGGATGTCAATGCAGGTATTTTACTCTTTGATGCGTGTTTAGATAGGAAAATTAATACGTTATTTGGAAATTCAAACTTGTCGATGTTTTTAATGTGAATTAATTCCTCATCTGTTACAACTAAGTTCAGGTTGTTATATTTTTTGCATTTAAGAAATCTAATTCTAGAATCAGAATTTCTTGCATCTTGATTTTTGTCAATCCCGAGTTTGGCGCGATCATCAAGAGAGTCCTCAAACCCTACCTCATTTTTCAAATAATTTAGCATGGTAAAACTGGCAATATCTTTGGAAGAGGTTATGATTGTAAAATTATTTACCAAGGAGAACAAGAGATCTTGATTTAGATTTATTTCTTATTTTTAACTCAGACGCGTCAAATTTGATAGTTGAATCAAATGTTATAAACTTATAAATTCCAAAACAAATACGTTTAATGATTCTATAAATATGCCAAAAAACCTCCACAAAGACGACGATGATTTGGATTTGATAGACCTGAATGATGACAAGTATTCTAATGATAATAATAAATCCGATAAAATTGACACTGACACCGATATTGTTGATAGTCAGCATAAAAAAAAATCAACCAAGGCCAAGTTGATTGGTAATAACAGTACAAAGAGGACAAAGGATGATAATTTAGATGCTAAGGAATTTAAAAATGTAAGTGAGAAGGGATCAAAAGAGCCTGACAATCAAACTGGGGATACTGCTCTCTTGTCAAACGAAGAGGATGATGATTCAAAATTTTTTGTTGTTAGGGTGGCTGGAGGTCAAGAAAGCATGATAGCATCAATGCTGCAGAGTAGATTGCACTCAAAGAAAATAGAGGGTATATATTCGGTTTTATTTTTAGAAAATTTTAAGGGTTACGTAATCGTTGAAGCAGTAGACTCGAATATCGCATATGAGGCTTTGCACGGAATCCGACATATACGTGGACAAATAAGGGGTGAACTTCCATTTAAGGATCTGGAGGGTTATCTCATCAAGAAACCAGTAGTTACCGAACTAATCATCGATGACACAGTAGAGATTATTGCGGGACCGTTCAAATCCATGAAAGCCAAAATTATGAGAGTTGATTATGAAAAGCAGGAAGCCACAGTAGTATTACTTGATTCTCCATATCAAATACCTGTAACTGTTGACGCTAATTATTTAAAAAAGTCTTTATAGAATTATAAGTGGTTTTTACATTAGTCTGTTTGTAATATCTTATGAGTGAAAAAAAAGTTGTGAATGCATTAGTAAGTGGGGGCGAAGCTAGCGCGGGGCCACCTTTAGGACCTGCTCTTGGACCACTTGGAATTAACATTTTACAAGTTGTTAATACTATTAACGAAAAAACTAAAGATTTTCCGGGAATGAAAGTTCCAGTCAAAGTGGAAGTCGATACTGAGACTAAACAATTTACAGTTGAGGTAGGTATACCTCCAACAGCTGCCCTTATTTTTAAGGAATCTGGAATTACCAAAGGGTCTGGAACTGCTGGTACTAATTTTGTAGGGAATATCTCAATGGAAGGTATAGTCAAAATATCAAAAATGAAATTAGATGTCTCATACGCACAAACGATAAAATCTTCTTCAAAGGAAATAATAGGCACCTGTCTAAGTCTGGGTATAAAAGTGGAAGATAAGGTGGCAAATGAGATATATCAAGATATTTCAGCTGGCAAATACGATGCGTTGCTAGCCTAGTTATTTTTATTTTTTTTCAAGTAAATTAATTTTATTTAAGTAAGTTTAAAATATACCAATGACTGCAGTGTAAACTATAATTTTAAGGTGAATGATGGAAATATGTCAATTCAAACAGGATCAGCAGGCGGAATGCCCGTTTTAATATTAAAAGAAGGCGCAAGTGAGACTAAAGGAAGAGAGGCACAGAAAAATAACATAAACGCAGCAAAGACAGTTGCTGAAATAGTACGAACTAGTTTAGGACCTAGAGGCATGGACAAAATGCTTGTAGATTCTTTAGGTGATGTAACTATCACTAACGATGGTGCAACTATATTAAAAGAAATTGATGTTCAACATCCTGCTGCCAAAATGATGGTGGAAATAAGCAAGGCAACAGATAATGAGGTGGGGGACGGTACAACTTCTGTAGTTGTTCTAGCGGGTTCTTTGATTGAAAAAGCAGAGGAGTTGATTACGAAGAATGTTCACCCGACTGTTATTGTAGATGGGTATAGAAAATGTGCTGTCAAGTCAATAGAACTTTTGAACAATATCGCCATTAAGGTAACAAATAACGAGAAGGAGCAATTAGTAAAAATAGCAAAGACATCAATGCAAACTAAATTAGTTTCAAAGGAATCAGATGACCTGGCTAATATTGTTGTAACAGCTGCTCAACAAGTATCCGAGTCTCGAAATGGATCTACAAAAGTCGATTTGGATGATATCAAGGTTGAAAAGAAATCTGGCGGATCCATTAAAGATACAAAATTGATAAAAGGAATTGTTTTAGACAAGGAGGTAGTTCATGGAGGGATGCCCAAAAGGGTAGAAAAAGCTAAGATCGCATTAATCAATTCTGCTTTGGAAATAGAAAAGACAGAATTTGACGCAAAATTAAACATTACGTCACCAGAGCAAATGAAGCGATTCCTTGATGAAGAAAACACCATGTTAAAGACCATGGTTGAAAAATTAACTGGATCTGGTGCTAATGTAGTAATATGTCAAAAAGGATTAGATGACATTGCACAACACTATCTCGCAAAAGCCAATGTTTTGACTGTTAGACGTGTGAAAGAGAGCGACATGACCAAGTTATCCAGAGCAACAGGCGCAAGAGTTATCAACAATCTAGATGACTTGACAAGCAAGGATTTGGGAGCTGCTGATCTCGTTGAAGAAAGGAAGGTTGAAACTGATAAGTGGGTATTCATAGAAGGATGCAAGAATCCAAAAGCTGTAACCATCTTGATCCGTGGTGGATCCCAGAGAGTAGTCGATGAGGCAGACCGTTCTGTTCATGATGCACTTATGGTGACTAAAGATGTCTTGGAAAAACCCTTGATAGTAGCTGGAGGTGGATCACCTGAGGCGTACGTTTCTGGAAAATTGAGAGAATGGACTAATACATTGACTGGTAGAGAACAACTGGCAGCCGAAAAATTCGCTGAAGCACTGGAAATTATCCCCTTAACCCTTGCAGAAAATGCAGGAATGAACCAAATTGATACATTAGCTGAATTGCGATCTAAGCAAAATAAGGGATCAAAATGGGCTGGAATTGATGCACGCAATTCACGAATTGCCGACATGTCTAAACTTGAAATATTTGAGCCGTTATCAGTAAAAGAACAGATTATAAAATCCGCTACTGAAGTGGCATCCATGTTGCTAAGGATTGATGATGTAATTGCTTCAAGTAAATCTGCTGGTGGAGGAGGAATGCCACCAGGCGGAATGGGCGGAATGCCACCAGGCATGGATGGAATGATGTAGAAAGATCTATATCGCCTATTTTTTTAGAAAAATTTATTTAGTTTTTGTTCACGACCGGATCCGACCCAAAAAATATTTTTTTGATTTTAGAATTATATCATCCAATAAAATTATATTTGAATTGGAGGTATTGATTGTCGGGGTAGGTAGGATCGGGGTGCTAGCCGTGCCCCTTGCCGAAAATCGGCTTTATGTCGGGATCAGTAACCGTTAGGTAAATTCGTGAATGGGAGGATACCCGCTCGTTCGACTGGGATGAAATCATGCCGTATCGGATGGCTATGAGCAGCAACTTACATGAAGGTGTAAAATTGACTGTGGATTGTTGAAATGGGTGAGGTCCGGGAGGGAGCAACCCTAAGGCATCGCAGCCGTGCTGTTACGTCTACGTGGTGGATTTGGGAGGATTTGAAATGGGGCCTTTTGTTCATGTTGGTACTAACGGGCTACCCTACTGTTTCTAATTGTGTTTTTTATAAAGCTTTATTATTTAACTAAGTTGAAAACAGGTTAAATATTTTGTTCCATATTTTAAGAATATGGCTCATGATATTTTCGACAGCTATAGGGATGAAAATAATACCGTTGGAATCGATAAGAAAATTGATGTTGAGAACATAACCAGATCAGAGAGCAACATTCCAGATCATTTAGAAAGTGATGTCACACGAACAATAAAGGATTCGATTGAAAGGAACTCACCTCTTAAAATAAAGGATTCTGAAACTTCATTCAAACAAATTCTTGATTTGGCAATGAATGTCGTTAACGAGTTACCAACAATGGTGAATGCAACTGGCAAAACTATTAACAAAATGATAGTGAAGGGCAAAGAAGGTATAGAATCAATAAATAATTTTAAAAATAGTATAAGTTACTCCTATAAAGATAGGTCGGAATAAAAATATCATTAATCTATAATCAAAAATTTGTATGATTGTTATCGGAAGATTATTTACACATGAGGAAATAGTCTGATTATATCTACTTCGGTTAGTCTAGTTTTGCATTATTGAATACACTGTAACATTGCCTCCATTTCATCTTAAATCTCAAGAATATTTCCTTTAACTCCAAGAACATTCTTGAATTTTGTGCTGAATTATGCTTTGTTGCATAATTCCTTATTCTCCGGTTATCATCATGATCATCATGTTATATTCTTCTAAAAATGTTATACAATGATACTTTTATCATGATCTCCTTTACCATGTTTTGAAACCTGTTTGCTGATGTGTATTCACCAAACATTCTCTTTATAGCTGAGAACACAGTTTCAGATATCCATCTCTGTCCGTATTTTCTTTTTGTCTTCCATTTCAACAGATCCTTTGCTTGTAACTTTACTTCGTTGTTCCTTAACCTATTGTTTTTAGGAGAAACAATAGAGTTCCTTCTTACCTTTATACCTGGATTGATCTTTTTGTCCTCAAGATACACAAAGTTTGGATTTGAATCATAGGCTCCATCAGCTAGTACCGATTTTATCTTTACAGTGTTTGGTTCTCTCGAATCCAAAACATGATTGACTAGTTTCTTTAGCATTTTCCCATCATGTACCTTCTCATCTGTCACTTCCAAAGCAATGATTTTCCTGGTCTTTATGTCTACAGCAACGTGGATCTTGAGATATCCTTTTCTATTTTGTGTATTCCATTTCTCATCCATCCACTGACCTCTGTTAGTAATCTTGATACCTGTACTGTCTATTGATATTATTAGGTCATCATCGTCATCCATCTTGTCTCTTTTAATATCGATGTTTAGCTTGTTGATTCGTTTACAGATGTGACCATAACTTGGTGGATTAGCAGGTAACCTTTTTCCTGTGGCCTTAATTATACCTTGGGTTTGTCTGTATGGTAGGTGAAATAAATAGCGAATGTAACCAATGGCCAAGATGAAAGAATCTGGAAATACAAATGGTTTACCCTTTTTGTTTATATTCATATTCTCTATCTCTGAACCCCAACCATCAAGGAAATCATACGAGAAGAGGATCTCACCGCGTTGAACTAATGAGCGATTGTAAGAGGGCCAGTCTATCACAAATAATCAATCTGTTCATTCCAGCTAAATATGTTGAGTTAGGCGACAAAGCACTGAATTAAGGATTATGATGAAAAATTCACTTTTTTCTCAGTTTTTCATATCCAAGTAAACATATCTATTTATTAAAAAAAATTCATCATAAGAAATCTAAGATACTATTAGGTGAAATTGTTATAAATATTATCCATCTATTTTTTTTGATTTTTATGACTCTTCCAGGTGGTGAAATTTCAAAAAGAGAACTACATTTTATCTGGATTGTAGATTGCTCGGGATCTATGAGAGATGATGGAAAGATCCAGGCCTTGAATTATGCTATCAAAGAGGCAATTCCTCATATGCAAAGAGAATCTGAAAATAATATCCAAGCAAATCTGTTAATAAGTGCATTAAAGTTTTCCACAGGTGCACAATGGATTATTGCCCCTACAAGGGTAAATGAATTCAAATGGACTGATATAGAGGCGAAGGGTGAAACTGATTTGGGACAAGCTTTCCTTTTACTATCTGAAATCTTGCGCATACCTCCAATGACTGAAAGGGGGTTACCACCAGTATTGGTATTGCTCTCTGATGGACAACCCACTGATAATTTTAAAGATGGTTTGGAAAAATTGTTGTCAGAACCATGGGGTCGAAAGGCAATTCGAGTATCTATTGCAATCGGTGAGGACGCAAACATGGATGTTCTTCAAAGGTTTATTGGAGACAATGAAAGACAACCGCTATTGGCGCGAAACCCCGAATCGCTCACAAAATATATAAAATGGGTATCAACAGTCGTGCAAACAGCTTCAGCTAGACCCAAAAGCCAACAAAAATACTATGACGGATCTATTTCTAATGTTGACATACCTAAACCTCCTGAAATAATATCGGGAGCTACCGATGTGTGGTAAATAATTTTGATTCCAAAGGCTAAACAAATGAACACCACGCACGAGTTTCAAGCGGGTGAGCCAGTCCACATAAACAGCCTAAACATAGTTTGCAATATTGAAAAAGAATTGGGTTCAGGTACCCAAGGTAAGGTATATTCATTAATCAGTCCAGATAATACTCAACTTGTTCTAAAGTGGTATTTTCCTTCCATGGCTACTAAAGAGCAATATGATATTCTCAAATCTCTAATTCAAAAAGATTCTCCAAGTAATCGGTTTCTTTGGCCTTTGGCACTAGTTAAAACTCCAAATAAAGAAGGATTTGGATACGCAATGGTCATGAAGGAATCGAGATTTAAAAGTTTTAGTTTATGGCTATCTAGGAAAATTGATCCTTCCTTTAAAGTGTTGCTGACCGCCTGCTTTGAATTGGTACAAAGTTTTCATCTATTGCATTCAAAGGGCCTTTGTTATCAGGATTTATCCCTAAATAATATTTATTTTGACCCTGAAAATGGGGAAATACGCATAGGAGATACAGATAATATTGTAGTAAATGGTCAAGATAAAGGTAACGTAATAGGGACCCCTAAATTCATGGCCCCAGAAATAATAGTTGGAAAAGCGTTACCAAATACCCAAACAGATTTATACTCGTTAGCAATAATATTATTTTATATTTTGTTTCTAAACCATCCATTGGAAGGCAAGATCGAAAGTTCCATCAAAAGTCTTGACCTACCTTCCATGTCTAAACTATACGGTTTCGAACCGATTTTCATATTTGATCCTAGCAATGATTCCAATTATCCTGATCCAGCTTTTCATGAGAATGCCATAATATTTTGGAGTATTTATCCCGATTTTATTAAAAGAATTTTCATAAGGGCTTTTACCAATGGTATTACGGACCCGATGCATGGAAGGGTCAGAGAAACTGAATGGCAAATTGCTTTGCTCGCGTTACGCGATTCTCTATATTATTGTAAACGTTGTGGTTCTGAGAATTTCCTTGCTACTGATTCCTTTGTACTTGAAAAATTAAAGATCCCCGTAGACCTGGGTGGAGTTAATCCTGACAATAATGTTTGGAAACAAAGCAATATGGCCAAGGGGGTACAAAGCAATCCTCTTTGTTGGAATCCAAAATGTAAAACTATGAATACTCACATTTTGAATATTCGAATTGATGATCGATTGTTTGTTGCTTTAAATCATGACACCAAATTATTCCTTCATCACATAGATCCGGACCGCAAATACGATTTCTCTAATCCTATAGCAGAAGTTTCTAGGCATCCAACTGATCCCGGGGTCTGGGGATTGAAGAATCTTTCTGCATGTACTTGGAAAGTTGGCAAGGCTAATGGTGATGTAATTGAGGTTTATTCAAAGCAAAGTTTCTCCTTAGTGCCAGGTACTCAAATAGACTTTGGCACCTCTAAGGGTGTGGTTTGCTACTAGGGACATAATGGACTCATGATTGAAATTAATACCACACAAATCTTTGATAAATGTATAACATCAAATTCAAAAAAGTGGTTAGTGTACAGCAAAAGTGTAGAGGGCGCATCACATTCACGAACTGGTTTTTCCAATCAAGATTCAATTAGGTGGAAACAATCTCATACGTCTAACACTGTAGTCATGTCAGTTGCAGATGGTCATGGAAGTGATATACATTTTAGAAGCAAAGTCGGTTCACAATTTGCAGTCAAAATTGCGGTAGAAACTTTATTTGACCTATTTCATAATCAACCAATTGAAATCGATAATGTTTTTCAGGTAAGGGATATTATTAGATACTCCGCGCCTCGTCTATTAGTACATAATTGGATGGATCGAGTGCAATATCATGTGCAAAAACATCCTTTTTCAAACAGCGAGATTGACCTCATATTGAAAAAGAAAGGTCCCCTCATATTAGAAAAAATAGTTAACAATCCAAAGATCGCTTATGGATCCACATTATTGACTGCAGTCATAACAAAAAATTATTTCATATTTTTTCAACTGGGTGATGGTAATATATTGATTGTTGACAATGACCAGAACGTAAGATGTATGTTTTCCAATAAGAACAGTGACTCTGATGACAACTCATCAATCGAATCAATTATTCATACCGAATCACTTTGCATGGACAATAGTTGGCTAGAATTCAAAACTGGAATATTTGACTTTCAGGCCTTAAAACCGAAGTTGATTTTGTTATCTACCGATGGATATTGCAATTCCTTTAGCAGTGAATCTGGCTTTCTTAAAATCGGACTTGATTATTTAGCACTTTTGGAGAAATTCGGGTTTTCGTACTTGAGTAAGAATCTTTGCAACATATTAAAACAAACCTCTCTCGAAGGGAGTGGTGATGATATAACTCTTGGTTTGATTTATCAGATGTAGATTAATGCCTGCTCAAGATTGATAAAAAACCAAAGATTTGTTTTTTTATTAGCTAAAGTTGCTTTTCATTGCTTTACCTAGCTCTGTTTTAAAATTGTCTACCTTTTGATCCACTCCATTCAAACCATCAGACTCTATGCCATTACTCTGTGAATTTCCAGTATTAGAGTGTGCCTCTGATTTATTTACATTTTGCAAAAGGGACTGGTTTTCACTATTTATCTGGAGATTCAATTCTTTTTCTATATTATTCGTGAATTCTGAAATTGATTCTTTATCGGAGGAAATACCCGGTGATTCTAAACCCTGATTTGTTAGAGCGTTATTATTAGTGGAAACATAACCATTTAACTCGGATTTGTCCTCTAAAAGATTTACTTTAAGGTCAATATTTGTTCCGAAAATTATATACGTAACTACACCTATTGTCAAGAGTACTGCAGCTAATGCTAATCCTAGAAAGTATAACTTGTTAGAATTTTTCAAGCCATTGTTCAAGTTTGATACTTGACCTATGGCTTGACCAGATCTTGCATTGTTGCTAGAGTTAAATAATAACTCTTTGGTATTGTTCCTTCTCTTGATTATGAATTCATCCTGGGGATCTATTCTTAGTGCTTTATCATAGCATTCTAATGCTTCTACAAATTTACCTTGGTTATGAAGAGACAACCCCTTATTAGATAAAACATTAGAATTCTGGGGATCTATTCTTAGTGCTTTATCATAGCATTCTAATGCTTCTACAAATTTACCTTGGTTATGGAACATTATTCCATTTTCATATAACTGTTTTAGATTGGCTGTGTTTACCATTACTAAATTGGAGATTGGATTACACTGCAAAACTTCCCCTTGTTGGATGCCCTCATCCATATTCGCAATATGATTGCCGAGGATCAAATATCTTTCTGATCTATTACCATTTGCCAAATCATTAAACTCTTCTTCTGTCATCAGATCAAATCCAATAGACCAAGCAATAGTCGCCCATGCAGCAGATTTTTCATCCAATCCATAATCTGAGGATAATCTGGTGATCACGTTGTAAATCTTGTTTTCAGTATCCTTATCAAAGATATTACACTCTCGAAACTCAGTTATTCTAGCCCTAAGGGCGACAGTAAGCAAAAATATTTCCCTCTTATTTTCAGAGCCGTATATATCTTTGAGTAGGCCTTCAAACCTCACTGGCTCGCTTAAAAGATCTGTGTAATCTGCGACGATCTTCTTTAGCAGTTTACCCATAACTGTGACAGAAGCATAGCCATCAAACATGTTCTTCAGTTTTAACCCCCGTTCCCAGATGATTGCTAAATACCCTTATAGTATTTGTAAAATAATGTTCTAACACCCTTTTCTAAGACTTTGATGAGATCTGTTAATTTCTTTGAATGTATGAAAGCTTGACTTGACATAAGTAAAGTTCTATCTATTTACTAATATCGATTTAAATCAATTTTTAAAAAAATTATTCAGTGGTTATAGTCATAATGGAATTATAGAGAAAATAATGCAGTAATTATTCTTTACAAAAATTCTGTATTATATTGTTATTAACCATTATCTTCTTTTGGTTGCATCAATTGCTAAAAAGTTTGAGAAGGACTAAATCATTCTAAATCAGAATCGATCACTTTTAAGGATAGTATAGATTAAAACAGTCGTTACACACTATCTCTCTGTATTTAGAGTACTTTGGATTCTTGTTTACCTTAGTGTTAATCACTGTAAGTTCCCTTTTACAAACAATACAGGACTTTGATGTTCTGCTTTGTGATACCATGGAGTGGTTCATTATTTGATATTATGATGGTGATATTTAAGTTATCTAGGCTTTGTTAATACCGCTGATTCAAATTAACACTTTCATACTATTTCTAATTTGGTGTCACTTAAGAATATTGTATCAAATTCTTTGACACTTGCCTTAACACTAATAACTCCTTTCATAAAATCATCGATCAATCCAAATCCACAAATCAGGCCATTATCAATTTTATTTCCAAATCCCACAAAACGGTTTTTTAGAAATTCGCTATCGGGAATGTAAAATATTTTTTCATTCATTACATCTAGGGACTCGTAGCCCATTTGGCATCTTATTTCTGAAAAAAATCTATTTCTGTAGTAAATATGATTGATTCTAGAAAGATCTAATTTCACGAGTATGATCTTATCCTTTGTCAAATATTTACAAAAAGTCTTTATTCTTTTAGCATATCTTTCCGCTAGAGATCTATTATTTACAGCTCCTTGCCTTTCTCCATACATGAAATTCATTTTCAGGTTTCTTGGGAGATGGTGAAAAAATTCCATTAGATTTCTGTCCATATTTGCGCCGCCAAGATATATTATACAATCAGGCTGTATTTTTTTTATCAGATCGATCTTGTGTACCAGTCCGTTCCCTTTTATATATCCGTCAGTATTTATAATCGACAAATCATGCTTTAATGAAGTATCCAACTGCTGGCTAATGCTTGAAATAATTTTAGATTCATACCCAACGGGTTGAATGCTGCCTATAAAATTGGTAAAATTTGTTCTTACTTTCCATAGATCTACTTCCGGGAAATTCATTACTGCTGCTCCCAAGCAAGTGGGTGGAGCCAAATCGCCTTGACCCACGTCTGCATCTATTATCAATGGTCTTAAACCATGGCCTAAAAACACATTTGCCATATACAATGAAAGGGTTGATTTACCTGAATTGGAGGGTCCAATTATTATGATTCTCTTTTTTTCTTGCCTCAAAACGTTTTTCACAAGGCCTTTCCAAATTGAGATTCCAAATTTCTTGTTATACCTAATTGTTTCATGGTAATGATATTTCAAACTCCTTCCCCTAATTATCGATAAGGTAGAATTGATATTTTTTTCAACTGGAATGATTCTACTGCTTTCCCATCCGATGCATTCATTCTTGCATTTGACCCCTAATATGTTACATTCTCCCTTAATCTCAAGTAGTACTGGACCCTTTATCAGTACTGTTTTCAATATACCTTTTGTTATTTACACGCCATTCTATTTATAAAGAATTTTTTCATTTTCCTTTTTCCCTCAATTTTGTTCTATATCTTCCTTTTAACTCGGTAGGGGATTTGGCTGATTGTTAATTAAATTTAATATAAGATTAACTAAGTTTTATTCAAGTTTTGGTGGTCAAATTAGACAGATCTAATGACTCGTCGCTTGTGTTGAGAGGCACGAAAACACACCAAATCTCTGATCATTGTCATATTTTTATAACCGAAACTAATATCCTGTATTGTGTTTACCATTGACGATTTTTTTAGCTCAATTTGGCAGTGTCTAAAATAATTGTTTTCCATTATTATGACTTCTTGATCATCTGATTACCCTTATTTGGTCAACCTCAGATGATAATAGAATCTCAGAAATCGCTATTTACTATTTAATCATTAAATAACCAATGTGAAAATAAATAGCATGCAAGGAACAAGAAAAATAGCATCTGAAGTCCTAGTATCTATAGCACTTGCGCTATTAGTAATATATCTTCTTGATGTCGCTGTTTCGATGATTAATCATTCAGAAGACGGCTTTTTGCCTCTCTCAGCCAAAGAAAGAGGAATGATTTTTGGCGGTGGATCGATTTTATTATTTGTAATTTCGTTTGGGATTGGAATAAATGTGGCATCTAGAATTCTAACTGTCCTATTAATCATAGGCGGTGCTATCATGGGTACTTCCGTAATGATATCGTCGTTTATTGTCCCGACACAAGATAGTAATAGCATGAATTCATCGTCCGATAGCGGACAATCGCAAGGAGTTTCACCTCAATTCATTGGAGTAATAGTAATAGGGTATTTTATTATGGGGATGGGAATCCTTAGGGTATTGAGGAAAAAATAGAACGTAGTAGCGTACTATCCTTCCGATTGTTTTGTATATTCCTAAATTAAAAGAGAGATACTGAATAATTATCTAAAATATGAAGATGATATATTATACAAACTTTCTCTATTTCCCATATAATGTCATTATTTCCAAAAATGTCGGATCACCCGTGCTGTATGTATCTATCTTTAGATTCCTTTAAACCTATATCCTGATCTCTGACTCTGGTCGTTTACTATTTATCATTGAAAAGATATAGTGGTAAATCCAACTCTCATAACTTACGACATCATATAGATTACCTAAAATAACATTTTTTGATATCATCAGTAGAATTTTCCATAATCTTTATGTGGTTATAACCCAAGATCATTAGTACTCATGACTCAAATAAATTGCAAGTATGTTTTTCAAAAATCATCAGGTCGCTAAATAAATAAAACTCAACCTGTATATGACTTCGTTGGTTATTGTGTACCTCTATTTGATAACAATAACTGTTATTTGTATTGGTGTAATAAGGTCAATCATCCGAACTATTGTATCAATGCATTACCAAGATCTTAAAACTCTCTTCCTATCATTGAATCTCTAGTGAAAAGTATAAGTACATAATTGTTACTTTGACTTCGAGAGGTTTTTTTTCTTTTCTACGATCATATTATTAGCTATGTTAATATAGTTTTCATCAATCTCAGTCCCAATATAGTTGATACCAAGTTCGATGCATGCTAATGCAGTATTACCTATACCCATAAAAGGATCATATACTATAAAATCTTTATTCAAATATCCATGTAGTTTGATACAAAGACTAGCTAGTTTCTCGGGAAAAATAGCTGGATGTGATCTACTTGATTGAATGGTGGGATAAGATATGAACCATACATTCCCTCTGTCTCTCTTATCCTGTTCCACTGATTTCCATCTTTTAATATTTGATTTATCTTGATAAGGAACACCTATTGATAGTTTTTCTAAATTTTGGGTTCCCGTTTTAGTAAAGTGAAAAATGTATTCATGTGTATTGGTTAAATATCGGTTACTTCTGATTGGTCTGAAATGACCTACCGAAAAACCGGTTTTGCAAATCTGATTATTATTCCCTATGTCTTCCTTTTCAATAGATATGGATTTAATCCAGTGAATGGTGTTTTGTAATTTATAGCCAGCAGAGATAAACTTGTTTAGGACAAGGAATGGAATTAGAGGTTCAGCTGAGGTTCCCCCGATATTGAGAAAAAAGGATCCATTAGGTTTTAAAATCCAAAAACTTTTTTGAGCTACCACAAGTAGCCAATCTAAGTAATCGTCAGTCTTTTTCGTATCGTGATAGGAACTATAGTTTTTTCCAATATTGTAAGGAGGCGAAGTAATGATTACGTCTATCTTAAATCTGTCCTCCTTTCTAACTTTTTCCATGAACAAATTACAATCTTCGCAATAGATCTGATTAATTGTAATCAATCTAGTCTAATATGCTATAACACTTTTAAAATTTTTTTACTAATCTTAGATGTTATTGTTATACAAGAGTAAAACTAATTTTAAGGCGGCCAGAGGACAACAATATCGGGGGTGGGTGTAAGTTTGTCTAATAGTTACATTAATGTCTCCACCCGTCATAGAAAATTTATTCTAATTGGTTTCGATGAAAAAATTAAATCACCATAGATAAAATTCCGTATTCAACTCAGCTAACACTGCCGTCACCACCACCACCATCACCACTACTTTAGTTGACTTCTGTATATTTCAAAAATGTCTTTGACTGTTGTAGCATCCTCTGCTGATTTGTCTTCCCTAATTTTTCCGGTAAACTTTGGAAATCTAAGTGCTAGACCATACCCGGACTTTATTCTATTAATTGCAGTTGTATAAACAGGGCTTAAAGTTATTTCAGGAGAAAGTATTTCTAGAACAATTTTGGGTTCAAACCATGTATCCATTTTTGTATTTCCAGATTCCACTCTGGAATGTTTATGTTTGATTACGTGCATGTTAAGCTTGTCTGTTATGTCTATGAGAACATTATCTGTAAATCCAGTTCCTACTTTGCATATAGTACAGAAGACATCTCTTTCTGCATCATATGTAGCCAACAGCAATGCTCCATATTTTCCAACCCTCCTTCCCTTGCCATGCAACGCCCCTACTATTACTAGATCAACCGAATCCGTAACTTCTCCAGAATACTCTTTCTTTAGTTTCATCCAAGCCCATTCTCTGGCTCCAGCCCTATACTGACTATTGGGATTCTTTACCATGATTCCTTCACAACCATTCTTGAGCGCCTTTTCGGTGTAGTTTTCTATTTCGTCAATTCTTGAAACTTTAATTTGATCTATCAGGATTATCTTATCACCCGTTTTCTGCGTACTAAATATTTCTTCAAGTAACCTTCTGCGTTCGGATAAGGGTACGTGAGTCTTGTCAAGGCCGTTATAGTACAACAAATCAAACAAATTCAATATTACTGGATAATCTAAGGTAATTTGTTGAATATTATACTTCCTTCTTCTTCGCATTAAGGCTTGAAATGGAAGGTACTTTTTGGTCGCAGGATCAATTGCAACAACTTCGCCCTCAGCTATCAAATCCTTGGTCTCAATTTCATCCAACGCCGATAGGATATCAGGAAAATTTGAGGTTACATTTTCTAGGCTCCTTGTGAATAGTTCTATCTTTTTTCCTTTTTTATGTATTTGAATTCTTTCACCATCGATCTTAAATTCTGCCAATGCATCGCCATTAATTTTTTCCAGAGCCTCCGATGGATTTGATACTCTTTCAGCAAGCATTGGTCGAATGGGAATAAATAAAGAAATCGAGATCGACTGGATATCCTCAATTGACCCTTTGGATAGTATTAATGCAATCTTTCCTAAATCACTAGAAACGTTATAGGCCCTTTCTAAAATTCGTCTGTTTTTCTTCTCTCCGGTGAAGGTTAGAGATATTGCATCAAGTAGAGTAAAGTTAGCTATACCCAGTCTCAAATTTCCCAGGATCAATTTGACTATAAATTTGGCTTCAAGATTGGAGGAGTTGTTCAACAAACTCACGATGAACCTGAGTTTAACGTCCAAAGAACCTGTCCCAGATGTATTGGCAATCTTTAGTAATGTTTCGAATAGGTATTCGATAGTTAGTAGTTGATGAATTAATGTGGTTTGTATTTTGTTCGTTAAGATATTGTAAGCGACTTCTCCCAAATCTCCTATATCAGAATATTTATTTTGAATGTAGGCAGGTGAATGACCACTTACAAGTGACAGAGATTTGATTATTAGTTTATCCGCAATTCCCAGATCACTCGATTCATAATCTGGTCCTAGTTTTCCTTGAATTAAATAAACTAATTTATCGATTATATCAGTAGGTGTTTTTTTTAATATTGATACTAGATGATCAGTAAGTTCCAACCTACTCGTGGTTTTCTCCATCATTGCAAAGGTTTCAGCTAGTTCTAGAAAATTCACTACAGAATCCTAATGAAATTAGATTATTATTTATTGTGACGGTATTATTGTTAAAAAGTGAACCTGTATTGATGTTTTCCGTACATATAGGTTGCTTGTTTTACTACAATAATAGCCATTTAGTAGGTTGATAGTTTTTATACGAAGTTGATACATGCTATTTCAATAGTATGAGTAGCGTAAGTGAGATAATGTCTTTTAGGGAGCCCTGGACAATTGCTGCGTATTCCAATAAGACTGCGCGTGATGTAGCTGCTATTCTAACCAAGAATCGTATAGGATCCTTAATTGTTATAGATAAGGACAATACCCCTGTCGGAATTATAACTGAAAGCGACTTGGTCAAACGTGTTTGTTTGGAGAATTATAATGCCGATAAAGTTCTCGTTGAAGAGATCATGTCTTCTCCACTAATTACTATCATGACATATGATTCAGTTGATACCGCATCAAGAATCATGCTTTCAAATAAGATCAAGCGACTACCTGTTTTAGAGGCCGATAACCGCATTATTGGGATAATAAGTGTTACTGATATTACACATCATCTTGCCAGAATACTGCTTGATGATTATAATAGGCATAGATCGTTGAAGAAAATCCTGGAAATGAACGATGTATCAAACTAGAAATAGATGTTTGAACTCTTCTATATCATATGTACGAGATCTGTACAACTCTGGTAATTCCTTCTAGCATTTTACAAAATAGAAGGAGTATTTTTTATAAATTTCAATCTTGTATTTCGATTGGCGAAGAGATAGACGACTGTCGTTGAAATCTCAAATTGTGAGTAGAGGTGTGGTGTAATTATTGGATGTTCTGTCCTTTCTTGATATTAATTTGTTGGTGGAGTTAAATCAAATCCGATATAGGGTTAGAATATCAACAACAGCAACTCCTGAGCAGTGATTCTTAATAATTGTCCTTGATACATACTCTAACTATGGAGATACAATATTAGAAAATCAAAATGGAGACTATAATACCATTGCACTTGTGCGAATACAATGTTGAATGGAAATGGTTAAATTATGTTCATATTTTTTATTAATAAAATGCCTTGGTAGCTCAGCCTGGCCAGAGCGTTGCCTTGGTAAGGCAAAGGTCGCGGGTTCAATTCCCGCCCAAGGCTTTCTTTGTAACCCAAAAGAAAGCCATTTTGAACTCCTTAGTGAACAAGTTAATGATGAAGTCATCTTACCAAATTCAGTAAGAAATTATTTTAACGATCACCTTGATTGGGAGGGGTATAAGCAATATTTAAAAAAGAATTTTAATCAACACACTTCTAAAGCACTATTCCCCAAATAGATTTCTTGTAAAATTAGATCTTTGTCGACTACCGGTCCGAATCTTTCAAATTGATCACACGTTTTCAACATTTTATCTCACCAAGCGGTATAGGCTAACGAAAATTCTTAGGTTTTGAACATCTCTGATCGTCTTGGACAGATATCTAAGATTTGATTTTTGTCCACCATCTGTCCTGCTTTGGTAATCTATCAATCAAAAATCCCGAAAATGTTTATATTGCCATATAAATATTTATTGATAATTTGAATAAGATAAACTCTTTTCCAAAACGAGGTCTTACGTTTTCTTATTGTTTGAGTGGTGTGTTAGTATTACTTTTAGTTAGCATGGGCGTGCCTGCTTCTAATGCCCAAAACTCGGGGGAAAATCTCCAATCCGCTGTACAGATATCAAAATCATCTACGAATTCCTATCAAATCGTAAATGAAACTGCATACATAAAACCATTTTTTGATACCTCGTATATAATTAGCGGGAGTAGTAACTTTTTGAATCACTCACAGAACATTATTAACTCTACAATTATTAATGACTTTCTTTCTTCACCTACTGCAGGCTATATAATGGAGCCAAATAATTCTTCTAATTCAACCGCCAATGCAACAAATGTATTGCCTGCCCTACCAAATCCTTTTGTTGATCAGGCAACGATCAGCGCTACGATCCAAAAACAACTGTTTGAAGCAATTAATTCTGCAGTAGATATTGATTATTCTGAAGTAGACATAAAGTGCACCTTTGAAAACAAGATCCAGGATTGGAATTGTGACGTGTATAGCCTACCAACCTAATTTTTGAATTTACTAAACAACTGTGATTCAAATCCAATCTCCTTCATCTTGATCCATAATCCTTATTCTTTTAGAATTTCCCTTATTCGATTTAAAATTGGTTTATATGTCGCATCTTCATCTAACGAGTATTTTGAGAAGAAAATTATCGAACAAAGTTCGCAATTTATAAGATTTAGTTAGATTTCTGGAAATATTTTTTTTATTCTAGGAACCACCTATAACTAATGGATATTTAAAAGATGTATACCCACCTGGAAAAGGATTTTGTTTTTTGCTCTGATATTGAAAATTAGTTAATTCATCATTTTTCAATAGTATTTCCCCTCAGTTTTCTTAAATTTAAATTTTAGAATGGATACTCCGATTAATTTCATGTTGATTTGATTTTGGAAAGTGAACGATTTATTAAACATTTTGACAAATCAATCACTCCGGGATTAAATTTCGGCTATATGCCTACTGATTAAAGGATTTACAATTCATGATATATATATTAGTGTTTCAAAATTAACCTTAGTTGGGCGGGGGTTGTAGAGCCTGGCCAAATAAATAATAATATTTTGGAGACGCGGGACTTAAGATCTATATAAGGGATCCCGTCTCTTAGGGGTCCGTGGGTTCAAATCCCACCCCCCGCACCTTTCTATATGGCTTTACTACCAGAATTGAGGCTCGGTCTTGTCTTCTAAATTTGCCTGGACTTGTCAAGTTACATGCCTTGCTTACAATTGTCACTTAATTTACAAAGACTATGAAAAGTTAATACAAATTTTTTAGCTTTACAATAAGTTATAATTGTATTAGAAACAAAACCTTTGAGATGCATACATTGACGCATCATTAAAGGTGAGCTGACGAGAATAGATCAACGATATAGGTTGTAATGCGTGTTCATATGACCTAACGCATAACTTTATGATTTTTTCAGGTCTTATTTCAGGGTCTTGTTCCTGTTACTCATGAGTTCGGTTTTGTCATTTTTCTTTTCTGGATTTATTGTAATCTACCATTAACTTTACTAAATTGGTATGGAACCTGTTATCGTTGGCAAGTTCAGGATGAAATGATGTTCCCAAGATGTTATTCTGCCTGACGGCTACGATCTTTTTATCATATTCTGCAATGATTTCTACATCATTACCGATCTCAGTTATGGCTGGACCTCTTATAAAAACTCCATTGAATTTTCTTTCTCCTAAATATGATATATCTAATTCAGACTCAAAGGATTCATGCTGACGTCCGAAGGCGTTACGTTCTATTGTAACGTCCAGAACTTTTAATAATGCTTGTTTTGTCTCGCCAATAGTTTTATCATATGCCTTATTCGATAGCATTATGAGTCCAGCACAAGTTCCTAATATTGGTAGGCCCTCTTGGATCTTTTTTCTGATTAAATCTGGTTGAACCCCCTTTAGGAATAAGAGCATACCTATTACTGTACTTTCACCTCCTGGAATAATTAGTCCATCAATTTCTTCTAAATCTTTTAAATCTTTCATATAGACTACCGTGCCTTCAATTTCTAGTTCTTTAAATGATTCCTTAATTGCGTTTGAATTTTCCTCAATATCGCCTTGAATGCTTAGAATACCTACTTTTAATAGGGAGTTCAAACTGCAGGTCCTCTCTCTTGCATTCGCAGATCCAAATTTTTTGTGTCTAATCCAATAAGTGACTTTTTTTCATCTACCATCTTTTGAGCCTCCAAAACCTCCTTTTCATTATCATAAAATGTAGTGGCCAATACAACCGCTCTTGCCCTTGAAGATGGGTCGTCTGATTTGAATATACCAGAACCAACGAAAACACCATCACAACCTAATTTCATCAGGAAAGAGGCATCAGCTGGAGTAGTAATACCACCAGCTGCAAAGTTTACTATGGGAAGCCTACCTAGTCTGCCCACTTCCGATGCTACCTCCATGGAAACCCTGTAATCCCTAGCGAGTTTTATTATTTCTTGATAATCGTTATCCAAATAGGCTGCCTTTAATAACCTTATTTCCTTATTCAATTTTCTAATATGATTAACCGCTTCAGCAACATTTCCGGTTCCGGGTTCACCTTTAGTTCTTATCATTGAAGCACCTTCCTCTATTCTTCGTAATGCCTCCCCCAAATTCTTTGCACCATTTACAAAAGGTGTAGTGAACTCCCACTTCCAAATGTGATTTTCTTCGTCAGCGGGAGTTAAAACTTCGCTCTCATCGATCATATCTACTCCACAAGTTTCGAGCATTTTGGCTTCGGAGTAATGACCTATTCTACATTTTGCCATGATAGGGATTGATACGGCATTCATTATCTCTTCGATCGTTTTTACTCCAGCTGTTCTTGCTACCCCTCCTGCTTTTCTAACATCATAAGGTAACTTGTCCAAAACCATCACAGCTACCGCTCCCGCTTCTTCTGCTATTTGAGCTTGTTCAACATTAGTAACATCCATAATTACTCCGTGTTTTTGCATGTGGGCAAAGCCCCTCTTTACCAAAATACTCCCTTTTACAACGGTGTTGTCTCCTTGTGTCGAGACCTTTTGACCCTTCATTTTCCTGTTTGCGGGTATTAATGAAATAGCCATGTTTTTTTATTAAATAAAACGCTATATAGGTATATTTTTTCAAAATGGGTTACATTTCAGATAAGAAAAATTTTGATTTTTGTTGTATAATCATTGAAAAGGATTTGTGATTTTGATTCAAAAATATTCAGATATCATAATTACAACGTGCTAGTTTTAAATCGTCAAACTCAATAGCAAAATTTAAAAAGGAACCGTCTTTATTACAAATAATGACTTTACCAAAAGGGTATAAACCTAGTGCACAAACTGGATCTGGTAGTAGTAATAGTGGTAGTAGTAATAGTGGTGGTGGCAGTAGTGGTTCATCAGGAGCAAGCAGAGACGAAATCGAGCGTATGATTGGCCGTAGAGTCGAAAATATGAGAGGTATTATAGTTTTGGGCTTTATATTATGTTGGGTGGCTACAGCTGGTGGTGTCTATGTTGGTGTTACTGTGTATCCATGGGCATATCCGTTACCAAGTGGTCTATATGCTCTATCTGTTTTGACCGTTATTGAAGTTTTGGGAATGATCTGGATGCTGAAAATAGCTGGTGAAAAACCAGTAAGGATGTAATATCCTACATTTTATCTTTTTAAGTTCAAAAATTATAGATATTATTAATAGTTTAGAAATAGTCATAATTAAATTATTTATTCAAGTAATTGTAGATTTTTAAAAAAATATACACAAAATCTTATATACTACCTATAAGAACAGCATAATAATGGTCTGGTTAAGACGTACAACTCACTATTTGTTCATAGTTGTTGTTGCAGTAAATAGTACGTTGCTTACAATCAACGCAGGAGATTATATCTTCTATACTGACTGGGCATGGACATCATTCGTCGTATTCTCGATTTCTCAATCCACAATGCTTGTGGTAGGAGCTATATACTATATGTTGTTTACCGGTGTCCCTGGCACGGCTACGTATTACGCAACTATTATGACGATTTATACATGGGTTGCCAAAGGAGCATGGTTCGCATTGGGATACCCGTACGATTTTGTCGTGGTTCCTGTTTGGATACCGTCTGCTATGTTATTGGATTTGGCGTACTGGGCAACAAGAAGAAACAAACACGCGGCTATATTAATTGGTGGTGTATTGGTAGGAATGTCACTCCCACTGTTTAATATGATTAACTTATTGCTGGTTGCTGACCCATTAGAAATGGCATTCAAATATCCTAGACCCACATTACCACCATACATGACTCCAATTGAACCACAGGTAGGAAAGTTCTATAACAGTCCTGTCGCGTTGGGAGCAGGAGCTGGAGCGGTGCTTTGTGTACCTATAGCGGCCTTGGGTGCAAAACTCAATACTTGGACTTACAGATGGATGGCTGCATGGAGTAAGTGGGACTAAACCCCTTTTTTTATTTTAAAAATCAGAATTTATAAAAAATTAAGAACCTATACGTAATATTAAAATTCTCAAAAATATTCTATAAGCCGAATTGTGGAAATGATTTTACTACCAAGTTATATTAGGTTATAGAAAGTTAGGTATAGTCTCTCACTGATTTGACTTTGTATTCTTATTTGTTGAAACAATATTGATAATCTAGTCATTTTGGATTGATTAATGGATTCCACTGGTACTATTGATCTTTTGTGTAATTAGTCCAAACAGCTTTAGAAAAGATGTGTGAATATTGCAATTTCTCTGAATTATTTTTAAAAGATATACAAAAAGAGAAATTAAACGATATTTGTGATACAAATAAGGTTGAATTTGTTGAGTGACCGTTTGATTTACATTTAAGTGGAATGGTATATAGATATATTAAGGGAAATTAAGTAAATGAATGTGTCTCAAGTGACACAGGTTAACTTTTCTCATAAATGCAAAATTAATTCCTACTATTGATAATAAAATTCAATCCAACGACCACCACCAGATCGTGACTATATACTATTGTAGTATGTGAATCAAGTTATAAAAGATAAATAGGTAAAAATCTCTTTTGTGTAATTAGTCTAAACAGCTTTATTTCTGTACATCTTATGTAAAGATGTCTTTTTCCATTTGTTATCTCACTATAGATTATCCAGGAAACGCACATTTTTCAAGTCATTCACCGGTCTTTCAGTCAAACAATTTGATGATATTTATAAAGTAATTTATCAAAATATCCTATCCAAAACACGAGATAAAGCGCTTATCTCAAAATAAGAGAGATAGAGAGAAAGAGCGTTGGGGCTGGCTGGTAGACGAAGTTTCAAACTGGATGTTAAAGACAGGGTTATCTATTATCATGGTCTTGGCATATTATCGTCCATATACCTCACACATACCTATATCTTGACAGGTTTTATGTTTGACCTTGGCTTTCTAGGAGTGGAAAAATACTTTCCTCAACAATAATCATCATTACCTATCAAGGAGGAGTAAGGTTGCCAGCTAACTGCAGAACAGAAAAAGAGTACAACAAGAACCATTCTGCGAAAAGAATAGTGGTAGAACATGTCATGCCATCTGCAGAATAAAAAGGTACAGAATAATGAATGATGTGTTTAGGAATAAGTTAAGAAAGTATGATGGAGTTTCAGAAATAGTTTCATGATTGGTAAACTACCAGATAATGAATACCTGTTAGTTACCAGATGGATTATAATGGTTAGAAGATATGATTAATCCCTGTTGATTACCCAGAAAATCTAATGTGCTCTGCTTAATGACATAAAAAAGACAAAAGAAAAGACAATACATATTCAAAATTTCTACATTAACTGGAAAGAAGACCGCATTTGGGATTCGATACCTCAGGATTTAGGACCATTGTTGCTACCCAAATACAAAAGACCTATTTAATCCCTGGACTAGCATACATTAGTCCAAGCATCTATATGCACGAAATAAACCTCCTTTTGGAGGCTTCATCTATACATTAGGTTTAGGGTTTTGATATCGCCCTTTCTATTGATTACATGACAAAAAGCATACCAAACTATTCATAATTATTCAATATATACATGTAGATATAACGAATCTCTATATAATATCGGTATCCTTGAATTTACGATATGAAATCTAATGGGCAAGCAACTATTGAATTTTTAGTTAGTTTGTACTAAGTATTCTGATTCAGGAATTAATGAAGAAAATTATAAAAAACACTCACTAATAACAGAAATTTACATAATATAGTCATATATTTTCAAAAACGCTAACATTGAGCAAAAGTATAGGAATTTCACACTGCAAGGCCACTATATGGTTTGAAGTGAAATTAAAACCATCAATCTAGGATTATATTATTTGCTATCAGGTCAGAGGATAATCTGGTAGTGTAAATTACTATATATATGAACTCAAATGACTTCGTGTAACTAAACTATGATGAGTTTAACTATGGCAAACCACTGATAATTGTGAAAATTTTTTCTATCTTGTATTAATATCTGTTTATACAGATTATTACATCGAGAGCATAATGATGCTTTAACAAGAATTAAAGTTTTAGTACGAAAATAGTAAAATGTGAAATTTGAAGAAGGACTAGAATTTAGTACCAGATTATTTTGTTCTAAGCTCATCGAGCAACCTGTCTATGTTGATATTTGGATTTCCGTTTTTATCTTTTATTCTTTGCAGTGCTGGTGGATATTCCTTGTAATTGTCAATTCTGCCTTGTAATCTTTCTTCATATGTAGGCGTATTCTTATTTTCATAAAATACCCCAACAGGAATTCTATTTTCCCATTCCTTTGATTTTTCTATAGCTTTGATTATCTTATTTGATGACTCCTCATCATTATCCACTACCCCGTTATACCCTTCTTCTTCTAGCTTGTATATCTTGGGAATTCTTATCGAAGGATTATTCTCATCTAGAGTAAAACTTTGATACCATTCCTTTGTGTTTATGTCATTGTAAGTAGGACAAGGCTGTAATACGTCAATAAAGGATAAACCCTCATGTTCAATTCCCTTCTTAATAACCTCCTTTAGATGTTTAATGTCATATGAGTATCCTCTTGCTATATAGGTGAAACCACTAATACAAGCCAATGCTATGGGATTAATACTATCATTTACATTGGGCTGAGGCAGAGATTTTGTCTTCATCCCTAATTTTAGAGTGGGTGATGCTTGTCCCTTGGTTAATCCATAAACCCCGTTATTATAAATAATATATGTGAGATCAATATTTCTTCTTCCTGAGTTTACAAAATGTCCAGAGCCTATTCCCAATCCATCTCCATCGCCACCAACAGCCAGAATTTTCAAATTCGGATTGGCCAATTTGGCTCCTTGAGCGAAAGGCAAGACTCTGCCATGTAGTGTGTGTATTCCAAATGTATTAATGAAATGAGGGGTTTTTCCCGAACATCCAATTCCAGAAAAAATTGCAGCTTGATGCGGAAGTATTTCTAATTCATAAAGAGACATTTGTATTGCATTAAGTATACCAAAGTCTCCACAACCTGCACACCAGTCATTATGAACTGGTGTCTTAAAATCGGCTAATTTATACTCCATCTGTTAATACCACTCTCCGATCTGATTGGTTATCTATTATGTTTAATAAAGAATTGTATATTTCGGTATGAGACATTGGCCTACCATTATATTTTAGTATGTTGTGATCTGATTGCAAGGTTGTATTTTGTTTTATTAGAACGTCCAATTGCGACAAATAGTTCATCTCAATAATTGTTATTATTGTTTCAATGTTGGAGATCTTGTTATCACCAGTATTCAATTTTTTCATTTTATTATTTACAATGTCTTCCAAAAGTTTTCCTGGAAAAGGATTTAATAATTTGATTTGAAGGTACAAGAATTGAGTTTTGTCATCTGATTCTGTTATTTTTTCTAATGAATCTAAAATTGCTCCTTTCGTAGATCCCCAACTAACTATTACGATTAATTTTTTTGCTTTACTGCTTATATTATTTTCAAATTCGATCACAATTTGTTCTTCTTTAGGAATTTTATTCTGAATTAATTCTAATTTGGATAATCTCTTTTCCATCATGCTGATCCTAGTCTCTGGGTCTTCAGTTATATGACCCATTTCATCATGTTCATCGCCCGTATTCCAGAATATACCATTTTCTGTGCCTAACGGTACTCGTATTGTAATCGGATCATCGTTCAATTCGAACCTTTTAAAGTGATCTGGAAAGCCTTGTTGTTTAATCTCTATCAAATTACCCTCTAATAATTTTCCCCTTTCTATCTTCAGATTTTTATATTCAAATGGGCTGCACGTAATAATGCTATTAGAAAGATACTTGTCTAACATATGAATAACTGGCGTCTGGAAAATATCTGCATAATTGAATACTCTAATCGTATCGTAAAAGCTTTCTTCGATGTCTCCAGACGAATAGACTATCCTAGGAAATTCACCATGTCCTGCATTAATTGCAAATAGTAGATCTCCTTGCTCTTGTCTTGTGGGTAGTCCAGTCGATGGTCCTGCACGTTGATACAAACTAACTAACAAAGGGACTTCATTTATTCCTGCCCATCCTAATGCTTCTGCCATCAAAGAAAACCCTGGACCTGAAGTAGTAGTACAGGCTCGTACACCGGTTAAAGCTGCTCCAATAGCCATAGTTATAGCGGCTATCTCATCTTCCGTTTGAATTACTGCCACTGATCCAATATCATTATCGTTTTGATCTATAATCTGGTTTGATTCTAGATATTCGCTGTCATCGGTAGCTGGCGTGATAGGATAGTATGTTTGAAATCTACAGCCGGCCACCATCTTTCCTAGAGGTGAAGTTTGATTTCCTTGTGCAATAATGGAATTGCTTTTAGCTTCATTCTGTATTTTTGATATAAATGAAAATTTTTCTGGGATCGCACCAAAGTTCTCCTTAACATACGAATAAGTGAAATTTGCCGCTTTCACATTGAGTTCTGCTATCTTTGGTTTGTTAGCAAAGGTATCTAGTATCCCTTGTTCCATAAGGGGAATATCAAAATCTAAAACCGCTAGTGAAGCTGCAAGTGACATTACGTTGGTAATCCTTGCTAATTTACTTAGGGAATGATCCTGAATAGCCTCAGAAAACTTGTTTATTAATTTAGTATATGGTAATTTTACCAGTATGACTTTCCTCTCTTTGAGCTCCTCAATTATTCCTGCAAGACTAAATTCTTTGTTATTGCTCTTTAAGATATGTGATATTCTCTTTTCGGATGATTTGTCCAAAGTGTGTATATCTTCAATTTTCTTTCCTACAACATCCGGATCATAAATTAATATTCCACCTTTCATTAAGAATGGAGAATGTCTTACTATAGTTTCAGCATCAAATGTTACAAGAATATCGATATCATCGACATGAGACCTTACAATTTGATTTGAAAATCTGACAGAAAAGTAACTATGTTCTCCTTTTATGTTTGAGTGGTATTCTCTCTTCCCGAATACATTTAGACCCGACATCGCTATAGATTTTAGAAATATGTGGGACGCTGAATCTACTCCGCTTCCTTGAGGCCCACCAATAACCCAAGAAATGGACTCTCTAGAAATAGCCATTAATAATATTAATATCTGCGCTTGTTCTTATTATAGTTTCAACCCATCTAAATTAAGAAGTTTGTTCAACCGCCAGTCATCGAATCATGAATACAACACTCACATTTATCTCCTCTTCCACAGTAAGGACATACGCACATGCATGCTTCAAGAACATTTCCACAAAGATCACACAACACTGTTTCTTCGCTTTCATCTAACTGGAAATCAGTTCCTTGATTCAATAGCCTATTTTAACCAGATCATCGTATTAATACTTATACTTAGTTTGAATAGAATTTGTTCAAAAACTTGTTAAATTTCCCAGGATATTTTGATTGTGTTAGATTATTTACACTATCTAGCTCGAGTGATAAAGTCTGGGTCTAGAATGAAGAAATGGATGTTCTGATATAACAATGAATCTCTAATGACTCCAATAGATTTAATTAATAAATCACAAAACTTTGTGCTTTGTATTTAGTATGATATTTCAAACACAAATTTCGCGAGGCCTCTAAAATTTAACTAGCTCACTGCACCTCAGATAAGATCCTAAATAGTGGTGGACAGTATCAATAATAAAGATAAGAATTACAAAAAGAAGTATCCAAGTTGGGTACATATCGCAATCATTCGTTGCAACTAAATCCCATCTAAAAATAAAGAAGGTTCGTACTACGATTCGAAAACCCTAGATTCATGATATTCGATATTTGCAATTAGAAATCAATCTTTTTCATGATTCTATTAACATCACTGGAATTTTCATTCTACCTGATTTTTCATCTTCTAATATGATTTAGGTGAAATGTCTGTGTATGTTATAGAATTTCGACAATGTTTGATTATTGTTATAAAAAATTGATGTTTAACGATTAGAGGATACAGCAAACTTTTTATCTATGTAAGAAGTTGAATCCCTAGATGAATAAGAAGAGCGGCAACAAACCCGCTATGGTGTTTCTAATTGTAACCTTTATCGCAGGAGCATCCATATTAGCTAGTATTATTGCACTACTTCCAATGGCTGATGGTCACGGAGTTCAAGCTCAGCTTCAAAGTAGATTCGTTAGAATCAACGATGAAGCTTTTTCAGCTCAATCTCTAAACACTGGTGACACATTGGTAGTTACAGGCGAACTTCAAAGTTTGGTAAATAGACCAATGAGAGGTTGGATATCACTTTTCAGTGAATCTACCAATGCTGGAAACAGATGGGAATTCGTTAGTCGAGATCCACCAGGAAACATCCTTGAAATTCAACCACAAGAAACCGTTCCATACCAAATTGAAGCAAAGGCATTAGAACCTGGGATTTATCACGTTCACACCCAACTCAATCTTGCAAACGTAGGTCCAGGTTTGGGTCCAGGTCAAACTATTCAGGTAGTTGGAGAACCAATACTTAAACCAATTCCGTGGAACAACATAATATATCAGAGCATAATTATTGCTGCTGGGCTTGGAGTAACATTTGCTACAAGGCCGTGGCAAGTAATTTAATCTATTTTTTTTTGTTTCATAATTCAAATCCTAAATTGTAATTTTATGGTAATAATCTTTTCAAAACTATTAATAAATAGTTGAACTTTGTAGCCCTTTTAACAATATTTTATTTATGGGAAAAAATTAATAATACTATTTTAGTCAAAATATTAAATCTTGCATAAGTTATGCTGTTACCTTATGCTTCCTTGATGCTCTTATGAGACGGATTTTATTCAAAATTGTAGTAAAAAAGTTCTTGCTTTCCATTTCTATGTATTTATTTTAACACAATTATTTTTAAATCTTTTGTGATAGCTATATAGTGAACCATCGGCTATACATGTGCTCAAAAATTAATAGAATTGGTATGAATTATCATGACTAAGAGAAATCTTTTTTTATTTAATGGTTAAGAAACTGTTATGCAAGAAGTGGTAAGTGAGATCATGTCTAGTCATGTTGTTACGATTAATTCTAATAAATCTGCATTAGATGCCGCTTTGCTTATGAAAGAAAAAAGGATCAGCTCCCTGATAGTTCAGGATGAAGATGAATTGCTCGGAATCATTACGGAACGAGACTTTGTTAAAAGGGTTTGTGCGAATGATAGGGTGTCATCAGAAGTGAAGATATCTGAATTAATGTCCAAGATTCAGACCTTTGCAGCACCAGATACTCCTGTGGATGTTGCGGTGCAACGAATGATCAATAATCGAATAAGACGATTGCCTGTTATATCAAACGGGAAAGTGATAGGGATAATCACTGTCACAGATTTAGCTAAAGAATTACGCAGGATCATGCTAACTCAAGGGATAGTCGAGCTGATTGATTAGATTGTTATTTATTTTATGTCAAGTGCCATTTCCTCTTATCACCAGTAACCCTTAATTTGTTATGCAACACCTTTGTATGCTGTATGATTAATTTTGATAAAAAGGTATTACTTAAAAAATGGGTACCAATCATTGTGATTATCTTTACAGTGTCCTTAGCACTAGGATTATTATTGGGGATCTCTGGGTCTCAGATTCTCTCAGCTGTTGTCATATCCTTAATTTTGATAACTTCTGCCATCTTGTTCCAAAAGGTGGGTCGAAATCGTTTTGACAACCAGAATGACAAAATGGGATTATCAAAATGTTTGTAAAGATTTTTCATATGTGGGCTGGCCTGCATTTCTTAATATGTAACCAGCAGAACACCATTTGCTAAATAATAATTGAAATGTTCCTTATCCTTCTAATGTCTAATATTCTAATAATTCTCATTTCTTTAGCCTGTATTACAGACTTTCAAGAAGCGTTTTCCATTAATGGAACTTCTAGTTTGAAGATATTGCAGAGCTATGCATTATCCAAGATAAATACCGATCGATTGAATGTGGGGCTCAACCCTTTATCTCTAAGCGATAATAAGGCTGCTCAATATCATGCATCTGAAATACTACAATCAGAGATTTTATCCCATTGGAGCAAGAACGGGTTGAAACCCTATATGCTGTATTCTTTACATAATGGCACAGGTTACGTACAGCAAAACATTGGTCAAATAAGCTATATCAATACCGATGATGTCATGAAAGGAATGACATCTCATTCTTTTTGTACCAGTGATTCAAGATTATACTGTGAGCCACTAGATCCTTTTGATGCAATTGATAAGCTAGAAAACTCTATGATGTTCGATGATTTCTTGTGCTGTCACGATGGTCATAAAAACAATATTTTGAACAAACTTCATACAAATGTAAGTATTGGGATAGCCTTTAATGAATATTATTTTGTTCTCGTTCAGAATTTTGAAAACAATTATCTGAGATATAATCTTTCAAATGAAAACGATGAGTATTTATTGGAAGCAAAAATGCTTGATCCAAAAAAAAATCTGCAATTAAGTCACATTTCATTCTATATTGACAACTTACCTAATGAGAGGGAGTACGAAGTGAACAAAAATAAATTAAACTATAGCATGGGGGACCTGGGACTAATCGTAAGTAAACCTTTAGAATTTTATGAACAGTATGTTCAACCAGAATCTTATCGTATAATTGAGGCGGAAAATTGGGATATTCTTGATGACAGAATAAATCTCTCATTTAAATTTCCTGACGATTTCGTTTTAAATGACAGGATAATTACCATGGTATTGTACGCCGCTAATAAGACTATGAATACTTCAACTCATGACACTGATGAAGGGACTTCTCCAAGAGAAGTAGTCCCCCTAACTTCATACGTCATCCACAATAAAGCTGTTCTGCGATTTGACTAGTGTAATTTTCTGTTTGGATTTGCTAATTTCTTTTACAAGTTTCTTTATTTTATTACTGCTTTAGATTTGCTCTCAAGTTTTGTCCATATACCATTCTGTCCACGTACGTCAGTCTGCATCCAATATCCAAAAAATAAAAAAGTGGTTGACAGGGGAGATTTATGACTACAAAAAGACTACAGTCTCTCAAGAAATGCATTTTTGTTTTACCCCTAATGACTACAAGCCATAGTTACCTAGTCCTGAATATTTATTGATCTAACTAAAATACTTTCAAGCTATTACAAGATAAAGTTCCTCTATGAAGAATTGAGGATTTGTGCTCTTTGTGATAAATCAAAATAATTATTGATGATTATTAGGATCAAATCATGTCCAATTATGTTTACACAATGTCTATTAAATAAGAAATAATTGCAATTAGATCACGAATAATCCTTTATTCTTAACCCTTGCAATTGACCAAAGTGGTTATGGGATTACCAGCTACGAATAACTAAAATATTGATCGGATTCGTATAATTAGCTAAACATACTATCGGATCAGATGCAATAAAAGGATACACTAGGATATCATTTAATTTTGTTCATCTCACTTATTTTGTCATTAACGAGATCAAATCCTTTTTGCCAGAATTCTTCTTTAGAGATGTCAATGCCCTCATTTAATAGTAAATCTTCAGGTTTTTTCGAGCCTCCCGATGACAGGATCCTAATGTATTTGGGTATGAATCCTCTACCCTCATTCTTGAATTGTTGATATAAAGACATTACTAGTAGATTTCCAAATGAATACGCATAGCAATAGAAGGGTGAATGATAAAAATGAGGAATGTATAGCCATTCGTATTTAAAATCATCGGATAACCTTAATGAATTTCCAAATTGTTCTTTTAAATTATCCATATAAATATCTGATAATTCGTCTATGTTTGTAGCACTATTTTTTCCGATCATTTCATGCGCTGAAATCTCAAAAATCGTAAAATAGGCTTGTCTCATAATCGTTGCGTAAAAGTCATCTATTTGTTCTGCTAACATGATTTTCTTATCTTTTTTCTTGACCTGATCCAAAAGCCGATCGTTGAGTATCATCTCTCCAAATACCGAAGCAGTTTCTGCTAATGGTAAGGAAGGATGTTGCACGCTAATCGGTTTATCCGCTGCAAGAACACTATGAATTGCATGCCCAAATTCATGCGCCATGGTTGAAATGTCCCTTAAAGTACCGTCAAAATTCAAGAGTACGAAAGGGTCGACTTTGGGACTTATTGTTGAACAAAAAGCTCCACCCTGTTTATTGTCTTGAAGCTTTGAATGGATATGTTTTTTAGTAACCAAACCTTGAACTATATTTTTGAACTCTGGATGAAAATCATCAAAAGCCTCTAAAACCATTTTAAGAGCCTCTCCAAAAGTAACTTTCTTCTGATTCTGTGTTTTTAGTGGTGCATAAAGATGATATCTCTCTAGTTTCTTAACCTTCAGTATCTTTGCCTTTTCCCTGAAATACTGGTGAAAGACTTTAGAATTAGATCTGCACACACTAAGAAGCGCCCTGATTGTCTCATCGCTAATATTGTTTGATAAGTTTCTTACAGAAATTGGTGTTGGAAAGCCTCGAAGTAAGATGTATTCATTATTCCAGTTTAAAATCCGGTTGATGTAAATCTCACCCAAAACTCCGCTATTTTTCTTGTACGTTGACAACAACGATTTATAGGCAGCAACTCTTTCAGAAGATCTAGAACTTCTCACCAAAGAAACCAGCTTTTCCTTGTTAGTAATAGTTTTTCTTATCTTTCTTGTTCCTCTTTCTTCTATATACTCAAACTCAAAACCATTTGTCATCCTATCATAAATCTTGATTAATGCACTTATCCCCGTAACATCTAGTATGTTTATTATCTTCTCTTCTGATTCATTCAGAGTATATTTTGACATGGAACGCTCATGAAGTAAATAATCTTTGTAAACATCTGGAACTCCCTTTGTTAAACGATCGGCATTTTCCTCGTCCAACACTTTCTTGAACCATAAATCAAAGAATAAAAGTTTGTTTGATATTTCTGAAGAAAAAATATTTATCTTTGTGACTAATGCACCAATATCATTTGAAGAGGTATCTTCAGCATACTTCAAATGAACGTACCCAGCAACATAACTTAAAGATTCTGCAATATCTTCAGAATCTTTAATTAATTTCAAAAAATCAGTTGTAGAAATGTTTTGTTCTAAAGATGACTTTTTCTCCTCAAAGTTTGTTACTTTAGTATTGATATCGCCAAGTGATTTGTTGAACTCATTCTTGATAGGATCCTTCAAGAGTTCTGACAAATCCCATGCTCCAGTTTTCATTTTTAATGTCTTTAACATGCTTTTACCTTGTATTCGTCGGGTTTATTTGTCTTTAAGAACACAAGTAAAGAATCAGGGTTATCCAATCATGTCTGCAATGTATATAATATTTATTGACTTTCTAGTTTCTAAAAATTTTTTTTTGTAGTAATTCATAAGCGCGTATTGCTTGGTCCTTTTCTAATATCAGGACGATTTCATTACTGCCAAAAAAAACGTTATTTAAAGTGATTTTATAATTGTTCAAAACATCAAATATACTAAATAACAGTTGTCTAATTCCAACTATATTATCGGAAAATAGAGATATTGTAATTCTTGACAATCCTGCAGTTATCTTACCATTACATTTTTCTGTTATGGATGAAATAATTTTTCTTGAATTAAACATATCTTCAGTTACTATCCTTATTTTTTCGGTTGTTCGTATCAAATTGTAATCGATCAAAGTTTCTTGTGTAAATTCATCTAACAAGTCATTTACATTCTTGAATGAATTTTGATTACCCAAGTCAATATCGATTATGCTTCCAGTCAGTTTCATCCTTGCGTCTTGGGAAGATATAGCTGATTTGTTCTCTTTAGATTCAATTCCAACTACATAATTTCCATTTGATTCATCCTCTACCCTTTGCTTTTCTAAATTTACTGATTTATTTATCAGATCTGCGAATCTTTTAATAGCCACTACAATAGTGCCTGTGTTAACTCTTGTTCCAGTAACTGCTTCTACGTCGGATTGTATCTTGTTGGCTATTGCAGTGTAATTAGCAATTCCGGATTTTACTGCTTTTAAGTATAAATCATTTGACAAGATAATCTCTTTTACAGCCTGTGGGACCGAGATGTCTCGGACGTACATTACATGTAATAAATGGTTCTCGAATAAAATAAACTTTACTAAGTATCCAAATAATTTATATAATGTACAAATCATTTCATGATGTAATGGGTTTGTAATGTGGTTATTTTGATTGTTTATCATGTTGAAAATTCTGTCTTTCTAAGTACGAGGTAAATTACTACGAAGAATACTATTGAAGTTCCCTTAAAAATAGCAGAAACCAAAATTAATTTTGTGGGCAAAGGCTTGGCCCTAGTGGATCCTAAAATACTTGGTGATCTTCAGCTAAATGTCGGGGATGTTTTGAAATTAAAAGGAAAAAAAGGTCTCACATATGTCAAACTGTCTGAAGGGTTATCATCAGATTATGGCAGGAGGATAATTCGAATTGATGGTTATACCCGAGGTATTCTGGAAAGTGGAATAGATGATCATATTATGGTTAGTCCGGTTGGAATTGTGAGTGTGGCTAAGGAAGTTCAGTTGATCCCATTGGAAGAGCTAGAGTATTCAGGGTTTAAGAATTCACTAGGTAGGCTGTTGGATGGACGGGTAATCTCCAGATCGGATACTATCCCAATTAATCTGGTTGGGAAAAAGATCATTTTTTTGGTAAATTTCTTGAATCCTAGTACTGGTCCTCTACTAGTAAAAACAACCACAAAATTTTCGATCGGTAGTTTTAAGAAGAATAGGTCCCATGCTTTTGAAAGAATTAATTATGAGGATATTGGCGGAATTAGAAGTTCAATTCTCAAAATACGTGAAATGATTGAATTGCCAATTAGGCATCCGGAATTATTCGAAAAATTAGGAATTGATGCACCCAAAGGTGTATTGTTGTATGGTCCACCAGGCACAGGAAAAACACTGCTTGCAAAAGCAGTTGCAAATGAAACAAACGCTTCCTTCTTTACCATAAGTGGGCCTGAGATAGTAAGCAAGTTTTATGGTGAAAGTGAGAAAAGACTGCGGGAGACCTTTGAACAAGCGCAAGAGAAATCTCCATCAATACTTTTTATTGATGAACTAGATTCTATCGCTCCAAAACGGGAGGATGTATCAGGTGAGGTTGAGAGACGTATAGTATCACAGCTTTTGACACTGATGGATGGGATAAATTCTAGGGGTAAGATTATTGTGATAGGTGCATCAAATAGACCAAATGCTATAGACCCCGCCCTTAGACGACCAGGGAGATTTGATAGAGAGATTGAAATAGGTATTCCTGATGATGCTGGAAGACTGGATATACTAAATATCCATACAAAGGGGATGCCCCTTGGTCGGGATGTTGACCTAGGACGGTTATCGAGACTAACACATGGATTTGTCGGTGCAGATTTGGAGGCCTTAACAAAAGAAGCTGCAATACGCTCACTAAGGCGTTTGATGCCACAAGTTAATATTGATCAAACCCCTATTCCACAAGATTTACTCGATAAAATAACGATCACTGATTCAGATTTTAATGATGCTTTGAAAGATGTTACTCCCTCAGCTAGCAGAGAGTTCTCTATCCAAAAACCAACTGTCAAGTGGAGCGAAATAGGTGGCTTGGATTCATTAAAAGAAGAGTTAGTAGACCTGATCGATTGGCTATTAAATCATTCTGAAATATATGAAATAGCCGGTATACGACCTCCAAAAGGCTTACTGTTATATGGAATGCCCGGAACAGGAAAGACTCTGTTGGCAAAGGCTGTCGCTTCAAATTCTGGTGCAAACTTTATCAGCATAAAGGGTGCCGAATTGTTATCTAAATGGGCCGGAGAATCTGAGAAGGCGATCCAGGAGGTTTTCAGAAAGGCTAGACAGCTAGCTCCGTGTTTTGTTTTTTTTGATGAATTTGACGCAATAGCACTTCAAAGGAAAACTGAGAGGGAGGGAACAGATTCATCTGCAAAAATGATGAGTCAAATTCTAACGGAGATGGATGGAATTGAAAATTTAGATGGTGTATTTGTCATTGGTGCTACCAATAGGATTGATTTGATAGATGGTGCTCTTTTGAGACCTGGACGCTTTGATAGGATCATAGAGATCCCTGTTCCAACAGTCGAATCCAGAAGACAAATTGTCAAGATACATCTTAAAAAAAAGCCTCTTGATGAAACAACCGTGACCATTGATAGAATTTTAAAATTAACTGATGGATTCACTGGTGCTCAAATTGAAGGCATGATTAATCATGCATCAATTTTAGCTCTAAGGGACTATCTAAGAAACCATAGAAAGGCCGAGGTAACTAATGCTAATACCATAAATAGGAAACTAAAAAAACAGGATTTAAAGAATTTTAGAATTACTTTTGAACATTTTAGATTAGCAAAAGAAAGTATTGTGACAAGCGCAAAGGGCCACAACATTATACGCTGAATCATTATTCTATGTCTTGTGTTAAATTCCATAAAAAATAGCCATGAGTTGATAACAGAAAGGATTCTAATTCAAATAGTCAATCTATTGATTGTGTATACGCCTGAATTGATTAGGCGACACCTTGAATTAGTTCCTCGGCTGCTTTTGTTATTTGATCCAATTAATACAATGTTATCTTTCGACTTTATTGGCAATCCTTTCTAAAGCTTCATCTGTTCCCTTCAAAATATGTTTTTTGATAGTGAATGTGAACAAACTCATTAATCCATTCATATGGATATCCCAGTCCACTTTTATTTCACATTTTTTTGCATCTATTTTAGCTAGATTTATTGTCTTTGTACCAACAATTGGTCCTTCTCTGATCACTATTGCTATTTGCCTTCGAGGTGTTAGCGTTACCAATTCGAGGCATTTCGAATGTCTGAAGGCGATAGTAGTTTCTCGCTCGGTAGTATTTCCTTCTCTTTTAATATTTTTCACAGCTTTTATACCATGCCAAAAATCAGGATCATCATCAATATTGGAAATAAGACTCCATATTAATTCCTCTGAAGAATTAATTATTCTGGTAGTAGATATTAGTGTCACTATTACCGATAATGTCTTTGGTATTTTAATTTGTATTGATATTGGTGTATTTAGATTCTACTTTTGTATTCTTGTTAGTAAATAACTTGTTATTATTTGGACCGGATAACTACATTCTTTTGAAAGATTGTAATTTTGCTAGTGAATAGTTAATAATTCATTTTCTCTGTAGAATGACTGCACCTGATAAAACTGTCATCAACTTTTATGATAGGTATATGATTTTTTAGTAGGGATCCTCTTGAGAGTTATAAGTTTAATTTGATTGGAGATATGTTCAAAATACAATTCAAATCAACTTCGGTTACCGGAAAATAGAAGTCCTTAAACTTGAGGTTTAGATTGCTTCCTGTTTGGAATGATTTAAAATAGTTTGCAATTAGAAACAAATCAATTATTCCTTTTGTGAGATCGGTAAAAGGTCGTTCTTGTTACTGATAGCAATATGATTTAATTTAACCTATACCAGGTCCCGACTTTTTAGATGTATTTCCATCGTTATCAATTCTTTTACTTTTATCGAGCATTTGATTCTCATACTCTAAATCAAATCCATCGGTATTAATAGATATGTTCTCTAAAATGGAAAACACTTTTAGAATCGATTTTGCGGCTAAGGGTTGTTTTTCATTGGTTTCCATTATTTCACCAAAAAGACCTATCGCATTAAACTTCATTTCGCTTGCAACTCCAAGAACTACTCCATTAAACCAGGTAATAACTTCAATTTCTGTATCAAAGACATTAATCCCTAGGCTTTTTAGCTTGATAACAGTCTCTTTATCTGTTGAGACTGCGTATACTTTTGGGGCCTGAGCTAATTGGGGCTGGTGATATCCTCCAGACGTATAAATAATTTTAGGAATACCAATATTTTTTATGATGTTAAAAGAGGTAAGACATAAATTAATAAGGTTATTTGGATCCTGTGGCTGTTCTTTACCCGTCATGATTATGACTTTATTTTCATAATTAACGTAAAAGTCGTACGTATCTATTACAGGCTTGACCAATCCCTTTTCATTTTTTACCCAAGGTTTTTCAAAAATTCCGATCTCTGCAAATTTTTCTACCTGAAGTTCCTTAATTAGATGTTCTGATACAAGCCCACCAACTTTACCCATATCTGGCAGAGAGGCAAAAACAACAAAATTGTCCAACTTTATTTCTTTGAGCATCTTGATCGAAATATTCATCATTTTTGTCGATTATACTCCTTTCTTTTATATTAAAATTATTGATAACCTCAAAAATCAAGCATTTTTAACATGGTTTCAAGAGTTTAAAATAGATAATAAAGCTAGATATTTACAATATTTTATCCGCTTTAGCTTTGAAATGCCAAGATTCAGATTCTGCTAATCACTGTAGGAATTGATTTTTTTATCTCTGTCTATATTGGGAATAGCGAACCAAGATCAAAAAAAGGTTTAGATATAAGATTACTTCTTATTCACCTTTTATACAAGACAATAAGTATATCTATAGCTTTTTGATATGTTTAATCATCTCAATAGTTTTCAAACTAGTTTGAACAATTTTCAAATATTTCCTGAATCTTTTTGGACTGGCCGTCAAATCCTGTTCCACGTTGAGCATTGCTAAGCTTTGAAGAACTTTATGTTCTACCTGACTTAACACTTCGTGGATATCATCGAGAGTATTCAGAGTCCCTTTATCATCTTCTCCGCTCCTCACATTGGGGATCTCTTTTTTAGTCTCGATATTACTTACAGAGGTTTCTTGTGGTTCCATTCTACCTTGTTCTATGTGTTGACAATTCATACAAATTACATCTTCCTTATATTTTATCTGAAGATTTCCACATTTTTTGCAAGGCTCTGAAAGGAGAGTACCTCCTCTCAACAGATAGTAAGCTCCCTGTTTAATCAAATCGTTATTCATTTTAGTCAAGTTATGGTTCTATCATCAACTTTTCTATCATCAACTTGAATTTTCTCCTGATTGTTAAGTTTCTTTAATTCATTTACTAAAAAGTCCTTGTACTTGTTCTTTTCTTCTTCTGTCATTCTGTCCAAATTTGAACTTAGTGTGGATCCTATTGCCGAAATCCTATCAATCAAATCCATGGTCATGAATTTTCCCATATTTCCAATCCTGAACATTACTTCCAGTTGTTTTTGCATTATATTATGCGCTGATTTGATATCTGAGGCTATGGAAATCCCTTTCTTAGTTATTCGATACCTACCATTTTCGTGTTCTTCAATTAATCCTTCCTCTAGTAGTCTTCCCAGTAATGGATAGATGAGGCCCGGAGATGGTTTCCATTTTCCCCCTGTTTGAACTATTGCTTTGTCGATGATCTCCTTACCCGTCATTGGTTGTTCAGCTAAAAGCTCCAAGATATAATGGCGAGAGAACCCTCTAGGAATAGCACTTCCTACACGGGACAACCAGTCAGATATCATTTTATAATAAATATATCACTAGCGACTTATTAAAATTTTCCTTTTGAATAAATTAGACAAATATGTTAATTACTTAAAACACATGCATCTTTTTTGTTTGGTTTGATAGTCTCAAATACTGATAGCCTATTATCTAGTGGTTCTCAATGGCTAGTTCTACATCTGCCTGATAGTTTTCCGATTCTATTTCACCCTGCTGTTCCAGAACCTTTCTCTTGTGGATGATGTTTTCATTCATTTTATCTTTATAGTGTATGAAGAAGGATATAAGACTTAATTGTGCTGTTTTCGTTACATTCTCTCCTATTATTACATTGATGCGATCCTTTTTGTATAAATATTACAATCTAAGGACTCATTTAAGTCTCGTCATTGTAATTATTATCAGATAAATTAGACTCTTGACTTGACCTGGCTAGTATAGTTTTTATTTAGGAAAATGGAATGCTCATTTATAAGCAAGTTGTCAGTCGAAGAGTTTAAACATATTCTAAGAATAGCCGGTAAAGATATCGAAGGCAGCAAGAAGTCAGTAGTTGCATTAAGTGAAGTTAAAGGTGTTGGTTATAATTTGTCACAAGTAATATTGCAGACTTTGAACATTAATCCATACTTAAGGGTAGGATTTTTGACTGATAAAGAACTTTCTGATATTGAGAATTCTATTAGAAATATTGGAACAATCGGAGTTCCTAATTGGTATCTTAATAGAAGAAAAGATATGGATTCAGGAGCTGACATTCATCTAATTACATCAGATTTGGATTTTACCAAATCAAATGATATTGAGAGAGAGAAGTCTGTTATGAGTTGGAGAGGATACAGGCATATGTTTGGTTTGAGAGTTAGAGGTCAGTGCACTAGAACCACGGGCAGGAAGGCCACCGCCGTGGGGGTCAAGAAGGCATCAGGAAAGGCACCAGCTGGAGCAGCAGGGTCGAAATAAACTAAGGTGAATTGAGTGGGAGATCCTAGAAAATCAAAGAAGAATTATAACCGACCGCGTAGCATTTGGACAAGCGATCAAATAAGTTCAGAGTTGTATGTAGTCGGTTCTTATGGTTTAAGAAATAAACGTGAGTTATGGAAGGCTCAGACAGAAATTGCCAGGATAAGGAATCAAGCTCGTGCCCTTTTATCTTTATCGATTGATGTAAGACACGAAAAGGAAACACAGCTATTAAACTATATTTCTAGACTTGGTCTTGTTTCTAGCGGTTCATCCCTGGATGACGTTTTGAACTTAAAGATAGAAGATATTTTGGAGAGACGATTGCAAACAATCATAATGAAAAAATCCAATCTGAAATCACCATATCAAGCTCGCCAGTTGGTTGTGCATGGCCATGTCAGCTTAGGAAACCGAAAGATAAATCTGCCAGGCTATTTGGTAAGGAAAGAGGAAGAGTCTCAGATACTAGTGCATTTTACCCCTGCGATTGAAACCTCAGAATCTATCAAAAACAATTGAAATTATTAGAGACTCACGTTCTTACAACCTTTTCTATATCTACGTAATCTATTTTGCCATCACTATCCATGTCATAGCCTTGAACCAAGGCTTCCCATTCCTGTTCATCTCCTGAATAATCTGAAAATGTTTTTTTACTAAAGTTAGTAAATGCAATTACACCGGATTTAGTTCCAATTGATCTCACTCCGGCGATCAAAATTATTGATTTTTTTTCATTAAATGGATTTTTAAATTTTGCAATAATTCCCAAATTGTCTAGGTGGTAAATTCTCCCAGGTTTGTCCACGAGGCCTGACCAATAGTTTTCTTCATTAAATTTAATTGGTAAATACCTATTGAATTCAGAAGAAACTATATTTGTTCCTGGACCACCGATTATGATCAAGTTATTATCTTCTAACTCCTTCTCGGCCTTCGCATCTTCATCTAACTTTACAACAAAGCCTTGAGGCAAATTGCATATATTTCCTAAAAAAAAAGCCAATTGAATTGCATAGTGCCCATCTCTTGCAGATGTTTTGAAGATCCCGTGGGGATTAGGAGATCCTACTATGACTAACCCGTCGAATTTGTTATTTTCATCGATGAACTCCTTTAGAAACTTTCTAGCAGTCAAGAATTCTGTGGTTTTTTTCCAATCATTTAGGTTGTATTCAATTGATAAATTTTCACCCCATTCCATTTCGATACCAAAGGCGGGGCTGGTGGCCGAGTAAAGTTTGGCAGTTCCGCCCTTGACAAAATATGATCCTGTTTCTTCAATTGCTCCAATCGAAACCAATTTTCTGACATAGTAATAAGCGCTCTGTTCGTATATCTCTAATTCTTTGGCTATCTGAGCAGTATACCTGGGTCTATCGGAAATCAGCCTTAGTATCTTCCAGGCGATCGGATTTGATAAAACTTGGATTTCTTTTTGTTTTTCAAACACTATAATTTTTTTCTCATAGAGTCTACCCTCCTTTTCATAAATTATTTTTTTTTCGATCCCCATAATATATGATGTTATAATTTTTTTTTTGCTGGTATATATTTTTTGTTATAATAGAAAAATAATTATGAACAATGACGAACAAATTTTTCCCGTCGATTATATTTTTTTTTATAACGGAAAGATCTTATTTTTGATAAAGGTTTTAAACAATTTTTTTTCAGAATAGTTGTGTGTTCAATTATAGGGTATAGTGGGAAGTTAATCTCTGCGGCTCCATTGTTAGTTGAGAGCTTAAAAAAGATGGAATATAGAGGTTATGACAGTGTTGGAATTGCAACCTTAAATGACGGAAATATTTTAGTGAGTAAGGGAGTAGGAAAAGTTGCAGAAGTTGATAAAGAAATGGACCTCAATAAACTTCCTGGACAAATTGGAATAGGTCATACCCGTTGGGCAACTCATGGGAGCGTAAACGATAAAAATGCTCATCCACATTATTCATGTTCATCCAATATTGCTGTAGTTCATAACGGAATAATAGAAAATTACCAAGAATTGAAAACAGAGTTAACAAGAGACGGTCATACTTTCAAAAGTCAGACTGACAGTGAGGTTATTGCCCATCTGTTGGAAAAATGCTACCAAGAATCTGACTCTAATGTGAAAGAAACTATGATGAAAACCTGTCAGGCCCTTAAAGGATCTTTTGCCTTTGTTGCTATTTTTGAAAATGGTATTATTGCCGGTGCACGATTCGATGAACCCTTGATAGTAGGAATATCTGATAGTGCTTTGTTTCTATCTAGCGATGTATTAGGTTTCCTGAAATACACCGATAAATCTGTTTTCTTGGATAATGGCGATATTGTAATAATTGATCATAATACTTATCGAATATTTGATTTGAATAAACGAATTGTAGCCAGACCTATAACTCAGGTTGCATGGGAACTAGGGTCTACTGAAAAAGGAAAGTATGCACACCACACTATAAAAGAAATTCATGAACAGTCATTAACTCTATTGAAACCATTTCAAGAATTCAATGATTTTCAAAATTTTTGTGAATTCATTAGAGATGCATCCAATGTTTATATCACTGGTAGCGGAACAAGCTATAACTGTGGATTGTTGGGAAAGCAACTCCTTTCAAAATTTGCAAAGATAAAAACCGAGGTAATTATGTCAAGCGAATTTCAATATTATTCGGACTCTTTGGAGCCTAATTCAGTTGTAATAGCCATTTCCCAAAGTGGTGAAACGGCTGATGTTTTGCATTCAGTAAAGAAAGCAAAAGAAAATGGTGCTAAAATTCTTTCAATTGTGAATGTACCTACTTCGTCTCTGGCACGAATGAGTGATTCTATTCTTACCTTGAATTGTGGTCCCGAAATAGGAGTTGCTGCCACAAAGAGTTTCATGGGCCAGCTGATGTTAATATATAAAATTGTAAATATTTTATCGAGTGGTCAAATGCCATTTGATAAATTTAATCAAAGGAATTTACTAATGATGGTAAAAAAGGTGTTGAACTCGGATGGTATTATTCAAAATCTAGTTTCATCCCTGGACACTAATATTAAGGATATATACATTTTGGGGAGGTCCATCCATTATCCGATTGCCTTAGAGGGATCTCTAAAAATTAAGGAGTTGGCCTATATACATGCAGAAGGTATCGCCGCAGGTGAGTTAAAGCACGGACCACTGGCGTTGATTGACAAAGAGTCCGTAGTTGTTGTCTTAAACCCTACCGACGAAACCTATCAGGACGTTATTTCTAGTTCGAATGAAATTAAATCACGTGGGGCCTATATAATTGGTATTTCAAACAAAAAGAATGAGGTATATGATCGGTTTGTGGAATTACCTGATGTTGATAGCTACCTTTATCCAATTCTTGAAATCATCCCATTACAACTAATGTCATACTATTTGGCCTTGAAGAAACAAGTAGATCCAGATTACCCTAGAAATTTGGCTAAATCCGTGACCGTAAAATGAAATGGTTACTATTATATTGAAATAATTTCCTTTAATTTATTTGCAATAATGACTATGCTAGACAACAGAATTGAAAATTGTGTATTTCCAGTAAATTACTTTTATGATCTAGATAACTTTACTTGGGTAAAATCAATAGAGAAGCCGGATGATAAAAAAAATGATGTAAAGCAGGTCCTTGTAGGTATTACTCCAGTATATTCATACATAGCAGGCAAGATCCTCAAATTTAAAACTAAACCAGTTGGCACGGAAATAGTTAGAAATAAGAGCTTGGGTACAATTGAGAGTTTAAACCACTTTGGAATAATTCGTTCTCCTGTATCTGGGAATATTGTGGAAACAAATCAAGAAATCATTGATAACCCTAAGATTGTTAATGACTCCCCATTTGAGCGTGGATGGATAGCAAAGATCAAAACTAAAGACAACCTCGAAAGTCTTGAATCCATAAGAACCATCGAGGAGTGTAAGTTTGAGATAGAGTCTCAAATTAAGAAATTCAATGTGAAATGCTTTAAATCGTTTCCTGATTTTCACATGTTTGAATTAGGTACTGAATGTTCTGCCACTTTGGCAAAATTAGATGAATTCATGGTGAAAAATATGCGGATTGGGCACGTTATAAGATTAGTGTCTGATGATCCTACTGCTGATCTTGAATTATTACGTTGGGCTAATCAAAACAAACAAGAAATTATTGAAATTGTGCAAGAGAAAAACCCTGTACAATCTTCATTACCAAATTCTAGTAATAATTACTTATTTAATGTAATTATTAAAAAAATAAAAGATTAGGAACAATGGAATAATCTATTTTTCAATCGGGTTTCCAATCATATTGCCCCATTCTGTCCATGATCCATCATAGTTCTTTACATCTGGGTAGCCCAAAAGATACTTTAGCACAAACCATGTATGTGATGATCTTTCTCCAATCCTGCAGTATGAAATTACTTCCTTATCTGGCAGGATTCCATTTTCCTTATAAAGCTTCATTAAATCTTCAAGCGATTTGAACGTTCCATCCTCATTGACTGCTTTTCCCCACGGTATATTGATAGCTTTAGGAATGTGGCCACCCCTTTGTGCATGTTCAGTAGGATATTCGGCTGGTGCAGTCACTTCTCCAGTAAATTCTGCTGGCGACCTTACATCGACTAAGATGCTTTGGTTGTTTTTGAGTGAATCTGACACGTGATTTAGATATGTTCTTATTTTCTCATCAGGGTTAGATGCTTTGAAATCGCCTGTTGGATAAGTTGGGATGGTTTTCTCAATAGATCTATCCTCTTCAAGCCATTTTTTTCTGCCTCCATTTATTATGCGCACATCCTTATAACCATAATACTTAAAAACCCAAAAAGCGAAAGCCGCGAACCAATTGTTAAAATCTCCGTAAAGTACTAGAGTCGTATCCTGATTTATTCCTGATTTTTTGAGTAATTCTTCGCATGATTCTTTTGAAATGATGTTCCTATTTAAGGGGTCATTGATATCCTTCTTCCAATCAAACAACACTGACCCGGGAATATGTCCTAAATGGTAGTTTGCTTTTGGATCATAGTCCACCTCTGCAATTCTTACATTCGGATCTTTTAAGTGATCTTCAGTCCAACTTGTATCAACTAAAACCTCAGGATGAGCATATTTATTCGACATTTATCAGATAATCATTAACCTTATACAGTATTTAAATAATAAAAAAATTCCCATTCTTTAGTTTATTAAACTTTTTTTTCAAAATCAAAAACGATTTTAGTGATGTCACAATTATTAGTTTTGTGACCATATATACAGATTCATTAACCAATCTTTCAAGATATAAGAGTGATTACTACAGGATTGCTGTTTCCGCTACACTGCCTTTTGAGCTACAGCATAAAATGGATGCTTGGTTTTATGATTTATCACCCTCTAAGAGTTTGACTGATAAGTTTGAACGCGATGAACTGGATATTAATGAATACACAGATTTGTATCAAAAAGAAATGAGTGCCACGCCAGCTATTTCTAACATAAAATGGATAAAAGATTATTCAAGGAGGAACGATGTTGTGTTACTTTGCTATGAACCAGAAAACATGAATAAATGTCATCGTCATATTTTGAAACAACTCATTGAAAATTCCTAGGTCGAATAAAGGAGTATAGTCGATCAATGATGACAAACATGACTTTTGTTAATCAATAATCATTAATTTTGAAATTTTTTCAATAAAGTTTATCATGAACCTGTTAATTGTAGATTTTTGATTATATTTTTATGTGACGAAAATTAAAACCTCTAATGGTTTACAAATATATCGAAATAGTTGGCACGTCACCAACTGGAATAAATGAAGCTGTCAACAACGCCTTTAAGGAAGCGTCTAAAACCGTGAAGAATATTCAATGGGGTGAAATGGGTAGAGTTACCTTTAGATTGGATGAAAATCAGCAAGTTGAATATCAGGTAGAGGTTAGAATAGGATTTAAGATAGAAAGGGCGGACTAGAATTATTTAGAGATTTTATTGGTAGATGGCTCTCATAAAATTTCTGAATCTACTTTGATTCATTCAACCTGCTTTCAACGATCTCCAAAAAATTATCTTTATTAATTGGTTTTCTGATTATGCAGTTAAAACTTAAATCTGAATACGACTTTATAATTGACTGATAATATTCCTCAAATGCAGTAGCTAGGCAGATCTTAATTTTACTATCCATTATTCTAACCCTACTAGCTAATTCAAAACCATTTATTCTGGGCATTCTTATATCGGTTATAAGGAGATCATAAATTCCAGGTTCAAATTCTTCTAAAAGGGAGTTCGGATCATTGTAAATATTAACTTGGTACCCCTCATCTTCTAAACAAATTTTAAAGAATAATGCTGTTCCTACATCATCATCGATTACTATGATATTATTTCCCATTATAGAATATTTTATTGATTGTTAAACCAACTAAAATATATTTACATTTTGACACCACAAAGTTATCAAATTATTGGTCATATTCTCATGGTCTAGAATGATCAAAGAAATTTTTGAGTTTAATTATGATACATTTATGAATCATGTAATCTATTTTTTTTTAATAGACTGTTCACAAAGTCAAACATTGATTTTGTTATCGGTAAATTAGTATGTTTTTCAATCCAATTCCAATCCCCAACTGGATTGATTTCAAGAAAAACTATCTCCCCCTTTTTGTCTACGATGAAGTCAATACTTGATACCAGTAACTTCAGTTCTTTATTGAGCTTTAGGCATAGTTTTTCTATTTTTTTCTCTAAATTGATCTCCTTATACTTCAAATCTTTCTCTTTGATCCTGTGCAGGTCAAAGTATTTTTTGCCATGACTAGTAGAAAGATCGCAAGAAAAAATATTGTCACCTATGATGGTTACTCGAATCTCTGAATCGATTTCAATCCTCTTCTGAAAAATTACAGGCGAATATGATAATTCGTCAAATTTTGATAAATGGCTATTCTCTATCTTAGTGGCCAAGAATCTGTATGACATGCATTTGTGAATAATTTCGTGATGATGAAGAACTTTAACTAGCGTAGTTCCGAAATTTTCATCAAAGAATCTCCTACCGACATCTGGGTGATTTGTAATTGATGTTTCTGGTATGTTAAAGCCAATCCGTTGCGCAGTAAGTAACTGATTCAATCTATTTTCAGCGTCAAAAGTCTTTTGAGGATCATTTATCCATACACATTTTAAAATCTGTTGAAGGCATAAAAAGGTCTGATACCATTGTTGCACGAAGTATGTTTGTCTAATTCCGGAAAAATAATTCAAAAATTTTGGATCAAAATGCCTCAATAAAACAATCTTAATATTCTGGAGATTTGTCTTTCTTCCTTTTATTACAACTCTAAATTTATTCTTTTTACCTATTCTAAACTCACAGCCAAAGTTTAGCGGTATGTCTTCCTCTGTTAGTTTTAAGTATTCTATCCCATGTTTTAAGAATTGTATTCCAAGAAGATCTGCTTCAATATCTATTTTCTTTGTAACTATTAGAATTTTAGGACTAATTGATGTATTTCTTTCTTTTGGTATATTTAGTTGATCTAGTAACTCTAAGGGGTTGGTATTATTCAATAAAATTCTTTCATAATTCAGTTTTTCTAAAAAATTAAACACAAAGGGTCTCTTAAACACATTCAATCTTAATACACTTGTTTTATAATTTTTAGTATACTTTTAAAGAAAGAAGCAAAATCAAGATAAGTTTATTTATTTATCTTGCTAACTACCTATATAACAATCATCACAAATTCAAATTCACAGGTGGATGAATTTAAGGATGAGATAAAATGTTACCTTTGTGGTAAATCAATTAAATTTACCGGTGATTTGCAGGTTGAACCGACAGACCAGGGAGGCGAGAGATTTCATCATAAAAATTGCTTCATGTTTTACAATAGGCTTTCTTCTGTCTATGGTAAAAATTTTTCAGAATTAGGTTTGGACAAGATCAAATGGGAAAGTTATTCTGGTGATATCCTTGAATTATCACTTTTTGAAATCAAGAACACTAAATTTAGCAGTTCTGAGATCATCTCTGATTTCGCTGTTTTTGAAGGAATGCTTCTGAAAGAGATTTCTGAGACGAAGGAAGAGTTGCAGATCGTTTTTTCAAGTAGTGAAATTTTTTCTAGATTTAACAATACATTTGATTTGTTATTTTCTTCATATAATTACAATGACATAGATTTACCAAAACCCAAAATTAAATTATTAGCCCCAAAAAACAAAAAAGTGTTGTCCTTTTTCGAAAAATCCGACGTTAAGGACAACGGGTATGTAGAATTAAACTATATACCTGAAAATAGCATCCAATATTTAATAGTTGTTAGAGATAAAGTCACATCTATTTTTTCTGAAATGAAAAGAAATGATAACAACCCACAAGAATTTACGTATTTTAATGTGATTTCTACAAAAGATTCATTGATTTGGTACAACACAATCGTTTTTGAAAGCCTTTGGAAGCAGTCAATATTGGAAAATAAGGTAAAAAATTTGTCCTTGGAACTAAATAGGAACAATATCTCCAATCATAATTTTGTAAGAATCCTTGCTCATGAATTAAAAAATCCCATCCAACCGATTCTAGGATTTTCAGACATGATGCAAAACAATACGAGACTAAGTTCTGAACAAAAAAATGAATTATTGAAAATCATCTCAAGAAATGCTCGAAAATTAGATATCATGACTAATAATATTCTTGATTATGCAAGGATGGAAAATAGAATTTTTAACCTTAACATCGAACCATTCGATATTGTGAAAACCATTGAAGACTTAGTAAGTGATTATGCCTTACAGGTAAATAACAAAAATATAAAACTTGATCTGACTTACTCATTCAAACCGTTGGTGATTCAAGCCGACAAAATAAGAATAACTGAAGTACTAGATAATCTAATAAGTAATTCAATAAAGTTCACCGAGGAAGGACGAATTGACATATCTATAGAAAAATTGCCACAAAATTTGAAAGTCAAAATTAGCGATACTGGATGTGGTATTAATGAAAATGAATTCCCCAAATTATTTACCAAATTCTTTACAACCGACAAACTCGGAACTGGTTTGGGTCTTTACATATCAAAATTAATAATAGAGAAACACCAAGGACGGATTGAAGGAAGAAATAATGATATCGGAGCAGGTAGTACATTTAGCTTTGAATTACCGACGGAATGATTTTTGTAACTTATGTCCTTATAGGACAACATAGTTTTACTAAAATAGTCTGCAATTTTTCATTAACCATATTTCAAAAGGTTTTTTAAATAACCTCTTAAAGTATCTTAATTGGGCAAATGCATCTCTTTCCATTCTTATAAAGGAGGTACTGGGAAAACGACGCTAGCCGCCAATTTTTCGTTTGTACTGGCCTCTAAGGGCTACAAAGTCTATCTCCTAGATCTAGATTTCTATGCTCCCAGTCTTTATACATATTTTAATATAGAACCTAAATATTGGATAAACGATTATTTAAAAAACAATACTAATTTGAATGATATTATGATTGACTCTAGTTCCTTTATTGATCATAAGTTCAGGGGAAAACTATCGGTGGGATTCTCAAGAGGCGGAAAAGAGGACATATATCAATTAGAGGGTAGTCTGGTAAATGATCGGGAGCAACAACTAAAGCAGTTTAGAAATTTCATTTCATTACGAGAATCACTTTTAGTAGATAATGATGCAGACTTCATAATAATGGATACTAGCCCAGGCATTAGGTATTGGTCTATTAACTCAATAGTAATTTCTGATATTGTGCTATTGACCTTGAAGATGGGCGATTTGGATTTGAAAGGAACACTAAAAATGATAAATGAAATATATGGTTCTCTTATTGAGCATGGATCGATTTGTAAACTGCTGTTAAACCGTGTGTCTGGTTATTGCGTTCCATTCAATAAAGATAGTAGTTATAGCAAATTTGATTTAACTGAGTCTCTTTTTAAAGAAAAAATTCAAGATGCCTTGAACAACTTACACATTGAATCCTTCCATATTGATACCCTGGCTGAGATACCTTGCTATTGTGACATCCAATTTAAAGAAAGAGAATATTTAACTGCTCATGAATTTCAAAATCACCCATTTACTAAAAAAGTATATGATTTAGTTGAATCAGTGGAAAAACTGGCTTAATAACTTTTATTCCTTAGAATTCTTTGTATTAAATAACTTGATTGCATCCTCTAGATAATTTTTCAAGTCCTCTTCCGTTTCTGTAGTATCTGTGTTGCTTTGTTTATGCAATTGGTCGGAATATTGTTTACTCATTTTTAATACTTTATCTTTCATGTTGTCTATCATTTGGGATTCAGCGAATTTCCCTAATATTTTTAGCTCATTCAATGTTGAATTCTTGATATACTTTCTAACAGTAACATCATTTGAAATAGCAATAACTGAATAATAGATACCAACATAAATTAATATAGATGCAAAGGGAAGAAAAATCATGCTCGGGATACCATACGGCGGTATTCCAATAGCAACAATAGTTGAGTTTGCTGCTAGTATAAAAAGCATTATTCCATACGATGCCATTTTTAGATAATTTTCAATATTTGGAGAAAATTTCATTAAATTTGCAACCGATCTTAATCCCAACCCAAAAAATATTCCTACACCTGCATAGCATAATACAAGAATAAAAACTTGAATCGAATAAATTACATTTTCATCAAATTTTAATTCATCATTTAGGCTATAAAGCTCATTATATTGATATATAAATTGGAAATAAAATATTACTATAGGTAAAGTCACTAAAATTATGAACTTTACTTTTCCAAGCTTCTTTATATGATGGTGTAAGAGAAATATACTACTTATCCAGAAAAGTAATATGTAGGTCATCAATGTATATGACTGATAATTGAGCAAGTTTTGTTTAATATCACAATATGTTGAAGCATCAGTACATTCAAAATTGAATTCAACTGGAGTATTATGATTGATTTCATAAGGTTTTTCAAACAATAATAGATCAAAGAGGGGTAATGATATCAAATTATTAATAAAAATGAATAAAATAGTCAAACCAAACAAAAACGAAAAAATGTTCTTATTTTCCCTATACCAACTAAATAGTTTTATACTTACCAACAAACTAGCTACGATACTACAACTGTAACTAATCGTGACAATCGAAATTATATTTATTGTATAATATTTGTTCTGAAGTAAAATATTTATCAACAGGATAATTCCTAGTGCATATAAAATCAATTGAATAACTCGAATTATTTTTTTGTATTTGCTGAATGCGTTTCTATTACCTTTCACTATTACAAAAAGCTTATTCAAAAAATAATGACTTGCCCCTATACTTGCAATGATCATTATCAAAAAAATACTTAGTCCATAGAATGATTCTGAAAATGGGACAATTATATTAGCTATCGTGCTTAAGTAAAAATCTATAAATAATACAGTCATCATAATAATAGCTATTATCAAAGGACTATGAGATGGATTCTTAGATGAAATATCCAATGATTTCAATTGTACTCCTTAATTTTACTTATATTTTAATCTTTTAGTAATTGTTAGATTCCCTCAAAGAAAAGGATGTCGATAATGTCGCAAACCTCTTTCTAAGTTTGAGATTATCCTGATTCAGAGAAACATATTAGATTTAGCTGCACTTTTCAATCCTTATTAAATATTCGAGCTTTCACATTTATATAAAAAAATTCATGACTTCGAGATTCCTAAGAACTCTGAGAATTCGGCTCCATAAATACTAATGAACCTTTTGTATAGTCTAAAACAATCTGGCCTATCAAAGAACAACTTCACCTTAGTATCGTTATTGACCAAATTATTGTAGCACCTCTGGCCACACAGTATGCAATTGCAAATGTCTTTATCGAGTTCCATTATTACTCACATGTAAAACCAAGATTCAATCTTTCCATACCATCATGGAACATTTCCATACAGATAATTGAATATAATTATTTCCCCTTGAGTGGATAAGGTCCCCACCAAGCATTCCTGTTTAATGATTTTGAAAAGTTATTTATGACATCCATCTGTTCTTGACTAAGTCCAGATGTGCTCATATCGAATTTATTTTCATTAATACCATTTTCTATCATAGATGCTATTTCTTTAACAATTTTATTCATATACTATATAAGCAGTCTTAAAACTTATGAGTTATCTTTATGGTAACATAGTTCAATCCTAATTGAATAATACTAATAAAGTTTGACATTTCAATATTATATTGGATCATTCAAAGTATTTTTAACTCAATATTTGGGCATTCATTCGCAAGTAATACTCATAATAGCAACAAAATATTTAAATTTTTAAACCTATGATTAGTTAATTTAAAATTATTTGATCTTAAATTTACTGTTCTAGTTCGTTATCATAGATGATCTATCCTTAGATTATTTCACAATTTCATTTCAACTTTCTTAGTCACTCTATGTTTTAAAATGATTGTAGTACCAAAAAAATTATCATTATTAACCCCAAGTTATATTAAAAATGAATTAAATCCAGGCTACTATCATCTTAAACGAAATTAATTAGAACAGTCTCCATTTTAGTACTAATATCCATGCTAAATTGGTTAGAATATTACAAAAGTATTTGAATATTATAACAAAGTTAAAATCGAAGCTGAAAGTTTTAATGTTTTTATAAATGATCGGAAAATTTGATATTGTCACAAAATAAGATATAAAGTGGTATTACTCTTATTACTCGTGCATTAAGGGCTAAATGATTATATGTTATCAACAAATTTATTTACTGGCTACTAAATAGTATAGCAATATTCAGATATGTGATTTCTAAATTTTGCTGTAAATTAATATGAGTTTTATATCATAACCGAAAGATCTTCAGATTGTCATATGGATTTACTATAATGGTTAAATAAACGATAGAGGTAATATGAATTGACATTATTTGGATGGAAATTATAAAATTAACAAAATCCCTAAGGATAAGATTAGGGATAATAATACTGCTGATGCGAATGCCAATAATAATGAGGCCAACATCGATAATACTGCCGATGACAGTGGAAGTCCTATAAAGGACGACTCTCTTGAAAATTTAGACCCATCTTTACGCAATTCGATCGATGACATTACTGCTATCTTAAACGCCAAGATCAGAAACTCTGATATCTCTACAAAACACAAAGAGTCGATTGAAACTCAAATAGAGGTATTGGCAAATTTAATTAAATCAATACCGTCCAATGTTAGCAATACTTCTATTAAAGATAGTTCTACTAATTCTAACAATGATGACCAAAAAACCGTCACTTCCTTTGAACAGAAAACCGAGATAAACCCACATTATTCAGATAGTTCTACTAATTCTAACAATGATGACCAAAAAACCGTCACTTCCTTTGAACAGAAAACCGAGATAAACCCACAGTATGCTGATGCCTACAACAACAAAGGCCTATCTTTGTATTATTTAGGAGATAACCAAGAAGCCATAGCCTGCTACGACAAAGCCATCGAAATAAACCCCGAATATGATCTTGCATTTTACAACAAAGGTATAGCCTTGTCCGTTACTGGAAATAACCAAGAAGCCATAGCCTGCTACGACAAAGCCATCGAAATAAACCCACAGTATGCTGATGCCTACAACAACAAAGGCCTATCTTTGTATTATTTAGGAGATAACCAAGAAGCCATAGCCTGCTACGACAAAGCCATCGAAATAAACCCCGAATATGATCTTGCATTTTACAACAAAGGTATAGCCTTGTCCGTTACTGGAAATAACCAAGAAGCCATAGCCTGCTACGACAAAGCCATCGAAATAAACCCACAGTATGCTGATGCCTACAACAACAAAGGCCTATCTTTGTATTATTTAGGAGATAACCAAGAAGCCATAGCCTGCTACGACAAAGCCATCGAAATAAACCCACAGTATGCTGATGCCTACAACAACAAAGGCTTGTCTTTATATTACATTGGAAGTCAGGATGCCATAGCCTGCTACGACAAAGCCATCGAGATAAACCCCAAATATGATCTCGCATTTTGCAACAAAGGTTTAGTTTTGGCAGTTACTGGAAATAACCAAGAAGCCATAGCCTGCTACGACAAAGCCATCGAAATAAACCCACAGTATGCTGATGCCTACAACAACAAAGGCCTATCTTTGTATTATTTAGGAGATAACCAAGAAGCCATAGCCTGCTACGACAAAGCCATCGAAATAAACCCCTACTATGCAGATGCATTTTATAATAAAGGAATGGCCCTTTCAGCTACATCCAAATTTACAGAAGCCATCACATCCTTTGATAAGGCCATCGAAATAAACCCCTACTATGCAGATGCATTTTATAATAAAGGAATGGCCCTTTCAGCTACATCCAAATTTACAGAAGCCATCACATCCTTTGATAAGGCCATCGAAATAAACCCCTACTATGCAGATGCATTTTATAATAAAGGAATGGCCCTTTCAGCTACATCCAAATTTACAGAAGCCATCACATCCTTTGATAAGGCCATCGAAATAAACCCCTACTATGCAGATGCATTTTATAATAAAGGAATGGCCCTTTCAGCTACATCCAAATTTACAGAAGCCATCTTTTCATACGAAAAAACTCTGGAAATTGATTCTGATAACGTAAAAGCACTAAATGGAAAGTCATGGATTCTCGCAAATCAATTCCCGACGCGCATTAACGAAGCACTGGAAACAATAAAGCGCGCATTAGGTATCGATCCAACGGATATTGATATTCTATATACATATGGATTCATAATGGAGCACTTGGGATCGTACAAAGAATCAGTCTCAATTTACAACCACATATTAAAACAAGATCCATTGATACCCGAGGTCTGGTATAGATGTTTTGTATCTAAAACAAAATCAAATGATGACGAATTACCTGATTCTGTATTTTATTTGAACCAGGCAATTGATCTAAACCCCGATTACGCAGTTATGTCAAAGACTGAAGGACAAAAGAAAATATCGAGGAATGAAGCACACTATTCTATTCCCCTTATGTAATCACATTGTGGGGTAATCACCAACAGGATGGTGATTTTCATTAGAGATCAATTGCATTGGTGTTATTAGATAAACAATAATCTTGTTTGGTTATGCAGTCCAAAAGTGAATGAATTTTTGCACTCATTTTTGCCGTTAGATTTTCCTTTGACAATGTTGTATTCTTTCAAAAATAAAACAAATCGTTCCTATGAAAAATAATTATTAATATATTCTGCTACTATGCTTGGATCTTAACAGAATGTATTTCATAACATGCTCATTAATTTTCAACTACAACGTATCAAATTTTACTGAAAAGAACAAAAATTAATAACATGAAACGTATTTGATATTAATTGAGTATTATTGGATTTTGATAATAAAGATTTCGCAAATAATCACTGTAAACACATAAGGGAATTGGATCCACTAATCCGGTTTGTAGGCATAGCAAATGGGATGGGTACTTTGGTGGGAACCTCCTACCGAGAACAATTGAATCCACTTATGGATGACGATGAAACAAAGCTCTATGCAATGCAAGCAGTATTTAGAGCAGAAATTCGTGAAGATTTTCAGAAAAATCTAGGTGCTCTTAATTACTCAGTGGGCAAGTATGACAAACTAATACGCGCTACAATACCATTAAAGAGTGTAAGTGAAAGCAAATACTATATCTTGATCTCATTTGACGTTGAGGCTAATTCAATATTCATTATTGAAAATAAAGTTCTCAAGTACATTAAACTACTGGCACAGGAATAACTGATTATTCAACGCATGGCCATTAACTTTGACTGGTTTGAAAGGCGATTTTATCTTTCATGATCAAATAAATCTAATCTAAGTTGTAATTATTCGATTTTTATATACGTAAAATTACCAATTGTTATAAGGGTTGGTGTAGTAATTATATGTATGAGACAAAAATTTTCAGCGGGAAGTAAATGTGAATGTATGTGCCATGGGAAAGCGGGTATTACAGAATATTGTGGTTATTGTTCTTCTTCACATCGTAGAATGAATACGAATCAAAGACCTAGAAGGTAGCTATATTCTTTTTAAGGAGATGACTTCTTGAAAAGTTGCAAACCTAAATGACCATTTTGTTATCGGTTTAATATAATTGGGTGTCTTTTTTCAAGATAATCGATTACCTTAATATAAATATCTAGAAATTAGTTAAGAAATTGATATAAAAATTCTATATTTTAATAGGTATAAGATGAAGTCCAAACCATTAATCATTAATCATTAATCATTAATCCAATAACTTTGAAATGAAGATTCCTTGTTCGCTCCTTCGCGATAAGTTTTTTTGAAAGAACATGGTTAATCACTAGTAAGTCGTAGGTTATTGCTATTTGGTCATTTATGTTTCCTTCCAGTGCTTTTCCAAATCTCCGAGTCTATTCATAGCATCAAGATTATTCTGTAAATCACAGAATACTGGCTCATTTCGGATTTTCACGAAAACTTCAATAACTTGATCATTGGTAACGCCATGTTTGATGTCATAATGGATATTTCTAATTATATTTGATAATTTGCCATATTTTTTGTGTTTCCTTATCTCCCATTTTGATGCATCCTCAGGGAGTCCTTTAACATATTTTATAACTGTTTTTTCCATATTTTCAATATGCCAACTTTTTAGGGGAAAATTATTTTGGGTCAAAAAATCATCCATTATACTATATGTAAAGAGGTATATAATGTTGACAAATGATTTCCGTTTCTTGTTAATAAAGAAGGTCATTGTACTGGTTTGTGTGAATTTTTGCCATAATATTATCTCCCCATAAAGACAAGCTTTCTCTAATGGGCACGTGATGATCCTAAAGTGAAACAAATTGGTTAGATCAATAAATTCTAATCATTGTACTATATTGTATGTGCGTTTAGTAAATGGTGCCTCTAGAATCACTCTTCTCATTCTAATATCACCAAGTTGCAGGGTTACGATGTTGAAGGAAAATGTATTAGTTTTTACCTGTGATGAACCTCTTACAGTTAGTATGATTCGGGTTACCAAATGAGAGACTAAATTGCTATAAATGGGTAATCTGTTATTCCCCAATAATCTTAACTAGGACCCTTTTCTTTCTTTTTCCATCAAATTCCCCATAAAAGATTTGTTCCCAGGGACCAAAGTCTAATTTGCCCTTGGTAATTGCCACTACTGCCTCCCTTCCCATGATTTGTCGCTTTAAGTGGGCATCAGCATTTTCTTCGCCAGTATCATTATGTCTATACTGACTAATAGGTTCATGTGGTGCTAATTTTTCTAACCATTCATGAAAATCACGATGTAATCCTTCTTCATCATCGTTGATAAAAATGCTAGCTGATATATGCATTGAATTAATTAAACATAAACCTTCTTTGATTCCGCTTACATTTAAGATCTTTTCCACATCCATGGTTATATTGATTAGTTGGAACCTTGATTTGGTATTAAATGTTAGATATTCAGTAGTCGATTTCATTTATGTAGAAACAATTTATCAATATAATAATCTAATCATCTTGAATTTCTTTCTTAGCCAATATACAAAAAGATATCCTGGGCTAAAATCCAAAAAATCTAAAAACATTGAAAAAAAGTAAAACCCTCAAGGGGTTATGTTATATTAGTTGGTGCTGTTTTGGAGAGCAGTTGTAGATGCTAATGGATTTTCGCTTTCAGCTGCACCTAATGGAGCTCCATTGGTTGCTTCTAATGGGGAAAAGCATTCACCATTTTGTTGTGCATTGAAATTAAGACTGTTACCAGTTAAAGCGTTAAATTCTGGTGCTATAGATTGTGCGTCTGAACCACTTGCTTGGTCTTGTGATGGACCTTGTTCTGCTGAACTAGTTGCTTTTTGTCCTAGTGCACTATTGCCAGAACAGAATTCTAATTCTTCTTGAGCAACAGTTGCTGATACATGTGGAATGTATATTCCAACAATTCCTGCTACGAGTAAGGCTGAAACTATTCCTGTTAATATTTTGTTCATCAGGCTAAAAACTCTTCTATCATATTTACCCATTTTTTAACAATGTTTGGATGAATTACCTTGATCAATCACAGATGATAATTTTAGTAATTTAATATAGTTTATTTTGTTCTTTAAAACTGCTTTGTTGCATAATTCCTTATTCTCCGGTTATCATCATGATCATCATGTTATATTCTTCTAAAAATGTTATACAATGATACTTTTATCATGATCTCCTTTACCATGTTTTGAAACCTGTTTGCTGATGTGTATTCACCAAACATTCTCTTTATAGCTGAGAACACAGTTTCAGATATCCATCTCTGTCCGTATTTTCTTTTTGTCTTCCATTTCAACAGATCCTTTGCTTGTAACTTTACTTCGTTGTTCCTTAACCTATTGTTTTTAGGAGAAACAATAGAGTTCCTTCTTACCTTTATACCTGGATTGATCTTTTTGTCCTCAAGATACACAAAGTTTGGATTTGAATCATAGGCTCCATCAGCTAGTACCGATTTTATCTTTACAGTGTTTGGTTCTCTCGAATCCAAAACATGATTGACTAGTTTCTTTAGCATTTTCCCATCATGTACCTTCTCATCTGTCACTTCCAAAGCAATGATTTTCCTGGTCTTTATGTCTACAGCAACGTGGATCTTGAGATATCCTTTTCTATTTTGTGTATTCCATTTCTCATCCATCCACTGACCTCTGGTAGTAATCTTGATACCTGTACTGTCTATTGATATTATTAGGTCATCATCGTCATCCATCTTGTCTCTTTTAATATCGATGTTTAGCTTGTTGATTCGTTTACAGATGTGACCATAACTTGGTGGATTAGCAGGTAACCTTTTTCCTGTGGCCTTAATTATACCTTGGGTTTGTCTGTATGGTAGGTGAAATAAATAGCGAATGTAACCAATGGCCAAGATGAAAGAATCTGGAAATACAAATGGTTTACCCTTTTTGTTTATATTCATATTCTCTATCTCTGAACCCCAACCATCAAGGAAATCATACGAGAAGAGGATCTCACCGCGTTGAACTAATGAGCGATTGTAAGAGGGCCAGTCTATCACAAATAATCAATCTGTTCATTCCAGCTAAATATGTTGAGTTAGGCGACAAAGCACTTTAAAACTTGATAATTATACCTTAATCGGTCAATTACCACGCTTTTTTTGTTTTATCTTAGATATTTACCTTCACATTACATGTCCTGTCATGCTATAACAATATTTAAAAGTGTTACCGTTTTAATATAGACTCTAATTCTATTTTCTCTCAAAAGGAATCATTCTTTGAATACTTAGGGTAAGAATGAAATCATTAAAGTAAAATGTCATTGAATTTATGGATTAGTTTGTATTTATTTAGATCAAAGATTAGACGCTTTAAATGCTGTTCCTAAAAGAGTAATTTAGGTAAAGTGTTATCACCTTGGGTTTTTATAACATTGACGTATAATTACATATATTCACAAATTACTAACATAGCATTAGAATTGGCCAGTTAAATCGACTTTTTTTACTACCGATTCTTGCTTCATCTATGTTTAGAGTATCATTATTAAAACAAATCCCGAAATGATTGTAAGAGAAGACCCATCTGCTATTACAGAATTTTTATACAAATTTCAGTATCGCGTAAAGTATATTACTCCAGTTGATACCTCTTGTAGAAGAGTAATTCTACTATTTGTGTTTTATGAATAACTTTATCTATTTTAGCAAGAATGATTACTTGAGATGGGGAAATAGTTTTAATTTGTATTATAATGTAAACCCCTCCTAATTTGTAGGATCAAATAATTTATTACCTAAACAGTAGTTTGTAGGAATTAAATCATGATCGGTTTGAAACCTCCAATTTCTCCATTTACCATCGAATATCTATCAAGATCTATCAGGACCGGTGAGTTACTTCCTTCAGAATTGACAGGATTGTGCTTAGATCGAATAAAAAGATTCAATCATGTATTAAATTCGTTTATAACTATTCGAAAAGAAGAAGAAATTTTCGAATTTGCTGAAAAATGCGATAAACAAGTAAAACAAAATGATATTTTGGATCCTTTGCATGGAATTCCTTACTCTATTAAGGACATGATTCATGTAATGGGACTCAAATTTACTGCAGGCTCAAAATTTTATTCTAATTATGTTTCCAATACTACCGCCTCAATTGTAAAAATCTTGAATAAAAAAGGGGCAATTCTTATCGGGACAAACAATCTAAATGAATTTGCATCAGGAATTACAGGCAAAAATCCTGTCTTCGGAGACTCAAAAAATCCCTGGGACTTATCGAGAATCTCTGGAGGTTCTAGTGGTGGATCCTCTGTTGCCGTTGCTTCTGGTATGGTAGTATTTTCTTTAGGAACAGATACAGGTGGGTCTGTAAGAGTTCCAACTTCTCTATGTGGTTTAGTGGGTGTCAAGCCTACTTTCGGCTTGATAAGTGCATCGGGAGTTTTCCCACTGTCACCATCATTAGATCATATCGGGTGGCTGACAAGGAGTGTGTGGGATGCGAATTTGATATTTAAAAGTCTATGTGATCATAAAAACTGCAAAAAGTTAAAAAAAAACACAATTTTTACCGACAAACCTTTGAGGACTTCAAAAATAGTAATAGGAATTCCAAACGGATATTTTCTCAAAATCATAGATTCTCGAATTCAAAAAATGTTTACTGATTTCATAAATATTGTTTCACAGTCTCCAATATTGGTAAAAAATTTTGAGACGAAGTATACAAATAACTTTTTCTCAAGTTGGAAGAAGGTTAGATTGTATGAAGCTTCAATCATTCATGCTGGTAGACTTGAATCAAATACAGGACAATTTGGGACCGATGTTTTGAAAATGCTCATCGAAGGAACTAATACTAGTATTGATGAGTATATCCGAGCCAAAAAACAAATAAAAAAAATCAAACATGAATTTATGAACATCTTTAGTAGTGGAATTAAGGCTATTCTATTACCCACTACTGTCATCCCGGCGCCAGAGCTACGAAAAGTCGATGTAAAAGTTAATGATCTACTCCTAAATGTTAGAAAAACATTACTAAGGAATACCATATTGTTCAATAGTATCGGGCTTCCTGCAATTACAATCCCACTGGGATTTGTTACTGAAAAAGCCAATATACTTCCTGTAGGTCTACAGATAATTGGTCCCCAGTATGGAGATTATATAGTTTTGCTTGTCGCAAAAAAGATGGAAGAACTCGTTGGATCAAATATTAAATTGAATCCAGGAATTAAGAAAGATGTCCACTTTAGTTCTTATTGATTGTCCATTAAAAAATCAAAGTCTTGTTTGTTAAATTTTGCATACAATGATTAAATTTACATAGATATGAAGAAGTCTTATGAGCCTACAAGATTATCCAACAATTGTATATTGTTATTGAAACATATGTTAATGATAATTGAAAATCAAAATTTAAAGTATAGCCAATTCAATTAGAAAGTGATTGATGTAATGGATAAAAAACTACTATTAGAAGAAATGAATGCAAGCGAGGTTAATAACGTCGTCAACAAAAATTCAATAGCTTTGATTATTCTTGGTTCATGTGAAAATCACGGAACCCATCTTCCTTTTGGTTCTGACTTTATCTTTCCAATGAATCTTGCCAAAATCATATTAGAAAAAATTGACAACAACAATCCTTCTTCAGATAATAACTGTTTCATATTACCTGTCCTGCCTTACGGAGTTAGTATACATCACAATGATTTTCAAATGACAATGAGCCTAAAATTTTCGACTATGATTTCTGTAATCGAAGATGTGTTAGATAGTTTGGCAAAAAATGAAATCAAAAAAGTACTTGTAATAAATGGTCATGACGGTAATATTGCACCAATTGAAGTAGCTTCGCGAAATTTAAAAGACAAGTATCCTGATATGGTTATTGCTTGTCTTGAATCATGGTGGGTACTAGTTGGACAAAAAAACACCACTATTTTCAATGTGTGGAAAGGGTTAGGTCACGGTGGAGAAGCAGAAACTTCTGCTATGATGGCAGTAAGACCTGATTTAGTTGACCTAAAGTCGGCGCCAGATAAGATTATTCCAAACCTTCCTGGAGATGATATCCGGCTTTACTGGAAATTTAGTGAGTTAACTACGACCGGAGCGACTGGTGCTCCCAAGGAGGCATCAATTCAAAAGGGACAGGAAATTATAGATATTCTTGCAAGAGTTGTTTTAGATTTCATACACAAGATGAATGCCAGTAAATGGAAATATGGGGTAGCAACAAGCAATTTCAAGTAAATTTCTTAATACCCCTGTTGAAATCCAATTTTTTATGAATTTTGATATTTTCTTTCATGCCATCATCATCATTAATTATCATCCTGTTCTCCGTGCCGATCATCATTTCAGAAGGTATATGCATCAATCAATCAATCAATCAATCAATGGTTAAATTTGTCTGGATGGTATTCAAGTAGCAACCCACAGGGATCTGTGCTGCTTTCCAAACCTTGGTATTCTAGGATAGTTTCTGTGCCAATTCTGAGACTCTCTTTCCTAGTGCTCGTGCTACCTTGGTATCTGCCTCCGTAATTTCCTTATTTGACATGGGCCCGACAATTCTACTAGGACCATAGGGACTTCCACTCTGAGTTAATTCGGGAACGGCATAAGGGACACCTAAAATTATCATTCCATGGTGAAGCATGGGAAACATCATTGAAATAGCAGTTGTTTCTTGACCGCCATGGACGGAAGCCGCTCCGGTGAACACCGCACCTAACTTGTCAATAAGGGATCCCTTCATCCATAATTCGCTAGTGCGATCCCAGAGGGCTTTCATGGGTGCAGCCATATTGCCAAACCTTGTAGGTGATCCAAAGATAATTGCATCATAATTAGGCATTTCCTTTACTAAATCTTCTATCTTACTGGTTGGATACCTATTAGTCAAGTCTTCAACAGTTTTTGACCACTCGGGGTTTTCCGAAATTACTTCAGCAGGAACGTCATCCGCAATTCTTCGAAGTGTTACACTTGTATTTGGAACTTCTTTTGCTCCATATGCAATTTCCTCGGCCATCTTAGCAGTGTTTCCGTATCTTGAATAAAAAAGAATAAGAATTTTTGATATTTTTTCAGACACAATTAATTAGTTTTTACTAAAATATATAAATCACGTATACGACAAGAAATGTTACAATTTTTCATTTCATCGACATAAGCGATTGCTAATAAAAGGGGTAATGGGTAGTGCCTGCACTCACCCATACCTGCACTAACCCTAATTCTATAGGTTGAGGGAAGTTAAATTCTGTGAACTAGATATTCTCAAAACTAGATAAAACTTAATATTCGTAATTCCTAATACCGAGTAATACTTGGGAATATTAGGTTTCTTAATAGGTTTAGTGATATCCACTTTTCTAATTTATGTCGTTACAAAGCTGATGGGCGAAAAGGAGGGGTTTAAAACTGCCTTCTTTGCTGCTCTTTTAGGCTCAATTATGTTTGGTATTGTTACTTATGTATTTGGATATGGCTTTATTGCAGCCGCTATAGGGGGTATTATTTGGTTAATATCACTCAAGTGGCTTTATAATACGGGATGGCTCAAGGCTATTTTGATTGCTGTTGTTATCTGGATAGTAGTATCAATAGTTGGTATCTTTTTGCCAACATTTCCAAATCCGTTTTAATTTTTCCAAATCTTTTCAAATTTTAGAACTTTAACATTAGTATATTTTTATGATTTTATTCAATTTCACCGGGATCATCATGAATCTTCTTTGGTCATATTAGAACCAACCAAGTGACTTATCATATTTTTACGATATATTGCAATAACATGCTTTTCTACATTTGAACATGTCTAGGAGCTGAATCAAAGGAGTAATCAACCAGTGTATTTAACGCCTCTGATCCTAAATCTTGTTTTGAGAATCGATTAATAGGAATCGTCAGTTTGTTAGACTCCAAATTACCCTAACTGATGAATGCAATCTCAAATATATCATTTAAGTTACTAGCTATGGATGATTGACTTGCAATTTGTCTTTTTCTATTATCCCCAAATATTACTATTTCTTGATTATTTTGGTACAGTAGCATTTGCAATTACAGGAGCATTCAAAGCAATTGAACAAAAAGCCGACATCGTAGGAGTAGTTATTCTTTCTAGTGTTACTGGACTAGCAGGTGGATTGATACGAGATGTCATTTTTAGAGAATATCCTCCCGCTGCATTGACAGATCCGATGTACTTAATTCTAACCATAGTTACGGGCTTTTCTATTTTTTTTCTATATCCTCGGTTGAAAAAACACTGGAATATTTTTCTAAAATGTGATGCAATAGGATTGGGAGTTTTCACGGTAATTGGAGCAAGCATTGCTTATTCTATCTTTGGTCCAAATTTTCTTCTAGTTTCTGTTGGAGGTTTGATAACAGCTACAGGAGGAGGAATCCTAAGAGACGTCCTAGTAAATGAAATACCATTAGTATTTGTCAGAGAACTATATGCAACAGCTAGTTTCGTAGGAGTAGTTGTTTTTTTTGTATTGATAATCTCGACCGATCCAGTAGTGGCAGCAATCAGTGGAATTATTTCGGCCACAGGCATCAGGTTATTGGCCATAAAATACGCATGGAATTTGCCAAAGGTTAAAATTTGACCCTAAAACACATCGATTGCATTCTATTTTGTCATTTTCAAGTTGTTTCGACATATTTATCTTGTAATCAGGAGAGTGAGAATTCGTTTCAGCAAGGGCTCCAGATTTGACAACTAGGCACCATTTGATGGACCTCCGCCTACCAAAATATCAATATGAGTTTTACGGAAAACCAAAATTTTATAGCCCAAGACATTAGCAAAGTTTAATTCCAATAATCATTAAAAGTACGATATAAATTGCAGTACATGAATAGGAGATGCTTGGATATCAATTGATTTCTAATAATGTTCCTTTAAAAAAAAACAATATAACAAAAAGTAATGAAAAACCCTCTAATACTATAGTCACTGTTAATCCTGCTACTGAAGAAATAATTAAAGAATATAGACTAATTTCAAAGGAAGAAATTACAACTTTAGCAAATAAATCTAAAAAAGCTTTCAAAGAATGGAAAAAGGATTACCGAAAAAGATCGGGTTTTCTTTATGCTTTTGCGAATGAATTTAAGAAGGAGAAGGAAAGACTAGCTCGAATCGCTACTTCAGAGATGGGAAAAACAGTTAAAGAAGCCAGATCCGAAATAGACAAGTGCATCTGGGCTGTAGAATATTTTGCAGATAACGGTGGAGTGTTTTTGCACGATGAGGTTATCAATACGGATGCAAGGAAATCTATCGTCACATTTGAACCGTTAGGAGTAATCGCAAGTCTGATGCCCTGGAATTTTCCCTACTGGCAAGCCCTAAGGTTTGCTGCACCGTCACTGATAGCCGGTAATACCATTATCTTGAAACCATCCAGTGTTACTATGCAATGTGGTCTAGAAATCGAGAGGATTTTTGAAAAAATTGGTTTACCCGACAATGTTTTTAAGACAGTTATTGCTTCATCGGTCGAAGCAGAATACTTAATCGACTCTGATGATGTTAGTGCAGTTACTTTTACTGGCAGTGTACCTGTGGGTGCAAAGGTTGCCAAGCATGCAACAGCTCAATTGAAAAAAATAGTATTAGAGTTAGGAGGTAGCGACCCATTTATCGTTTGTGAGGACGCAGATATTGATAAAGCATCAAGTGGAGCTGTAAAAGGACGTTTCATAAACTGTGGACAAAGTTGTATAGCATCTAAACGCTTTATTGTCGTCAAAAACGTAGCTTCTCAATTTATTGAAAAATTTGCTGAAAAGACAGAAAAGTTAAGAATTGGAGATCCACTTTCAGAGGAAACAGATATAGGACCATTGGTAAACTCTTCTGCACTAGAAAATATTGACGAAATGGTAAAGAGATCTTTGAAAGAAGGTGCAGAATTGGTAACGGGTGGACAGCGATTAGGTAAGAAAAATGATGGCAATGAAAAAGGGTATTTCTACAAACCAACCATTTTAAAAAATGTTACTCCTAAAATGGAGGTAGCTCGAGAAGAAACATTTGGTCCGATTGCCCCCGTGATAGTAGTTGAAGATGAACAAGAAGCATTGGAAATAGCAAATGATACACAATTTGGTCTTGGTGCAAGCATTTGGACCCAAAATCTGGGTAAAGCCGAGAAATATTCAAAATTATTGCAGGCTGGAATTGTCACAGTCAATAATGTAGTTGTATCAGATCCAAGGGTTCCATTTGGAGGAATCAAAAATAGTGGATTTGGGAGGGAATTATCAAAGCATGGGATGTTTGAATTCGTAAACATCAAGTCTATAAGGTTCTATGATCAGCTGATACATCATCACTACGTTGAATAAGAGAAGACAAGAATAGATTAATTTTAAACCATTTTTATTTTTTTTGTTCGATTGATTGATGCAGAAAGAGTTGGATGTTTATTTTTGTGGTCCTTAAAAAGAAAGTAGTATATAAACAACCAATGTTATAGTCGACAAAGAGCAAGCCAGTCGACCATATCCCCCCACCTATATGAATTTGTCTTGTTCTAGACGTACAACCTGAAATAGTGGTATTTATTACTATATATAAGTAACATTGTCTGATATATTTCCTTATCCAAAATCTCGAGATTACCCAAATTTGGATCTAAGGTGATGTTTTAATATATTGCATCGGACTTTGTTTTATTGAATGATATTCATTATTGTCTTGAAATTTGGGGAACGGATTATGAAAAAATTAAGCAAACATGCTTGTTAGCTGAAGAGCTTGGATATTACGGTTTTTATTATGGTGAATCGTTAACCGAAATTGACCTTGACTGTTGGACTGTTCTCTCCGCATTAATCCCAATTACTAATAAAATTAAACTCGGTCCAGTTATAACTTATATACTTCCGGAATATAGAAGCTTGGCTTTACTTGTAAAGCAATCAATTACCTTTCAAGATCTTTCAAATGGACGGCTTGAATTTAGAACAGGTGCTGGTGCAAGCCTCCAATATTCTCTCCAGTGGTGGTATCCTTTTGGAATAAACTATCCAACTGCAACTCAGCGTGTGGATTTATTCAACGAAGGCATTCAATTACTATCAAAATTCCTGGAAAACTATGATATAGACTACGGTCAATCTGGGCGCACTGTGGCTACTAATTTTGAGGGTCTATATTATAAAATACATGGGGCTTCATTTGTTAAACCTAAAAATAGAATTCCTATAACAGTAGCTGCCAAACAAGAAAGAATGATGAAAATTGCTGCAACCTATGCAGATGTATGGGAATGTTCCTATCTGACGCCAAACGAATATTTTACTTTAAACGAAAGATTTGAAAAATTATTAGAATCCCAAAGTAAGAAAGAAGATAAAGACCAACAAAATAGAAAGGTAAAGAGATCGATTGAATTAGATGTACTTATTGCTAGTACCGAGCAAGAACTCGATTACAAAAAAAAGGTATTTGCTATGGAGAGGGGACCAGGTGTTTACGATCAAATATTAAAGAAAGGTCTTGTGGGAAATCCTGCTGAAGTATGCGCAAGGATACGAGAATATGTGGACCTGGGTATCACCCAGTTCTTTCTCACATTCCAGGATCCATTTGATCTAAAATCCATAGAATTATTTATGGATACTGTCAAAAGTTGAAAATCCTTGCTTATTGATCTTTGGAGATCTATCCTTCTGAGAATATCAAAGTTGAAGTGGGTTTGCATATTTCTTACTTTTTTGAATCTGTGTTTTCATCAACATTTTTGAGTTTTGGTATTTCAGAACCATAAAGTAATGAATATCGCAAATGACGTTCGTAAGGATAAGTCATAATGATGACATTTTTAGATTAGTAAAGATTTTTTACTTCCTAAACATCGTTTATGAGGTAGACAATGAATACAGAAATTACATTTAAAAAGAGACAGCATCTGTTGTTTAGCAAAACAAGCATTGCATTAATTGTTTTTAACGCTACGATGATATTTTTTTCATATCAAGTTTCATACGCTCAGCTGGATTCACCTAATAATATCAAGAATAGCACTAGCATCAACAACATCTCTAGCAGCATCAGCAGCAATAACAGTAGCATTAATAATTTAACATATCCGCCCTCATTGATAGAGAACGGAAACGTATCATTTGGATCTTTTTCGAGTTTTGTTAATGACATTAATAGCTTTTTAGCATCTAGTTCCTCAAAATCCATTTCAAATAGTACAACAAATTCCCCGACTGAGACATCATCATCAAACCAGCTATCTTTGCATGAAATAACCATTCAAAATACTTCAATGTCGGTACCAGCACCGGTAAGACATCCAGGCCAGCCATCACACGAAGTAGTTTTTGCTCTTCCATTAAGGAATGACGGTAAGATTTGGTCAGGCACAGTAACATTTACAGCAAGTAAACCAATAGAAGTCGAGGTCCTTCATACTTACTCACCATTGAAGAACCCAGATTCCACTCATGGTGAACCTTATCATGCAGTATTGCCTGGAAATAAGAGCATTGCAATAACTCATCTCCGAAACTTGGTTGATGTGCCTATTGAAATCAATGGAACGGGAATGAGTTCAGGGACGCTCGATTTCGTAGGTAATGCACTAATATTTCACAAAACAAGCGGGGAGCCTTTCACTGTGACCTATACTATTGATGCTGTTGCAAAGGAATTAACTAAATTTAGAAAATAGATTATGGTACCTCTTGATTTTATTACCTAAAGAATCATTCACTACATCCTTTATATCCAGATCCCAAATTTATTGAGGGGATGAGGTGAAATCAATTATTTTTCGGTTTATGTCGCCTATAAATCATTTTTGTCTTTTGCTGTTGATATTCATGCTCTGAGAAGACGGGATGGGTTAGGTGTACTTAAAGTCATTTTGGGTAGGCGCTTGCAGGATCATAGTGGATAGTGCTTAATGCACAACTGAAAGGATATACCCAAATAGACCCCTCAGATGGTACTTGAATTGACCTCAACTGGCCTAGGAGTATAAAGATTGATCCTTAATATACTATATACTAAATATATGATCATAAAATTTTGTAGAACCTGAGAACTTTGCTGGTTGTCTATGGTAAACACAATAGATTTATGGGGAATTTGATTTGACAATAAAGATGTAGAAGAAAAAAAAGTGCATTGATCTGTGTGTGCTCAATAATTCTCATTTAGGACTGACAATTTACTTCAAAAAATGTAACAACCACACTAATTAGTTAAAATTAGTGATTGTAAGGATGCGAGACGAGTATCTATGTTGTCAGTTCGGACATAGGTAAATCCCGAACCCTGATGAACTGTTTCTATAAATCCCTCTATATCCTTAATTTCCTCATGATGTTGCAGTTTTGAAGCGTCTTTTAAAGTCCAATAGCAAATCTCTTTGCCTGTACCAGGATCGATATATGCTTCTATAACGCGTTTATTATCGCCTGTCAAAAAAGTTTTCACCTTCAGGGTAACATTACTAGTATTAATGAGATCGTTTAGGAAATAGTCTTTGCTCCTATTGTCGTTTGAATGAAAAATAAAATCATCTCCTGCTAAATTTTTTACATCATTCATTGTAAGTTTCAAGTATCTGCCGTCATCACGATAATCCATAATGTATGGGTTACTGCTGTTTGAAACGTCAAATACTACTCCGATTCCTCTCCGCTCAATATCTGGTGCATCAGACGCGTGAAAACCAGTGTTAAACATTATTTCAATATATGTTTCATTATCAAACTTATCTTCTGGTTGTTCAAAATAATTCAATATGTTTCCTTTCCAAACTATCATTTGGTTCTTCGCAGCATTCATGTCTAAGCTTCCGTTAATGTTTTCTCTCTCAATTTCAATCCTGGGTGAATTTATGTGTTTATTATGTCCTTGAGTGTGCTTTCCAAGGTCCAAATTAACTCTTATTTTTTTGTCAGAATTAAGAGGGTCAACTAATTCGTATGAATATTGTTTGTTGAATTTTGTATCCGCTATCAACAAACCTTTTTCGTCAAATATTTCATTATCTGGTATTTCTTCTTCGGCCTGTTCTACTTCCTCCTCATTATTGTCCTCATCCTCTTCGACTTCAGTTTGATTTAGATCTTCTTCCTTTGAATCACACATTATTTCCGATAAACTGTTTATTTCTGATGAACAATCATATGGATACATTATCTTTAAGAATGGACAAATATTGGTGATTGTCTTTGGATCTTCGACTGGATCGGTGATATTACCTATTCCGCTCCCGTTATGGGGGATGGATGATGTGTTATTTATAGGAGAAGCAAAGGTTTTATTACTTTCTCCAGGATTATCGTAAAATTCAGGACAATTCTTGGTATCTGTAGTATTTAGTAAAACATAGTTTTTCCCTTGAATATGACTTACGGTTTGAGCGAAAGCCATAATTTCTACATTTGATTTGGGCCCTACAATCAAAATATTGTTCATATAAAAGATAATAAAAGAAAAGAAGATAATTGTAATAAACAGAATAAAAAAACTTTTGAAAAAAGGATCTACAGTTACCAATTTTTTAAATACTATAAATCTTCTATTATTTAAACGAATAAAATCAGTTAGAGATAACCTTTATATTTAATTACGATTACAACCTCTTCAAAGTTGATTAATTAGAACGATCCTTTTTTGTTAATTAAAATTTTAATGTCTTAATATTTAATAATCTTACTAATTGATCGTATAGTATAATTTTTGAAAAACTTTAAATCGATAAATTGAATACGTTCTGATTTCACATATGTTAATGTGGTAGTTTCAATTCTAATTTCATACCTGTTTTATCTTGATGGTATTCTGATTCGAAATTAAGATTATTCTTGATTTGCAGTAAGGACCAAATCAATGATACTTTTTATTAACAAATCTTAAATCTTCGTAGTTACCTTTATTTTTATTAATTTATTAATTCTTAAAATTCTTGATAAAATTCGGTTTATTTGTATAGGATAAGCTAAAGTTAAAATCATTCTTAAATGCCTCTGTTTTATTTTTAAAATATTATAGACCTTCTCAACGACTTTTTGTCAATTCAAACCCTGGTTCTAATTTGGCATCTCTAAATTACTCTCAAAAACACACAAAGGAGTGAATAAATCTAATAGGGTGGTGGCTGCTTATCTATTCATATGAACGACCCACAAGCCAAAAATTCTAACAATACAGATGGTTTCGAAGAAATAACACTGGCAAACGGCTGCTTTTGGTGTACAGAGGCCGTTTTTAAGCGAGTTCGGGGAATTGTCTCAGTCATACCTGGATATTCAGGAGGATTTCTAGATGACCCATCGTATGACCAAGTTTGTACTGGTGAAACTGGTCATGCTGAAGCCATTCAAATCCGATTTGATCCAAAAATCATTCCTCTAGAAAAACTCTTTGAAATATTTTGGTATACTCATGATCCAACGACACTTAATCGACAGGGAAATGATGTGGGAACACAATATCGATCTGCCATTTTTTATCAAACACCAAAACAAAAGGACACAGCAAATCTCGTGAAAGAAAATATTGAGAAAAAGAAAGTTTACTCTAATCCTATAGTCACTGAAATCACCCCTTTTAAAAATTTCTACCCTGCTGAGAAGTATCACAAAAATTACTATGATAACAACAAGAATGTACCGTATTGTAGTTACGTGATCGATCCAAAAGTACAAAAATTATTATCAAAATTCCAGGACAGAGTAAAGAATGAATACTTGTAGTGTTTGTAAGCATTCACTAATGGTAACATAATTTATCATCTGAAATTATATTACCATATTAGGAACGTAATTTTATCAACGACCATCCCAAGTTCACTCAAATTCAAATCTTCCTGTCACATTAAGATTCTCTTCAAATGATCTGTTTCTAAGGCTAGGATTTTCATTTTTCTATCTGAAATATATGACAGTTTCTTATATTTTTGATAAGCAATTACGGTAGTTTGAGGCTCTATTTAGTACGAACACGTTTGTAATCTATATAAATCTATGAATTTAAATTCCATAGCAATAAACAACCAGCATGGAGGGCATTGAGGGAGATTACCTGGAAGATATAATTCAAATTCAAAAAATCATTGATAAATCCGAAAATTTCGTATTTTTTACAGGAGCTGGGATTTCAAGGGAAAGTGGAATCCCCACTTTTAGGGATAAGGATGGCTTATGGAAAAAGTACGACCCAGCGAAACTTGCTTCACACTCTGCCTTTATTTCAAATCCAGAATTGGTATGGGATTTCTTTTACTCACGACAAAGACTTGTATGTCAAGCTGAATGTAATGATGCTCATACTGCTATCGGAAGATTTGAAAATACAAGGCCCGAAAATAGTCACGTTATAACTCAAAATATTGATAGATTACATCAGCGAGGAGGATCTCAAAATGTCATAGAGTTACATGGCAACATTTTTGGAATGGTTTGTTTAGCTTGTGGAAAAAGGAAACAGTATGATTATTTTGATTTTTTCAATAACTTTAGTGAAGAAAAAATTCCAACTTGTCCAGGTTGTGATAACATATTAAAACCTGATGTGGTACTTTTTGAGGAACCCTTGCCTCAAGACGCCTGGATTCAAGCCATCCGATTATCGTCTGAATGTGACATAATGTTTGTTATTGGAACATCATTAAACGTTTCTCCAGCTAATACTTTACCATATCACGCTGTCAAAAATCATGCAGTGCTTGTAGAAATAAATCCCAATGTTACTGAAATGACCTCTCTAATGGATTTTTCAATAAGAGCGAGTGCTTCTAAGATATTAACAAAAATACTTTGTGTCGCCTAGCATTTAGTTAATTAAGTAGGAACAATTTTAGTTTGATTATCTGAGTGTCATTGTTGACAAGCTTGTCATTTAGAGAAATATTTGATTAACTTTTCTTTGGATGCAACCAAGGATCTTCCTTTCAAACCATTCAAATCCGGTCGGATTATATAATAAATGGAGATGAACATCCTACTAAAAATATTATTATGATTTAAATATCTTACTTTCAGATTTTCAGTATTTGAAATGTCTTTCTCTAAAACAGCCTTATGCTGATTTGCTTGCAACTGGAAGAAAGACTATAGAAATCAGAAAATGGAATACCAACTTTCGAGGTTCATTCTTGATACATGCCTCAAAAAATGTCAATAAAGATGCCTGTTTGACTCTAGATTTTGACGAACGCAATTTGGTCAGAGGTGCGATTATAGGAAAAGCGCTTGTGTACGATGTTATAAAGTATACAACTATTGAAGATTTTTTGGGTGATCATCACAAGCATTTCTCAATTGAAAAGTTAAAATCAAATCATACATTTAAGAGGTATGGCTTTTTAGTAAAAGATGCTTTAAAATTTAAAGAAGAAATTCCCTATCTGGGGAAATTAGGCTTTTTTGAAGTATCTGCTTTGAGTATTTGAGATAGATAGGTGTTCCTCCACCTCAATATTTGAATTTTTTTAGTTGCTCCTGTGAGTTTAATTGTTTCGTTACTTCTTTTGTAATATATAAATGATAGCGAAAAAGAACAAGAAAACTTAAACAAAATGAATATTTTTGCTCACTTGTCTGTTTCTTATAATAAATGGATTGTCAGCTGAAGTAGACTAGCAACAGTAATGGATATAGCGGTCGTGATATCCATGACTAAGATGTAGGAATAGAAGTAAGAGTAGAGATCGATTAAACTCTTTCAGTTGATCTCAGGATGTTAAGGGCAGAACCAGCACGAAACCACTTTAGTTGAGCATCATTGTATGAATGTATCAATGGAATTTGTTCTACAGTACCATCACTATGGTATAAGTTGGCAGTTACTACACCTTTGGGTCTAAGATCTTGTAAATCAATTATGCTTATTCTGTCGTCTTCTCTTATCTTCTCATAATCAGATGATTCCACAAAAGTCAGAGCAAGAATCCCTTGTTTCTTTAGATTTGTTTCATGTATTCTGGCAAAACTTTTTGCAATTACTGCAGCACAGCCTAAATATCTTGGAGTCATTGCTGCGTGTTCACGGCTGCTGCCTTCTCCATAATTCTTATCGCCAATGATTATCCATTTTAATCCATTCTTCCTGTACTCTCTGGCGATATGGGAAAAAGTTTCAATGTTCTTATTTAAGAGATTGAGTCCTTTGCCTACTTCTCCGTCTCTAAATGCGTTTACTGCGCCTAATAACAAATTATCGCTTAATCTGTCTAGATGACCCCTATACATTAACCATGGACCGGCAGGTGAAATATGATCAGTTGTACATTTTCCCTTTACCTTGGTCAATACTGGTAATTTGATAAAGTCGTTTCCGTCCCACTCTAAAAAGGGTTCTAGAGCTTGAAGTCGTTGGCTATTTTTGTCTATTACAACTGCCACGCTTTCTGGGTCTGTAGCGGGAGCGACATAGATGTCTACCGTGTCTTTGAAACCGTCTTTTGGGACTTCGGGGGCTATTTTCGGGGGGTCTAGTTTGAATTTGGTCCCGTCGCTTGCCTCCAGCTCGTCCTTTAGTGGGTTAAATGAGAGTCGACCGCCTAGGGCGAGGGCTATTACAAGTTCTGGACTACCAATAAAGTTCATGGTTTCTCTTCTACCATCATTTCTTCCAGGGAAGTTTCTGTTATAGGAAGTGACTATAGTATTTGGCTCTCCTTTTTTTATTTCAGGCCTGCTCCATTGCCCTATACAGGGTCCACATGCATTAGCTAATACATTTGCTCCAATATCTCTTAACAATTGAATCTGACCATCTCTTTCTATCGTTTCTCTTATCATTTCTGAGCCCGGTGTAACTTGAAGAGGTGTTTTTGTCTTGATTCCTTTTTCTATTGCCTGCTTTGCGATATCAGCTGCACGGGACATGTCTTCGTAAGATGAATTAGTACAGCTTCCTATAAGCGAAACAGAAATCGTGTCTAAGTAGTTGTTTTTTTGAATGTCTTCAGCCATTTTTGAAATGGGCCTGGCGAGATCAGGGGTATGCGGACCTACTATGTAAGGTTCTAGTTCGTCTAGGTTTATTTCAATAAGTTGATCGAAATATTTAGTAGCGTTGTCGCGATTCTGGCTGATTTCTTTTTCAATTTCTGGATCTGGTGTAAGCAATTCTTTGTTTTTATTTGCAATATCTGCCAAATCTTTTCGACCTGTAGAGATCAAGTAGGATTCCATTTTGTCGTCATATGAAAAAACAGAACAGGTAGCACCTATTTCTGCACCCATATTTGTTATGGTGGCTTTTCCCGTGCAGCTTACACTTCTTGCACCTGGTCCAAAGTATTCTATTATTGCGTTAGTCCCGCCAGATACGGTTAGCTTTGATGCAACAAATAGTATGATATCTTTAGGAGATGTCCAACCGTTTAGTTTCCCTGTTAAATATACTCCGATTCTTTTTGGGTACAAGACTTCCCAAGGCAGCCCTGCCATGACTTCGGCAGCATCCAGTCCGCCTACCCCTATAGCAAGCATACCTAATCCTCCGGCATTTGGGGTATGAGAATCTGTTCCGATCATCAAACCACCTGGAAATGCATAGTTTTCTAGAACAACCTGGTGTATTATTCCAGCACCAGGTTTCCAAAATCCTATACCATATTTTCTTGAGGCAGATTCTAGAAATTGATAGACTTCATTATTTTCGTAAATTGCGGCTTTGGTGTCAGAATCGCTGCCCACCCTTGCTTGAATCAAATGGTCGCAATGTACCGTAGTGGGGACCAAAACCTGTTTTATACCTGCTTGCATAAATTGCAAGATTGTGGTTTGTCCTGTAACGTCTTGAAGGGCAACTCTGTCTGGGTTTAACAAGATATATCCATTTCCCGGAGTTAAGCCATTGAAGGTCATAAAGTCCGTTGACTCATCAAGGTGACCTATCAGAATTTTTTCTCCAAGTGTAAGTGGTTTATTTGAAACTTGTTTAAATTTTAAAATATTTTTTTGTAATTTTTCATATACTTTGGAAACCAAGTCAGTCTTGGTTGTTTTTCCTTTCAATTTCAAAGAATTTTGACTTGACATACAGAAGACACGTACTTTAAAATGAACTTGCCAATATTTATCACTAATGCATTGGTTGCCGTCATAAGAATAGCAAAATTGAACCCTTGAATTTGGATTTGAGGTCTTACGAGCGTTGATGTAGTTTCTCCTTCTGTGTCTTAGTAAACATCTGTTTTCTATTTTGTTCTTCAACATTAGCAAAAATCCTTAATTAATAATCCCTAGTTATTTCCTCTGTCTTGTTCATGTGGGATGACAACAGAATAAATCAAACAATTAAAATAAGTTATAGTTTAAACAAGAAACCTAATGTTTTCAAAGATATTGGTTGCATTTGATGGATCAAAACCCTCATTGGATGCCGTTGAAAGTGCTATGGAAATAGGCAATAAATATAATTCTTCATTGATAATTTTGCACATTTTAGATGGTTACAAATATCCATATTTACTTTCAAGTGTTGTATTCGCCCCGACATACGGTTCTGACAAGTTAGAAAAAGAGCGTCAGAAATTTGACGAATTGATGAATTCGCTTAAAGAAAAGTACAATGCAGGCAACAGGAAGGTGCTGGCTTCAGAAAATGATAAAGTGATTTCGGAAGGAATCAATGCCACTCCTACTTCTAATACCGCTGATTCTACCTCTACTGATTCAACTGTTTCACGCTTTGAAACTGCAATTATTGAGGCTGAAACATCTGCTGCATCGACCATAGTTGATTACGCCGAATCCAAAAATGTCGACTTACTAGTAGTTGGAAGTAAGGGCCGAACCGGTTTGAAAAAAATGCTAGTTGGAAGTACTGCCACAGAAGTGCTAAAATACGCACACTGTCCTGTACTTGTGGTAAGATAATTTCGGTGAGTAAAACATGATTTACCAAGTATAACGAATTCGTTATTTTGCTCATCAATATCTATTATTTACCTATATCCTAGTAGACATCGACAAAGCTGTCATGTTTTTAAATTGAATTGTGATCTGTTGTTTCTCTCTGTCCATTATGTTGGTTGTGAAGGAGGATTTTTTTTGTCGCTATTGCTGTAAATTTTCAAGGGGCATTGAGAATTAATACAAAACTCCCATTGGTATTTTTTACCCTGATTATTGCCACTAGCTATGATAATGGGCCAGTTGCATTTTTCACACCTTTTCCCAGTGCTTTTTATTGTACCTTTTTGAGGTAATGGGGATGTAGCCAAGCATTTTGTTGATGCATAGGATGTACACCCTGCAAATCTTTTCTTTGATTTTATCGCCTTTTTGACAATTAAATTTCCATTCTTGCAAACAGGACAGGTGCCCAACGCAACTAGGGCGATGGGTTTTCGTGAAGGATTTGTTGTTCTATTTGCTTCTAAGGCTAAAGATATTTCTTGGCCAATTTTAGTTTCGTTGATATTAAAAGACTGTATTGCTTCTTTAATTTGGGTGCGTGCCTTTTCTACCACTTGTATACTTGTGGAATTTCCTGATTCAATTTGTTCTAACTGGGTTTCCATGTCTTGTGTTAGACTTGTCGAAACAATGTTAGGTATGTATTTCTTCATTGAACTTACAATAGCTATTCCAATTTCTGTAGGTCTTAATCCTGATTTTTGGACACCTGTATATTCTAACTTGCTTGTCTTTACCTTTTGATTATTGGAAATAGGATAATTTTTTGATATCTTTGAATCATAGGTAACGGATTGATTGGTTGCAGTAGTAGCGGGGGGTACAAGATTAGTAATATAATTTCTCTTAAACAAAGTACCAATTATTTCAGACCTGGTGGCTTTGGTCCCTATTTTTTCTCTTTCCATTTTTTGCAACAACGTTGATTGATTGTATCTGGGAGGAGGCTGGGTAAACTTTTCTAAAAGTTCCATTTTTATATTTTCTAAAATATCGTCTGGTTTTAGAAATGAAAGTGAGTCTAAATTTACAAAGCCTGATAAATCAAAGTAGGGCCTATAATATTGAATCCATCCTTCAAAAACAATTTTTTTCTCTTCTGCTTTAAACGTATATTTGTCTTTTACTGTTATCGTGACAGTAGATTGACTAGAAGAGGCATCTTTTCCAAACGCAGAAAAGAATCTCCTGATTATGAGATCTAATAGTTTTAATTCTGAATCTTCGAGTTTTTGCTTTGGTTTTTGGCCTGTCGGATAAATGGCCGGATGCGCAGGATCAGTTTCTTTTCCTTCGTTTGGTTTGAGGGTCTTATTGGCTAACAATTTTATAGAGATCTCTGAATATGAAAGGATTGATCCAGTTTTGTTACCATATGAACTATCCTGATGTAAATTATTATTCAGGGTTGAAACTGCTTTGATTATTTTTTCATAGTTAATTGGGGAAGGTAACTTTTGGCTTGATGTTCTTGGATATGAAATAAGGGCAGCCAAGTACAATTTCTCAGCGATTGAAAGGGTGTAACTTGGGGTAAATCTAAAAAGCCTATAGGCTTCTTTTTGAAGGTCTCCAAGATTAAAAGGAATTGGTGGTCTTATTGATGTTTTAATAATCTTGATATTTGTTACTTTGCCGAGTTGATTTTTGCAAGAGTTGACAATGTTCTCGGCAACTGGTTTTGTATCTATTCGCTGGGGATAATAATAAGTTTTGATGATTTGATTGTTTTTTTTAAAATCTGCTATAACATTCCAATAGGGTTCAAATATGTGATTTTCAATTTCTTTTTCCCTTTCTACTACGAATGCAAGTGTGGGACCCTGGACCCTGCCAATTGATAATTGCTGATAACCTTTTTTGATTTCTCCAGCAGATTCTTTTTTTTTATTGACAGAATTAGTTAGGGCCCTAGAAAGATTAATTCCATATATGAAATCTATCATATGTCGTGACGTCCCTGCATCCTTTAGCTTTTCGTTGGGAGGTAACAAATTATTAAAAGATTGTATTATTTCTTCATCCGTAAGCGATGAAAATTTGGCTCTCTTTGAAATAGAGTATTTGTGGTGACAAGCATGCTCTAATATATTATATCCAATCACTTCACCTTCTTGGTCATAGTCGCAGGCATGAATAAAGCCTGAGGCATTTTTAGATATTTGAGAAATTTCCCTCAATATTTTTTCAATCTTGAAAGCCAGATATTTTGAGCTTGGCCCCTTCTTTTTTAGTATGGATAATGGTAACCAAGTGGGATCAAGGACTGGGAATGCTTTTCTAGATCCTTTGTTATTATCTGATAGTCCGTATAAGTGCCCTAATGCATGACAAATGATGTAATCTTGACCATTCAAACCCCTAATGGTAGTAAATAATGTTGAAGATGTTGGTTGTGGTGGTTGTGATCTATTTTTTTGTTCTTGGTCTGAGGTTTTGTCTGAATAATGATTTCTGTGGTCGTGATAATATGTACTAAGCGCTTGTGCTATTCGTTTTGCAACAGAAGGTTTCTCACAGATTACAACTATGGATCTATTTGTGATGGTAAAAGCACCAACCTGTGCGATTATTATGTTTCATTTCTTTTATAAATACAGGTAATTACTTTATTGGTAGCCCAAAAACTAAATTATTCATAAAGATAGGGGACGACACTTCTATAAGTAATCAGGATGTAGATTTCTATCTCCATTTCCAGACCTTGGTAAGACCATTTCCCTCAGGGTCTACGGTTTTCTTGTAGATGCCAAATAGATTATCATATTGGGTATGAAGGGTGTCTGTTGAATTCGAGTATTCTTCAGTAGAATTTCCTGAATTCATTTGAAAAGGCATGTGGAAGACCATTATACCACTGTCTGAGAAACTCCCATCAGGATTGTAGTTACCTATTGATTCAGATCTGTAAGTTATGACTTGACCTGTTGATGTCAATATTATCGCTTGACCTTTAGAAAAAACTGTCCCATCATTATTCATCTTATCCACTATTGTACCTATGGTTTGAGTTGGTGCTCCACCAATAGTACTGTTACCAGTATAAGTAACTTCAACGGTTGGAATGGGATCAATACTTGATACTTTAATGTTTGTTGATTTTGTATTTTCTGAATAAAATGGATTCACTAGGGTATCGTAATCATCCATGGTTAATTGATTAGATCTAGAACTGTTTGCCTGTAAGGAATCAATTTGGCCAAAAGTGGATGAAACGGTTGAAACCGACTCTATTATCAAGAAGGAAACCAAAGAAATACTACTAATAATGAGAACCAAGGCTACTTTTCTTAATGGTTCACTTGACAAAGTACCTTTAATTTCTGATTCAATCATAATAGAAAAGTTTTATTTGGAAAATATAAAGGTTTAAGGAAATTCTATTCGCCTAATCCGATCATACTAGATCGCGTACAATGATAATTGATCTAGGTCCTAATTTAGGTAATATGATATTAGTAGCTAGGTGGATGTTGTACATTTATGAACTGGAACTAGGTTCAGAATTGACTAGCAAGGGTTTACTTGCCCATGTATGTATCCATTCTCTCACGATGTTTGCACTATGTTCAGCTTTTCTTCTAACAAATCCGTCCATATCATTTTTTGCGACATCAATAAGCACTTGGATCGTTTCGTACGTTCGCTTATCTGGTATAGTGTGAAATCTTCCGTCTTTATCAGCGAGTGCAGAACAAGCATTTATCTTTATCTTTCGTCTATCATCTCTTAACAAATCCTTAAGTCTGTTAAAAACAGCCTGGTGCATAGCACTAGTGTCTGCGTCTACCGTGTCATTCTTGCTAACCAAAAACTTGGCCAAATTTGATGTTGCCTGGGCTCTCACAAAGTAGTCCTTTGATTCAAGTGTATTCTCCAGAAAAAAATTAGCTACCTCAATGCGTATCTGGTTATCTTTATCAGTTGCTAACTCTTTCAGTCCTTCCAAAGCCCCAGTAGCTAAAACGTTTTGAAAAGTCTCTGTTTCTTCAACAAGGTTTTTTAAAAGTGAAATTACTTGGAACTTATTCTTCACCTCTTCTACCTCCTTACTGCTTTTTCCTAGGGCCGTAGCCGCAGATGATCTTACAAAATTGCTTTCGTCTCTAGATCCGTGAATTACATCTTTTAGCAAACTAATTGATTCAACTCTTTCAAATATCCCAATGTTTCTAATGACAGCTTTTTTGACCTCCGATCGTAAAGCATCAAAGGTTGATTTACTACTTAATATGGAAACCAAACACTGATATGAATTATCAGATTTTTCATAATTATTTTTGTCATAAAAAGAGCCAAGTGTATTCGCCGCCTCAATGGCTACCCCATAAAATTTGTCTTGAACAATTGCATCATAAAGTGCCCTGATCCCATCTTCTGAATATCGATCCTTCAGTAATCTTAAAGCGTTAATTCTTTCTACAATGGTTTCTCCACATTTCACTTGGTTATGAAGCAATTTCTTTAATTGAAAGTCTCTGGTTTCATTTACTACTTTAATAGAACTTATTTCTTTTAGAATCTTAAATTCTGGATCAATGGAGATCGATTCAATATTGAAATTGCCGACTATATCTACAAACGACTCTGAATCATTGTTATTCACATTCATTAAATGCGCCATTTGGTTTTTTTGACCAGAACTATCTACAATTTTTATTTTAAATTCCAATTGAAATTGATAATATCTAAAGGAATCTTCATAGCTATCATCTATGTTTTTCTGTAAGATTTTGATTTTCAGTCTTTGAGAATTTCTGTTAACATTCTCAATAGAATCACTATTCTCCAGAGAATACTCGATCTCCAATTTAGGGTGACCTTGTTTGTAAATCCATTGGTCAAAAAATGATGCCATTTCTCTACCTGAGACTTCTTCAATTACTTTTAGCAAGTCTAGCGTTTCAGCCGATCTGTTCTGATATTTTTCCAAATAGACCTTAAGTGATTTTCTAAAATTATTCTCTCCTACATGATTTCGAATCATGTGGAGGATAAACCCTGATTTTTCATATGAATGGGCGTCAAACAAATCATCTACATGTTTATATAAATTAGTAACAATTGGTCTGTTATAGAGTGTATTTGATTCTTCAAAATAAATATCTGTAGCTTCTATCAAGTTATACTGAAATTCATCTTTTCCACGAGAATTTTCCCAATACAATGATTCACAATATGTGGCAAATCCTTCATTTAACCAAATATGCGGCCAATCTTTGCAGGTAACCATATCTCCAAACCACTGGTGTGCAAGCTCGTGAACGACCAAAAAAATATCATTTCTATAGTCGCTAGAAGCTTTTTTATCATGCAAAACTCTCCTGGTTAAAGTAGTGCAGGTGGTATTTTCCATACCTCCAAACTCAAAATTATCAACAGCGGTCTGAGAGTATTTTTTGAAAGGATAATTGGTTTCGAAATATTCTTCAAAGAATTTTAACATTTTCGGAGTCTCAGAAAAAGTTAACATGGCATCTTCTTCTTTAATCTCTTCTGGCCAGTAATAGTAGAGGGAAACGTCTCTATATTTTGATTCATAATGTGAAAACGTACCAATTACAACTGAAATAAGGTAAGAAGGAAGGGGTCTTTTTTCAACATACTTCCAAATTACAAATTCATCTTTCATAACCTTTGATTCTAATAATCCATTTGAAATTACATCGTACCCTTGTGGTGCAGAGACTTCGATATCCAAAGTAAATTTGACCTGGGGTATATCAATTGACGGAAACCAGTATCGTGATTCGGTTGCTTCTCCTTGTGTCCACGCTTGGTATGCAGGAATTTGTTTGCTATAATTACTCTTTGTAATAAAGTGAAACCCAGTTTTTGGAGAACCGAATTCTTCTTTGCCGTCAATACTGGTATAGCCGGCAGAATATGAAATATCAACGTTTACGGTGCTTCCAGCTCTAAATTGTTCTGAAAATTCTATTATGACTTGCTTGTTATCAACGCATCTAAAATTTGAAATATTAATAGACTGTGAATTTACCTTTGAAACTTTTAAATCAGAAATATCTAACACGATTTCTGCTAAATCATCGAAAGCCCTAATTGTTATTTGCTGTTCGCAATCAAGTAGGATCTTGTTTACTAGATCAGGCTTTATCTTTAACGACATATGCTCAATCGTAAAAGACAAGAAAGGCATAGAGTGGACTTTGCTTCCTGGAAACACAAACCTTTTTTTTTCTGACACTTTTTTTTCAGTTTCAATAGAATCTTTGTTAAGTTGTATCATGCCTTATTTCTTTAAACATTTACCCGTATGCGCTTATTCAAACATAAGTCTATTGAAAATAGAATATAATTAGAATTATGAAAATATGGACGATTAGTGTTTGTTTACCTGATCTTTTTATTTTTACTTTTCAACATTTTTCCTTGTATGCAACCTCCTTTCACCTCGATTGGCACAAATATCAACAGCATTTAGATGAGATTCATGATGCAGGGGTCTTGAATTATAGCACTTGATTTTTAAATGATTGTTTGGTGATTAACTAGTGCTAAACTTTTTTGATTTAGCAAATAGTGGTCTTCCTTATCCAATTACAAAGGACACTCTTGTCTTGTACAAGCAAGTGAGCAAGCAATATCTGGATAGGTACCTACTTGAATCCATTAGGATGCTAGTGCCAATCAAAATTAAAAACAAATTTGAAGGGGCAGTAGGAGGAAAATTAGACTTGAAGATACCTATGGCCTTGCTGCTTTATTGGTTCAAACACGATTTTATGAAATGGATGGATAAGAGCCCAGTATGTCCATCGTGCAACATATCATTAAGTCTTAGATATGTTAAGGGAAATTCATGGATAGTAAGAAGTGTAGAATATTATGATTGCCCTCAATGTTCTTTTACCCTGGCGTTCCCCCGTTACGGCGAAATAGAAAACATAGCATTTAATCGGATCGGTAGATGTAGTGAATGGTCGTTTCTATTTGGGGCCATACTCAGTTCTCTATCGATTCAATCTAGAATTGTTCACGATTTTCTCGATCACTGTTGGAACGAAGCTTTAATAGAAGAAAAATGGATTCATGTGGATTCAACTCTTGAATATCCTATTTCGGTCAATAACCCTCATTATTATGAACAAAATTGGAATAAAAAGTATCAATATGTGCTAGCATTTTCAGGCACGGAGATAGAAGACGTTACAAAAAACTATTCTGTTAATTGGGAAACTATACTTCAACAGAGAAAGAAGCGAAAGAATAGCGATATGTCTAGAATAATAGATTATTATGAGAAAATATGATTTTAGTTTTTTTATTCTTCATTTTTCAAATATGACTTATGGTTCAAATACATTAGTTTAGTCTTTCTTAATGGTTTCTACATCATTTTTGTATTTTTTAAAATCAGAAAATATTCTGCTTTTATTCTATCAAGCAAATATTCCTTAATTTTAGTTAGTAGGTTTAATTCTTGAAATATTTAACCATTTATTTGGATATCGTCAGATACCGATCTCCGGAGATCCCTCTTGAAGTATTCAATTAGCATTTCAAAGTTACCTTTTCTTAGGTTGCAAAGTACGATTATGTTTGAATTATATAGTTCATGACTTGATTCTCCATACTATATTTCGTATTAGCTAAATAACCGATCCGTTAAGGATTGATTTTGTGTGGATGGTAATGATTGTCTCAATTACAATTTCTATTCAGTTAATCTACTAATATAGGTAATTAGGAGACTAGGATGATTGCTTTACGAAATATGCTGTGGTTTTTACAATTATTTCTGCTTTTTTCTATTAGCGTTAAGAAATTCTTCTAGTTTTTCTAGCGTTTCAGAATGTAGGTGATGTTCTATGCCTTCTGCATCTGAGTTTGCAACATCCTCTCGTACACCTATGAAAGTAAAGAACTCTGTCAATAATTCATGTTTTCTTCTAATATTTTGGGCAACATTTGTCCCTTGTTGGGTTAAACGAATACCTCTGTATTTTTCATATTCTAAATATCCTGTGGTATCTAACCTTCTCATCATTTTGGTAACACTAGGGGCTGAGACATTCAAACATTCGGTAATGTCGACGCTGGTAGCATATCCTTTTTGTTGGACTAGCTCATAAATAATCTCAAGATAGTCCTCCATCCTATCTGTACGTTCCTTTCTTTGTGAACTATTGACCTTTCTAATAGAGTCAATTATTGTATTTTCTCCCAAAGATGAAGTATTATTTGACACTTTCTAGTCCACCTAGTTAGTTATATAGAAACCGAGGGTTGATAAAAAACTTTGCAAAACTATCACACTACACCAACAATCCTGTTATATACATTATTAGCAATCCTACGATGAAGCCTGCTATTATAGCCGCAGTGGGACTTTTTCCCTGGGAAGCTAATAATCTTGATCCGGATCTACCTGTTATTTCTCCCAAATCTACGCTTTCGGCTTTGTTAGTCTTACTACTTTCCCTCAATGACTTACTCATCCATACTGCAAGGGCGTAAACGACCTGAAATATTGCACCTGCTCCAATCGACAAGAATATGATTGAGGCCAAAGGAGAGTATACAAATCCACCGATCCATGTGCCTAAAATAGTAGGAATCCCTGCAATCAGTCCCATTGCAACTAATCGTCTTATCATTAACTTTCCTGTTTTTGCAAGGGGGGCAACGATAGCTAGGCCCTCTGTTGTATTATGGATTGTAAAGCCAATGATTAAAAAGGTACTAAGCGCTATTTCACCAAGTAAAACAGCTGCCCCTATTGCCAAACCCTCTCCGAAATTATGTAGGCCTATTCCGATTGCAACCATTAGCGATAGGGTAAGTGGCTTTATTAATTCGCGCTTATCAATCAATCGAGTTAGTTTTTCTTCTTCTTCTTCTTTCTTCTCTACTCTATTCTTCTCTTCCTCTTTTTGTGCTAAACCTATCATGTCATTTGAAAGCGGGTTTGTCAAGGATGATGATGAAACCCTAGTTTTAGATAGGGGATTAACGGAGGATTCTTGAAAATTATTTTGAGCATTTAAACGTCTTGTGTCATTCTGTTCTGTCTCCTCTTTTTCATATTCAAATGATAACTTTGACTCTGCTCTCTTGCCGAAATATTCTGAAAGATAGAATAGCCCAAGGAAAGTCGCGATGATTATAACTGGTATTAAAAGTTGGCCATTAAATGTTGCAGCTAGATTATTCGCGGCTATTTCGTTACTTTCTAAAAATGCATCAATACCCAAGAATACTAGCAATCCTGCGGTCAAACTCAGAAAGAAATTATACTGGTTTCTTGTTATTTTCCTCATAAACGGATACCATGCAAGTCCAATCAGAACTGGTATTACCCCTACGAATACTCCCAACATCGCGAATACTGAGAACTGATTGATGTTTGGAACCGGAGCAGGGGCAGCGGCATCGATAACCTTGCTAAATCTTGTTCCGTCAGAAGTAGTTATGCCCACTTCATAAGGTTCTGCTGTGTTCCAAAAAAAGGGTATTATGACTTTAGCTTCTGAAAGCCTGGGCAATACTTGAGAGGGTTCAATTGCGGCAGATTGTATCCTATCATTAATGTCTGCTTGAGAAATCATAACTTGCTCGGGGCCCGTATTGCGTATAAAAGCCACCACTTGATTCTCATGAAATTCTACTTTTTCTATTGTTACTTCTGGTAGAGGAACTCCAGTGTTTATCAGGTTTTGTCCAAATGGACTTGAAAGAAAATAAACCATCCCTGCTAAAATGATCAGTGGTGTAATTGCTAAGACCAATGATGCAATTTTTCTTCTTTTTCCTTTTGTTGACTTTGTATTTGTATTACTTGCATTGATACCAATAGCGGTTGGCTCTTCTGTATCTCTAATATCTTGCCTCTTTTGACCTTGTCCATCAGTATTGCCGAGAGTATTGGTGGATAATTTATTTTCATCATTCTTGCCAAACTCTTTTTCCTTGTCTACTTTTTCTAATTTCTTATCTTTCATTATCTATCTACTCCTTGGCTTGGCTTGAGTTTGTTCCGTACTGATAGGAAGAAATAACCTCATTTGGATTGGCTGTCTGTTGTTGGCTATTATGTAGTGAGTTGTTACTAAACTTATAGTCAGTGTAATTATATGTCATCTTGTTATTTTCTGAATCAGTATTCATTACACCGTTCTGACTAGAATTTGCTACCAGATAGGACTGATTCTTGGAAACAGATACATTAGTTGGGTTTTCTGCACTATTGCTCCTCAGATCAACCTCTTTTTTATCGTCTTGACTGTTGTCTACCACTTTGAACATACCCATCCATCCCTTTTCTGCAAATTCTGTTTTATGAGCGTGGAACATGTAATTTCCTGGATATTTGTATTTGAATTCTAAGATGCCTCTTTCTCCTTGACTCATAGTTACGATGTCATTAAGCTCAGCAGGAGTTTGACTAGTTCCACTTGGATAATAGTTAAACATGTTGGCGTGCAAATGAAAGTTGTTTATTGGATCAAACTCTAACATATTGACTAGGTAAATTCTTGTTAGCTCATCCTTTTTGATCTCTATCGGATTATGCATATAAAAATATGGGATTCCATTTACAGTGTAAAAGTTATTTTCCGTGTCAAAGTCAGTATCATAACCATTCATAACCATAACCATTTCATCTGCTGGAGGTCTTGGAGTCTTTGGATCAATAATCATGACGCCATAGAGTCCATGTGTTATGTGCTCCTCTAGTGGCGTCATGTGACAATGGTATGGATAAACTCCATATGGCTCAGCCGTAAATTCATATGTGAACTTGCCCTTTGGACCAACCATGTCAAAAACTCCATCCATCTCTGCTGGATGAATTCCGTGGGTGTGTAGTGAATGAGGTTTTGAACCGTTATTTATGAAATTGATCTTGATGTGATCACCTTCTGTAGCTCGAATTGTCGGGCCAGGTATTGTGCCGTTGTAAGTCCACACATTGTAAAAGACCCCCGGTGACACTTCTTTTATCTCCGAGTCAGAAGCAATCAGTGTGTATTCTCTTAGGGTGGTTCCATTGGCATATTTTGACACGTGTCCATAATTGAATTCATGTAAATATTGATTCGGATCTACCACTGCATTTTTGGAGTTGCCAGGAATAGAAATAGGATCTAGTATATCTCCAGTTGATCGGAAGACAGGATAGCCTGGCGTATGACTTCCAATCATTTTTCTATTGTCGGTCGAGTTTTGAGCATGGGTATCAAAAGATGGATTTGATGGGTTAAGTAGGTAGGCAGACATTATCAAAGCTATCGTAATAACCAAAATAATTGAAAAAAGGGGCAATGCCAATCGCCTAAAATTTTGCATAATCTATATTACTTTCCTAGGTTAATAAATGTTAACCTTGGTTAAGTTTTCAATGTTTGGGTTTAATCCATGAACCATTATTAACAATAAGTGGATCAACGCCTTTGAAAATCAAATGGAAATTCAGGTTTTACTTGCTTTAAGTGGTATTTTCTACCTTTATCTGTAACAATTTCAATCCTCTCGACCTTGATATCGGAGTAGGGCTGACGATCAATCCAAAGCAATCCATTAAAAGCATCTTAATCAATCAATATGTTTTAGTTTGTAAAGACAACTAATTACCAAAACTGGTTGTCATACTTTACTGAGACCCAAAAAAAATATCTAGTTTTAAATCATTTTAGACGGGCTGAATTTCTCTGATACTAAGATTCTTGAACTCAAAGGCTAAATTGTCTGCTCTAAAACTTGCTATAGGTCCTGAATTAGTTATGACGTAGTCCTTGGCCTTATTGCATTTTGCACTGTTAAATTCTTTATCTGAACTATTGGCAAACCAACCACCATCATCGGTGATCTCATTGACCTTTTTCCATACATTGTCATTATCATCATCAATAAATGATTCCATTTTGACACTGGTGTCACTATCCTGGTTGTACATTATCACCTTCCACCCAATCCATCTATCAAATAGAGGCTTTTCAGTTGCTTTAGCCGAACCTCTGGAATCAGTGTAGCCCCCGGTATGCCATATTTCCTTCTTCCAAGCTGCTTCCATGTTCATCACATCAATCCCCCCATTCAATGCGGTCCCCTCACAAGGATTTTGATTATTATGTGAGCCTCCACGTGCACGCCATGTAAAATCATGGGCCAGAGACTCAGAATCTCCACCATCAGTTCCTCCTTCGTCTTCTTGATTGGTATCATAAACTGATTTTATCTTAACATAGCCGGTCATCTCAATATTTTTCCATGGTTGTGCACTATCTGGAGTACCTATATTCATTCTTATCTGAGTATCATTAATAAACCAGGCTGGTTCATCTTCTGAATTCTTGACTATAGGAACATTTGATGTAATTGAGAATGCATCGTCATCAAGAGGATCTTGCATATTAATAAACCACTCTCTACCATCCTTTGCTGTGGGATAGATCTCATCAACTCCAAAAATATCTTTGCCTTCAGGAGTGATTATTTCCTGGGGCTCGGGTGGTTTCTCTCTCAATACAACTATCTCATAGTAATAGTAATATATTAGAATAATAGTTATGATTGTCAAACCCACTATCGCCAGGTGAGGTTTTCTTATAATCAACTATGATTTGTTATTTTGAACCATTTTTAAACTTTGGTACTTTACATTTATTTAGAAGTTAAAGCCTGATCTTTTGTCAAAGCTTGATTGGTACATCTTTTTCTTCTTGATTTTAATTGAATTGGAAACTTCTGTTATGCTGATATATATATATATTGAATCCTAACTAGGTGTAATACCCAAAAAAATCTAAAACCCTAACTTAATTAATAAACCAAATTGTATATTAATTAGCAATGCTCTACTTAGGTACCTTAGATGGATTTTAAAGGAGTATCGTAAAATGAAATCAGAAACCTTTTCACAATCTGATCCAAAGAGAAAAATATTGTATTATCTGAAAGTCATGAAACAAGCAGGATTAAAGGACTTGTCAAAGGTTATGAAGATTTCTAGAATGGCCGTACACAAGCATTTGAGTGATTTACAAGATAGAGGCTTGGTTGAAAGTGTGGAAATTCGTAAAGGTGTAGGGAGACCCACAATGCAATATTCATTATCAAGTACTGGTAAAACTGCATTTCCAAGATCTTATGGTGAAATAGCAACACATGCTTTGGACTATTTAGAAAAAAAGATGGGTAAGGATGCAGTAGAGTCTGTATTGCGGGAACGTCAAAAGGAGTTATTAGAAAAATATAGTGTACGTATGAAGGATATGAAATTCAATGAAAGAGTAAAAGAATTAGCAAGAATCAGGGATGAAGAAGGCTATATCGCTGAATCCAAAAAAGACAGAAAACGCAATTCTCATACTCTGTTGGAATATAATTGTCCAATAATAATGATAGCGGAAAAACATTGGGAGGCCTGCTCTATTGAAACAGAATTATTTGAATATATACTTGATGCTAATGTAGAGGTTACTCATAGAGCAGCCAAAGGAGATTCAATCTGTAAGTTCTTGATTAAAGAAAAGAGTGATTTCCTTTAATATTTGTTAGAGGTACTTATCCAGAATCTGTATTTTCTAATTTATATAATTTGTAAACTATTATATTTATAAATTACCATGACGAATAGTATGTGTGAATAAAACAAATTATACTTTTCAGATCGTCCCAGGTGGTATTTACTAGAGATGATGACCTTAAAGGTTTTAGGTGTTGGATCTAGCATGAGGCAAGATTCCTTTAGTACAGAAACTTTAAAGATCATATTAAACAATGTAAACAAAAATGGCGGGGATACAAGGTTACTGAATCTCTATTCAAATCCTTTGCCTATGTATACTGCAGAATACAACGAAAAATTAAGTGGGATTAAACACGCTGTTGAATTAGTTAACTGGGCTGACGCTTTAGTCCTTGCAACACCCGACTATCATGGTTCAATGGCAGGATCACTGAAAAACTTTTTAGATTACTTTTGGGCAGAGTTTGCCGGAAAGACTTTTGGGTACCTTTGCTCTTCGCATGAAAAAGGTTTGACAGTAATGGATCAGATGAGAACGGCTATAAGGCAGTGCTATGGTTGGAGTTTACCATATGGGATATCTATAAACTCGAATCAGGATTTTAATGCGGACCGCGAGATCATAAATGTACAGTTGCTCGGTAGACTTGAAAGTTTTGCAAGAGACTTGGTAGTGTATGGCGGCCTAATTAGTAATCAATTCAAAAAGGATTTGGATTCAACAATACAGAATTCATATGCAGTACATTACAGAAAGTAAAGGTGGTGGAGTATTGACCCCACACGATCAAGATCAAAGTTATTTTGAAATAATTCCCTAGTAATAGGCTAAGATGATCAATAACCAAATTTTTTGATATTTACTAGTAGCAGGTTACAATTTGTGATTCTTGATACAATGGGTTAACTCCCCTAAAACATAAACCGGATTGTGACCTTTTCTTCTAATAAATCCAAAAAAATAAATGATGACAATAATTTATTTTGCATTGAAAATTTTTTTTAGTAGTAATATCCCCAAGTAATAAGGAATATTGAAAAATGCTGCTAATGCAGCGATCTCAGTACCAAAGAATTGTTGAGCAAACACAACTATCAAAATATTGTTAATATATATCATTGAAATCATTGTTGATATTCTATCATCCTTTGATAAGCCCATTATCCTGGAGATACCATATCCTGTTAGTCCATAATACCCAAATAATATAAACGCCAAAAATATGTTTTCTACAGTTCCTAAGAAATTGGAAAAAAAGAAATAGGAATATTTGGCAAAAATCCCCAGGTTGATAAGAAAAATGAAAACAAGTGAGAGGTTTAGTGATTGTTTATTGACTAGATCCGTAAGTTTGGGAGAAATTTTTTTTAAAAGCTGACTTGCTATCAAAGGCAGCATTAATGCTACCAATAAAAGCACAACCATGTCGAAAATAGGGATTGTAAAGTTGCTGCTAAAAAAAAGAAATATTAAACTTGGTAACACAAATGGAACAGATAGTGAGGTTGCTATTATTAGACCTACTACTATTGGCAATCTGCCCCCAACAAAGTTTACAACAAAAGGTGATCCAAGCCCTGTAGATATGCCCGATAGTAAAAACACTGACAACATTAAATTTGTACTTATAGGAACAATGGTAAGCGAAAAGATGTTCATTATCGCGTACAATCCGACTGGAATTAACACCAGTTTCACTATTGTAAGTATTATAAGCTTCTTCGGATGTGAAAATACTGTATAAAGTTCTGACAGGTTCATGTTGATTAGATTGAACAAAAGTAAAAGTCCAAGCCACAACAACAAATACGGTTCCACTACGATTCCTATATTTGGGAATAATAATCCTAATATTGTCGAAAATAGAACTGACAAGCCCAAGTAGTAAAAAGTGTTATTAGGATTCGGTACGTGCATCTTACATATCAGCCTATTACCGTCAAATAAATTGATATTGAATAAGAAAGGTAAGACGTCGCAACTACATAGAGCAATTCTGCATCCCTTTCATGTGTTTCTTAGTAATATTCGTATTCCCTCTCCAAGTATTCATTTTTTTAAAATAAATATCAATTTTTGAAGAATGGCGATGAAAAATTTTTGCTGGTTCATGGAAGTTACACCAAAAGGATACTATTACATGAAAAACCAAATTTATTTTCGAGTCGCCAGAAGTGTTACTACTACAGTAACTTTAAATGTCCGGTCAATTTATCTAATTTTGTCGAATAATCTGGACCGAATCCACAGCATGTCATGGTATTAGGCTCTATCTGTGTTTTTCCAGCATCTCTTATCACTGTAGTAATGATACCGTATGCTTGAGCCTTTTTTATTATATCTATTAGTTCTTTTTCTGATTGGATCTTCAATACTGCTTTTTTTTGACCACCGTAGTTAAACCAATTAGCAACATGGTCTGGGTTCTGCCACACAACGGAACTACATGCATGTCCTACCTGGCCAGCAATTTTTCCGACACCCATTCCGAGATCTTTTCTTACTACAACGACGTATTTTATGTCGTCACTGCTGTTCAATAATCTTAAAAATGAGAATGAATCATATAAATTAAACAAATTGGTAAGTATGGATACTCTGGAGAGTCCTCTAAACCCATCAATCTAAATCTTAATTATGTTCGTTTCTTTGCTATATTTATAATAGATTAATGCAATTAATGTTCTCTTGTTTAGCTATTCGAATGTCTACAAAAGATCGCATCAAATTACAAATAACAATTTAGTTGAAAAGAGCATAAATTACGAGGGTTAGTTACGATTTTACGAACTAACATGTTCTTTCTAAAGGTGGTCCTTCTGTGAAGAACCACCAATGTTATCCAGAATATTCGTCAACTTAGATGATGTAAGGAGATGAAGTCCCAATCAATTCAAGTTTAATTAGTCGCTTAATTTCCATCTGATGTCGTTTTCTTATTTATTATAAAGCTAATCTTACCGTTAGATTCCAGACGGGCGTACTTAATTTCCCTTGCATTTTCTAAACCGCTTAATCTCATTTCGGCCTCAAATTCTGCCATATCCATCTTAGCCCTTTTTAGACCTTCATTAACAATCGATCCATGTTCTACTAGCAAGATTGGTTTAGGTTCTATGGATTCTCTAAATCGCCTACTCTTCAAGGTCAAATAGTCAATTACTTTAAAGAATATTACCGCAATGATGACTGCAGCCATCGCTTGCGGGATAGATATTTCTTTATAAATCATAGGATCGCCAATTGCTGACCCCAGACCCACTACGATTAATAATCCAAAAGGAGATAACTGGCCTATACCTTTTCCACCCAGCCATTTAACGATAACAAAAACCAAGGTTGCGATTATTGCAGTCCTTATGATTACCGATAAAATGGAAGATGGGTCAGGAATTAGAGCGTCATGTATCACAATGTAAGGAGAAGCTCCAGCATCAGCATTCTGCCCACCATTATCTATCCCAGATTCCTGTGATTCAGATGATGTTTCGGATGATACGTTATTTAGCATTAGTTGTTCTGAAATACTATTGTCGATTGTACCATTGTTACTATTGTTTTCTTCTACCTCCAGTAAGCTTGAGTTCTCCCTAGTTTTTGTTTTAAGGGACAAAGAATCTTGTTCTAATGCTGCGTTTAGTTTGACTGAAAGATCATTAACCTGATATACAAGATATCCAAAAATTACTATCATTATTGCAAGCGGTATGACTGTTATCATCCATATTCTTGAATTATTTATCAATCTATAAAGTTGGTATGCTTGCATATATGTTAATGTTAGTAACCACAATCAAATAGTACATTCCAAAGGGTTACAAGAATTAGTTAAATGTGATAAAAAAATTTGATAATAATATTTCAATCCTACTCTATTAGGAGCAGTCTTCTAAATATTAACCTGGTAAACTGGAATAGTTATGCGTACTCCTGTACCCTGTATACCTAATTTCATTTCTTAATGTAAAAAGTATACATTGATATTTTCATAAAGATACAAATTGGTCCAGTAACGTTATTCGATTGTCTTTAACATGAATCTTCATTAATAGGAATTCAGAAAATTAATGAGAGTGAGTTTACTTTCATGACATTCTTGACATTTGCAAAAAGCGGATCATTAAAATAAATTTTTTGTAAAGACAGCTGGACAGGATGTAACTCGATACTTGGTTTCTTATAACCTTTGTAGATTAAGATTTTATAGATGCAAGATAACAAACCCATCGGAATTACCTTCGTATCTGAAAATTTTTCCAATTCTATCGATTCATTTTGGATTATAATCAAACCTGAAATCCTGATAAACCCATTTGACTTTATTAGTGTTGAAAATGTCCAGAACACAAAAACTATTGGAATGATCAAAGAACTAAAGAGAATCTACATAGACAGCGAAACTTTTTCTAGAAATTACTATCCGACTCAGATCAATTTACTTTTAAACTCGGATGAAAAGTTGAGCGGTGGCCTGACAGTTGCAAAGATTGATGTAATTGCTAACCTTCAATTAATTAGTTTTAAAGAAGATATTTCTTCTAATACTTCTAGCCCTAACAAAATACCTTCAAAATCAAAAAATTGGAACATCAATATGCCTGTTCAAGAAGGCAAACTTGTAACTTTTGCTACTGTAGAGGATGTCATTTCATCTCTTGGGATCCCTGAAATGGAACATCCTATTCCCGCAGGCGTGATCTCGATGACTAACAATACTAAAATCCCAATTGACTTGGATGTAACTTACATTTTTGGACCTGATACCACTCATGTTAACGCCACGGGAATTTCAGGGAACATGAAGACCAGTTATCTCTTATTCTTGTTACAGGTCCTTCATCAAAAACTATTAGAGGAAGGTATTTCTATAATTCTACTTAATACCAAAGAAAAAGATCTTTTATACATAGATAAAGAAAGAGAGGAAACTTATGCTAGCGAGGATAAAGAAGAACTGGACATCCTTGGTTTGAATTTAACTCCGTTTAACAATGTAAAATATTTTCTCCCAAGGGGAGTAGATGGTAAACCAAATTCAGCACATATTCCTGAGAAAAACTACTTCACATATTCTTTTGAATTATCCGATGTCTATGATCGGCTGGAATTGTTATTTTCCTCTGAATCAACTCTGGACCCTCAACATAATATTTCCTCAATCCTAAATTACATTTACGAATTATGGCCCAACTTGGACCAAAGGGGTGGTGACAAGGGAAATCCTCAGAAAATTGCAAACTGGACGGACTTGATCAATTTTAGTGAATTCCCAGAAGAAATCGTTACCCATAAGACTACATTACTAAAGTTTCAGGGTATGATCCAAAAATATAGGAAGCCATCTACTCTATTTGTAGACAAAAAAGTAACAAGTAGATATCTTGGTAGGGAAATTAAAAAAATGAATAAGAATGAAGTGTTTGTGATAGATATTGCTAGGCTGCCTACGTTAGATGAGCAAGCGTTTGTAGTGGGAGATGTAATGAAAACGATAAACGAGATGTACTCGCTTGGCCATGCTAATAATCCTGATGACGAATACGATAGTGTGGGTAGCGGAGATGAAATTGATGATCAAAAAGAGATTACAAAAAAAGAATTGACAAAAAAACCAAAATATATTGTAATCTTTATTGATGAAATTAACAGATTTTTGCCACGGGGAGAATCAGGTAATATGGATCTCAGAATGTCGATGTCTAATCGTTCGGCTGTTGCAGAAGAACTGTTAAAGATTTTGATCACTGGCAAGTCTAGACACTGCATACTTTTCTCTGCACAGCAATTCAAAAGTCAAATTGATCAGAGCATTAATGAAAATACTGGGTTACATGTTATCACCAAGTTGGGCTTATCCGAGCTTTCTACAAATCCATATTCAATGGTAGATGACACTACCAAATCGGTTATCAGCAAACTACACAGAGGTGAGTTTATCTTGGTACATCCTGCCTTTAGACATCCTATTAAAATTGCTATACCCAAACCTACATTCAAAAAACCATGACTCTCACTGACTAGAATTCATCACTAGTAATTGTTATGATAATTGTTTAAGGGGATTCAATCAATTTGCAGAATATGATTTTCATCTCTTTCTCTTTGTGAAAGTATTTAACGTTATATTTCAAAATATTAAATAAGATATAGGATATGAGATTTGTTCAAATATCTGACTTGCACATTGGTGGTTTATTTAAAAAAGATACTTTTGATACTTTGGTGGATGAGATTAATAATGATTTAAAACCTGATGTCATTATTATATCAGGGGATTTAACTGATGACGGATTATTCTTTCAGTTCGAACAGGCCCAACAAGAAATAAAAAAATTCACATGCAAGAATCTGATAATATTTCCAGGAAACCATGACTATAGACACACTGGCTATCTTTTATTTAGACAATTCTTTCCTGTTTCTGCACCGAGTGGTTCACGGGTTTACAAGTATAATAATCCGAAGAACAAGAACCAAACAGTAATAGTTACTACGGTAGGAACTGCAAGAGCAGATAGAGATGAAGGTGAAGTTGGATTTAGACAAAACCTATGGTTAAACAAGATTCTAAGAAAATATCACATTCCCAAACCTAAAGCGGATCTGAAACACCAACAGGGTCAGCAGCAGTCTCAAAATAGGACTAAAGCAATAATAAAGATTGTTGCAATGCATCACCATTTGATTGCCATACCTGATACAGGCTATACAAATGTAGTGGGAATATCTGACGCAGGTGATGTTTTAAGAACATGTCTGGCTAATGATGTCGATATTGTTATCTGCGGTCACAAGCACAGGCCTTGGATCTGGGATTTAGGTACAATGAAAATAGCTTATGCCGGCACAGCTTGTTCTTGGAGATATAGAGGGGTTTTTGAGGATACCTATAATATTATCGATATAGACTCGAATGGCAAAATCGAAATAGATATCAAAATAGTTGGGGGAAAAAGAATGCCATTGTATGAGGTAGTTAATCAATATAATCCTGAGGATAGGGTAACTCGAATTGCCGATATGATGTCACCAGATTAAATGATAGTTAAATTATCATCTAGAATTATCAATACCAGATAGGTTTAGAATCGGGTTATTTTAAATTATGAAGCCAAAATAGAGTACGCATACAATCGGTTTTGCATTTTTTTTGAAACTACTTTTGGTTGACTTGTGAGTCTAAAAGTGTTTTATCCCGATCTTTGTTTGAGGGTTGAGAATTAAGTATCTTTTTTGTATGAACTGCTTGAATCAGCTCTTTGAAACATTAAATACGTATAAGACTACTAGTCTTTCTTTATTCCCATGAAAGTAATGCTTTGTTTTTGAGGGAACAAAAATACAAGAACCTTTTCTTATTTCATGATTCTTCTCTAATATATTGATTAATCCTTTACCTTCCATAACGAAATAGAGTTCGTCTTCTGAATGAGGTCCCTGTGTGTCCTTCTGACCTGGATTGAGTCTAAGCACTCCCACTTCAAAACTGTTATTGTGTAAAACATCCAAGGAACATGATGAATTGCCTTTTTTGTTAAGCTCTAATAGCATTGAATCAAGATCAAAAATATTATCCATGTCCTCCTACAGTAATTCCTAAATTAGTTTGTTCCCTTGCGGTTATGTTGGACCTAATGATGCAGGTTTGATGAATGTACCGTTTAATTTTTGGATAAAACCTGGAGCATGTGCGATTTAGTTCAACCCCTACTTGAAATTTATTTGAAAAATAGTAGTAATTTTAACTGCATTGTAGGATCTAGATTATGATATGTATCAACTGAAATAGTAATATTACGTGTTAAGACGATCGCTGTGAGGGGTTCCCGTGTTTTTGTTTCAGTTTAATACTGGAATTATATATTTACTATTATGTGCGTGTTGTTTCAGGATCGCGAGCAGGCTGGACACGAGATAGCTAAAGAATTAGAAGAGATACTGAAAAAAAGTCAAATAGATTTGTCTAATACTGCAAATGAGGTAATTATTTTAGCTATCCCACGAGGAGGTATCATATTAGGTAACATAATAGCAAATCATTTCCGATGCAATTTGGATGTGGTCGTTACTAGAAAGATAAGGGCAGAATTCAATGAGGAATTCGCAGTCGGAGCGATGATGCCAGACTGCAGCTATTTTTTAAATGAAGGCATTATACGACTTTTTAACATTTCCCAAGCTTATTTAAAAAAGGAAATAGATTTTCAAAAAAAGGAAATAAGGAGACGCCTTATAGAATTTAGAGGCGATATTTCTTATCATGATAAATTTGAGAAAAGAGTTGTTGTGCTTGTTGATGACGGAATAGCTACAGGATCCACCATAATCGCTTCCGCAGAATGGGTAAAGAACAATTGTAATTGCAAGCAGCTTGTTGTTGCAGTACCTGTAGCTCCTGCCAGAGATGAAACTGTGAATAGGCTTGCTAACATAGCTGACAATGTTTTAATTTTGCATATGGAAGAGGCTTTTTCTGCCGTGGGTCAATTTTACAGACATTTTGATCAGGTGAGTGACGAGACTGTAAAGAAAATCATGATTAAGCAGCACTCTTACGATTGAGCCATATTTTGATCCTAAAGGAGGTCAAAAATACCTCTAAAAGTGCCAAAAACATGTTATCTATATTTTCAAGAGGACTGAAATATCAAATTTTGAATATTAAGAGGGCAGGAAAATTAGGATCTATTGTAGTCATATTCTTCCTAGTTCTTGCTAAATCATTCTCAATCTTGAAGGATATTAGAGAATTGGTACCAAAAGATTAACACCTTACCCATCCTCTTCAGCCTAATACTTTAAAAATATTCTGAGGAGGTCCAAGAAATTTCTAAACAAATCTTTTCTTCAACCTTTCTGCGATAGATATCGGGTGACCAGATTAGTTTCTTACAAAAGAGAGGTTGAATTCTATGCTTTACTCGATTCGATAGATACTAATTTTCAGGTTGCATTTTTACTAGGCAAATTAGTATCGAAGGATTCAAATTCACCACTAGGTGCTGAAAACTCTCAAGCTGTTACTAAATGGTATTAATTAATATGATATTCTGTAACTATTTTCAAATAATGAATCAATTTTATAATCTTATAATTTGATTCTACAAGGTAAGAATTCCTATCCCATTCTTCGTTTATGAACCTAAATTGTATAATATCTCCAATTAACAAAATTTCCGGTTTCTGGTATAACGTTGTCAATCATGAAGAGAATTATGACATATGACTTTTGATCACCCATTCTTTAATACCTGTCATAGTTAAATGTGTATCATGTCAATTATTGAATAAATTTCTAATGTAAAACCTGATTCTGTTATTGCTAAAAAATGTTGAAATCTAAATGATATTTCGTTTAAGGGAAAAGTTTTTTAACTATATGACATTGTTTTAAAATATGGTAAGATGTTGGGCAGAATATGAAATACTAAAGACAAAGTATGTTCAGGCACTAAACAAAAATTATATCATTATACATAGAACAGCAAAAGAAGATCACCAATCAAGTGGATTGTATTATATTGACGTTGATTTTCATGAATTAGAACCTGAGGGCAAATTGTCTAATTACCTTCATGAATATGGTAATGCAAATCTCAACCCTATAATTGAATATAAATCTCCTACCAAGTTAACTATGTGGGATGCATTAGGAACCCCACTTTCGTTAGCAGTTTCGTATGTGCTAAAAGACGATCCTGCAGATTCCAAAGTCTTGTTAAAGGTCTTGACTGTTTCTGGCGAATGGGCTACTTGTCAAGAAGATGTATTGAAAAATACTCCAAAGGTTCATTCTTTAGATATGATTTCTCCTCCTTGTAATTATAGCAGAGTGTATGTTCTCTATAGTACTGACTGCGGATTAGATGGCGGACATCATTAGATTGTAGCAATATCTCCACACTATTAATTGATGTGACATGCCAAATCATGGTTTTTACTGTAATACCGATTATTACAATAAACCTCCTTCTAAAAGTGATAAATCATTAATAAGGCAAATCAAATTAGAAGAATCAAAAAAAAAATCCCTAACAAAATATAGATTTATCCGTAACCTGCCATTATATGATATACCAATCGTTTTTCATATAATTTATCATGAGGATATTGAAAAAATTAAGAAATCACAAATTTTAAAGCAATTTGATTCACTGAACAAAGATTTTAGAAATAAAAACATTGACAATGTTCTATTTTCTAAATTCCCAAAAGAAAAAGCTCTTGCTACCGATTCAAAGTTGAATTTTATCTTTCCCAAAAATGATCCAAGCGGCAATCCAACTGATGGGATTACCTTTACTCATACAAGTAATGAGTTCTTTGAATCTTTTACCGAATCAGGTTCCTACTCACTAGAGGAACAACCTGTAAAATCTACTGAATCGGGTGGTCATGATGCCTGGAATACTGCAAAATATCTAAACGTATGGGTTTGTAAGTTATCCTCGCCTGGTGGTTATGCTCAATACCCACGTAAAAACAGATATGGGGATCTGGTATCGACAGATGGGGTCGTAATTGATTATAGATATTTTGGCATGGGAAAAACAACGCAGCCTGGTAGAGATAAGGGCAAAACTTTGACTCACGAGGTGGGTCATTGGCTCGGGTTATATCATTTGTGGGGTCCATCTGATAGCCCAGAATGTGAAGCAGATGAACTCTGCGATTATACTGGGGATGAGATTTGTGATACTCCTCCACAAATCGGAGCCCAATGCGGATCTCCAATAGGTTACTCAAGTGAACAAAAATGTCCTGGCTGCCCAGATCCAATAGCATTGAACTTTATGGATGGTTGGGATGATGAATATGCATTAATGTTCACCAGGGACCAAGTTGCAAGAATGCGCGGGTATTTAGAAAAATTAAGGCCGACCATAATAAGCTAAATGTTTTGATGATGATGCGACCTAGCGTATGAGAATGTTTAAAAATAGTCTAGCTTTTTTGCTCTGTATTTACCATCATTATTCTAACCATTTTTTCAATTTATTAATTTGTTCTTTCAAACTGTAAAATAGTACTATTTAGTTTGGCTAGTGACTTTTTTATCTAGTATCTCAAATATAGTAATAATAAAGGTTTTAAAATGAGCGTACTTTACTGTGATTATCAATAGTCTATATAATACAGGTTCAGAACTATTTAGATCTACTTTGGAGTAAAAAAGTTTAAACTATAAAACTCTCGATCTTTGTTATTGGTAAAAAATAATATATCTATGCTTTTTTTAGCTCTTCTACTAATTCATTAATATAATCCCTTACCTCCTCCTCAGATAAGGAGGGCGGGACGGAAGTATCATCCATCTGTTTTGCTCCAACGTCCATTATTGCTGGTATTGTACTGTCCATTTCTTTTTGCCATTGAGCAGAGCCGATATCATATAAGAATGTAGATGCTTTTTCCCTGACAATTTTTCGTGCATTTTCAAGCAAGGTCTTATCATATGCCATTGAAGAGGCAATACTGAGCAGTCCTACTAAGACTAAAAATGATGAAATGGATAAGAGTGAAATTGTGATAAGTCCAAAGGGAGGATATGGAATAACCTGAACAAGTGATATTTGATTACTGCTAAAAAGTAACATTACTCCTGTAGCACAGATCAGTAGAAAATATTTCAGTTTTTGACCATCGATTTTCAATGATATTATTATAAAAGCCAGTGCGAAGAAAAATCCTCCAATTTGTTTAGCACCCCCTAGAACAATTTGTACAATCAATAACAAATGAGGGCTGAAAACTAAAACATGATTAAATATAGCTGATCTTATGATGTCTATATTTCCTATATAATAAATCAATGGCAATACAGCTAATAACCAGAACTTCCATCTTCCTATTTTTCGAGAATAATGGTACATTAGTAGACAAGTCCCAACCCAAGTAATGCTAAATGAAATAATTGATGTTAATTTATAAAAGTCAGTAAAAGATAATATTTTAAGACTAATTGAATCCCAAGGATTGGTGATAAAGGTGATTTTCTGTGGTCTATCATCGAGTTGAAAATATAATATAAGAATGCTGCCAATTTCATTGATCATAAATACGGAGAAAGCGATGAAATATACCAGCATTACTATGCTGTGATTTCTTTTGAACCATGAAAAAAGGTAATAGATCAGTATACCCATATTAGCCAGGGCAAAGAAATAATTTGAAAATATTATGGATTTGTAGATAATAGTATCATATGCACCTTGCAGCATAATTTGAACTACCAAGTATGCAAATAGAATAATACTGATTAGCATAAAAAAGATTAACAAAACCTGAAAAGTGAATAAAGATCTGGTTATCGTCTTTTCGAATAAGGAGTATCTTTTTCTTATAGAATAAAATATTACAAGTTGAATCGCGATAGCGAAAACTAATAGCAAAGTAAACGTCAAGAGATTTGACAAAGAATGGCGTTCCAAAATAGAATTGAGGAAATTGCTCATAATTATGTTGTCAATAAATGACAAAACCAGCAGTATTATCCCACAAATAACAATAAAATGGGTTGATTTTGGAATTGTCAACTATATGTGGTTAAGGATATCAAAAAGATAAACCTTTGATTGACTTTAGAATTTCAATTGTAATAGAAAAGGATATAACAAAAGTGACCATAGTATTGGATTATGTATGAAACGTATCTAGTAAAAACAACTTTCGTTTTAATCATGCTTATTATGTCAATTAACAGTCAAACTAGTCATGCTGCCCCGACTAATAGTTCCAACTTGATTTATTCTAAAGATTCTCATCCATATGGAACTTCATACTCTGAATGGATGAGTAAATGGTGGCAATGGCATGTTTCCCTTCCAAATAAAGTCAATGAGCAAGATCCATCTAATCTGAGCCAAATTCATCCACGAGAATCTTATTCGCCTGAGAAGTGCGCTTGGAATCAAACTAACAAAGACGTCTGGTTCCTTTCAGATGGAAGAAGTCTAGGGCTGTCTGATTTTGCAGATGCAGAAATAAGGAAATGTACTGTACCTCAGGACAAAGCACTTTTAGTTCAAATTTATGGCGGTGGATGCGACTTTAGCGAAGGACTGAAAACAGACGAGGAATTGAGGGATTGTGTCAATATAGGTTTAGATACAGTAAAGTTTACTGCTAAAGTAGACGGTGTTGAAGTTATGAGTTCAGAAAATAGGGCTGATTTCCTTCATAATCCCTTTTTATATAACATAACGTATACGGATGACAATATTTATGATGTATCACCCGGAACATACAGAGCTATGGCTAATGGATATTTTCTATTCTTGAAACCGCTAGATATTGGTAATCATATGATTGAATTTAACGAGGCCTATTTCAAACCAGGATCTGAAGGACAACCATCTCCTGAAAATCGACTTTCAAACGTAGTTTATGATGTAACTGTTAAGTAAATTATACCTGCTAAACAGGCCATATTTGAAAGTTTAGCAAATGTCTATTTACCTACTATTGATCTTTTAAATTTTAGTAGGTTATTTGTAATTATTGGGTTTCTTTACCAATAATATTAAATAGTATTATGATCATTGCTATTTATGACGAATTCGATAAATTGGACCTTGTTTGCATATATGGCTGGAGACGGAGGATTAAGTGATGACGGAGTGGGAGATCTTGAAGAAATGGAAATTACTGGTACTGTGAAAAATACGAGATGTTTGATAGAATTTGACTCATCGGGGCCCCAATATGATGGGTATGAGGGAACAATTCGATATTTGATACCTGAAAAAAACAACGTAACAAATAAGGCAAACAGAGTTGTTTTGGAAAGACTAAAAGAGAAAGATTCTGGAGATCCGCAAACATTGACTGATGCTCTCAAATGGGCAACTACTGAATATCCTTCTTCCAATTACTTAGTAACAATATGGAATCACGGAAGTGGATGGAGGGATGATAGAAGTCGATTGCCTATTTCAACCCTAAAGAGGAGGATAAGCGGTAGAAGTAAAACTGTGTTTAAACATGAGACCGTCATTGAAAGTTCACCAAAAATGCGTTATATAGCTATTGATGAATCTTCTGGGAATTTTTTGGACATGTTAGAATTGTCTTATGCAATCAAACAATCTGGTTTTTCCGAACATAATAAGATAGGTATTCTTGGATTTGATGCATGCCTCATGAATATGTTAGAAGTGGCATATGAGGTTAAGCCGTATACTAGGGTTATTGTGGGTTCGGAAGAATTGGAGCCAACTACGGGTTGGCCATATGCAATTGATTTAAAATCTTTGAACAATTCATCTGACAATCCAAAAGATTTGGCCAAGGATTTAGTAAAAAACTATTATGACTTCTACAATTCACCACCTTATAATACTGATGAATATTGGCCCATAACTCAGTCAGCCTTAGATATGGAACATATTGAAGAACTAGCTTCAAACTATGATAATTTTGCCAACAAATTAAGAAAACTACTTGAAACCAATAAAGATGATACCGTAGCGAAACTTAGAAGAATCAGACAAAATGTCCAAGTATATGCACCCAAGAATGATTTTGACGATTACGTAGATGCAGGTCACTTTCTGTTACTATGTAAAAAGTTTTTAGATATAGACGAAAATACAACTAAAATGACCATCACTAGTTTAAAAAGAGTAGTCATTTCAAATGTACACTTAGGAGAAGCCATCAAAAATTCTAATGGAATTACGATTTGGTTTCCTGAGAATACCCATAAATATGAGACTCACTTAACCCCATACAAAAAACTTTCATTTACAAAAAAATATAGTGAATGGAATAAATTATTGAAATTATTTTATTCGAGTGAAAGAATTGAATAATTCTAAAATTATTTTTTCATTAGACAATAATCAATTTTTTTTAATTTGGGATTCATTGGACAAAATGAAGATCTTTTATATGCATGATTTTGCTTCATAATGACTATGTATTAGCTTTAAACATGATAGTCCCAGCACAAATACTTATGATTTACAAATAATACTAAACGAATCGTTATGAAGTTAATTACACCTGATATTCTAAAATATTCATTTAGTGTGTGAAATTATTGAGCTTCATTACCTATATTGATTATCATAATAGTTAAAATCATATAGGCCGAGGTCCGAAATTTGGATATTAGGTAATTTTATACTTTTTTACGAATTCAGAAAATAGAGGATAGTAAGCCCTTGTCTTCTGATAATGTGCATTCACAAATAGACATCCTGCTAGAACCAAAAACGGTATTTGAATAAGAGGATCTAATTTCAAATCATTAATGACAATATGATAAAAAATAATTGCTTCTAACAACAAAAAAACAATTCCGGTAGAAATACTAAAATCATACTCTGCTTCGGCGAGCTCTAGTTCGGATTTTTCCTCTACACTGAGTAATGTTTTAAGTCTAGCGTATCTGCGAACTGTTTTTTTCAATTCTTCCTTAGCACTGTCATCCTTATCACCAATTATTGCACTTCTGATATATGGTAAGCTTCTATGAAACTGGGTTATAGTGTACCCTAATGTAGGACCTGCGACAACAAAAACTAAAGCTGTAATTATGTCCTTATCTAAGCTTGATATTTTGTCAAATTCAAATAATAAAATATATAAAACTACAAGAACATATCCAGGCAAATATTTTCCTATAAAATCGGATCTATTTAAAAAAGATGGCAAGTCCACCAATTTAATACTTTACCTCATTTGTGTATGGTAAATCATCATTAGGTTGAATCATGCTAAATCTAATGTTCTAGTTCCTTTATTTTAAGATCTAGTTCCTTTATTTTAAGATCTAGTTCCTTTATTTTAAGATCTAGTTCCTTTATTTTAAGATCTAGTTCCTTTATTTTAAGATCTAGTTTGGATTCTAACTTTTCTGAATTACTCTTAATATTTGATATTTCTTCGGACACTTCATTGTCATACAAGCCTTCATCGTCGCTCGTATAGGTTATTGGAGATAGTTTATGTTTCTGGAGATTGAATGAGATCTTGTGTCCGGTGGTGCTTTTATTCGCACTATCTTCAAAGTCGGGAGTCGGTATTGGATATGAAGTCGCTATTCCCACAATACCAAGAATACTTATTTACTTATATCTTTTTCTTATTTTCATAAATTTTCATAGGGTTTTTCAACAAACATTCATCTGATGCTTCTCTCCTGGAAATAATGATAAGATTAGGAGGCAATTATTTAATCCCATTTTATAATACAAATATTAGCATTGTTCCAGTCGCTCGACACCTGGGGATGAAGACTATGTCACATTCGACTTTGGTTGAGATCTTGTTTCCTAATCTAAATAACTATTCAATTTAATCGCTCCAATTAATTGTGTTGTCCGTTACGAATTTTATAACATAAAAATTGCTAGCAGCCACAGAAGTAAGTAAAAAACAAATTTCGACTAAACCTCATCCTATGAGGGGTAGCTTGGACATTGAATATGCGTCCATATCCAAGATGGTCAGATTTGCTTTAACTGAATCTTTGTTTAGACTAATCAATTGTTTGCTAATATGGTCATGACAATTTTGGCAATAAACAAGGCACTGGTATTACCTTCGAAAAAGGCCAGTTATTTGGAAATAGTGCATTCAAATCAATATAACTAAGACATGAGAATGTATGGAATGAACTTCTGAAATGAAATGATTCTCATTGGCTAATATTTGTATGTCTTTGATTTGAGGGGTCGTAGAATGCTGCTTTAACATCCGGCGAGTTATCGATATGTATTATATAGTTAATGTATATTTTAGTGATTTTTCTAATAAAGGCAAATTTGGTGAGTGGTGATCGGCTAGTGTTTTACTGTGATTAAGATTTGAAACATACATGGTTAGGAACAGTAAAAAAATGATAACTAACTTATACACATAGTTTGTTTTTTCAATACCTATTGATTGCCGTATTTTAGTGCAATACTTTTTTGACTTCACTTATTTATTTAAAGAAAATTACTATTCCGAGTTTGATAACAGATAATTTGCCTGTATAGTGACTCGTATTATCAAAAATGAAAAAAGGTAGATGCTAGGATAGCTATGTTTATAAGAATTATTTGTTTTTAGTTCTTGTTAAGAAATTAGGATGTTTTTTTGTCATCCAACCTTCCATTCAGTACGAATCTTGCTCCTGTTGAATTTGCCAAAGCATGACCAATTCCTTGGTAACCGTAAATTTCATTGGTAATGTTATTTGGATTTGAGGCATCTTCAAATTATTGCACTTCTTATGGAGGAATTTATTGGACCAGGGTGCCAAATATGCCAAAGACTGGTTCCGTTCTATTGGATAATTATTCTTGGTAAATTCCAGCGTTCTCATGATATAAAATAGCTGCTTCAAGCGGAGAATCGAGGTTACTAATTGGAGCTGATTGAGATGTTTATACGCGGCTAAAACACTATCCATCTGCCTCAATCTTTTCATTCACATTAGATAATGTCTAGATAATTCGTCGCATGTTTGAAGAAAATCTGCTTTTGGATTGAGATCCAATTGGCCAGTTTGATAGTATATACCCATGGTTCAATTGACTTGTCACGTATTGTAGAAAAAGCGTTTTTTTTCTTGAAAGTATTAAAGTACGATCTATAATAGCTATGATAGAATTTGATGATATTGAAAAAGAAATAGGATGAGATTTTCTACATTTCTTTGAAATATAAGGGATATAAGAAATAAAGCAGGATGTAATCAAAATATAAATAACTGGATAGATAATATGCTATCATCACATAATTCTAATCGATATTCTTAAACAAATCCATCGAAGATTGTCTTGGTAACATTAACCAGGAGATCAAAATGATAGGAAAATCTTTGGTCCTCACCCTTATGAATCTAGTTGATTTATTGAAATAGGATTTGCAATTAAAGATTTTTAATGTCATCGTATTTTTTCTAACTTTTCTTCAGTTTTCCTTTCACCTTGCTCTATCAACTCCCTAATTGTGGTACTAGAAAAATCACTATTCTTTAGGATCGAAGGCGATTCGATTTCACTTCTAATTATTCTGGTAACAGATTTAATTTCTGCACCATAATTTTCAATCAAGTCTTTATACTCACTTCGGATATCATTTCTTTCCTCCTTGCTTAGTGTGGAATGATCAACTTGCTTGTCAAATATATCATATAGTTTCTCAATTAGTTTAATATGTCTAGTAACTAATCTTGCATTTTTTATGCTTTCAATATCTTTATCACAAAATAAAATGTCCTTGTATCTATTTACCACTTCTATGAAATTGGAAGGAAGACTGTCAATTCTTTGTGGATAGTTTTCAACAATAAAAATATTCTTGTCATTTCGTGGAGACACATAGAGTACCTCTCTTATTGGAGTATTGCTAAGTAAGCTTCCATCCCATGCTTTAATATCATTTCCTAAATCAACCCAAGGAAATCCATATATTGGATATCCTGAACTTGCTAGAATGTGTTCTGGTTTTATTTTCATCAATGTATTATCAAAAATAAGTGGCTTGGCAGTCATAACATCCACTGCTGTGATAATTAATCTCAATACAGAACGCAACTCTTCTTTTGTTGCTGCAAGATTTAATTTTCCATAATCAATGTATTTCTCTAGAGTCCCTACTAAAGGGGAGTGGTCATAAATAAATGTCCAGTTTCTAGGATCAAAATACTGTTCTTCCAGCCCACCCATCATGCCATGAAAGTTTTTACTAGTATTCCACCACTGCCATCTTGGGATAAACATTTTGGGAACTCCAAAAAAGGCCGCATTTGCAGAAGCGGATGAAATGGTCTTAGGCACATAAGTTCTGGCTCTACTGTTCCACCCATATACCCATAAATCTGGAATGATTTCAATGCTGCTTTCACCAATTTCAAGCCAAAAATCTTCAAGGTCTTTTTCTGGATGCCCGGATTTACTTCCAACTATTAGGGCTGCGTTGACTGCACCTATAGAAGTACCTGCAACTATGTCAATCTGAACCTTATGTTTTACCAATGCCTTAAACACGCCGCAAGCGAAAGCCCCTAGAGAGCCACCCCCTTGCATGACAAGAACATTTTCTATATTTCTAGATTCTTTGTGTCTTGTAGTACTGGCCTCTTTTATAGTATAACTCATCAGTATATCTTAATTTGCAAGATAGCTTATTTAGGTAAGTCATAAAAGCTTTGAATATACTAGAAAAAATGAGCGGAGCACTCTTTCGCCGCTCTATTTTAGTTTCCATCTTTTGTATATTGTTGAAAATTCAAATATTTCTTATTGGTTCTATTTTTGCAGATATATCAAGAAAAGACCATCATTATATCCTTTTTTATTTCATTGACTTTGTATGAATTGATCAATTTTTGTAATTTTTCCTACCTGAGATACCAAAGAATCAAGGCTATGAGGGGCTTTACCTTTATTGGAATATTCTATTTTTTTAAATTTGTCGCCTACCCGTACAGAAATTACAGTCTTAGTTTCTTGGGATTCTGGACCAGCCGGTGATAAATACTTGTCCTTTAAAGAAAAAAAATAAATCATGTTAAATTTATCGACTATTTCTGCTACCAAATCCTGGGAGATCTTAAGGGTATGTTTACCCCCATTTTTTACGTTCGCTGTTCCCTTAAATTCGACTGTACCGTTGGTGGTTATTTTTAGAGAATAACTAGGATCAATGTTATCGTGTGATTCTTTCTCTATTGCTATTTCAACATTGTCCAATCTGTTAGACTAGTCTTTGCTTTGCTACTTATTTAACTTTGAGTAATTTTCATAGCAACTAATCCTTATTTTATCTATATACACCATATCTTTGGCGTTACTCATCCTGGCGCTTCTTGCCGAGATCGGAACGACGCTAATCACAATCTCCTTTGTAGTTTTCAATATTTTTTTTATTGGTTCGGTTGCAATCATTGATTTGTAAGCGGGGGTCAGGTCATGTTCTGTTCTTGAGTCAAAAGTTCTTCGCGGCTTTATGTCACAATGCCCTGCATCACCATAGCATCCGCCATGTCCGAAAATATAATAGGATCCAGCATAACCATTATCAAGGTTTAATTCGGTTTTCTCATCTGCTTTTGGATTATTGAGGAATACCCTTCCCTCATATGATGGTCCGGAGATGTCAATACCAAAAAATTCAATATCTGCTCTATAAAATTCAGTCTCTTCTTTGATCCAATTCAGTTTGATGCGTGGGCTAGAAAAAATATTGCCGACCTTTCTACCACTCAAGCTATCCATTTTTTTATTATTCCTCTTCTTGTTGCTTTTACTCATCTTGTTCACCCTGTTACCACCTCGGCACTTGCGGTGGCGTAGTCATATCCTAAATCATAAATATTAAGAACATCTTTTACCGTATAATTAAAAGGCGGAAGAGGAAGATCTAATATGTTACTTGGCATTGTTGAGTTTCCATGCCGTAATTGCCAAATCCACCATATTCTATCTATGTTGCAGTGATGAGCATGAAAAATAGGGTCAAACCCCGCGGTTATGACGTCCGCCATTGACCCTCCACACCAAACATGAATTCTGTCATGATAATCCTCCAGCTTGTCACTGAATATTCCAAAATCTTCCTCTTCATATAGTGAGTCTACAATTGAAGGTTCCGGTAATTCAGAAGGAGGACTCGGATCTCGGAAAGAATCTTCATCTAAAGTAATGTTCGGTAAACCTGGAACAGAAGACCTAGGTACAAATATGCGAAAACTAGATAACGGATTCTTTTTGCGGTTTATTGTCAGTGCACTATATGACTTTGGAATGCCTTCTCTGTGAGAGAGCGGGGAACTAGGATCCCACCAAGGTTGAGAAACTTGTGTATTGGAATCTCGTAGATGGTCCTCTAAATATTTTAAATAAGCTCGATGCCATGGTAAAAAAAGCCTGGCCCTTAAGACCGTTCTATCATTTCGTTGATGGTGCCAGCAATAGAAATCAGGAGCTCCATGAAATCCTGCGATATGGTTGTAACCTCTGTTGTCTCTTATTGCCATAAATTTTTCCATAGCATTTCTAAATTCTAGTAATTCATTAGGAAGATAATTGCTGATATTCTTTCTTATAATTACTACGCTATTGTTGCTTGACAATGAACTGTTATTTATTAAATAATATAAAAGATTTTGCAATACTAATGACAATGTATGGATATTATTGTATTAATCCATCAACATCTTGTCTTATAAGCGTCGGATCTCAAGATCATAAACTCCCATAATTACATTCAACGTTTTCAAGATTCTTTGAAAATGAAAACACATTTTGTTTATTAAAATTTCATTTATTACTAATGACCTTAAACTTATCGAGCCTGTACCCATATAGGAAGACATGTATATTGATTTATCTTCACCTTTTGCTGATTTAAAACATAGAATTCTTGTTGCAGTGAATTTTATCTAAATTAGAACAAATTCTAAATTTGATAATAGAATAAATTAGCTAAAAATCATATCAATCTTTGAACTTTATTTAGGGCCACTTGCTTTTAACGTTTCTAGTTGTAATACTATAAAATAATAAATAATAAAGTTATGACATCATGATATTCTATACGAAGAGGAAAAATGTCATTAAAATGCAAGTCTCTGTAAGATTCAGATATCAATCCCAAGGGAAATATCATGAGTCTTTAGATATCTTAATTAATTAACGAATTAATAAAATATTGTACTTGGCCAAGTCCGAAGATTTATCTAAGCTTAGAGAAGAATACATAAAAAAATCAGTTTTAACAAATAGAATTTTTATGCTAATGCTTGGACTATCTATACTCTTACTTTTGTTTATTATTTTGCCTTATTATCTTTCATTGGAACATTTGAATATATTAAAAGATGAAAAGGATCAGTTCCAAAATGATTTTACACGCTTTAGCAGTTTTAATAACAGCCTTGTAAATTACTATCAAAATTATGAAAAAATTGCAGAACCATTAATAGACAACGATTTCAAAAATATTTCTTCTAGAATAAATGAATTAGTATTGAGCGGCCTAAGCATATATCCGGAATGTGACAAAATAATCATTACAGGGGATTTTTTCAAATGCAATATTCGACTTATGGCAGAGAATGAGTATGATTATTTGATAAACAATCAGAGCAAATCGATTTTATCTTCAACTTTTAAATCTGTCCTGAGCAATTGGGATATCAATTACGCACCAAAGATAACCCTAATTAGGCAGAATTTACTTGATAATTATAACTCGATAATAAATAATTCTAATACAATTCAATCCACACTTCTTATTTCGCAGCAATTAAATGGTGTTACCAAAACATTTTTCGAAAAGGATGTACCTCGAGAAACCATTTCTATTTTTTTGGGAAACCCTGGTAATCAATCAATTGATTCTTTGGAGTCTAATCAAGCATCCCTTAAGGATTTATTGCTCTCTTTTAAATCTAACATAACAAAAATTGAAGGAGACATTACAAATACAGAAGGTTTGATAGCATCCATAATTAAAAGAATTGGTGATGTAGGGACTCCAATCGGCAGTATCGCATTAGGATTTGAAGAAATACTGGTCTTCTCACCGATTATTCTTGCCTTTTTTTATCTTATTTTTCTATCGGTGTTGAAAGATACAATAAGACTGAAAAAGGAGCATATTCCTCCTGGTGATATTGTAGATACAATTAACCCCTTACTATTCTTTTCCTCTCAATCAAAATTCCTACGATTGATACTTTTGATTTCCCCATTTTTTGTTTTTATAGTTTATAGTGCCTTAATGTTGTCTTTATGGGCTCGATTTGATCCATTTTTCATATTTGATGCCTACTTTTGGGTTTTTGCAATCCTTTATACAGTTTCCGGGGTGATTCTAATTGTTAATATATTCAGGGTTCAAAAAGAAGTTGTTTAGAATTTCACCTGGATTAACACTATATAAAAAAACGGATTATTTTAACAATGAAAGTATATCGCTTATATTCTGTCGGGTCTTTTCCGATCCATCTTCCATGGTTTGAATTGAACTATTAAAAAGCTGATTGATAGTTTGATTGTGAGATTTAATCTGCTGCATTGTTGAATTCCTAGGCTTATCGAGTAAGGATGCATCATTTGCAAAATTTGAAGTATTTGAATTATTAGAAATCTGTTCGCTCAATCTCTTTTCAAAAGGTATAATATTTCCCTGAGCGAACACCTGCGGTACGATAGATAATCCTAATGATAAGACCACAAGGTAGAATATTACTGAGTTCATAGTTCATATTTTGAACCAATATATTTAAACATACTTTATTATTTCCTTAATTATCATTGTTGAAACTTTTTTAGATATCAATATTTTAACAGATCAAAAAGTTATCAGACGGTCCAGAAATATCGTTGATTCTGTAACTAACTTTTTGCCGCAGATTAGGTATGAATTAATTTGTTTACATCCATTTGATGGTTGACTGTCTATTGGAAGAAAAATATCAAACGCGAAGACAACAATAGGTCAATCTAGAATGAATTCTGAAGGATCTATAACTACTCTTGGAAATTCAGGTTTCATTGCTTCTAATTTTTTAAGAATGATATATGATATTGCCCAATTTCGAAAGTGCTTTACATTTGCAGGTATGATATACCAGGGTGCCCATTTCTTACTGCATAAACTCAATATCTTCTCGTATATCCCCACGTATTTGTCCCAATTTCTATGACTTACTATATCATTTTCATTAATTTTCCACTGCTTTGTAGGGTCTTGAATTCTTTCTTGAAGTCTTCTCCTTTGTTCTTCTTTACTGATGTGCAAAAAAAACTTTATTATGGTAATACCGTTTTCTGACAAGTATTTTTCAAAATCATTAATTTGTTTGCATCTGAGAATTACCTGATCCTTAGAAATTAAGTTGTTGACAAAAGGTTCTATAATGTCCTCATAATGAGAACGATTGAATATTGCAATTTGACCCTTTGAAGGAACTTCGGTATGAATTCGCCAAAGATAATCGTGGGCCAATTCAGCGTCATTAGGAACCTTAAAGGACTTTACATAACAATTCTGGGGATTTAAAGCGCCCATCACTTGACGAATTGTTCCATCCTTTCCTGAGGCATCAGCTCCTTGTAATATAACTAATAACGATTTATTATTGGCGGCGAAAAGCTTGTATTGCAATTCAGATATATTTTTAGAAAACTGATCCATTTCTGTTACTGCATCAATTTTGTTTTTGTTCCAGGTATATTGCGGATCCCAATTTTTTAACTTTACTTGATTTGCAGATGCTTTTGTTGGATTAACTAAAAATTTTCTTAGAGGATCCATGAATGATCGAAATAAAAAGATGGTAGATTTAAATCTGTATCTGCTACATATCTCAAAAAATATTCGTCTGTTTTAGATATTCAAATGGTATGTTGCTAAAAATTACGGAAAATGATAAAGATGTCCTCATTTACTAAGCCTGAAATCAGTCAATACGGGCCTGGGCATTCGTCTATGGTGACTTTCAATTATGCATTTAGGAAAGTAACAATACTCGACATCAGAATCGACTAGAATTTCATCAGTCGACTTCTATATTGATTGATATTAGCCAACTTATTTTCTATCAGGAATTCATCAATTAAAAGAAGAGTGCGAACTAAAGAGTGTTGAGGCAGTTATTACTATGCAGAGGAGTGATCAATCGATTATTTTTATTAAACTGATTATACTATAGACATAGGTCAAATCTGCCCTAGAAAGCAAAAATTTAGATATTATTGAAACACTGGTTGTTATATATGCGAATTTCACCAGAAATGACAAGGGCCATTAATGAACAAATATCTTATGAAGCCTCATCAGCGAATGCATATATTGCAATCGGATCATGGTGTGAGCGGACCGGCTACGATGGTAGTGCAGCCTTTTTCTTTGAACAAGCCAGCGAAGAAAATCAACATATGTTAAGATTTATTCATTATCTCAATGGAGCTGGGGCAGAAGCCATAGTTCCCGCAATCGATAAACCTCAGAATAGCTTTGAATCACTTCAATCTGCATTTCAATTTGGTCTGCAGGGCGAACAAACAGTATCCAAATCAATTTATGAGCTGGTCGATATGGCTGGGAAGGAAAAGGATTATTCAACCTACTCTTTTCTTCAATGGTTTGTAACGGAACAAATAGAGGAGGAGACATTATTTCAAACAATTCTCCAAAAATTTGATTTGCTTGGAGGTGACAAATTGGCCATTTATCAAATTGATCAATCTCTTTCCTCTATCAGATCGCAGATCATGAGTAAGCAAGCAAAGCAGGCATAATCGTTAGAGATATAAAAATTCTTATTTTTCATCTTTTTTAGCAATTTCCCGCTGGCTGTATTTCATTAACACTTTATTTTGAAACTCAAGATCCGTTTTCTAACTTTCGCAATTCTTAATGCGAGTAATTGATTACTATTCAAACTTCGATAAAACAGATAGATTTCAAGGATACAACAAATCATCCAAAACAATGACTAATGGGTGCGCTGCAATTACCATTGAGTAATTTGTATACTTTTGAAACTTAGGAAATCATCTGCTCCAGTAACCTCCATACGAGTCTAGTTCAATCAGCCACATTTAACCCATGGATAATGAATATGAACCAAACATGACATCCATATGAGGTGGGTGACTCCGAGTTACTCATTTATACATAACTATTCTTGAGTATTTTATTGACTCGAAATTACATTTGTGCTAGCTGCAGGAAAACATTTAGTAGAAAATGGAATGCCCATCGTCATAATAATATAATCCATTTTGGAATGTCCAATGTATTCAATAGTGAAACTGGAATGATACTAGAAAATAAGAAACTTAATTCAGGTTATGAGACAGATGAGGTTGATCAGGATTATCAAGATGAGCAAATTGTTATGGAACTTTTTGGTAAAATGTTACAAAATTTCGAAGAACTTGAAAATTTATTATCACATAAAACTGAGGACGATAAATATAGATTATTGTCTGATTTGCTCTTTGCGATACTCGTAACACCGAATCCAGTCAAATCTCTGAATGACACCATTTCTGTTGAACGCTCAATGAAAGCCAAATTTAAGTTTGTAAATTATGTTTCAAAAGGCATGAAAATTCCTCCAATTATGGCTGAGTCTTCGTTACAAAATTTAATAAAAAACAACCCCTGGATTAAAAGAAGAAACCAAATATAGACAAAATTCAATATCGACTGGAGGATAATCAAATGTATGATTATATGTCTTTTCACTAAAAGATTTCTAGGGAAGGACTGGTATCCATACCTAATTAACCTCCTATCTTTTCCCGATAATAATAATCACCAGTAAATTTTGGATAAAGAAGTGAGATACTTAGTTAAAGGGTTTTTTGTTTGATTCATTATGATCTTTTATTCATACATCTATGACAACTAGAAGGAGGAAATTCATCAAGTATACTAGGTTCGTTATACTCCTCCCATGCTATTACTTCGACATGGTTGTTTATTTTAGCCTGGACCTTAGTTGGACCAGATTTTGAGGTTTTCAATACAAGCTAATGATTGATGTTGCAACTAATTTGGAAGGACCTTTATTATTTGTCAATACCTGGATAAAAATTTAAAGTTCAATAGTGAAAAGTATATAACATACACTAGAAGCCCTTAAACGAGATGCATCCGTGAATTTATTATGAGTCTCAACATTGCGGTTATTATTAAATTAGAACCGGATTTTTCAGACGGAAATGTAAGTTACAATCCGGATGGGACATTAAACAGAGCAGAAACTAAAACTATTTTGGGACATCATAGTGCAATTGCTTCACAAGCTGCCTTTTATGCTAAAGTAAAATATGGTGCTCGTATATCTATTGGAACTATGGGTCCGCCAATGGCCGAGTTGGCACTTGATCAATCACTTTTATTATCTGACGCTGAAGAATTACATCTATACAGCGACAGGTCGTTTGCAGGTGCAGATACCCTATCTACAGCAGAGGTTCTAAAAACTGGGATATCAAAGATGAATGATGGAAAATCTATGGATATTGTATTTTCAGGTTTTAGAGCTTCAGACGGTGAAACAGGACAGACAGGTCCTCAAACTGCCTGGAAATTAGGTTTTACTTTTTTGGGGAATGTCATTAGCTATGAAATTGATATTGAAAAACGATTAATGACTGCTGTACGCCTAGTTTCATACGGAAATTATAACATGATAGAAAAGGTGCAGGCACCTCTACCCGTTTTTGTTGCTATAGACCCTTCTTACAAATCTCCATTTGTAACGGTTTCCCAAAGACTAAGCGCCTCAAAATATCATAAGGAAGCCAAGATGAGATCTAGTAATTATAAATCTATTTTAAAAGTATTTAACGCCAAAGAATTGGAAGTTGATCCAAAATTAGTGGGGTTGCCTGGTTCACCCACAATCGTATACAAAGTGGAAAAAATTCCCAAGATAAAATCAAACAGGAGTGCTCAGACCGTTGAGAATATTGATCCTGGTGAAATCTCTAATATACTTGAGAAAATCCACGAGACAATTACATGAGCATATGTGTGGAGGTGAATGAGCTTGAACCAAATAAATGAAAATATGAACAAGACCGTAGATCAAACTGCTGCTTTGACGAAGAAGAAAGAGAAAGATATTGCGGAGATAGATGGTATCAATAAAATGAATCAAATCAGTAAGTACAGAAACTTGTATGTTATAGTCGAACAGGTGGATGGTAAAATTATTCCTGTTGGTCTAGAAATGTTATCTGAAGCAAGAAGACTTATAGATGATTTTAATAAAAAATATTCATTAAATGAAAAAGTGATTGCAGTAATTCTAGGTAATGGTATTAAAGATTTATGCAAGGAATTAATTTATAGTGGTGCAGACGCCGTCATTTTTGCAGACGACCCAAAACTGCAATATCATATAAATAAGGTATATACGAAAATAATTGTTCAAATAGCAACCAATACAAAATATATTGAAAAGATCTCACCGGAATATTCTAAAGAGTTTAAACGACCTAGATACATGTTCTTTGCAGCTGATAGTACTGGGCGACACTTGTCATCCACAGTCCTAGCAGAGCTAGAATCTGGATTGGCATCTGATATCAACAAACTTGTAATAGAAGACATCGACTTTAGACATGAACATAAAACAAAGGGACAAATGCTAAAATTTGAAAAAACACTAATGATGTATAGACCAGATTTCTCCGGATTTCTTTGGACCACTATTCTTTGTCTAGATAACAAAAATCCTGAAATAAAAAGGGATTATCATCCTCAAGCATGTAGTATTATTCCCGGTGTATTTGAACCATTAGAAAAAGACGAGTTTAGGACTGGTATAATTGAAGAACACATTCCAGAGTTTGACACAAAAGATCTTGAAATCAGAGTTCTAAGTAGAAATGTCCTTAAAGAGACCATCGATTTTGGCAGCCATAAAACAATAATAAGTTTTGGAAGGGGCATAAAAGAATCGCCAGAAGAGAATATAAAGTTAATAGAAAAACTTGCAAAATTGTTAAACGCAGAAATCGGTATTTCACTTCCCATATCAAAAAAACCTTTTAAATTAAGTGACAAAATGAACTCGCTGTATATTACTCCAGAAAGAGTGATAGGTACAAGCGGTCAGAAAGTCGAACCCACAATTTACATTGCATTAGGGATTAGTGGGGCCACTCAACATTTAGCAGGCATGAAAAATTCTGGATTCATAATAGCAGTAAACCCTGACGAGAACGCTCCAATAAGAGATGAATGCGATGTTTTCATTAAGGGAAGAATAGAGGACGTTTTACCAATCATGATTGAAGAGCTTGAACGTGAAAATATGACACAAACAAAAGAAGAAGGAGGTAGTGCAGTAGTTGGAACAGTTTGATGTTGTCATAATTGGTGGAGGTTCTGCAGGTCTAGCAGCATTAAAACAACTATCCTCTGTGGGAATTCAGACAGTATTGTTAGAAGCTGGGTCTACTATTGGAACAAAGAACGTTTCTGGAGGGATACTGTATTCAAAAAATCCTCAAACTGGTAAGGTTCATAATGTTGATGAAATATTTGAAAATTTCTTAGAAGAAAAACCATGGGAAAGACAAATTACAAAATATATTCTAAATTGTGTATCTAAGGACAAAGTCCTGTCCATCGATTTGACCGATTCCCATGATTATCAATCTAATTTTGGATGTTCTGTTTTGCTAAATAAATTAAACTCTTGGTTTGCCAAACAATCTTTGGAGACTGCCGAAAAAAATGGTGGAGGTATCATAAGTGGAGTTCATGTTAGAAATATTACCTGGGATAATGAAAGGGGCAAAACAATTATCCAAACAGACGAGCTAGATGATTTTGAAGCTAAAGCTGTTATTGCTTCTGACGGAGTAAATTCAGAGGTTGCAGAAATTACAGGAGCTCGAAAAAAATTCTTGCCACCAGAATTGTATCAAGGAGTAAAGGTTGTCATCAAACTACCAGAAGAAATAATAGAAGAAAGATTTCAATTAAATCCGGGAGAAGGAACAGCCCATATTTTTGCTGGTGACATAACTCTCGATCACATAGGGGGAGGTTTTTTATATACCAATCTTGATTCTCTATCCGCAGGAGTTGTGTATCATTATGACTCTTTGCTTTCAAATCCAACCGGGCCAAACAACCTCATAAACGCGTTACTAAATAATCCCTTTGTCAAAGAATATATCAAAGATGAAGTAGCCTTAGAACCCTATCCAGATAAAACCTTGACTAAGATGGAACAATTGCGCATTAAATTTGCAGTCAATAAACTTATAAAAAAATGGGAGAATTTAAGATTTGAGTATTATTCTCATGAGGGGAAAAAGAGATTTCTTGAAGATAAGGAATTCAATTCTATTGAAGATGCTAAATCAAAAATAGATTCTATTCACAAGGAGTTGCTTGAAAAGTATAACACACGATTTGAAACAGATTATGTAGAATTAGAGTATAGTACGAAATTGATTCCAGATGGGAAACGCTGTAGAATGAAAAAGCCTTACATCAAAAACATTTTATTCATAGGTGACGCCGCAGGAAGAGGTCTATTTATTGGACCACGAATCGAGGGTCTAAATGTAGGTATTGATGATGCAGCAAGAGCATCTAATGCAATAAAACAAGCCTTGGAGAAAAATAATCTTGATGTTGCGTCAAACTACCTGGGTGAGCTTTATTCACAATCTGTCCAACAAAGCCCATATACTATGGATATGGAAAGAATAGACAAACATTATATCAAAACAATAATCGATGCTGCAGGCAAACAAATTCCATCAGAAAAAATAGGTAAGCATAAATTTCTATTCAAATTGTTTCTAAATGATAAATTGAGAAATGTGTCTATCGACATTGTTAATAAGATAGGATACAATAATATGTTATCGCTTATAGAATCAAAAGAAACATACATTAATACTCCAATAAATATTGCAGAAAAACTCGGAACCAAAACAATATCTGAATATTCACTATCTATTCCGGAATTATCTCAACGTATATCAAGTCTGAGTTATAATGATGACCCACAAAGCCATATCAAAATAACAAACTCAAGGAGCGAATTTATGAAAAAAATGGTTACTCTTTGTCCAACTAAATGCTATAGTCTTGAAGGAGAAGAAGTGGTTTTGCAACACGAAGGTTGCATAGAATGTGGAACGTGTTCCCCAGAAACAGAATGGAGGCATCCCAGAGGCGAAAAAGGGATCCAATACAAGTATGGATGAATTAATCCGTTGGTTCTATTATTTCTTTTACTAGATTTCGTCTTTTAATCAAGAATATTTTATTTTACTATTTTAAGGTATTAGTTACTTATTGTAAATGAATCACACATTTTCAATTCTCTATTTTCAACTTAAAAATGTATTGTGAGATTTTCATATAAGATCATTATAGCAAATTCTAAATAATTTACCCGTAAAAGTTAAGTCAACTTTTTTTGTCGAGGACATGGCTTACAGAAAGTAAAGCTTTTTTTGCCACAGAAATGAGATTTTTCAAGTGTAATATATTGAGACATCTATTGACTTATTATTTAACAAATGAAAAATAAGAATGCTAACTATGTATCAATTGTTAATAAAAAAGTCAGACAAGTTTATCTTTATTACTGTTGTCAATCATAAATGCAAGTAGAAAAAACCTTTAAAAATTCTGAAATGGGTGTGATAAATGAATTAAAAAGATCTGGAATAAAATGGGTAAGACTTAATTTCTGCGACCCTTTTGGATTTCTTCACCAAATATCTGTAAACAGTACAGAAATTACAGAAGACGCGTTTAAGGAGGGATTACCTAGACTAGATGGTAGTTCCATAAAAGGATTTAAAGAGATCTATGAATCCGACATGCTACTCAAGCCAGACCCCTCCACTTTTGCAATCTTGCCAGAATATTTTGACAAGAATAATCATAACAAAAAAAATTATGCCTATCCTTCCATGGCTGCACGCATGTTTGTTAATATTTATGACGGATACGGTGGTAAAAGGTATTCCAGAGATTGCAGATATATAGCACAAAAAGCAGAAGAATTCTTAAAGAATAAAGGTTTTGAGAAAAGTTATTGGGGACCTGAACTAGAATTTTTTATATTCAATAAGATATCACTTCTTCCAAGTCCCATGTCTTCAGTAGATTGTTCTGGTGGATCAGGATACTCAATAGAATCTGGGGAAGCTCCATGGAACTCTTCTAGTGGTAACGAATATACTATTCCGTTTAAAGGAGGATATTTCCCTGCACCTCCAGCCGACAGTTTAACTGATTTAAGGGACGAAGTATCAGAAACATTACAAGAATATTTCGGAATAAGAGTTGATGCACACCACCATGAGGTTGCAACAGCTGGACAATGCGAAATTCAAATGGTGTATGATGATCTTATCAGAATGGCCGATAACGTAATTACCTATAAGAAAACTGTAAAAGAGGTTGCTGCCAAGCGAGAAATGATTGCAAACTTTATGCCTAAACCAGTAGCACTTGACAATGGTTCAGGTATGCACGTAAGTCAGAGTTTATGGACTAAAAAGAAATACGGACATGATGCAAATATGTTCTTTGATCCTTCTGACGATTACGCAGAATTAAGTCAAACAGCTCATTACTATATTGGCGGTATAATAGATCACGCTAGAGCGCTTTGTGCTTTAACAAATCCAACTACTAATTCATATCGAAGATTAGTTCCTGGCTATGAGGCCCCAATTAATGTAGCATGGAGTAAAATGAATAGGTCAGCTAGCATCAGGATTCCAGCTCATTATAAAAATATGGAGAAGCAAAAAAGAATAGAGTATAGGACACCTGATCCAAGTTCAAACATATATCTTGTGGAGTCGGCATTGCTACTAGCTGGGCTTGATGGAGTCAACAAAAAAATATCTCCTCCAGACCACGTAGACAAAGATATATACAAACTGACAGAGCAAGAAAAGAGAGAATATGGAATTAAGAAATTGCCTACCTCTTTGTTAGATGCTATAGAGTCTCTAGAATCTGATGCTGACTTTTTGAATCCTGTATTTGAAGACGATTTTATTAAAATGTATTGTCAGATTAAAAAGGATGAATATGCCACTGTGGCCGCAATACCTTCGCCAAGAGAATTCTACATGTATGGGAATGTTTAGGTAACACATGTCGTATCCTAAAGATTTATTAGATATCAAAAGAAATCTTCTAAAAGAAGTTTCTTCTGCCGCACTTGTTACTAAGAGTGATAATTTCAACTCATTATATTACGATCAATCAAAAATTATTCTAGATGCAAGAAAAGCATTTGATGGTCTAATCCCTTATTCAGGGCTAGGTGCGAATTCCACAAATGATTATTTTTCTTCCATCGATCTCATTGGTGGAACCCTAAAAACAGATATTGATTGTAGTAATGTCGATCTATCTTTATCTATAGGAGGTCGCTATTCAAACAGAAAAATAACCTCGGACATTCCGTTTTTTGTATCTGGTATGAGCTATGGTTCACTAAAGCTTCCTGCAAAAATAGCATTGCATCTGGCATTAAATCAACTTGCGGACGATGGCATAAGAGTGATAATGAATACTGGAGAAGGAGGAGCACTACCTTGGGAAGTTCATGATTTTAACAATGGTAATCCCAATGTAATGGATCAAGTATCCAGGCTGCTTAAGGAACATAATTTAGATAGTATAGACAGAGAACAGCTTTTTCGTAGAAAATATCCATTGGTGGTTCAATATGCATCAGGGAGATTTTGGAAGGATCCTGACTACTTGCTCAATGCAGATGCAATAGAAATCAAGATAGGACAAGGAGCAAAAATAGGACATGGTGGATTGTTACCCGGTTCAAAAGTAACTGAATTAGTGGCAGAAAACCGCGGTATACCACCTTATAAGTCGGCTCATTCACCTTCAAGACACCTTGATATCCTAGGTCCAGAGGATCTAGTTGCAAAAATTCTTGAATTAAGAGAGCTTACTGACTGGAATGTTCCAATTATTGTAAAGGTGGGTGCATCAAGAGTTCAAGATGATATCTCTATAATACTCAAATCTTTTGCAGATGCTGCTGCTATTGACGGTTATGTAGGGGGGACTGGGGCTGCACCTTGGGAAATTCGAGATAGTATTGGTGTAAATACCATACCTGCAATAAGGTTGGCTAAAGATGCAATAGATAATTACTATTCAAAGAGGGATATGGATGAGTTCAAGCTGATCGCTCACGGTGGTATCTGGGATTCAAAACGGATTGCAAAATGCATTTCTCTCGGGTCAAATGGAGTAGGCATAGGTACGGGATTTCTCATATCTATGGGATGCACATTAGTTCAAGATTGTTATACCAACACTTGCCCTGCAGGATTAACTGGATCGTATGAAAAATTAGACATTCAATCCAGTGTAAATAGAATAGTCAATTATATTAAGGGTACAAGGGTCGAACTGCAAAATATTGTAGGCTCTTTAGGAAAGAAAAGAATACAAGATCTCAACAAAGAGGACCTTCATGCTACTGATGAGATATCAAATTTGGTATCAGGATTATCTACCAATGCATCGAGTTACTACAACAAGATAAAGAACAAGGACATAGATAATATACTCAGAGATATTCCGGAGATAACTAAAAAATGAATATCAAAGAAAAATACATAATACGATCTTCTATCTTGGAATTAGCTGAAACAGGTCTTCCTCGCAATATATCTATAGATGAAAAAATAAAACTTGAACAAAAGAATGGTGATAGTGCTAAAACTCAAGACCTATGGAATTGCATAACTGCATTAGGTGCACAACTATCGCGTCCCCCATACGATCCATATCGAGAAATAATTGATCTTGATATATCCATAGGTCGAAGACAGTGTCCCAACAAAGTTACTTTGTCAATGCCTTTGATAATTTATGATAATGACGCACAAATAGATAATACGACATTAGAATCTCTCCACAGTGCATTAAATAGGCTCGAGACTTTTGAGAACACGACGTTAGGACTTATTTCAGAAAATAGAATAGAAAATAGAGAGTATCCACATTTTAAAAGAATAAGTGAAAGAACGAAAGTATTAGGAGAAGAAGTTAGGTACGATACGGAAGGCCTTGTATTTCAATGTAGCAATGAAAGGTCCCTACAGTTTCTAACCGAAATAAGAAAAGAATTTGATGGGCCAATCCTTATTGAGGTGGACAATACTTTTGAAAAATATCTTGGACCTTTGTTAGATGCAGGTGCTGATGGGATTATCGCAAATACTATCAAAATAATAAATAATTCAAAAAACAGAGAAATGCATGCAATTAAAGTCATACATGATATAAAATGTGCAATAAATCGTTACTATGCTGGAATGGAAAATGATGGGACAGTACTAATAGTTGCCGGAGATGTTAACAATACTGGCAGGATTGTAAGAGCGGCCGCATTAGGTGCAGATATCATTGGATATTCTACGAGCTTGTTGATTGCTAATGCTGCTCATCATCATGAGGTTCAGTCAGATTTCAATGCAGTATCCGATAGGATATGCAAACATGTGATGGCTACTAAAGGAGAACTAAAAGGAGTTCCTGCCGCCTTAGGATATAGTAATTTTTATAATATTTCCTCCGCAGATTTGCGTACATCAAATATTGAAGCAAGTATACAAGCAGATATCGCAATAGAAGGAACAAACCAGACTTATCGTCAAATAATTGAAGATTTTGTATATAAATACGCCGCAGAAGAACAACTGGATCTAAATAAATCTCAAAAACAGGAGCTAGTTGAGTACCTGTTGGTAAGTAGATAAAGAGGGGATGAAAGTAACGTGTGTGGAATATGTGGGATTATATTAGAAGAACATACCGATTCAAACTTCTTAGTAGGTGAACTACTTTACAAGATGATGGAAAGCCAGCAAGTAAGAGCACAAGATAGCGCTGGAGTAGCCATATACAATAATGACGACACTTGTCAAAGTAATTCGTTTGCTAGCCTTGCTTACCTCATAAAGTGTGAGAATGAATACGAGATGAGGGAAGAAAAAACTACTACGGAAATTAAATATTCAAAAGGTTCTGATCAACTTGTTTCCAGGTTAAGAGAAGACGAAAACGTCTCAATTATGGGTTATACTAAAGAAATGAAGTTGATTAAGAATGTGGGTCTAGTGAGAGACCTTGATAAAAAATACAATATAAGATCAATGAACGGGACTCACGGAATAGGACATTTGAGAATTGCGACAAGCAGTAACGTTGATCCAAGCAATGCTCATCCCTTTAGTACTACTGTTATGCCCGATATTGCAGTGGTGCATAACGGAGAAATAGCAAATTATTCCAAACTAAGAAATATGCTAGAAATCAAAGGATACCCTTTCTATTCTAGCTGTGATTCAGAAGTGATAGCAATATTTCTTGTCGACCAGCTATTACAGCATGGCGACCTAGAGAAGGCACATAGTGAATTCATTCAAAAAGCTGATGGGCCTTTTACGTATATTGCATCCACCAATCGTACTTTGTCATTAGTACGGGATAAATTTGGAACAAGAAAGGGTATTGTGGGTTATAATCCTGGGTCAGATGCTTATCCTGCATTTTGGGCTATGGCGACGGACCTATCTGCTTTGGATATCATCGGAGCCAACAGGGAAGTGAAGGCAGCCTCGCCAGGTAAGTCATTGGTTTTTACCATCGAATAAATAAATTAATAAGGCTTTGATCAACGACCAAAGACTAATGTGTTACATATTAGATATTGATGAACTTGGAATAATACTAAAAGAAATAGGTTCAAAAATATCTAATCCTGATATGCAATTTGAAAGGATTAACACTTTATTTGAGCAACAATATGGCATAAAACTCCCAGAAGGGACAAAACGTGCATCGATTGAAAAATTTGGAGATGTTGTAAGTTCCCCGCTGATAATGGAAAGAGCAATAAATTCAATCATAAGTAAAAAGGTGATTGAAGGTGAAACTAAGCTCATAATAAAAAACCCAAGGTCCTTATACAGAATAGGGATACTCAGTTTTGACAAGACAATAAAACTCGATCTAGTGGTAGAAGGTAACGTCGGAAATTTTTTTGGAGCATTTTGCAATTTTGATGGCACATGGACAGTAAAGGGTAACAGCGAGAATGGGTTGGCTGATAAAGGATATAAAGGTAAAATAATTGTAGAGGGATTTGCCACGGAATTGGCTTGTCAAAATAATCAAGCAACTGAATTTAGCACCGGTGTGGATGTCCTGATCAAAAAAGGATGTATGGAAAGAGCAATGGGACAAGCAAGAGGTGGTAGGCTGGTAACTTTTGGTGCAGGATATAATTCAGGTCTATACATGTCAGGTGGTATATTACTTAATTTGGGGTTGCCAGGTGAATTATTTGGTCCGGGGATGGTTGGAGGAGTAATTTATTCTCCCCAGGGAACCATCGCAGCCGAGGGAGCAAAAATTGATAACTTGTCTATAGAAGATTACTCCATAATAAGGGAAACACTGCGGGTATTTGAAAAAGAACTATACATAGAACAATTAAATGATTTTTCTATGGAAAACCCTGTAATATCCCTAACGAATAAGTCAATGGAAGATGTTCAAAAATACGATATGCGCGACTTTATCAAAATAGTACCTGATATAGTATCACAATAATCTGAAATCCTCTTTAGCGGTAATTAAGACTATGTGGGTATTAGTTCTATCGATATACGGCAGTGATAAATCATGCTTGACAAAATCACTTAATTCTGAACGATTCTTAAACTTTGCAATGATTATTAAATCAGTCAAGCCTGTAATATCATAAACTGCACAAACATTAGAAAATTTTGATATATGCCTTTGTACCTCAATTATTTTATTCTTAATAGCTGTCACTTCAATTACCGCTGTCAAATCAAATCCTATTTTTGCATAATCTACCATTGCAGAATAGGACTTTATTACCTCATCTCTTTCAAGTTTGGAAATTCGATTAAGTACTGTGGGTGGAGAAATTCCCAATTCAAATGCTATTTTTCTATACGAACTCCTAGCATCTGTTAAAAGTCTTCTTAGTATTTTTGAATCTATATCATCCATTGATAATTTTTCTACAAATGACTTTATAAATATAAAATGAATTTATCTTTTTTTGACAAATTTAAAATGGTATCAGCATTATATGAATGTCGTAAAAGATTTTTTTAGTGTTTCAAATTCTAAAAATACGAGATCTTAGGTCTAACTCAATCTTACTTATTTTCCTATCACCAGCTGATCACCAGGGGATAATCTTTCAAATATGTACATGTCTATATTTTTCTCTATTGGATAGGAGAAAGATATGATGTTAGCCCATTAGACATCTATTTACTTGAGATTATTTTTTATTTTCATTATGGTGAATAAGTTCATGTTATAGTATGTGGTTGAACAAAAATTCCCCGAGTAAAATGCTTAAATATTTAACGGCTTAATGTGATGTAAATTATGAATAACAATAATTATAGCAACACATTCATCCTTGTAATTATGACAGGTATTTTTGCATTCACTGTACTTGCAATGACATCAACGTCATTTAGTCAAGCTTCAGCTCAAATGACTGACTGCCAAACATCATTAAGTTTAAATTCAAATCCCAGTGGAGGAACTGTTGCATCAGGTAGTACCCTTCCTGTATACTTATTGGGTGAACTTAAATGCGGGGATTCAGGTATAGGGAGCGTTACTGTAATAATTTCAGGTATAGATGAGAACACTGAGAACGTTATAACTAATGAATATGGTAAATACAGTTTAGGAGTCCTACTAGCCCCAGGAGAATATTCTGTTGAAGCATTCTTTGCTGGTGACGAGACACATGTTTCAGCAACTGCGATCAGGACAATTACAGTTAACGAACTCGTCTGACTATAGCTGTTAATCTCTCGTTATGTACGGGCTACTGTGTTAATTCCCAGTATTAAAGTCTGATGAGGCACACTTGTATTCATATCCCATAATTTCATTCTTTGTAATAAATTGATTTGTAACTGAACGAATCTTTCTGGATCTAGTGAAAGGTAACAAATAGGAGAATAAAAGGCTCAATATTAAATTATTACCTTTCAAATATGACGGCTAAGAAAAGAATTTGGAAATCTACTGAACTATATCTAAAATCGCGAGATTATTTCCACAAGGATTATTGCGTATTCTTGCCCTGTTATTTTTCATTCATATTCTTGCCCTTATCTTATATTTAAAAAGAGTATCATTAGTCTTTAGACAATCTTCTTTTTTTCCTTAATTAAGATATCAATTTGGTTATTGAGCATACTTTTGTGTTGCATTAATATTTCGTAAACAACCCAATTTGCTTCAATAGCGTCTATTATCGTTCCGAGCTTATTCAGAGCGATTTTGAGTGTCGTAATGCTTTTATCAAAAGAACGTAAAGTTTTAATATCCAAATCTTCCGAGTTCGTTGTAGGTATATCATAAAAGGAATTTTGATCACTTTGTTTTGATACTGCTCTCTTGATCATTCTTCGGATTTCTAAGACAGTCATGTTGTTATTAATCGCCTGTCTAGCAATCTTTAATTGCTCATCATGATCCTTTAAAAAGACTAATTCTTCCAATGTACTTTTGTTCAATAAGGAATTCTTGTAATTTTCAATTAACTCCTGTGGAAGGTCTAATATTGACAATCTTTTATAAATATATGATACACTCTTTGAAATCTTGTCGGACAGACTTGAGATTCCTCCCCACCCGAAATCAATAATATATGCTTTAAAGGCATTTGCTTCCTCTAGTGGACTTAGGTTTTTTCTCTGGATATTTTCTATCAGAGAGATTTCAAACGCTTCAATATCATTTACTTCTATGATATGAGACATTATTTTCCTGTAGCCTAATTTCTTGCATGCAAGAAATCTCGAGACTCCTGATACAATTTCAAAGCCATCTTTTTTTGTTCTTATAACTATGGGATTTAGTAGGCCGTGTTGTCTAATTGAGATAGCCAGTTCATTTAACATATTCGTATCTAAATTACGGAAGATAAATTTAGGTGCCGAAATCTTTGAAATATCTATTTCTTCTATTATACCCTTCAACAGGGGTGAGGCTGAAAAGTGTATTTGCATAATATATCCATTGAATTCAACTATTTAACATTATCAATAATTAAGCAGATGTCCTTTTAAATTTTGTAATATTCCAACAATAATTGAATAGTACAAATATAATTAAAGTTTTGTAAATGTCAATCAGATTTCAAATCCAATTAAGATATATTAGTAATTATTGAATATTACAGTAAAATTCATTGTTTCAAATATCATTCTCACTGTTACTAATGGGTTATTTACAGCTCTCTTGTATGTTGTAATTTCTCATTATGTTTCATTCCAATCATCTACAACGTGAAAACTCACTGATGATGTTTGGCTCCTATAGGTTTTACATTATTTCACTATTTTAACTATATTAACCAAATTTATGTTAAGAATTGAATTCCCTTTTATAGAATATTTGGAAATATCTTTCTTGAGGATTTGAATAGTACCTTGATGTCAAGAAAAGATTAACAATATAGTAGAAATCCTTTAGCTTGGATAATAACGAATTTTTTGACATCGAAAGTGCTTTATTTGAATATTATCTTGTGCCGATTAGGAAAATGTATTAGTTGACCCAATACACCTGTTGCACAGTTATACAAAGTGAGAGTGCATCATTGATCTGGCTATTCAAGGTAATTTGTTATCCTATTATTCGTTGATAAGGTCAAAATGGGCCCACCTTGTAGAACAAACCTTAAACATTTAATACACTTTATTTCAAATTCCTTAAATTATGCCATTCTATCGATCTAAATCTCATCTTGTTAATTTTGTATTTACAAATTCGCTTTTTCAGATTATTTTTAGATTTGAAGTTTATACGCCTGTGAAAATTATCATATCTATTTTTGGTTGTTGGTTATCCTCTATTTACCTACTTTTATGATCCTGATGATAATAGTAAAGTATCGTTATGTGCAGTTAACCCCAATTCCTATTTTCTAATTAATATATCTAATTTTATTTGCATTAAATAAATCAGGATTTTCGCCACACACTTTGACATTCTCCAGTTTGTCATCTTTAAAAGGCTTATGAACATTGTAAAGATACATCTATAATCTTAAATACTACTTGATTCAGAATCTTCAATATGGATAATCTCAAAACATTGAAAAGAACTCAAGTTATTGTCACTGTTATCCTTGTATTGTCAATAATTGGTTCTCCAATTACCTTGATGCCAATGCAATTTTCTTTAGGACAGAACAATACTATATCAAATAATAGTAATACTTCAAATACTACTTCGGTAAGTACCCCTCCCACCGAAACTGCAGTTATTCCTGGCAAATACATAGTCAAGTTAAAAGATCCCTCTGCATTAGGAGGAGCAGCACTTTCAATTAGTGATCCTATCTCGGCCGTGACCACTGATATTGAGGATCAAGGATTTGATGCCAGTGTAAATCGTTCGCTATTAGGTCTGAATACGTATGTACTTGATATAGCACCCTCAGAAAATGGCTCATTTAGTGGAGCTAGTTTACTAGACAATTCTTCTGTCGTGTCTTCAGTTGTTGAAAATATATTAGAGGAAAATCCGCTCGTTGAGTCCGCTCAAGCAGATATGTTAATGACTATCCCAGAACCTATATCAAATGCAAGTGATTTTAAGACATCAACGCAGACTATTCCAAGGGGCATAGATAGAATTGATGCTGAGGCTACCAACAAGTCCCTACAATCAGCCAATGCTGATATTGCAATATTAGATACAGGGGTTAACAACCATAAAGATCTTAATCTCTTCAAGAACATTTCTTTTGTTGGGATCTCTACACAAGATAATTGTGGTCACGGTACACATGTCGCCGGCACTGCTGCCGCGAGAAATAACTCTTTTGGTGTAGTAGGTGCAGCACCTGATGCCCGAATCTGGAATGTTAAAGTATTAGAGAAGACTGCAGATGGTTGTAGTGGATCCCTATCAGGAATTCTTTCAGGACTTAATTATGTATTAGAAAACGCTGATACGATAGACGTTGTAAACCTGAGCTTAGGTGGCTACTGTCCCGCATGGAGATCGGAATGTGACTCTTCAGTCTATGAAAGTAGCATTAATGATCTAATTAATGCAGGTGTAGTTGTAGCAGTCGCGGCGGGTAATGAGGCAAACCCTGCTGACTGGTACGTTCCAGCTAGGTTCCAAAATGTAATAACAGTATCTTCTATAAGTGATACAGATGGTAAATGTGGGGGAATGGGGACTCCATCTTCTTTTGGCGATCTTGACGATTCTTTTTCTTCTTATAGTAATTATGGTCCCATAGTAGATATAGCAGCCCCTGGTTCTGATATTCTATCAACTTGGAATGATGGAACTTTTAAGTCAATCTCAGGCACAAGCATGGCAACTCCTCATGTAGCCGGAGAAGCAGCTCTATACAAGGCTAATCACCCTGACGCATCACCATCTGAAGTGTACAACGCCCTACTAACATCAGCAACCAAGGGAAACATGCAATGTGATGGCAATGGTCACGGATACTTCACCGGAGATGTAGATGGTGTAAATGAACCATTATTATATGGTAAAAACGTCACAACGGTTTCAAATCCAAACTAGAATCTATTATTCTTTTTGTGAATTCTAATTATGCCAGCATAGTTTCTCTTATTTTTTCGCACCAATTAATTGATTGATTGAAATGGTTATTTGATATTTTGAAATTGATTTATGATTTAATTAACTAGCTAGCCTACATCGTGTGTCTTCTATCAGTGTACTCAGTGGGCTGATTGGCTAGACATGAAGAATATGGGATCCATGTAAACGACTGAATAAATCCAAAAACATTTCTCTCTGATCTTATGTTATTGCATTTTATGCAAAGGATTGAGGAATATTGGGTGGATATTTAAATACCAGTTAATGTTATTAGTCATCGTGAAATTTAATACATTGATTTTTAGATATCTTTTTCTTGACATTAGCATTCTATTATTTTTGTTTTCATTGACTTATTCTGGACTATTTACAGATAAAGCTGAGGCCAAAACTGGATGTAATGATACTGGTACACCAATTGATAAGGATGCAGATGACATCCCAGATGCATGGGAATTATACGGCTTGGATCTTAACAATGATTCTCAGATGGATCTTAATCTAAAATCTCTTGGAGCAAAAGTTGATCACAAAGATTTATTCTTGGAAATTGATTATATGAAAAATCACAGACCAAATGATACTTCAATTCAAATGATCAAGGATGCTTTCAAGAACTCTCCACCCTGTAATCCCGATAATACCACTGGGATTAATTTGCATGTAATTGTAGACGATGAAATCCCCCATCAATCATATATTCATCTTGTTTGTCAAGCTGGCGGAAAATGGGATGGTTTCAATTCACTTAAAGATAAATACTTCGGGTTATCAAATGACGCTAACGATTCAAACAAAATAAATATTAATTCAGCAAAATTAATGGTATATCATTACGGAATATTTATTCATCAATTTACCCCGTTGAAGAATCTAAAACCTTTCGAAACTAGATCCGGATGTGCAAATCCAAGTACTTTGGATTTCGTTGTATCTTTGGGTGAATTTGATAAAGCAAAGCTTCTTAATACAAATTCTACGATACTAAAAACTGATGCTACCACAGGAGATGTGAAATCCAATATTTACTATGAATCAGGAACATTAATGCATGAGTTGGGACATACGCTAGGATTAGGACACGGTGGAAACCTCACTGATGACAACAGCTATAAACCAAATTATTTGAGTATCATGAATTATAATTTTCAATTTCCTTCACCTGTTGGCAACAGACCCTTGGATTACTCCAGGTGCGCTAGTCTGCCATTAAATGAAAAAAGCATTAATGAATCTAGAGGAATAGTGACAACTTGTTTACCAAGCGAGGCTAATATGAGCACATGGATTGGTTATCACAATTTAGATCATAAAAAAATATGTCCTCCTGATATGCCATACGTTCTAAATAAATCCTTAGATTGGGATGGTAAAGACAACATAACCTCAACAAAGCTAATCCCGATTAATATCGATTGTGATAAGGTACCAACGGAGGTATTAACTGGATATGATGATTGGAAGAATATTAAATACATTCTAACTAAAAGTAATTTCGATCGGATTTTACCTACGGAAATAAACAGAATATTTGCATCATCAACCGATTCGACCATAGATATTGTCAATTCACCTGCAGATCTGAATATCTATAATGAAAAAAGTATTCCGGATCTATTGTTGGATCATGTAGTCTTAAGTAATAACATTGTACAAACCGTAAATAACTTGTCAGAGAGTGAAGGAAAGAACCTTCTTCTGACCAAATTGGGCGAGAGTAAATCCACCACAACCTATTCCATCCCACGTAGTGCTGCTGCAGCAATATCATTAACTAACGATACAGGCAGCTTTGTTGTCAGTAACTCCACTAACATTTCTATCCCAAGTAATGCTTCAAATGTACTTCAGATAAAAAACTCCACCACTAACTATTTCATCCCACGTAGTGCTGCTGCAGCAATATCATTAACTAACGATACAGGCAGCTTTGTTGTCAGTAACTCCATTAACATTGCTGTCTTTAGTAAATCCGGTGACGCTTCAAATGTACTTCAGATAAAAAACTCCACCACTAACTATTTCATCCCACGTAGTGCTGCTGCAGGAATTGTATTAACTAACGATACAGGCAGCTTTGTAGTAAGTAACTCCACTAATATTGCCATCTCTAGTAATACTGCTGCAGGAAGGGTTATCTCTAACGATACAGGCAGCTTTGTAGTCAGTAACTCCACCAACATTTCTATCCCAAGTAATGCTTCAAATGTACTTCACATAAAAAACTCCACCACTAACATTTCTATCCCAAGTAGTGCTGCTGCTGCAGCAGGAATTGTATTAACTAACGATACAGGCAGCTTTGTAGTAAGTAACTCCATTAACATTGCTGTCTCAAGTAACTCCAGTGACGCTTCAAATGTACTTCAGATAAAAAACTCCACCACTAACTATTTCATCCCACGTAGTGCTGCTGCAGGAATTGTATTAACTAACGATACAGGCAGCTTTGTAGTCAGTAACTCCACCAACATTTCTATCCCTGAGAATATTTTATCTCAAGCTATAGCCGACTCATCGAATCTAAAAGACTCACTTGAGGCTGGCGAAATTGATAAAGTAATAAACATTTTGGACTTTTTAGAAAAAAGTTCTGATTCATCAGGGGATTTAATTCGTGATCTTGCATTTCAGAATAAATTTAATCCACAAGTGAATAATCTCAAATCAGTTTTAGAAAAACAATTGGGCTAAATCAAACCTCGCAGAAGATTGATGTAATTTCGTGGATAATAGGAGATTACGCATCTACAATTGAGTAAGAGGAGTCGTATCTGATTGTGCATATATGCAAAATTTAGATAATACTGAATTTTGCAAAAAGTCTTGATTAAATGATCTCTTAAATTGCACAAAAAAAAAGACCGCAAATTCAACTTACGTTTTTAGGTCGGATATTGCTAATTCATGCCAAAAGAACACAAAAATTTATATATATTATTGGGTAGATAACAACATGCAGGTCAAAGGGATCAAACTGTACCCAAATTGCTTGATACCACAATGTGGATATCTATCTTTTTTTCCATATAATCACATCATAAATCATGAATTAATTAGAACAGCTAAAGTGCTTGCTCAATTAGAATCTCATAAAAATTTAAACGTTGATTACATGATTAATTTGGATAAGGCGGTTTGTTCATAAGGTGGAAATATGGAGTATAATAAATCAGTAATTAGACCCCCTAATAATCCTGAGACTTTAGAATTAAAAAAGTCAAAAAATCTAAGAGATTTCTCCAAAATTGAATCTGAAATATCAAGAAGAAGTAGTAATTTAACCAAAATCAATTTGCAATTGGCTAATCGATCTACTGAAATTAAAAAAACTTATGATGATGATGTTATTCAAACAATAAATGATCTTTTTTATGACCGCGTAACTGTTTTTCCATTTATTGGTGATATTATGAGAGCGACTAAAGTGTTATTAAGGTTTATTCGTTATCCAAAACCCGTTCCGTCCAGTACATTTATTGAACAAACTATCAGGAAGATTACTTTGAGTAAACGAATCACACGATTTGATATCTCTCAAATGACAAAGGTCTCTACTGTAAATTATAATAATGTAAAGGAATTTATGAATGGTGGCCCTTTGGGAGAAAATTGGAATAGAGCACCCAATGGTTTTTACGATTGGATAGACAATAAGAGCAAAGAGAGCATACTCAGTATAGAACTGGGATTTAAGGCCGATAATTATGGAATGGAAGTATGTAAAAAACTCATAGAAAAAAAGAGATCAAATCCTAGTATGCATATTAGTTTACTTATTGATGGCTTAGTTTCTGTTTTGATGCAAAAGCCACCTACAAGTTTGAAGGACTTTGAAGTAAACACTTTGAAAATGATAGATGATATGAGAAAGGCCGGAATTAGCGTATATGTAAACGACAGCTGGAATCCACTATCATCAGATTTTTTAGCCGCAAATCATATTAAATTATGGATTTTTGATGGATCAGTCGCCTTTTTTGGAGGTATCGGAATAGAATCACAGTTTAGAGATATACTGTTTGATGAGATGGACCTAGTGCAAGGACCATTTGTAAGAGTACTGACCATGATGACTTTGTTGATAATGTCAAACCAAAAAAGCCGTTCTAATGAATTTGATAATATTAAACAATTCCATGAAATGGAAAAGAAGGAAATAAAAAAGTTATTCATAAAACAATTGCCAAAAGAGGGAAATATAACTATAAGACTTTCTATGAATGTTCCTGGCTATGTTCAAGATGCTCAAAGTGATTATGTAGACTTATTGTTACGCAAAGACATGGATGAAATCTTCATAATGGCGCCCTATTTTTCAGATGATAAAATAGCTCGAGCATTGGTAAGATCTGCTACTTTCTTGTATTCTCGACGATATAAAGAAAAAAAGATAGAATTTAAAAAAGACATGGACAAATACTCAAAAAAAGAATTCAAGGAATTGATTGACAAGGAAATTGCGAAGGAGAAAAAGATACATATTATATTTCCAAAAAAGCAAGAGAATAGAATCATCGAAGAAGTTTCCAAATACTATGCATATTATTTAAGAAATAATCCTTTAGTAGAAACGTTGCAATTCTATGCTGAATCAGGAGGAAAAATTCATGAGATGTTACATGCTAAGCAATTGCTAATAGTATTAAAAAACAGGAAAAAAAACTGGACCAAATATGTAAAGTTTGGCGGAAGTTATAATCCAGCAGGAAGAGCACATAATATGTGGGAGCTAAACGCAGTTATGTATAAAGGACCTTGGAAGGATAGTGATGATTTGGATGCTCTAGAGGATAATGATATAAAAAACTATCTAGAAAAGGTGATGAAAGTAGTAGTTTCTGATTACTCCCAGCCTTTCCCATGGGGAAGTTCAAAGATTTACATTTCACCATTACAACGGGCATCCATGAAATTAGCTCAACTATCGTGGGTTTAAGTTAAATAGAATTGCTGGCATCTATGTATTCTTCATTTATATTAGTAATCAGCTATTCTCTACCTTATTTTAATCCAAATATGATGAGAAAATTGGGATTACATCTGGCAGAATAAAGTAAATTATCTAATATACATACCAGCAAAACCATAAAATAATAAAAGATTGTTTTAGGTAATAACAAAAAAATTCTTTGCTTTTATGTCAGATGATGAAAATCCTGTTTCAAGAGATTGTTCTATTTCCCAATAGTATTTGGAATATTTTCCTTCATAACTCCTATGGGCAGTACTTGGTATGCTAAAGTTAAATGAACCCGTATTGTCAGAATCCCAAATTATATTAGTTTTATATTCCTCTATAACAGATGTCCTAGAAATATTATCTGCTGCAGCATACTCTAGACCTCTAATCACAATTTCTCCTTTTTGGATACTGCCTCTATCTAGATTTCTGATTTTGATAGTGCCTGCAATTGTTTCGCCTCGAGAATAACGACTCTTGGGAATCTCCACTACTGATTCAACCACTCCTTTTTTTCCATTGATGAAAGTCCTAACAGGATCTCCGATATTTTGTTCCTTCACTACAATATTGAAATTTTTGCTATCTGTTTTGTTTAATCCGAAGGTCTCAGCTTCTGCTAGAATTGAATAACTTATTTTTGCATGTTGTCCGGTATAACTTTCCATCAGGTTGGTAGGAAGCTTAAATTCGAAATAGCTCGGCGATTTAGAATCTAATGGAATTTCACGCGAATATAGCGTTTCTGAATCACTATGGTTTATGGTTTCAGTCTGTTCTGCAGTTGGTCGATCAGGCCTTCCATCACCATCTCTATCTACACCTGGAATACTATCAGGCCTTCCATCACCATCTCTATCTACACCTGGAATACTATCAGGCCTTCCATCACCATCTCTATCTACACCTGGAATACTATCAGGCCTTCCATCACCATCTCTATCTACACCTGGCGTAGGACGTATTACCGGAACTTGCACCCTACGGGTCTCGGTTATGGTTGTTGTCTGGTATCCGTTGATTTTGATCTTCATGCCTTTTACCCCTCCTATCAGGGGATCAGTATATTCTATATGACCACTTACCTTCTCATCGGGTTGATAAGTCTCTTTGTTAATAAATAGATCTAATTTCAATGATATAATACAGGGGTTCCCAATATAATAAGTTTTGCCAATAATTACCAAAAGCATAAAATCCCATGTATTAGTAGTTTATAGTATAAGGAATCTAATCATCCAAATTATCAATTCCGCCTTTGTAAGCTACGTTGTTCTCTCATTAATGTTTTTCTCAAAAGGGGATTAAAAGTCGCAGCTTAGATTTATAAATCTGCAGACTTGTGAATATCTTGTATTGTCTCTAGGAGAGACCAGAATGTTAACTTGTACCTTTGCCAAATCTGAAATGAATATTTTTCCTATATTCTGATTTCTCTCTGAATATTAATGGTTTGCTAGGGGAGTAATATCAAATCTTATTACAAACCCTAATTCTTACAAGAGTAAGATTAACATTTATGGGTTTGGAGATTAAAGATATTAAATACTACAATAGAGAGAGTTTTTCGATGTCGAAAAGTTAGCCATTATTCCTACTGGAGTAAAAACAATAATTTGGATTTAAAAACAAAACAAACGATTGATAATGTATTCAAAAAAACTTTGCGAATAACTACCTAAAAAGTCGATTGAAAACAAATCAAAGCTAAAAATAGTTCATAAATCTGATCTTGAGAATGACTTACAATCTAGACAAAATAATTCCATTTTCAAATATATTTTTATACTATTAATTTCCATTTCGAGGTAATGAAAATCTTTAGTAAATTATTTTTTGTATGTTTTTTGGTGCTATCGATGGCACTAACAGCATCATTAAATAGTATTAGCATATTCGCACAATCAGATAGGGAGGCCAATCAATTAATGCAGGGCATGACAATGGATCAATCTCAACAAAGACCATCATCTTTAGGAATGCTTGGACAAGGACAAATGGCAATGGATCAATCTCAACAAAGACCATCTTTAGGAATGCTTGGACAAGGACAAATGGCAATGGATCAATCTCAACAAAGACCATCATCTTTAGGAATGCTTGGACAAGGACAAATGGCAATGGATCAATCTCAACAATCGGGTGCACCCAATCAGACTGCAACAGCAGCAGCATCATATTTCTATGTGTACCCAGGAACATATACGATATGGATCTATTCGAAAAATAATGATTATGGTTGGACTGACTTGTGTGGAATGAAATGGAAAGGGTCTTCTTCATCTTGGGGACAGGAATGTTTTGGCTTTAAGGATTGGAGCGTTGGTTCCAATGGGGCACATGGAACGGCTTCCTTCTATGTACCTGAAGGATATTACAAATACTTTGACAGCTGTGCACAGAGCTATGATGATGGCTGGTGGAATTATGGTACAAGCTACAACAACCCATACGCTGATCACAATTCATGGAATTGGAAATCCCAGCAACCGTCCAAATGCAATTATTAATTGTATAAAGGACTGTTCAAACACTTTACCTTTTTTTTAATCTTAATCAAGGAATAGCAATTTTATGCATCAATCTCATTTCTAAAGCCCAGTTTTAGATACTAAATATCGTATCCATTGGGAGTAATGCCTATGTTAACTTTAAAAAGAATGTCGGTGAAATAATGCTTAAGGTCATAATATTATTGATAAAATTCGCTGATCTGAAAAGCTTTTTATATTATTATTAAAAGTCTACTTTAATGAAATCACAGAATTTTATGACTATAGCATTTCTTTTTGTTACGACCTTAATAATAGCATCCATGACCAGTAATTATGTAGTTGTTGCTGGTGCGGCAACAACGGGAGGGAGTACAGGTTCAGGTAATTCTAATGATGAGTATCTTAAGGTTGACTACCTATCTAACGCAGATGAAACATCTTCTCAATTGGGTAACGATTTTCCGCCAAGATTTGTTCCCTCACAGAATATGGAAAGTCTGAATACAGGTTTAGCTGATATCGATGCCAAAACTTTGGTCAGTAATAATGAGAGCAAGTCAATGGGTTGGGATCCTAATGGATCTGCTGACACCTTCATAGTATTTGATAGCGCTGTAGATCCAGACAAGTCCCTTGTCTTGATAAATACAATACAGTTCAATAAAGTGACATGTTCGGTAGATTATCTTGCTAAGGGATTCTTTGAAATTCACTGTGATGAACCTCCTTCGCCTGGAGCTGCATTACACTACATGGTATTTAATGGTAAAATATCCACCATGGCAAGTATGTCCTCTAGTAATATCACTGAAAGAATTCAAAATATTTCCTCTGCAGAAAACATTACTATACCTAGAGCATTAGAACAAGCATCAAATCTTACATCGGCTAATAATAGTAATTTGACCAACATCAATAATGGTAACGTAACACAGGATGCACCTCAAAACAATACTTTGATAGATTCTTCTATTCCAGACAATCAGGTTTCATCCCAAAGTAATGGTACAATCACAGATGGCTCATCCCAAAATAATGAAGTATTAGCAGGTGATAATAGTTAGAAGGATTGAATCATAACATCTAACTTTTTTTGGTATCAGAGATAACTAAATACTCTAAAAATTTCAATTTTAGTTTAGTTTCTAAAGAGTTGTGTTCCTACATATATAATATTAATGAATTTGATTAGTTTAGTTTTTATGTTGCTATATATAATATGCAATGCCAGTTAATTAGTCTAGATTAAATTGGTATGCTAAGGATTAGTTGCAATAATCCTATTAAGAGGACATAAATTAAGTGATAGGGAATACTCTGCAAATCATTCATACTGATAATTGCCAATACATTCCAAACCAATCGTCTTGATTCATGTCTAGCCAACTTTGAAATGTAATGTTTTGTATATAATGAATATTATATTATTTTCAGTGTTCTTAGAGAGAATAGAGGTAATTTACAATAGTCACAATATTTATTTCAGTTTCTAATATTGTGTATTTGCAGGCAGTTTTACTTATCTTACATATCATTCTCCATTGAACATTTAATCATACTTAGGGAGATATGTGACCCCCTTTCAATTCTGAACTGGAAGGGATCATACTATCTGAAAAATTTTTTATTCAGATTTTGATGATCAAGGAGAGACTAATTATAATGTGAATACCTTTGCAGTAGAGGGCTTTCCGCTATACTAATAATTTTTGACCATCAAATTTTGCTTGTATGGCTTAAACGGATCTGCTCCAGTCAAAAAAATCACAATTAATTTATTTCGAATACCACTACTGTACTCTTAGAGCATGTCATATCCACCATCAAATAACAATAATATTGCCAATGAGCGTAGTGTTCTTAACCTAGATAGAGTTGTGTTCATAGGAAGAACTTTTTCTGAATACATGTGGATGTTTAATCTTGATGAATCCAGTTTAAAAGATCTTGAAATACTGGATTGTCCTTCCGGTGCATCATCATTTGTTGCTGAGATTTCAGCCAAATACAAGGTAAAAACAGCTGTTGGATGCGATTTAATGTATGAAGATGGCAATCTTCCTATCTTAGAAAAAAGAGGGAAAGATGACCTGGATTATATGATTGATAGCCTCTCTAGAGTTCCAGAGTTTTATAACTGGGAGATGTATTCGAATATCGAAGATCTTCGAAAGTCAAGAGCATCTTCGTTAAAGCAATTCATTTCAGATTACACAACAAAAGAACAAGTAAATAGTCCTTCTAAAAAACATAAAAGATACGTAAAAGCTGTCCTTCCAAAATTACCGTTTAGTGACAAAAGTTTTGATCTTGTGCTAAGCTCTAATTTCCTTTTTTACTATCATAACATGTTTGATTATGATTTTCATCATGATTCTATCTTAGAGATGTTGCGAGTTACTTCAAAGGAAGTTAGGATTTTTCCAGTTCAAAAACCAGATGCGAAAATTCCTGAATATCTTGATACATTGATGGAAAGTATAAATGAACGTATGAGAAGAAAAGTTTCATTCAGAATTGAGAAAGTAAAGTATGAATTTCGCAATGGAGTTAACAAAATGTTAGTGATAAATAGAGTAGATTGACTTTGCAGATAGTATAGAATTTTATGCATACCCAAATATTGGTAAAATTAAACAAGGAGTTGACGTCATGGTCAAAATTAATGGTGCTCAAATAATTATTTTATGTATCTTATCCATTGCTTTTTACTTCATTGCTCTCGTTGGTTGACACATTAATGGAATATTGTTGTTATATCTGTTAATTTTGTTCCTATCAAACCTAAATAATGCTAGTGTTCAATAACCCTTTGTATATTATATGAATAAAGACAAAGATTTGTTTCATACAAACTCTAAAAGACTTCGTAGAATTATATCAACAACGCCTGATAAAAATAAAACAAAGACTCTGGTCCCTACTATTTTATTTATATTTTCAGTTTTTTTCTTTGGCTTTCTGCAACAAACTAACACCGCAGATGCAACTACGACTTCCTTAGATCAAGCGATTGAGCAGTTCCAAAAAAACTTACAATCATCAATTGCTAAGGAGATCCAATTATATGGTAATGTAACCAATGGTAATAGTTGCAGTAATAGTATTTCAATCCAGACTCAAACAAATGATAATGGCCAGACTAGCAGTACTACTAAAAATACATGTAATAACAATTCTATTTTCTCTATAACATCCAATAATCCTCTTGTCAATAAGAACTTGTCAGGTGCAATAGTAAGTACAGAATATGACCTACAAACCGGAAAAATCATTAATAGTCTATTCGGAAATTGGTCACTAAAAACTAACAATGACAGCCAAATTGACTTTAAGACCACTTTCACAAAACAACCTTTGAGTTTATCCTCTAATAAATCAGAATCAGCTTTGTCCACTAATCAGCCCTCAGTCGGAAACAATAAAACAGAGTACACTCTTTCTAATTTTAGAGTTACTACTGTTACAGAACAAAACTCCGACATAACATTTAGGGGAACTATGGATGTAATTGAGAAAAATCTCTCTGCAGGTATCGATAGTACATCCACAACTAATACATTTGAGGACACCAATGCATCTGTATCTATTTTGGATGGTAGGATTTTGGTGATCAACTTTGATAAACAAAGCAGTCTATTCAACGAATTTAGAGATATTCCTTTGGTTGGTGTGGTAATAGAATAGAGATCTATATTATTTTTTGTATAAAGCTAACTGTGATTTTATATGTGAATCATAATTTTTGGTTGTATATATTTATTATTCACGGTGCTTATTTAACATATCATATTCTTTATGGGAATATAAACCACAGATATAAAAGAAATAAGAATGTGATATTTGTTAACAACAAGTATCTTTTTTGAACATGTTATTAAACAATTCCTCTATAACCACTCGAGATGTACCTCCTGGAATTTCCGACAAATTTTATTGTTTCAAATATTCATTCGTAATCGCAGGTATTTGGATTGGATATGACATTCGCAAATTCACGTTTGATGAAAAAATTATCATTGATTCTATTTGACTTGCACTTTGATCTACTATAATATGATATGAATATATGATTAGAGTGCAATATGTTAACTGAATTTGATTTTTATAATAAGATTATTCCACTCTTTTCTCAATACTCATATGGCACTCTTCCTTAAACTGTCTGTAAGTCTTTGTAAGGCAGTAGATTTGTCATATCGATCCAGTCGAATATCTAATATGGAAAAGCTTTCTTTATTTCTTTCAGCCTGAAGTAACGAATCCTCAAATTGCTCTTCAGTTTCTATAAGGTATCCTATACCACCTCCGATCAACTTAAGAATTTTGCTATAATCCCACATTGGAATATCATTAAAATGACCATCTAAAATAGAACGTTCTGTACCATAGCCTTGATTATCTAGTACAAGTACTATAGGGTTTAGATTAAACCTATAAGATGTTGATATTTCCATGCCCGTCATTTGAAATGCACCATCACCTACTATTACCAGTGGTCGTAATTTTGGATTGGCAAACTGAGCTCCAATGCTTGCAGGTACAGCAAAGCCCATAGAAGCATAATATGCTGAAGATAAAAACTCTGTTTTGTTATGAATCACTAGATCTGTACTTCCAAATAAGGCATCCCCTACGTCTGCTAAGACTATCATATTATTTTTTAAAAAAGAATCAAGGCATTGAAATAATCTGTTGATCGTTATTTTTTTTCCTTTAATTGCAGAAAACTGAATTGATTTTTGAGTATATGGTAGATTAGTGACTCTTCTAGGCCCACCAATCTCATTAGAATCAGCCATTCCTCTAATAAAATCCTCAAGTCTAATCCCTTCAAAATTATGGTATTTTATTGAAACTTTTTCACTTGTAATAGATATACTATTTGCCGGATCTATTTTTGAAGGAAGTCCACCAAGATCCAGATCAGTCACAAAGGCACCCAAAAGGATCAAGCAATCACTTGATTCCACATAATCTCTAACGTTATCATGGCCCATAGCGCCCTCATATAATCCCAAATATAATGGATGGATTTCGCTTATTACAGACTTGCTTGAAAGAGTTGATGCTACAGGTATTTGGAATTTTTCAACAATGGACACCAATTTATCCTGCAATCCATACCGATGTAATTCAACTCCTGCCAGTATAGCTAGCTTTTTAGATGATTTTATGATAGAGATTACTTCCATAAGCGCTTCATTTAATACTGTTGAATTGTCTTTCTCCTTTTCAGGGTCAGAAAAAGACTCCTTACCATTGATACGACTTTTATCTAAGTATAGTGGTTGAGAAACCATGTCTCTAGGTATTTCAATATATACAGGACGTTTATGTTGCAGAGAAGAATCTAGAACTCTATCAATTTCCTTGGCAGCCGTTTGTGGGTCGTCCAGTACGGTAGAAGAAATAGTTACATGATTAAATACTCTAAGTTGAGTGTCAAAGTCCCTTACCTTGTGATGGAGCAATGGATCTTTTCTCCTTTCTCTTATCCCCGGTGATCCACTTATTACTATCAGGGGAGATTTTTCTGCAAAGGCTCCCGCAGTTGGATTGGCAATCTTCAATCCTCCGACGCAGTAAGTAACGCAAACAGCTCCCACTCCATTAACTCGGGCATAAGCATCAGCAGCAAACCCCGCTCGCTGTTCATCACACATGTTGATTACTTTGATTTTGCTATTGACTAGTAGATCATAGAATCCAAGTACAAAATCCCCTGGAACTCCAAAAATATGTCTTATTCCAAGTTCATAGAGTCTTTCAATGAGGTATTGCCCTATGCTAATAAATCCACTCTCCATAAGTCTCTCATTTCACAATTTCAATAAAAAAATATGGTATGATTTGAGAATAACATATTTCCTTTTATCATAAGCCGTACAGATATTCTTAAATTCCATAGATTCAATGAGGCTAATAAATCCACTCTCCATAAGTCTCTCATTTCACAATTTCAATAAAAAAATATGGTATGATTTGAGAATAACATATTTCCTTTTATCATAAGCCGTACAGATATTCTTAAATTCCATAGATTCAATGAGGCTAAAAACCCACCAATCAAAATCTGTCATTTACTCGACATAAAAATCCGTCTAATTCATAGTTCTTTTTGTTCATAAAAATGAAATTATGTTTATATCGTTTAAATCAAAAATTTAATAGACTATGAACAAAATACAAGGGCAATTCCTTACTGTTACTTTATTAGACACAGCTAGTACGTTTAATCGGCATTCTATTGGGTTGTTTCTGATTAATATGAACACACATATTATGGATAACTAAAGAATTACTTTTACAGGCTTAGACCTCATTCAGAGATAACTTTACGATTTGAAGACACTTTAACCCACCCATTTGTGATTAACTGAAAAAGAGCATATTCCAAATTTGTAATTACTCTATGTTCCATATTTGTATTTTATTATTCGGGATTTTCTTTAGGACAACATTTGAAGGACATGTTTTCATTGTCAAATGAAAACATACATCGATTTGGTAATGTGTTCAGAAATACACACTGCAAAAGCAGTCATATGGTGAGATCAAGTTTTTAGAGATATTGTGAATGTGATATAATTGAAGGTTTCAATATCACTTGAAAGTAAGCGAATTCCCATTTTCACCTGTCTAAAGAAAAGAACACATTTGCATTAGAATTTTTCCTATCAGAATAACCAAAATATGAAAAGACAAGGAAGGCAACATTTAGCTGATAAACTGATAATCTAATAAACACGATTGGTAATAGAAAAACGTAGCAAAAAGCTACATAACAGATTGCCTATACTTCTTATTCTCAAAAAGCGACATCCAAACCGAAGGAAATTATTTGCAAAAATATTTCGAAATTTGGAAAAATTGCATAACCTTAACAATATCCTTTTATAACATGATTTGGTCAAGAATTCATGAATGAAAATGATTCATATGATAAATTTTCATCTGGCTTTGCAGTTGTATATGTCAAGGAAGGTGGCTTAGTGGGAATAAAACAAAAGATATTTTATGATTCTTTTACAAAAGAATTAACATTTATCGATCAAATAAATAATACCTTTAGAGTTTCAAAACTTACCGTTAATGAAGAAAAGGAGTTAGCGAATGAAATTTTAGCTGACGAAGTACTGGATTCTGACCAAAACTATCCTCCAAAGGAAGGAAGTGCAGATTTTTTTAGTTATGGTCTCTTAATCATTCTAACTAACATGTCACATTCTGTAAAATGGACTGATGCTTCAGGAACCCTTCCAGAGGGTCTTCCTAAATTTGCCACCTTCATCGAAAATATGAAACCTGATCAATAGTCTTTCCTTTTTGCGATACTACGTACCTAACAATAATTTTATGCCAATCATTTCTACTTTAAAAGATCATGTTTGATATCAATATATTAAGTACCACTGTATAACGATCTGCTGATAGCTCTCTAGATGTAACGAAAATATAATTTGCTTATACTGTAGGACTACTTGGTCATAAAACCAAAAAAATCGGATGACGATTCAATAAATCACCTATCTTGTATTACTTCCATTAATGAAAGTTAATTGCTTTGTTGCATAATTCCTTATTCTCCGGTTATCATCATGATCATCATGTTATATTCTTCTAAAAATGTTATACAATGATACTTTTATCATGATCTCCTTTACCATGTTTTGAAACCTGTTTGCTGATGTGTATTCACCAAACATTCTCTTTATAGCTGAGAACACAGTTTCAGATATCCATCTCTGTCCGTATTTTCTTTTTGTCTTCCATTTCAACAGATCCTTTGCTTGTAACTTTACTTCGTTGTTCCTTAACCTATTGTTTTTAGGAGAAACAATAGAGTTCCTTCTTACCTTTATACCTGGATTGATCTTTTTGTCCTCAAGATACACAAAGTTTGGATTTGAATCATAGGCTCCATCAGCTAGTACCGATTTTATCTTTACAGTGTTTGGTTCTCTCGAATCCAAAACATGATTGACTAGTTTCTTTAGCATTTTCCCATCATGTACCTTCTCATCTGTCACTTCCAAAGCAATGATTTTCCTGGTCTTTATGTCTACAGCAACGTGGATCTTGAGATATCCTTTTCTATTTTGTGTATTCCATTTCTCATCCATCCACTGACCTCTGTTAGTAATCTTGATACCTGTACTGTCTACTGATATTATTAGGTCATCATCGTCATCCATCTTGTCTCTTTTAATATCGATGTTTAGCTTGTTGATTCGTTTACAGATGTGACCATAACTTGGTGGATTAGCAGGTAACCTTTTTCCTGTGGCCTTAATTATACCTTGGGTTTGTCTGTATGGTAGGTGAAATAAATAGCGAATGTAACCAATGGCCAAGATGAAAGAATCTGGAAATACAAATGGTTTACCCTTTTTGTTTATATTCATATTCTCTATCTCTGAACCCCAACCATCAAGGAAATCATACGAGAAGAGGATCTCACCGCGTTGAACTAATGAGCGATTGTAAGAGGGCCAGTCTATCACAAATAATCAATCTGTTCATTCCAGCTAAATATGTTGAGTTAGGCGACAAAGCAAAAGTTAATTACAATCATCAACTTAGTTAGATATCAAAAACAATTTTAAATGATTAAGGTTGATTGAAAATCTTAGATATTTGGTAACGGATGAGTTTCACCCAGTTATAAATTAGTTGGCATTGATATCGATTCGAATAGCATTTGTTCCTAATTATGAAGTATCAAAATATTGTGACCTCGTTTCATGTAGTTATTGTCCACTCATTTTGGTAAATGCCATGAAGGTTTAGCTATTTTAATGAACTTTGAGATGTCTTTACTACTATTGTAAATAGAATTGGCCTTCAAAACAATAACAGTGCCCAATGCTCCCATGATCCCGCCAACCATAGTAAATATCAAAATTAAATTCATATTACTATTATATTGACCTACAAAAGTTAGACTATCAATAAAATTATTTGCAAGATTATCAATCGTTACGGGCAATCCGAAAAGTTTTATGAAAACTATAGTAAGCATAGGAAAATTAAAAGTATAGTAGGTAAGTCCTACAATTATTCCTGCTCCTATAAGCAAAAACAAATGTAAGTTTTTAAAGTTAATTTTCTTGTTACTATTTTTTTCTTCTATTAAATTTCTATGACCAACAGAATAATTAGCTATATAATCCGCTATTAGAATAGGGATTATAGCTATCGACACATAAACTGGGATGAGAACCATGGATTCAGGAAAGCTACTAGCAGGAAGTATACTGCCCAAAACGGTTATTCCAATGACAATTAATGCAACGGTACTTGCTGTGCCTGTTTTATTAAAGACCTTGCATACTTGAACAAATATAATAGAGGTGATAAGTGGTATACAAATCGTGCCAATTATTGCTGCTACCATAGGATCTGGGTTAAAATTTAATGAATGCCCTTTAGAAAATGGAAGCGCAAAGAAATACACATACCATGTTGATATATACCATAATGTGCCAAATAAAGAGATCAATATACCTTTTAAACCTCTTGAATTTCTATTATTTTGATAAAGCCAGTAACAAGCAATAATGGCTCCAATGTTAATTATTAGCATACCAGTAATTACAACTAGATGAGGGGGACTAAGTAACCCATCATTTCCAAATAGCCTGTGCCAAAAAAAATCTAGAGGAGCTCCGCTTAATAGAACAATTGTACCAGCAATTAAGAGTCTCAATGATACTTTAATGTTTTGAATCTTCATAATCTCTATTTTCTTATTAGGATTTTCCTCAACTACTGCTTTATCTTTAAATCCAGGTCTTGCAACCACAACTCGGCTCTTTTCAAAATTTATTGCTCCTAAAAACGCAATTAGTGTAAATCCGATACCAGTATATAGCATAAGGTGTGGAGGTGTAAAAAAAGTTTCAGGTGTTTTTATTAAATGTGATGTTGCATCCCAACTGCCTGCAAAGGATTGGAGGAGCAATCCCAATGCTGATAGTGTTACTATTAATACAAGTTTCTCAGTTGGATTCTTACAAAAAATTGTATTTGATTGCATTTTCTTCCTCCGAATGCTCAATAGATAGAATATGGATTAAAGTGTTTTACATTCGAGTTCAACGGAATATTGGACAATATGAATTAGTGTAGAGTTTGTTAGTTTAAAGGAATTATTATTAATATTTTTATGTTATTGATATAGAAAAATATTGTAGACTAAACTTTTACTGTATATTATTCTAATTATTAATAGATAATATATGTCCCTATTTAAAAATTTTCAAATAATATTTTTATTAAAATATATTTTGCAGATGTACAGTGTATGAAAGAGGGATTACTCAAACTCAAGGCAATGGAATGGGAGGAATTATATTTTATATAATGAGTAGACTTGAATAGTAAGATAATGACCTGATGGAATCTGAACTTTAGGATAACTTTTTCTGATATATTTAGGGATTGAATCTAATGTAGCAAATCAGGAGATCGCCCAAAGTTATTGTTAGTTTCTAAAAACCAAGTATACACAAATCGCAAGAAAAGGTGCAACTTTTGATAAATACCAACAACAACTATGTGGTGCTAGGTAAGAAAAGTTAAACATTTTATGGTTAAAAGTTACCAAAGATCTCGATTACTTCAAAGCTCCATGTTAATCGACCCATTATTTCAAGGAATATACGTAGGATAAACCAGGGACATAACGAAAGAATCAAAGATTATACTGTCAAATAAGTGACTGCCGACAAATTTCTTGTCAGGAGAAATCGATGAGTAATGTTAATAATTATAGGAGCTACTTGAACAAACAAAATCTCCTAATTTTTATCTGAAAATAATAAATTTGTTGGTTCACATTTCAGAAAGAAACGCAAAGATGTATAAGTTAGAGATATAAAATACTATTTTTACATTCTCCCACAAAATAATCAATACAAAATGCGGTAATTTGACGTATGGGCTTATTATCTACCCTGTTAAAATATACTAAATTGAAATATACTTCTGGTAGTAATTTTGAGGGAAATACAGCACTTTTGACGGACTTTTATGAGATAACTATGGCTGCTGGGTATTATTTCAGTCAATATCACAAAGATTGGGAAACAAAGGGTATATTCGAATTATTTGTGAGGAGGCTACCTAAAAACAGGTCATATTTAGTAACAGCAGGATTGCAACAATCAGTGGAATATATTTTGAATTTCAAGTTTAACAAACATGAAATAGATTATTTAAGGTCACTAGATGCATTTAGAGGAATAAAACAAGATTTCTATGATTATCTGCTTAAAATGAGGTTTACTGGCGACCTATGGGCAGTGCCAGAAGGGACTGTTTTATTTCCTACTGAACCAATACTTAGAATCGAAGCTCCAATCATTGAAGCTCAATTATTAGAAACTTACCTTTTATCAATAATCAATTTTCAAACTCTCATCGCTACAAAAGCTTCTAGAATTTGTAATATTGCTAATAACAAACCGATAATTGAATTTGGTTCAAGAAGGGCACATGGACCAGAAGCTGCTCTTTTAGCGGCTAGGGCTTCATATGTAGGGGGATGTGCAGGTACATCAAATACTTTGGCCGGCATGCAATTCGGTATCCCTGTTTATGGAACTATGGCACATTCATTTATTATGAGCTTTGAAAGTGAAATAATTGCGTTTAAAGAGTTCCAAAAATTATTTCCTGATGGTTATCTTCTAGTGGATACTTATGATACATTAAACGCTATAAAAATGATAATTCAAGAAGGAATATTACCAAAAGGAGTCAGGCTGGATAGTGGAGACTTGTTGTATTTAAGTAAAAAGATAAGAGAAATGTTTGATGAAGCTGGGGACCGTGATCGTGATTATTATAGTACAAAAATAATGGTAAGTGGTGACCTAGATGAAAATATTATAAAAGAATTACTCAAAAATAAGGCTCCGATAGATAGTTTCGCTGTTGGTACGGAGCTTAGTACATCACGGGACGATCCGGTACTTAATGGTGTATATAAAATGGTAGCTACAATCGTACAAAGGCAGGACAAATTAAATCAGAGTAATAAAGAAACTAAACTTTCCAATGATAGTGAGAAAACTGTCGGAAAAGCAAGTACACAAAAATCAATTATCTATAAAGTAAAAACAAGTCCTGGTAAACATACATATCCAGGTCCCAAACAAATTCACCGAATACTTGATGATAAAAGGATATTGATTCAGGATATAATTTCACTTGCCGACGAGCTCATTGAAGGCTCTCTGCCGCTTTTGGAAAAGATTATTGAAAATGGCTCTATAGTAAAGTCGTTACCTTCACTAGATGCAACACAACTATATCATATTCAACAAGTTCAAATGATTCCGTTTCTAACGAATTTGGATCAAGTTCAAAGTTTTCCTGTAAGTTACAGTAAAAAATTGTTAAAGCTGACCGATGAATTAGGAGTATAAAGTTAATATAAGAATCATCAACAATTGCATATTGTTCTTATTATAACTATGTTTTGTATCTCCCATCTGGTTCTTTATTCATTTATAATTCTTTAATCTATATTTTGCATCTGCTGGTCAGATAAGGGAAAGTTTGGGCCGCTATCTGAAAAGGGTTTAACAAAAAGTCTTCTAGATGTTAAAATAAAGATCATACCTTCCTCTACTGTTAATTTTTTAAATAGATAAATCTATAGAATGTTACTATCTCAGATTTATCTAATTCATTCATGCAATAATCATATTGGTAAGTTATCATAAGATCTTTTGGAATCAAGCCTAATTATAAGCATCAAGATACCATATGTTATCAATATTAGAAAGGAAAATATCAAGTACTAAAGTATTATCTTGGTGTGAGAAAAACCTGGCAAGATATGCAATTTTAGTATTGGACATGTTGAATGATTTTATTAAATGTAGCTTAAAATGCGAGCGGGCGTTAGAGATTATTCCAAATATCAGCACTTTATTGGATTTCGCTAGGAATGCTCAAATTCCTATCTTTTATTGTGTAGATGAACATCTTCCCACTGATAGATATGAATTAGACTTATGGGGACCTCATGCAATGAAAGGTACCGTTGGACAGCAAATTATTGAGGAGTTGAAACCTCTTAAGAATGATAGCGTTATCACGAAAAGAACCTATAGCGCGTTTGATAGAACTAACTTAGACAGAGCTTTAACCAGTGCGTATGATGGAAAAGGCGTCGACACAATAATTATTACTGGAATACATACACATATTTGCGCAAAACATACATCATACGATGCTTTTACAAGAGGATTGAAAATAGTAATAGCAGAGGATGGGATGCAAGCATTTTCAGAAGAGGAACACCTGTCTGGCCTTGAATACCTTAGAAAAATTTATGGTGCAGATATACAGAAAATAGACAAAATTATTGATTTTCTTCTTGTTAATACACAATGACTAAAACCAGTATAAAAGAGAATACCTATACCAAGTTTTCAATTACGATCAGGTTACAATTATTCAAACCTCTGCTACTACATAAAGACGTCCATTAAAAAATATGTAAGTATTAATTTTACATCATGAAATTTTTGAAATACATTATCCAATCTAAGACTGCTTTCATCTATTTTAATTAATCAATTTTTAACATTGTATAAAATTCACTATTTATCAGATATTTTTTAAGCTATGAATATTTTTTGAATCATTTCCAACTATGAGTCTTAGGACACGACAATTAGCAGCATTTAATTCATTATAGACCAATTCAATGCTATGGATTATTTCATCTGCAACACCCGTGGATGAAACACTATACTCATTGCTTTAAAGTAAAACGCCAAGAATTTTTTCATTGTATCATTGTAAAAAGATAATTGGACATCCTTATTGTTTTCATCAATCTGGTTAATTCGATCCCCATTTTTGTCTTCTTCATACTTATTAGTAGAAACGACTATATCTTGTACGAATTTTGTATTTGTTACTCCAGGTTCAATCAATATCACTTTGATTCCAAAAGGCTCCAATATGTATGATGAGGCTTTACCCTTCCCTGTACTACAAATTCTGTAGCAGAATAAACTGATTGAGAGGGAATTCCTGCTAATCTCGGCATTGAACTGATATTGATTATTATGCCACTTCTTTGTTGCATCATGGTTCCAAAGTTTCTATAAAAGAGAGTAAAATATGCCTAAGATTGGAATAAATCAAAATAAAAATTGAAGACTTGCGCATAACTACAACAAAAGTGGACTGGGCGGGATTTGAACCCGCGATCTCTCGATTGCGAATCGAACGTTCGTACCAAGCTGAACCACCAGCCCTTTAATACCTTTTATAGGTTGCCAGTGGTTATTCTACTTCCGCACCTATTACAGTAGATTGCCGCTTGAGGATTTATATTATTGCATTTTAAACATGGGGATCCCTGCAATTGACTGCTGCTATTGCCATTCTTGAGTTCAACATGAAGATTTGAGATGAGATTTAAAAGTGTCACAATCTCCTCACTTTGCAGGCCTTCAAGCCTATCAATCTTATCCTTAATCATTACTTTGATATTATTTTCTTCTCTTTTACGTTGATATTTCAGTTTTGACTCTAAAAATTGTGCCCCAATAGTTGAAATTAATATACCTAAAATTGCAATACCCACGACCATTATTATTGAGGCAATTACTCTTCCTTCAAGTGTAACTGGGTATATGTCCCCATATCCAACCGTAGTAACTGTAACCACTGCCCACCAAAAAGCATCCCCAAGGTTTGCTATCCTTGAACCAGGAACATTATGTTCCACAACGTACATGGTAAATGCACCCGCAGTAACTGTAATTACAGATAGAAAAACAACATAAAGTAGTCTATTTTTGATTTCATCCATCACTATTAAGGATCTGGATAAAACGTGCAAGAACCTAAAAATCGGAATAAGCCTTAAACTTTTTAAGCCGGCGCCGTATACAGTGCTATCTTGCAGCAGGGTTAGGGCGTACAACGGTATTAGGGCAGGAATTTCATACAGATGAGATAAAAAATATTTGTATCTTTGTTTTGACTTTTTTACTCTCATGGCAAAGTCAATTGACAAAATAACGGATACAATGAAATCAAATACAAATAGAGCTGTTAAAGCTTGACCTAAAGGATCATAATAATATTGAAACAATATCAGGAATACAGATAATCCAGTCAAAGAAATAATAAAAAACTCATAATTAGTATTTCTTTTCATCTTTTAGATAATGTAACACAAATTCATTTCAGTTTTTAGATACTATGATATGAATGAATTATGCTACTAAGTTTTATATGTTTTTGACATTTGTCTATTGATAAATAAATTCTTCAATTTTTGATAACGCTTTTCAATTCATCACGTCACTATTTTTACAATTAACGTGGGTACCCAAAATATGCAAAGTAACATCATTATCGCTATTCCCTTTGATTGTTATCTCAACATTGGATAAATGGATAGGCGACCGGATTGATTAAAATATGCTTTAAAAAGATTAAACCTAAATGAGTGATTTCGTTACACTGGATTTTAAGGTAATAAAGGAATATTGGGATTCATATCTGTTAAGTGATGATACAAAACTCAAAAGTAGGGTAGTGTTAACCGGGGTGAAAAAATCAAAGATGGATCAATCAAAAGAATATGAATTTAATTTTCAGTCTATTCAATCTTTCATTTTTTCTGATAAAGCAACTGGGCCTGCGCATAAGAAATTATATACAAAGGAGGAGATGGAATCTTCTTATAAGAAAGAAATTTCCTTCTCTACAACATCTGAAAAATGGAATGAATATCTTCTCAATGATAATACGCGAGTAAGGTTGAAAAATACTATAGCTGGCATTACCAAGTCAGACTTGTATTTACAAAATGGCGATCCAATTTACAATGTAAAGATTAGGGTATTGTCCAAAGTCAAAAGACCAACTCAATGATGGTCGCTCCATTATGCTGATGGAATACTATTACTTAGAATTGATATTATACCCGTAATCGATGTAATATTAGAAATTTTGTAATCAAAGAAACATCTTGTAAATCTATGCCCTGAATTTGTTATTGATATATTCTTGATATATTTACCTGGTAGATTGTAATACATTACTTAATTAGTTGTCATAGAACTTTGCCCATTAGAGTCAAATCACTGTACCAAATGATTGATTCCTATGGAGGCCTATCGGGAAAACCGAACCATAAAGATCTGCAAGGACTAATCTAGAGATAGTAGAATATAGATGTCAATTACGGAATATTCGTGCAAAAAATATGCCTAGTTATTGAAACTTTTACCGTTAAAGAATCCTATTAGAAAAGTTTGTACAACAATAACGCAATATGTTTGGTAATATGATTACCTAAATAACAATCTATCATCAAAAACCATGTGATTCTTTTTAATTAGTAAATACTGAAAATCGATATATTTTTAAAGAAACTTTATGACATATTGATAAATAAGAAGAATAGCATAATTCCAGTCATATTTCTTGTATTGTTACTAACTTTTAATGCATCCACCATTTCAGTAAATAATAGTGTAGCAGCACAATATTATGATAGCAATTCTCTAGGTTCCCTACGAGATATCTTATGTAACGAAAATGAAACCTCGGAAACTTTACAAAATGGTCAAGACAAACCTGAAACGATAGATGATGACAATAATCCTTCAAGCGACGGTAGTGCATCCTCAAATACTGATTCTAAGCCTAGTGGAAAAACAGGTAAAGTAATAACACCTCCACCAGCACCAACTACTTCTAGTAAGATTGATAGCATAAACGATGACAGCACCAACTCTGGTGGGAGTAAAGGGTCGTCAAGTTCTTCAAGTGATAGTAAAGGTTCAGCAAGTTCCTCGGCTGGTTCTGAAGCAGTTGCAAGTTCTTCAAGCGACGGTAGTGGATCCTCAAGCGACGGTAGTGGATCCTCAAGCGACGGTAGTGGATCCTCAAGTGATAGTAAAGGTTCAGCAAGTTCCTCGGCTGGTTCTGAAACAGTTGCAAGTTCTTCAAGCGACGGTAGTGGATCCTCAAGCGATGGTAGTGGATCCTCAAGCGACGGTAGTGGATCCTCAAGCGACGGTAGTGGATCCTCAAGCGACGGTAGTGGATCCTCAAGCGACGGTAGTGGATCCTCAAGCGACGGTAGTGGATCCTCAAGCGATAGTAAAGGATCCTCAAGCGATAGTAAAGGTTCAGCAAGTTCCTCGGCCGGTTCTGAAGCAGTTGCAAGTTCTTCAAGCGATGGTAGTGCATCCTCAAATACTGATTCTAAGCCTAGCGGAAAAACAGGTAAAGTAATAACACCTCCACCAGCACCAACTACTTCTAGTAAGATTGATAGCATAAGCGATGATACTAGCAAACCTAAAAATACTGCAAGTTACGATAACTGTTTCAATACTGAGAACAGTAACGAAGTTGCCGGCCCCATAACAAATAATCCTTTTGAAACACCTGAATCTAGTGTTCCTAGTATTTCCTGTGGACAAGTAATTGAGGAGAGTGTAGTATTGACATCTAATCTTAATTGTAAAAGTGATGGACTACTTGTCGGCGGCGACGATATCACGATCGATTTGAACGGCTTTTCAGTTACTGGTCCAAGTCAAAATAGTTCAAAAATAGGAGTAATGCTTACCAATACTGAGAATGTAACTGTCGAAGGTCCTGGAACAATTTCAGAATTTCAAGCAGGAATCTTATCGACAGGAGGAGAAAACAATAGTATTTCTGAAATAGACTTTTCGGACAATCACGTTGGAGTATTTGTAACAAGTTCTACTGATTCTACTATCGAAGATAACCGATTGACTAACAATAGCATCGGGATTGTAGCATATTCATCGTCAAATTCAAGCATAGATACGAACTTACTCAAATCTAATGAATTAGGAGGTACGGCGTTAGTCGACTCTGATAACAATGATATTTATTTGAATACTGTTAAGGACTCCTTAAACGGTATATTCATCGATGCCCAAAGTCAAGATAATAACGCTACCTTTAACAATTTAGCACAGGGCAATGAGATAGATATCAATAACGCAAACGGATTACCGACAAACATAAACAATAATGAATATAAGGACAATAATTGTAGTGTTTCACTACCAAATGGTCTATGCCATGGTAGTGATCAGCCAAATGTAAATTCTAATAGGTCAGAAGTCGAATCAATGGATCAAGCCGTATCCGGATCTCCGATTCAAAATAGTGAAGAGTCTAGCGGTCCCGAACAAGTAAGTTCCGACAATGATTCTTCAGATGAGCAGAAGAGCTTTGGAGGTGGAATTGATGACCTTAGTTCAGGTAACAATTTCGCAGTACAAAACCAAGATAATAGCGGTAGTATTAGTGCAGGCCAAGGGACCGAATCAGGTAGTGATTCCTCTGACAGCACAGGCTCAGGTAGTGATTCCTCTGACAGCACAGGCTCAGGTAGTGATTCCTCTGACAGCACAGGCTCAGGTAGTGATTCCTCTGACAGCACAGGCTCAGGTAGTGATTCCTCTGACAGCACAGGCTCAGGTAGTGATTCCTCTGACAGCACAGGCTCAGGTAGTGATTCCTCTGACAGCACAGGCTCAGGTAGTGATTCCTCTGACAGCACAGGCTCAGGTAGTGATTCCTCTGACAGCACAGGCTCAGGTAGTGATTCCTCTGACAGCACAGGCTCAGGTAGTGATTCCTCTGACAGCACAGGCTCAGGTAGTGATTCCTCTGACAGCACAGGCTCAGGTAGTGATTCCTCTGACAGCACAGGCTCAGGTAGTGATTCCTCTGACAGCACAGGCTCAGGTAGTGATTCCTCTGACAGCACAGGTTCAGGTAGTGATTCCTCTGACAGCACAGGTTCAGGAACAACAGGTAGCACAGGTTCAGGAACAACAGGTAGCACAGGTTCAGGAACAACAGGTAGCACAGGTTCAGGAACAACAGGTAGCACAGGTTCAACAGGCTCAAGCGAAAGCGGTAGTCAAACAGGTAGCACAGGTTCAGGAACAACAGGTAGCACAGGTTCAGGAACAACAGGTAGCACAGGTTCAGGAACAACAGGTAGCACAGGTTCAGGAACAACAGGTAGCACAGGTTCAGGAACAACAGGTAGCACAGGTTCAACAGGCTCAAGCGAAAGCGGTAGTCAAACAGGCACCGCTGGTTCAGGAACAACAGGTAGCACAGGTTCAGGAACAACAGGTAGCACAGGTTCAGGAACAACAGGTAGCACAGGTTCAGGAACAACAGGTAGCACAGGTTCAGGAACAACAGGTAGCACAGGTTCAGGAACAACAGGTAGCACAGGTTCAACAGGCTCAAGCGAAAGCGGTAGTCAAAACAGCTGTTCAGGAACAACAGTAGCACAGGTTCAGGAACAACAGGTAGCACAGGTTCAGGAACAACAGGTAGCACAGGTTCAGGAACAACAGGTAGCACAGGTTCAGGAACAACAGGTAGCACAGGTTCAGGAACAACAGGTAGCACAGGTTCAACAGGCTCAAGCGAAAGCGGTAGTCAAACAGGTAGCACAGGTTCAGGAACAACAGGTAGCACAGGTTCAGGAACAACAGGTAGCACAGGTTCAGGAACAACAGGTAGCACAGGTTCAGGAACAACAGGTAGCACAGGTTCAACAGGCTCAAGCGAAAGCGGTAGTCAAACAGGCACCGCTGGTTCAGGAACAACAGGTAGCACAGGTTCAGGAACAACAGGTAGCACAGGTTCAGGAACAACAGGTAGCACAGGTTCAGGAACAACAGGTAGCACAGGTTCAGGAACAACAGGTAGCACAGGTTCAGGAACAACAGGTAGCACAGGTTCAGGAACAACAGGTAGCACAGGTTCAGGAACAACAGGTAGCACAGGTTCAGGAACAACAGGTAGCACAGGTTCAACAGGCTCAAGCGAAAGCGGTAGTCAAACAGGTAGCACAGGTTCAGGAACAACAGGTAGCACAGGTTCAACAGGCTCAAGCGAAAGCGGTAGTCAAACCATCGAGAATATAATAAATGGCACTACTATAGAGACTCAAACAAACAATAGCAGCAGCAGTAGCATTTAACACATATTGAGTACCTTGAATAATGTGACTGTTACCACACCTCAAATAGTCATTGTTTATTCGTAAAGTAACAACGGTTCTACATTTTTTCTAGAATCTGGGAGGTTTTCTTAAAATATTTCTAAAAAAATCCAACAAGATGACAACGAAATAATTATTAAAAAAAAGATAAAATCAACAGGATTTTGATTGATATCTCTATCATGGAATTTCGACTATGACTGCACATAGCTTCAATGGATGGAAAAACTCGATAACAAGAATAAGAAACCGGGTTATCTTTTAACTATCTATGTATTTTGGTCATTAAAAATAAGTAATCAATGATTGTAATCTTTTTAAAAGGTAACACGTTACCCAATGGTTAGGTTCTTAGATCACAGTTTAAACAACCTTTGTGAATTTTTAAACATGATCAAATCCCGTTCTTGCTGATTAAGGTCTAACTTTGATACAAAATTCAAATAAGATTTCATACTTGAAATGGGCCAATCAGTCCCGTATAGCAGATACTTTGGTTCTCCAGCATAGTTGAGAAAATCTGTAATCTTGCCCACTAGATACTTCTCATAGAATTCCGTAAAATCCCCTAAAACCAATCCCGATATATCTGCGTAAACATTTTTGTTTTTATAAATTATCTCCTGGCAATCTAAAAACCATGGATTTCCCAAGTGACAAATTATGATCTTTAGTTCTGGGTTATCAACAGCAACATCGTCAACATTTATCGGATGAGCAAATCTGACCTTCCCCTTTGGTGTATATGTATCTCCAGTATGTATCATTAGAGGGACATCATACTCTATACATAAATCAATAACTTTCTGATATTTTGGATCATATGGATAGTAATGCTCGTATCCTGGATAAATTTTTAAACCTTTTATTTTACCATTTTTAAGATATTCTTCATATTCTTTAATACTGCTTTCATCATGATTGCTAATTGAATATCCTGCCACTACTTTAATTTTTTCATTATTTTCAGTGGCAGACAATATTTGTCCAGTGGATGGTCTTTCTTCATTGATAGTATACGATGAAAGAATTATAGCCTGGTCTACGTTGTTTGACTGCATTGTGTTAGAAAGTGATTCTATTCTTTCTTTTAGTGGTAAATTTTTTAAACTCTCGTAGCCATTTATGTGCACATGGCAATCAATGATGGTTTGGGTCACTTTTTATAATATGGATTTATCCATTCAATAAATGTTGCATAGTTTAAAGACCTTGAATCCTTGATATAATTTGGAAGTATTTTTATGAATTTAAAATCATTTTTCAATTGAAAGGTCAGGACCTGATCTGAAATTTGTCCACTTATCACGTTTTGAACATATTCATCCGGGGAAAATTTTTCTGCATAATTACAGTAGTTGATTAACCTACCGCCAGCTATGATTCGCCTTAAATTATATTTTATTACCAGATCCTTTCTTGCTTTGTATAACAGAGTTGCAATCCCTAATCGACGGTAATCAGGATGAACAGAAATGTCAGCACCATACAAAGAATCACCCTTAGGATCATGGGTGGTAAATAGACTGTTGCCAGTCACCTGGCTAAATGTGTGTACTTCATATTCAGATGGTAACTTTACTATTAAACTGCTTGACGAACCTATGATTTTGTTCTCAAATTCAACGCAAAATTGACCTTCTGGAAATATTTCCACATGACTTTGAAGATGCCTCTTTCCCCAAACACTGCCTTCTTCTAACATGGATGGAAATGATTCCTTTTGTAATTCAATTATTTTGGGAATATCTTGAAAAGTCACATTCTTTATAACGATATTTTGGCCAGGTATATTGGAATATTGCATGCCCTCTATACAATCTATATTTGCATCTCATGTCATATTAAGATTGGTAAATATAATTACATGAGCGGCCTCCCAGAATTGAAGATAAAACATCAAGAATATTTTCTAGGCGCTGACTACTGTAAAATAAAGAAATCTTTAAATCTTAACAAATTCGTAAAAAGTTTTATTAAATAATAGATTGTGATTATAAATTATTGAAAGATGCCCTCTATTTTGATGAAGAATCTGAACTCTTGCAAAGTGAGATCCCACAAAGTAACTCGTGTGTTATAAAGCTATCATTTAGTTTGGATTTTGATATTGGCCAAAGTTATGTAACATCAAAAATAGAAGACAGGGAGGGTAATATTAGAAAACTAAACATCCAACCTGGAACTAGAGGTATCAAACTACAAAGTGATCTTATAAGATTAAAAAACAAGGAGGTAGAGCTGCCTACTCATGTTTATGTCCGGACCACCTTAAGAGATGGCAAAGCTTTGGTGAGAAAATTACCTGTTATAGGAACAAGTGATTGGCTCCTAATATTTGAAGAAGATCTGTGTATTTTGGCAGTTAAAGATCAATACGATGAAATAGAAATTTTGGGATAAAATATGATGATCCCTAAAAAAGATTAACAGTCTTGACTAGAATGGAAGGGGATGAGATGAGATGGTATGGGATGAAGTTGTTGGTTATTGTTCTTAGTAACCTCTTAGCTGTCTTCCGGTATTCTCTTTGTTTTTTTCCATATATTTTGATATCAATGTTTGTGGTTCAAAGCCGGCCTCAATTGACAATTGAATTAAAAAATGCCACAAGTCTATAATTTCTTCTTGGAGTTTTTCATTATCTACGGTTTTATCTTTCTTCCACCATTTCCAGTTTGTTTCTCTTTGAAGCTCTATAGCTTCGTGCACTAAAGCAGACGAAATCATAAATATTCTGTAACCTGAAAATGGTTCTTTCATCTCGTATAATTTCTTCATTTTGTTTTCCGGGGTAGTATCTAGAGGAATCTTTTCAGAACTATTAATTCTTGTACTGGTATAGTCTTGAGTTATCAAAGACTTTTGCATCTCAAAAAGATACTCTAATTTATCTTTGATATCAGAGCCCTTATCTGGGTTATCGGCAGAGTGGTTCATATTGATAAGTATAGAGCAAGGTATAGCAAAGATATTACTGTTTTCCTTTGACTTATATGGTCCACAGGTAGCGGTTAATGATTTGTGGTTAGTACTTTATTGTATCTTGTCTGATGATGATGATGTTGTTTTAATCCGGATTCTGCGCTAAATCATACTAACGCTTTTTACAGCTCGTCTATTATTGATATATAGTTATCAATGCTTCTATCAAGTAATGTTTTGTTATTTTGACCAACAAGATTCTTTACCAATCCTTTATTATTAAGACAAAATAATGAAACCTCTTTGCCTCTTTTTCTCCCAACAACATTTGAATCAACTAATCTCTTAAGATTCCATGAAGTAGTAGAGGGTGCTTTATTGATATGTTTTACAATTTCATTAAAGGATACGTCGTCTTCAGTATCGATTAACATCATGATTATACTTTTAGTGGTCTTTATTTTCAGGTAATTTAGTATAAGGGTTTCTTCCGATGGCGTTGACGCTGGGAAGTATCTAGTAATGTTGCTATTTTCTGTTCGACCAATTTTTATTATTGACCTTTTTTCAAGAATTGATAGATGATGAGATAAGGTGCCATTATTAAGATTTGTAATTCTTAGAATATCTCTATATCTAATCCCCGGAAAGGAGTTGATAATTCTGAGTATTGTACTTCTGTTATCTCCATTCGACTCTACATCGTTCTCATTAAAAATAGTGCTCGGATTCATTTTCTTTCCAACCTCAATACACCTGCAGCAAACAGTACTAACATCAATAATAACAACACATGTTGAAATTCAACCTCTATTAAAGGTATGTAGAATGTTCCCAAAACCCTACTTGACTGTAATAAATACAAAAACTCTACAACCAACAAGAATCCAAAACTTAAGCCTGTCAAGAGTATTTTTTTACTTTTCGTCCTCTTGTAGGAGACAAACGAAATCGTAGTTAGAAAAAGGGCCACGTCAAAACTAATAATATGAATGAGAATATGATAAATCATGGAAGGGTGGTATAGGTGAGGTATAACAAATGGATATATGGCTACGCTAGCAACCACTATAGATAAAAACAAAAACAAACTGGTCTTGTTGCTTAAAAAATTAGCAAAAATTTCCTTAAAATCTTTGTCTTTCTTAAGCAATTTATAAGATATTATACCCGAAAGTGCCTTAAAAGGTCATTGGTACAAAGGTAAAACAACCAACCTATCGTATTACCAATTAATTGTTTTACATTTCTTATTAAAATAAAAACATTCTGATTATGTTTTTTGTCTCATCTATGTTTTTTTTGTCTGTCAACATACTTTCTCTTTCTGAGCGATTTCAGGTTAGAAAAAGGACAATGTTCTTTATGTAAAACTTTTTCATCTAGTCTAATTATTTCTTATTTTCGTTGCATGGACCTACTCCTTTCCGATAATCTTTTCCTTCATTCTTTTGAATTCTTCTTCTGAGATTACACCCTTATCTTTCAAATCAGCAAGCTTCTTTAGTTCATCAGCGTGTGATATATGACCTTGGTGTTGGGGAATTTGGACCACATTATTAGCGCCAGTTGAGGGGTATGATGGGGATCTTATTTGGGTGATGCCGTTGCGGATCACTTCAATCAAATCTTCAGCCTTTTTCTTGTCAATAGCATCGATAACGCCATTTTCTCCATGCTCATCTGTTTCTAATCTCTTTATCCACGGCATCCTACCTGGAATATTGGGGTTAAACAATCCTGGAGCATTAAAAATAACTGAAGCCGAAAGCAGGCCTTTTTCAATTTTAGCGTTTGTAATAACATTGTAGGGAATATCAATTATATCTTGTTTTAATCCAAGCATACTTGGATCTCTTAAAATAATTCTTCTATCAGTTGCATAAACTACATTGGGTGAAAGTTGAGACCCGCCAGGTTTGAATCTTGATTGTCTCGCAACCACCAACACTCTTTCATCCGGATTCAACATCTCTGCAATTTTTTTTATCTCATCTAGCTCATCTTCATCAGTGATATCTGTATTAAAATTATTTTTCTTATCTGACATACTTAACTTTTAGCCTCCTCTATTCCAATTTTCATTCTTCATCTTCTTCATCTTCTTCATCTCCTTCTTATTTGTCTGCATATTTTAAATAGTTATGATTTCTAACTCTGGGTTTGTACAGAAAAATATTTTATATGTGTTAATTCAATACCCTTTGATGAACAAGAGTAAAAATGTGATTATTTTTTCATCTTCTCTTTTTGTTTTGACATTTGTGATTTCATTATTTAGCGCTATGTTCAATACAAATATGCTCAATGGTAATAATAGCTCGAATTTGGTTTTTGCACAAGAATCCGTAGCAACAATGGCAAATTCGGTTTCTGCCAGTAATAATAGCATAATTTTTAATAACTATGAAAATAGTGATGTTGGTGTTTCTCTAAAATATCCTTCTAGCTTTTTGATTGACGACAGCAATTCAAATGACACAGTACAACAGATAATCTTTTTCCCTGCATATGTTGATGATTCGGGAGTATCTCCAGAGACATTTATTTCATGGTTTGATATTTACGTTCAAACCTTTTATCCACCTATTTTCTATTCCCCTGATAATGTAAGTGCTTATTTGGAAGATCGTACAAATGCTATTCAAGAACAAGATCAAGATGTTACTATAGTAGAAGCTTCAACTGATTCATTATTAGCAGGTCATCCAGCTTATAAATTAGTAACAAGAAGCTATTCTGGTAATGAAACAATTGATACTGTCGAGTACGGGATTATACGTGACAATAAGCTGTATTCGATAAGCTACCAGGTAAATACTTCTGACTTTCAGAATTCTCTACCAATAACAAACAAAATGATTTATTCTTTTGAGATTGATTCAAATAGTTTGTCAGATTCTCTAAAACAGCTAACCAATTCAACAGGACTGACCGGGCTTAAAGATAAACTGCCTATGCTGCAAGGGATATTATCTTCCTTGAGTATAAGCAATATTACAGATAATTCTTCAGGGCTGTTTAACAAGTCAGAGATAAATAACTCTACCAAAACCATACTAGAAAATCTCTTAAATTCCTCTTCTGGAAATATTCTAAACATCTCTTCTATAATGAAATCACTCCCAGCGATTAATTTACAAACAATCTGTGGTATCCAACTTTTGTCAGATCTTTGTAGTGGAGGAACTTTTTCTCATCCATCCTTTGACATGGGTAATTCTCTATTAAATAACGAGAGTTCAATTTCCGGCCTAGTCAATATGCTTAATTTCTCCAAAAATCCAAATGGTGACTTTAACCTCTCAGGATTTAAGGAGTTATTGGGTCCATTTGCGCTGCTTGCTTCTCCTTCTACTTCAAATTCACCATTCTCTTCCCTAGAGTCACCTTCCTCTACCTCCCCATCTTCCTCATTTAGCGATTCGCCTTTTTCTTCTTTTTTTCCACCCAATGAGTCTGATACCTCCTTTTTAAACCAAATGTTTTTAAATAAGAGTAACAATGGCACTGCATCCAACGATACCACAATCTTTAACCCTTTTGAAGCCTTATTTGGAGGTAGTTTTGGTGGCAGTGGTAGTAATAGTAGTGGTAATATTGGCGCCGAAGGAAATGACACCGGTCTTGGTTTCTTTAACAATGGTTACTTCAGAAATGACTCTTTGAATTCTTTTATGACACCTAATTTACAAAGTAACGAAACAGTCGATATATTGAAATTGTTAGAACTCTTGCGGGGTGGTGGCGGCGGTACTTAACAAAAGGTGCTTAACAGGAAGTAGCACCTAATAGATTAGATCCTATTTTTTGCCCCGTTATTATAGTAATAAAGAACAAACTTTCAATCTTTACTATTTTCTTATCAACTTCTTTTTATTTGATAAATAGTCATTAATAAGAACTCTGTCAATTTCTTTAGGATTGATATATATTGATTTTCCGTCAACTGATCTGGCCAGTTCGTTGACAAAGTCTAGCAGAGTATCTTCCTCACTAACCATTATCGTATCAAGGTCTATGCCTTCTTTTTTTAGTTTCTTTGCTTCTTTAATCGTCTGTTCTCCTATGTACTGGTCAATCTGCCTATACCTATAACACAGGTAGACGGTTTGCTTGTCATGAATATCAAATTTTATCCTATTATTCTCTGAATTCTGAGAGCCTATTCGATCCTTATCAGGAATATAAAAATGTGAATAAGGTCTTTGTTTCATGATTTTGTCTTTCTCGTTTTTGGTATCTATAAAACATGCACTTGGATGGCCGTCTGTTATCATTACAATCCTTTTGTTTTTGGCACCATCCTTCTTCAGAATCCTTTTTGCAAACCTATATGCTGCTTGATAGTTGGTGTAGTGTAGGAAATCTGCATTTGGTTCAAATGTTTTTAAAAAAGGAATATCCATCGGATTAATCCGTGACGCTATGGATCCGAAACCAATCGTATGGATAGAATCCAGAGGGAAAAATTTCTTGTTTAATATAAACAAGCTCCATAATGCACGCTTTGAAGCTTCTATCCTACTTAGATCATTATACATTGATGAATACTTCATTGTTGAACTCAAATCAATGCAATAAACAGTAGCAACTTGAATTTCTTCCAGAGTGTCATAAATCTCTATATCTTCATAAGAGATGTCCAGAGGAAATTCAATCCTGTTATGAATGTCATCATTGCTTTGGTGATGATCTTCATAGTATCTTTCTACGAAGTTTCTTATTGTCGAGTTTACGTTTATGTTGGAGATCTCATTTCCATACTCATACTTTTTAGAAGTTTCCTGAACCATGCTTCCGTACCCAGCAAACTTTGTTTCATGCATCCCTATTTTGTCTGATTTCAAGGTTTTAATTATCTCTGCAAGTATCTGCTGACCTATTTTTAGAAACCCTTTTTTGTTTAACCATTTGTCAGAATCAACCAGATAACCTTTCTTAATTAGTTCAGTAACAATCGGCATATTATTATCTGAAAATGTATGCTCAGTAAAATTAAAATTTAGACTATATTTTTTCTGACTAGTCGTGGTGACCGAACCTGACGATTCATCCTGCCCCTTTAGATAACGTGCTCTATCGGGTCCATTGTTATCTTGTTCTTGATTCGATAAAGCATGTTTGTTAGATCTGGACAAATGGTCTTGAGCCTTTGTTTTTTCATCAGCAATCTTTCTCTTTTGTAGTTCATTAAAATATTCCTGAAGATATGATTCCAGTTCTTTAAGAGTGGGGGGACTATCTTTAATGGCTTTGTTGCCTATTGCCTTTAATATATCTGGAAAAAACTGTCTTAACAGGTTGTTTCTTGCTCGAATTTTTTCCTGGTCCATAAATGGATTCTGCTGTTGTTGTTGGGACTTTTGCCTCGAATTTCCTAAATTTTCTTGAGTTCTGCTCCTGTCTTCCTCGTACTCGTCACCAGAATTTGCAAGTGGCTTTGAAAAATAGGTAGTTCTTTTCTCATGCACGGCTGCATTTTTTTGACCCGATTGATCTTTGGTTCCATTCCTCCGAAGAGGAGCCTTAGTATTGTTGTTACTATTATCAGAACGATATCTGTTACTATTTATCTTGCCATCTAACCCTTTCAATTCGTTTATTCTCTAATTTCGAATGTGTCTTCCCTTTTGTCCAGTATTGGTGGGGAACTGAACCTTAAATATTCAAAGAGCAGCTCAGATGATGTTGCTAAAAGTTCTTCGTTACTGTCTTCCTTATCTTTCCATACCCCTTCGAACTGTATATATTGAAGGTTCTTGTCAATTTCATTTTGACGGGCCTTTTGAACAAAGTAATCTTGTTCTTGTCTTATCTTAGCAATTACACCTCTTAACGTCTTTGATATCACTGGAAGGTGCCTTAATTGATCTGTATACAAGTATGAACCAGTCTTTGATTCTTTTGCAAAATTTGTTCCCTCTGCAGTACTTACCGATTGAGCTGATGTGCGCTTATATTGATTTTGAACCACGATAAATGATTTGTTCCTAAACTCGTTTTTAATGGATATTAGGTCCTGGGGCTTGAAAAATTCGTTAAAAAAATGTAAGCATGTCTCTTGAATTACTTCATTGATTATATTATTTAGAAATATCGTCTTATTTTCAGTCGTATCTTCTATTTCATCTAGTTCAAACTTTGACGACTGAAATATACATTGTAAATCTGAGAATCTAGGTATAGTTTTAACGTTATTTACCAGAGAACGAGCCCTCTCTACTTCACCGACTATAGCTTCAAGGGAATGAATGGTTGACCGGACACTAACTCCTCTATCGCTATTGATATCGGGATGGTTTCTAATTTTTTGGAAAATTCTAGTTATTGTTTTTAGCATGAAAATTGGCAAAAAAGTTTGATCTCTATTTAGCATATCCATTTCCTGTACCAAAATTAGGGTTTCATCATCAATCGTATTGGGATAGTGTGTTTCAATATGGCTCTTTAGCCGATCGGCTAATGGTTCTATTATCTTTCCAGAATGTGTGTAATCTATGGGATTTGCCGTTGCAATGATTTTCACATCCGGCTTGAAAAATACAGGGTAAGCACCAGTGGTAAATCTTCCTTCCTGTAATACGCTAAGTAACGTTACTTGTTTTCGGGGATCTAGGACAGGTAACTCGTCAAGACATAATATCCCATATCTGGCTTGAAGTAAATATCCCGGAGAATATGAATCAATATCAAAAACTTCAATACCTTTTTTAATGATTTTGACAACATCGATCTGGCCTACCAGGTCTTTAACAGAAATGTCGGGGGTTGCCAGTATGTATCTGTACCTCTGTTTACCGTCTAACCATTTTATCTTGGTGTCTAAACCATTATTTTTGATTAATTCTTCACAGTCCTTTGAAACATAAAATTCTGGAAGCATCTTGTCAATTGAATTTCCGTTTAACAAATCGACAAGATGAGTATAAGGCATTTCGGTTGGAATATCATTTGTCAAAGTTCCTTCCACTATGGGGATAGGTGACAAGAGATTCTCTGAAATTAATTCAGCAAGTTTGGTTTTTCCTTGACCAATGTGACCTACAAACAAGATGTCATGTCCAGCAAGGAGTGCTCTCTTTATGGCTGGGATAACTGTATCATCAAACCCAATAATCCCTACGAACGGATTTTCATTATTCTTGATTTTACTAATCAGATTTTGTCTTAGTTGATTCTTTACTGGTTGATATTTGTAATTGATTTCTAAAAGGTCTCCTAGTGTCTTTATATCTTTGTAGTTATGTGGCACTCCAAAAAAAGTGGCCTGTTTGAACGTTGGGGAAGTAGAATATGAGGTTTTGACCAATTTTAGAATAGAATCTGCGCGAGACAATCTTTGTGTGAAATTAGTTCCCATTTATTTAAAAATCTATGCAAATGGTCAGTCATTTCTAAATTACAAATCGATTAATTGATGGGCTTGTTTTTCTTTCCGGACCAAATTTTCTTGTACCTCATATACCAGAGTACGAGTATTATGAAACCTATTATGATGCCAAATAGGGAGTATACATAGAGATTTGTCACCAAAAAGCAATATTTTCTAAGATCATAGGACTGCTGCATCAACTCCTCTTGAAATTGTGTATTTGAATCCTGTTGCTGCTCCTGCTCCTGCGGTTGCACCTCTACTCCCTGGTTTGCGAAATTACTATTGTTGCCTACCACTCCCCCTTCGTTAGAACTACTGTTAATTACGGGTAAAGAATTGATTTGAGTAATACAATTGCTTCCTTCAAGGTTCAATATTATAGCGAAAACTGAAAATATACAAATTAGTAAGGTAGAAATTTTCAGATAGTTGTCTTTTTTGATAAGGTAGTACGCCCTCCAACCCAATATGATTTTTCTAAAATCTTATCCTATAAAAACCAAAATGTAATTATTTCAAATATCTAATCTCCTAAAAAATTTCTACTCCTTATAACTTTGATAAAAGATTTGTACTGATCACGAAAGGATAATACCAGTCGACCTTCTGCTATATTGTTTTGAATTACTTTCTAAAATTTGTAATATACGTGAGAGGTGGAATGTAGATTTGGCAGTAGCACGAGTCCACTGATCGCACAATAGAGAAATTTTTATCGATCTGATATCTCTGTTTTTATAATGAAGCTCCAAAATAAGGTTTTTTCTATTTATAAGGTATCAGGAGTTGAGAAAGACCTTTGCAACCGTAGTATTAGGCGTACTTGATATATCCACCTTTACTTTCCCCAAATTTTCAAATATGAGAACAAGGAATTCCTTGATAAATAGAGACCACATTTCTCCTAATTTATGTTGTATAACGTAAACGTGTTTTCCATCTTCTTCGATTCTGTGATCTGAATTTATTCCTATTACCTTCATATACTGTTCGAGGACCTCTAAGACTGAAAAGAGGCTATAATTTTTCTTTATAAGGAGCACAGAGTCCTTTAAAAAGCTAAAAGCTATTTGTGAAAGTTCTTTTACCAAAGATTCCTTAAATTTTGAAATATCGTCGATTCCATTTTCAGAACCTGTTCTGATTACTTGATCCATCACACTTGACAATATTATCTTTGGGATTGGGATCATTCCAATTTTATTCTCGTATCTTTCCCAGTTGGAGTATCTCCGTAGAATCTGATTAATAAGGACATTCAACGATGTTTCCCTGTAATCAGCTTCAAATTGTAGTTCTTCTATGACCGAACTTTCGAGTCTAAATGTGATGCTTCTAGTCTTACTTGGTTTGTTCTCATAGGCTTCATTCTCTTTCAATTCTATTGTAAATCCTTATATCATAAATGTAAATTTGTTATTATGTCTTTTATCTTGTGTCTAGCCATAGTTATCTAGCAGAGGAGGAGGCTATCATCTTTAATTTGACTACCAAATTCCGTTTCATAAGCATCATTCAAAAAGACGCATAGATTTTTCTTCTATTGCTTTCCAAAAATTCTGATTATTGACTGTTTGATTACTTCAACTAATCCAAAGATATCAATTCACATAATCTTGTTTATTCATAAGATGCTATATTCATAATTCCTGTTCGCAAAAACTAACTACACGCATATTTAATTCGCTATAGCGTGTTTTCATTTGAAAAAATTCCATATTTCTAATAAGCAAGGCAAATAATAATTTAAGAATGATTACCAGAATAAGCAATTATACAGATAAAGTTATTTCTTGTCGGTTTGTTTTTTGTCTACGAAATGTCTTACCAGAAGAAAAAAAAGCTTTAAACAAAATGATTAATGCGAATGGCTCTTAATGTGGATGTGCATGGATGATTCTGCGAATGTCTTAAGATTGCTCTCATTGCTAAAAAAATCTTCAGAAATTCCATGAAAAAAAAGCTTTCGATAAAGGCAAGCCACCTTATTTGAAAGCAAACTCACAGCATCTAGATCATGTGAAGACCAAATTATGGTTATTTTTCTTTCCTTGTTTAGTTTTGTCAAAAGTTTGTAGAATAATTTCAATACGGCCGCATCTATAGCTGTATCCGGTTCGTCCAAAATCAGCAATTCTGGATCATGAATAAGTGCTTTAGTTATCATGACCCTTTGTTGCTGTCCTCCTGACAAATCGCCGATTCTTTTGTCAAGATATGCTGTAATACCTGTCAATTCTATCAATTCTTTAACTTTTTTTTCATCAAAAGCTTTCCCACCAACAGAACCCAATTGTATTATTTCCTTTACTGTTGCAGGAAACCTTGGATCAAAACTATTTGACTGAGGAATATACCCTATCTTTTTATAAATTTCTTTTGCGTGATTTCGTATGTCTTTATCAAATAATCTTATATTACCAGTATACTCTTTGTTCAGCCCTAGCAGACATTTAAAAAGAGTGGTTTTACCAGCGCCGTTTGGTCCAATAATACCTAAGAAATCTCCTCTGTCTATTTCAAAGGATACATTATCTAAAATAACTTCTGAGCCATTTCTGAAGCTTACATTGTTTATTTTGACAAGAGGAGTTGAAGCTATTTTCTGCACAGACATATATACATTGTAAATTAATAAAATGAAGGTTTATAAATCTAAATCCAAAATTAAACAAACTTCCGTCGGATTTCTAGACATCATTCAATGAACATCTTTTCTTGGAAAGTAATATTTGATTTAGTCGTTTCCAAATAAGTGATTGGTCTATAACCTCTTGGTGAAGTAGTTATTTATTTCCAATGTATAGGCCAGGGATATTAAAATTAGGCAATTCTGGAAGCTTAAATTCTGGGAGCGGTGGCAGTTTGAAATTTGGGAATGGGGTATATGGTTGGGGATTGTCATAATTGGGTTCTGATTGTGATTGAATTTCTTGTAAAGGCAAATTCGGCCTTGCTTCCAAAGTTGCAACAAGGTTTATTGTTTGCCCGTTACGGTTAACGGTCAAATCTACTTTGTCTCCCACCTTTTTGTTAATGTCTAAATAGGAAATTATATCATCAATTCTTGATACAGGGTTGTTGTCTATTGCAATTATAATATCCTTATCTAGTATTTGTTGTTCCCCAAATCTGTTTCCCTGAATTAGCATTCCTTTCAAACCTGCTTTGTCCGCCGGTCCATTTTGCACAACATTCTCAATTAGTACACCTTTGTAATTAAGAGGTAATCCAAACATTTCAGCTAAAGTGGGCGATAACTTTGATCCTGATATTCCTAACCAAGGATGTTGGTATGTACCTGTTTTTATCAACGGAGGTATTATTCTAATGATATCGTTGGAAGGAATTGCAAATCCAACTCCTGTATAAGCTCCTGTATTTGAAAATATCGCAGTGTTCATGCCTACGACATTACCATCAAGGTCTATTAGTGGGCCTCCTGAATTTCCTGGATTAATAGCGGCATCTGTCTGAATTACATTAGGAATCGAGTAACCTAAGTCTGAGTTTGGCAACAGTCTGCCTATTTGGCTAACAATACCAAATGTTAAAGTATTATCTAGCCCATATGGGTTACCAATTGCCAAAACCGGATCACCAACTTTCAATGAAGAGGAGTTTGATAATGTTACTGGAATCAATTTTTCGTCCACTGGATTATCCAGTTTCAGTATAGAAATGTCTCCATATGGATCTACGCCAACCACTTTAGCAGTATAACTGTTACCATCATTGAAAGTAACTATTATGTTAGTTGCAGAACTAACAACGTGATAATTCGTTATGATAGTACCTGATTTGTCATAAACAAATCCAGAACCAAACTTCATTGCGTATGGACTATTACCTGTCGAATCGTAAGACCCATTTGGAGCGTCTGTAGGTTGATATTCTGTACTTATTTGAACCACAGAATCTTTTACTTTATTGAATATATCGTTTAACAATGAATTATTCCCATTGCCAAACAAACCTAAATGTTGTTCTAAGCTTTGATTTTGACCAAACGCTTGTGGGGAATGAATAATCGCTAAACTTGTAAAAAATATCAAAATCAACAAGGCATACTTCATTTTGGACAAAAAAATCAATATGAGACTATAGCCACGATTATATTTATATTCTATACTTTTACGTTTTACATCGATAAAAGATTCATTTGAAAATTGATATAGTTCGTTGCAAAATGACTACAAAACCTATATGCTCTAAAGATATTACATCAGAAGAAACCTTGGGGGATGACATTATGATTCCCCATGAGCCAATTTATGACTATTAATCAAATACATGACCTCTATTGACCATTCAAAAATTAGTATAAAAAGACTTTTTAATTGGAAAATAGTTATCTTCTTTAAGTTCTATGCCCTGATCGAGAATTCTTTACAATGATAACAATTGCTTTGTAATGTTATAGTCTTATATTACTAATTTTGAATCAGTGACCGTTTTATCCGGTTTACAAAGATCGTAGCTGGAAATCTGTAAATACTCGTTTTGTTTTGATATTGGGAAAAACATGCCGAAAAATCGAGCTATCTAATAGTATTTTGGAGGCTTCGAAATAAGGTTTGATTAACATTTGAATTACTGAACAAACTTTGTTCTTGAGAAATCATTTGGAGTATTTTGTAGAATGGGTTAAATAATTTATTTCGAACTTTTTGTAGGATGAAATATCTCTGGATAAATTCGTTAGTATTTTCAGCGCTAATGATTACCGTTTCAAGTATCGCAGGTACCCCACTGCATACAAATAAGGTGTACGCTCAGGCCGTGGATTTGATAGAAATTAATAGTGGAAACCAAACCTTAGATAGCGGATTACCACAATTTTATGACTGCATTGATGATAAAATAGATTCAAGCAAGGGTGTTGAGGAAGATTCGTACTTTGAAAAGGAACCAACCAAACATGAGGTAAAAAGTTGCTATAATGAAATTCTTTTGGGAAGCGCACCACATGATGATGGCGATGATAATGATGCAGATGTCAAATTCGGAGGCGAATAATCTGGAATGATCATGAATCAAAATCTAAAAACTGCTTTAACAGTATCATGCATAGTTTTCTCGGTATTGATTTTGGCACAATTAATGGTCGTTGAACCAGCCAACGCTTTAACAAGGTATTTTAATTGTGTTACAAGAGCTGCAAATCACAATGGATCATTCTCAGTCGAAAATGCAGAAGCGTGCTATGATAAGGTATTCAAAGGTGCACTAGACAACGATGATTTCGGTAAAACAATAAGATAAGAACAAAAAGGAAACAAAATAAAAGATACTAGGTAACAAACTACATTTCTAAGGTCTCCCCCGACAATTTCCCACCTCTTTCTTTAGTTAATTACTACCAAATGAAAATCAAATATTAACAATAATGACTCAGGTAGGCAGGCTCCTTTTATTAGTACAAAAAATGATTTTCTGATACAGAATTTCTTGTATAAAAAAACTAATCTGTGACTATTATTCAGCCAACCAAACAAACAACCAAACAAACAACCAAACAAACGACCAACTATCCGATCGACAGGACGACCATCCCGCCAACAAATCGCGATCAGGATTCCAACTAGCCCAGGTTATTTTTACAAATATTTTTTATGGTACATCTACAAAATTATAGCATGAAAGATTTGAACCAGGGAGAACTTGCCTCTGCGACAAGTGGTAAAAATTCCTTAATTTTGTTTTATGCTGATTGGTGTTATTATTGTAAAAGTTTCATCCCTATATTTGAAAATTCAATCAAAAACCTGAACGATAATACAGTCCTTATTGGTAGTGTAAAACTGAACGAGGATGAAAACCCATTGTGGGATAAATATGGTATCAACGCAGTACCGACTTTAATTGCCTTCTCTAAAAACAAAATACAGCATCGTAGAGATGCAAAGAAAGGAGTAGGACTAACAAGGAGAGATATAGAAGCGATTTTGTCTAATATTGGAGCAAAGTCGTAAAATCGTTTTCTAAACGAAGCTACCTTTTTATCTATTTGACATTTGAAATCTATTATACAGAGATGTTTGAAATGGAGTGGTGCGCATGACTAAAATGAAGAGTTTGATGATGATATGTACAACATAAATAGATATTTAAGATTAAAAGAAAAACTGAAAGAATTACGTACTATAGCCTTAACTGGTATTGCAGAAGCAGGGTCTGGACATCCTGGTGCGTCTTTTTCAGCTGCAGAGATTATGGGCTGTCTTTATTTTCAAATAATGAATAATGATATTAAACATCCTTCTAATCCAAATCGAGACTATTTCATCAATTCAAAGGCTCATTCAGCACCGGGTTACTATGCTACTTTATCTCTTGCTGGATCTTTCCCAAAGGAAGAAATCAAGACTCTACGAAAATTGAATTCACGTCTACAAGGCCATCCTGTAAGATATAGCGAAATGCAAAAGCATCACAGCGTCCCAGGAATTGAATATTCTGGGGGGTCTGAAGGTATAGGTCTTTCCGTATCAATTGGAATATGCCTGGCTAATAAGCTCGACAAGCGGGACAATATGGTTTATTGCCTTCTGGGTGATGGCGAGACAAATGAAGGTCAGATATGGGAGGCATCAATGGCTGCTGCAAAATTTAAACTTAATAACCTTATTGCCATATTGGATAGAAATAAGATTCAACAAGATGGATTTACAGAGGAGATTATGCCAATCGACCCTGTCAAAGAAAAATGGCTTTCTTTTAACTGGGAAGTGGTTGAAATTAATGGTCATAAGATTGAACAGTTGATTCCAGAGCTTTTAAAAAGACCTACTGACAAACCCAAAATAATAATAGCAAATACGGTGAAGGGGAACGGAATAAAACATATGGCTAACAATCCTCAGTGGCATGGGAAAGCCCCTTCAAAAAAACACTTGCCATTGTTAGTAAGGGAGCTCGAAGGTGAATATATGATTTCTCCTTCTATTATAGCAGGAGCGGATGGAATCAGTGAGGAAAGCTTGAAGCAAAAAATAGCAAAAGCAGAGCAGTACGGTGCAGATATGATACACCTAGACGTGATGGACGGAAAGTTTGTTCCAAACTCGACATTCTTCTTTGATACTATCAAGAAATTGCGTAATGGAACTAGGTTGCCTTTTGACGCTCATCTGATGATCCAAAAGCCTACCTTAGTCTTGGATCGCTATATTGATGCCGGGTGTGATGTCATAACTGTTCATGCAGAGGCTTGTAGTAACGAACAGGAATTTGAGAGGATCAATTCTAAATTAGTATCAAATGGTGTTAGCCCTGGGCTAGCTGTAAATCCCGGCACCGATCTACCAGAATGGATTTTCTCATATCTTGATAATCTTGATGTTATCATAATAATGTCTGTAAATCCTGGTTTTGCCGGGCAAAAATTCATTCCGGAGGTTTTACCTAAAATGAAAAAAATTATCCCTCTGCTGAGGGAGAGGGGATTTAAGGGTTATTTTGAGGCTGATGGTGGAATAGATCTATCGACGATAACTCAGTGCTTTGATGCTGGTTGTAGGATTTTTGTAATGGGAAATGCAATATTTGGTCATAGCAATGTTGACAAGAGGATTAGTGAAACTAAGTTCTTGCTCGATTCTTATCTTGAGAAGAGCCTGCTCGAGGAATCACGGTCTTTAAATCTTGAAGAAGATTGGATTAAAGGCCGTAGGAATATAATAGAACAATTTAATTTATCGAGATAATTGAAAACTAATGACGAGGGTGCAAAAATGTTTGACGTTAAAAAAAAAGATATAATGTATGATGGTGAGCTATGAATTGACCCATTTGACTACTAGTGATACTAAATTTTCTGATATGCGTTCCGCATACGGAGATAGCCTTGTAAATTTAGGTAAAAAGTATCCTAACATTGTATGTGTAGGGGGCGATACTACTGATTCACTTAAAACTAAAAAGTTCGGTGAAAAATTTCCTGATAGGCTCTTCAACGTTGGCATAGCCGAAGCAAATCTAGTTTCAATCGCTGCTGGTCTTGCTATCGCTGGTAAAGTATCTTTTGCTAGTACTTATGCTGCTTTTATTCCAGGCAGGTGTTTGGACCAGATAAGAAATGCAATTTGCTATCCAAACCTGGACGTAAAAATTGTAGTATCCCACGCAGGTTTATCTGTTGGACCTGATGGAGCATCTCATCAACAGATCGAGGATATCTCTATCATGAGATCTTTACCAAATATGAGGGTCTTGGTACCTGCCGATGCGATATCAGTCAAAAAATTATTGGGAAAAATAGTGAATATTCCGGGTCCATTCTATGTAAGGTTAGCTAGACCTTCAACTGAGGAATTATATTCTGAAGAATCAAATTTTGAAATTGGAAAAGGAACAATAATAAAAGATGGTAACGATATCAGTTTATTTTCCTGTGGAACTATGGTCTCAGCATCACTGAAGGCAAGTGATATCTTGAAAAAAGATCATAATATTTCTTGTAGGGTCATAGACATGTACTCTATCAAACCGATAGACTCGGAATTGATTTACAAATGTACGAAGGAAACCGGCTCATTGGCTTCCGTAGAAGAACATAATATAGTAGGTGGACTGGGGTCTGCAATTTCAGAAGTGACCTCTGAAATATGCCCTACTTTTGTAAGAAAAATTGGAATTAGGGATAAATATGGTGAATCTGCAAGAGACGAAGAGATCGATTCACTCTTGGATAAATATGGCTTATCTCCAGGGGAAATAGTAAAAAATGTGGTCGCCCTAAAAAAGAGTGAAAAAAAATGAAAATCTTCCTAGATACTGCTAATGTTGCATCTATAGAAAAATACAATGAATTAGGAGTAGTAGATGGTATCACTACTAACCCAACATTGCTTTCAAAAGAAAAAGGCAACCCAATTAAGACCATGAAGAAAATCGTAGAAATTATGAAAGGACCAGTTAGTCTAGAGGTAGTTGCTATTGACTATGATAAAATGTTAGAAGAGTCGTTGAAATTAGCAAAATATGGAGAAAACGTAGTAGTCAAGATTCCTATGACCATGGCTGGTCTAAAAGTTGTGCATTCACTAACTAAAAAGGGGATAAAAACTAATGTAACACTAATTTTTTCTGCTAATCAAGCGCTATTAGCTGCAAAAGCTGGAGCTACTTATGTAAGTCCGTTTATTGGTCGGTTAGATGACATTGGAGCTGAGGGTCTGAATTTGGTAAGCGAAATTGTTCAAATATTTGCTAGCTATGATATCTCAACTCAGCTATTGGTGGCTAGCGTTCGTCATCCATTACATGTGATCGAAGCGGCAAAAATGGGGGCAGACGTCGTTACACTTCCGCCAGACATTCTGGATAAGATGATCCGCCATCCCTTGACAGATAAGGGCCTAGACTCCTTCTTATCTGATTGGAAGAAACTCGAAAAGGATAACCCTGATCTAGCATTCTAATTTTTCTACTGCTAATTTGGTGCGGTATTATTGAATTGCCTCAATCTGTGGTTAAAAGCCCCAATACTTTTTTTGGTAAATCCTGCAACCTTTTTTTTGATAAAGTGAGAATTCTTTGATAGTTGAGGTATTTTAAATTATGTCCAATCCCTATCGCATCTCCTAAATCCGAACCCAAACCGATTGCAATCATTTCTACCCCACTTCTTTTGTATGATAAGACTACAGAACGTACAGCATCCATATCTGAGGGTTCGCCGTCTGTAAGTGTTACAAAAATATCTGGTTTGAACGCACTAATACTTGGCTGGAGTATCTTGTATATTTCTGCCAAAGGTGTTCCTCCTATTGGTTTTACTTGCATCAGTCTCCTCGCATAAATGGATCCCCACCTTGCGGTTGGGGGTTTAATTACCCAACATTTAACCATTCTAGATTCAGTATTGAAAGCATATATGGAAAATTTTATTCCTAGATATTCTAATCCTTCACACAATGCTACTGTGGCTTTCTTGTACTCTATTTCATTATCTTCTATACTGCTTGAAAGATCCAAAAGTACCGATATCTTTACATTTATTGCAATTTTCTTATCACTAATAAAAATTTTTGGCTGCTTTTCAATGTAATTTTCAATTTCTATTTCGTCTCCACTAAAATCATATTTTTCTTTCCAACCACTTTTCCATTCCTTGAGGGCGGTTTTCACCTTATTAATCAAATCAAAATCGTAAATGGCATTTTCGTCAACCCCCGTGTTGTCTGGAATTGCGATGGAAAGATTTTCAGTTGATTCATAACCTTTGTTATCATTTTTTTTACTCTCATTAACTATGATTCTAAACTCTTCATTGATATCATCGCCTTGAACAATTTCTTTTTTTAATTTCTCTATTTCTATTTCCTTATTTTTTATTCTTACAAGCTTTTCAATCTGTGATAAGACTTCCTCTTGCTTCATAGAAAGTCCTATTTTGCTTTTTGGCATAATTATTGGGATGGGTGGAACTGACATTAATGAATCAACTTGAAGTATTTTAATAATCTGCCTTGTTTCATATTCTAACCATTTTTGATCCTTTATTTGGTCAAAAGTTTTGTTATTGAGTTTGAAATTTCTAATATATTCTCTTAAGATGTTCTGTGCATAATCTGATGCTTTAATTACCCTTTCATTTTCACCGCCATAGAGTTCACCCTTTATATAACCTGTTAAAAAGAATTGAGAAAATGCTTCTAAAACTTTGTTTTTCCCATGTAGTGAATTCAGCAGGGGTTTATTGTGCCAGGATAATCCTTCGTAATATATAATTTCTTTTATCATGCCTTTCCATTCTTCTAATCCCAATATTTCTATCCGTTTTGTCTCCAAAATGTTGAATACAAATCCAAAGACGACGTCAGTATCAAAAATCTTAAATGAATACTTTAATCTGACTGATTCATACCATAGTAATGTTCGCCATTGTCTGTACTTTTGAAAAATGTTACCATAGAAATAATCTAATCCAGGAAGAGTAATTCTTTTCTTGTCTAAATTAGTAGAGATTTTTCCTTCTCTTGAAATATGAATGGTTGATTCAGTACTGTCTGACCATCGTCTGGATAAGAACGTGGCAATCTCGAGCAATACATCATTTCTAATATGAATATTGTCAAGATCTAGGTCGTCAAATCTTAAGAACGATTCGGACCTTTTCTTGTTTTGCTTGCTCTTTATTTCATTATCAAAATTTTTATCATGCTTTGAATCAATATCATTTTCCTTCCCCTTGTCTTTTATATCCCAAAAAATAGACATACTTTGCCAACGTGAATTAAAGGAAAATGGATGCGATTATGTCCATTACCTTTCGGTATTCAATTTCGCCCCATTGATGGTAAACATTTGCAAAAACAAATTCAGCAGCTTCCTTTGCATTTGTATTGTTCGTTACCAATTTTGAATATGCTATGGTTTCTCTCAAACTAGGGCTATAAAAAATTTCTTCAAGAGAAGCTGCCTTACGTAGATTATGGGCCAATTTTATTGCACTTTTAATATTATCTTCCTCGTTTTGAGTATTTACCTTAACATGTTTCTTGATAATTTCCAGTTCGGTATCCTCAGGAGGGTAGTCTAACATAATCCTAATTGGGAATCTGCTTAGAATTTGTGGGGGGAGTTCTTTTGTTCCAACATGTGATAGCGGATTGATGGTCCCAATTACAAACCAGTTATCCTTTGCCTTTATTGTTTGTCCATGGAATTCTTTCAAAACTATTTGTCTTCTATCATCTAAAGCCTCGTCTAGCCTAAGTAGCACATCCGGTTCGGCCGCATTAAGCTCATCTAGGTATAATAAGTCTCCCTGTGTCATCGAGTGAACCAAAACTCCATTTACAAAATTTATCTGACCATTATCGATAGTATTAGTTCCAATTAAGTGAGATTCTCTAGTCCTGAGGCTAAAATTTACAGATGATAGTTCTTTACTTACCTGCTTAGCGAATTTTCTAACGAGTGTGGTTTTCCCTGTCCCTTTTGGACCAATTATTAGTACAAAAATACCAAGTTTAAAAGCCTTATCTAATATTTCAAAAGCATTATTCCAGTCTATATACTCAATATTCGCATCATTGGCCGCAGACATCAATTTAAGTTTTCTCGCTCATCTATCTAATTAAAATATATCGTAAACTTACATATAGTGTCCAAATGATGAATGCATCACGAAATTACAGGAATTGATAGTGATGCTCTATCATGATTATTTTCCACAGGTTACTAGGTTAAAGACTTGTTGGTTCAAAAGAAGAATTTAGATCAAATTTACCTTCCCAATGAATTTGAGCACTACAGTCTTAATCTCCCATCTGAATTTATTATGGAAAAGAACTCTTGCTTGGTGTTGTTGTTTTCCTTAAAAATTCCGTCAACTGCTGATGTTGTAAATTCTGCTGAACTCGATTGAGTGCCTCTTGCGAAAACACAAGTATGAATAGCCTTTATGACAACGCCTACGCCTTTAGGTTCCAATCTATTCTTGATTTCCTCGAGAATTTGGTACGTGAGTCTCTCCTGAAGTTGAGGTCTAGAAGATACTTTGTCTACTAGCCGTTGGAATTTTGAGAGGCCGAATATCTTGTTATTTGGAATATATCCAATCGCAACCTCTCCAAAAAAAGGAAGCAAATGATGTTCACAGAATGAGAATAATCTCAAATGATTTCCTATTATCATATCATCATGATCTGCCTTAAAAGCAGTAAATTTCTCATATGATCTCTTTTTGAACAATTCTTCACCAAATGACCGTAGCCTCCTACTGGTTTCCTTATTATAATTGCCATTCTCACCACCAATCAGCCTATAATAACCATTAACAGTACTATCAAATTCATCTCTGTTTTCGCTGAGAAAAACCTCGTTTATACCCTTTCCTTTCAAACCCAAACTTTCTTTTTCTATCATTTTGATCTGTATTATTAGTTGATGATATAGTTCACTTGCAAATAAAAATACTTTTGTTATTCTACTGCTATGAAAGTGGGTTCTGTAGCATAAAAAACCCAACAAGACATTTGAACTCCTTTCTACTATTTACTGTGTTATTATAAGATCTCATAGCAGCAATCAATGTCTTCAAAAGATTTTATAAGGTTATCCGAATTAACGGAAATTCTCCTTAGATTATAACCTTTCAAACAAATCTTTTCCATTGTAGCGTTTGAAATGATTATCTGATCACCCTTGGCAAATTCCTGGAGCCTGCTAGCGATATTAACATTTGTTCCCATGGCCGTAAATTGGTCATAGACAAGGCCAATATGGGCCTGGCCAGTATTTATTCCACATTTTATGTTAAAGTCTAAGTTGACTCCATTAATGTTCCAAGCTGATTTCACCTTGTCCTTAAAGTTCTGAAAGATATTTCTCAGTTCGATTGCTGCATTTATTGCGTCTAATGCTCCATCATCATGCCCACTATTCCTTTCTGGTATATTTTTCTCAAAGAACCCGAACCATGACATGATGCCATCACCTATAGTTTTGTCCCAAACTCCATTGTTACGTGCAATTATAGATCTTGCAATTCTATAATATTCATCTAAGATTTCTAATATGATATTTTCCCTATCCATCAAATAAAACAACTTTGTTAGCTTTGAAAACCCGCTGATGTCCCAAAAAACAATGGTGATTGCCTTTTTGCAAGTGTCCGATTGAAGAATACCGATATTGTTATCTTGAACTCTATTACTACCCAATGACTTTAGATTTTGGAGACTATGATGATTATAAATTCTTGTTACACTTTCATATTCTACTAGATCGATATTGGATTGCATTGACAATATATAACAAGAATACTATATATGCTTTTCTAAAATAATTGTATCATTTAAATACCGATTTGTTATTTTAATCTTGTTTGCTATATAGAATAAATTTTGAACTTAAATTTTCTACAGTCCAGGAATAATAGTTTAGGTTAAATTGAATTTGAGAGTTCCCCAAACTGTTGGTCTATCATATGGATTGTAGAAATCTAGACGACTTGAAAAATTGTGCTAAAATAATTGACAACGGAGGTGTGATCGTTTATCCTACAGACACTGTCTTTGGGATAGGTTGCGATCCCACAGTAGAAAAATCGGTTTTAAGATTATTTGCAATCAAAGAAAGACCGTTGGAGAAATCCTTACCAGTACTGACAAATGATTGGAGGATAGCCTCAAGAATTTCACATATGAACCCACAAGCCAAAATACTACAAGATTTATTTTGGCCTGGAAAACTCACTCTAGTTCTAAAATTGAAAGCAAACCATGGATTATCTAGGTATGTGTATAATAATCATGATAATACTGTTGGATTACGTGTTCCTAGTAGTCCATGCATTTTAAATTTGATAAAAATGACTAGATCTAAGCTATTAGTGGGAACAAGTGCCAATCTGTCAAGAAAGATACCTTCAACAAGATTAAAAGACATTGATGAGGCTATTTTAAGCAAATGTGATGCTGTAGTAGGCAACGAAATATTATCAGGCAACGATAGCGGATCAACCATAGTAGATGTTTCAGGGTCGGGATTTCCTCGTATTATTAGGGAAGGTGCCATTCCAAAGGAAAAAATCCTAGCAGCACTTAGTTGTCCATAATGGAGCCAAACTATGATATTCAATTTTCTTGCTACAACATATAGATACAAAGAAGAAGATCTAATGGATGAACTTGGAGGACTGTTTTACGACTTTGGGGAGACTACGGTGGAAGTAAGTGAAACTAATATTTCAGGACTCATAGTAGGAAAATCTTCAAAGGATCCTGAGCTTTTTATATCTTATTTAAGGGAAAAGCTAAAGGATTCACCTTGGGAGATTCGGAACCTGCTTAGATTTGTCCCAATACAGAGGGTAGTTTTAAGCGAGGTCGAGGAAATTAGGGATTGCTTACTTAATTTGGCTAAGCAGAAAATTATCGACAAGGGACCTGTTAAAATTCAAGTTGAAAAAAGACATACCAAATTAAGTAAAAAAGACATTATTGATTCAGTTGGACCTCATTTGAATTACCCAGTCAATTTGACTAACCCTACATGGATTCTGCTTGTAGAGATTATTGGAAAATATTCAGGAATATCAGTTATCAGTTCAGATATGATGTTTAGTTCAATGACAGAAAAGAGGGTTTCAGAATAATATTAGACTATGATACCAAGAATGCATCCTATTTTCTGATCCCACTCAATTTAGAGATATCGCTGCTTTCTCAATAAGAAATTTCAAATATTTTTCTTCATTATTTAACAGCATATGGGAATTCCCTTTGAATTTGTCCTTAAAGAAATAATCGAGGATGTAATTCTTCTTGGTGATATCGGGACGTATCAAGTTACTATCTTCGATGCCAAAAGAAGAGAGAAAACCGAGAGTATTTCTTAATTTGGATTCCGGTTTAGAAATCAATACTACAACAAAGGTTTTATTCTTACTGTCTCCGAAGTTTGATTTTAGAGCATATTTTATTTGATTGGTGTAGCAAATTCTAAGTAGAAATTCAATTTCAACGTTTTTTACGTTTGATTTGATATTTCTTTGATCCTCCTCATTAATTATCTTTAAGATTCCCAGTATGTGGTCTAACCCATAAACCAGTTTTGAGTTAACAAATATTATATTGATAGTTTTGTCCTTGGACTTTAAGTTGTCATAGATATTTCTTACGTCAGTGTCAAAGAAGGAAAATCCAGCGACAATTGCTTCTAATGTGTCCATTTTAATGAGCACTTCGGTGTCCAGAATCTCTTCCCCACGACTATTGATGACATCTTGACTAATATCTTTTGGCCGTAGCTGATACAAAAATTCAATATCTGGTTTTCTTATACTTTTTCCATTGAAGAATATTGGTTTGGGGAATTTGTATTGGAATGAAGTAATAAAAGTACTTCGGAATATCATTCCTGTTTATGATAAAGTAAATAGTGCTATTTCGTTGGGAAAAGATAATCAGTTTCGTAAAGAAGGGATAAAAAAAAGTGTCTTCCCTGGCAATCATATCCTCGATGCAGGCTCCGGTTACGGCAACATGTCTAAACTGGCCTTGGATTTCGTTTCTCAAGACATAACAATAAATTTTTATGATCCTATTCCCGAAATGTTGGCTGAAATCAAGAATAGATTCAAGAATTATGATAATAGTTATTTTTTATGTAGTGGTATTTTTGAAAAGATTCCATACAAATCTAATTCTTTTGATGCAGTCCTATGTGGGTATTCAATAAGAGATTCAATCACTTTAAACGAGGCGTTTGTAGAAATTCACAGGGTTTTGAAAAAGGATGGTAGGTTATTAATTGTCGATCTCGGAAAACCTGATAATTTTATAGCTCGTTTCTTTGTATCCTTTTATCTAAAATATTTACTCGTTATAATGGCATTCTTGGCCGCTGGGAGGGAAGGATTGCCTTTTCGAACTTTGTACGGTACTTTCCTTAGGTGGCCAAGGAACAAAGATCTGAATGACTTATTGTCAAAGACATTTTCCAAGGTCGAGTTTAACAAGAAGCTTATGGGAGGGGCCATAATTGTAATTGCTTATAAATAATCATTTCATAACCTGGTTTTATCTTCATATTTTCATGTCAGTTGATCGTTACTTTAATAGAGGATGAATTTCTTGCTAAATATTCAAAACTTTAAGTAAGAAAAATTATAAACCGAATAGAATAATAAACTTTCATTGACAGATCAAAACAAAATCAAATCGATATTTGAGGATTCTTTCAAAAATAAAACCAAAGTCATTACCGAAGAAATCGCTAAAGGCATTCTTTCTGAATATGATATTAGCGTTCCCGGGTTTGCTCTGGTTAAGGATGTTGACTCTGCAGTTACAGAAGCAAGAAAATTGGGTTTTCCATTGGTGGCGAAAATAGTTTCCCCCGAGATTTTACACAAAACTGACGTGGGAGGAGTCAAAATTGATCTTAAAGATGAGGAATCTGTCAAATCTGCATTTAATGATATGTATGGGAGATTATCAAAGGATTATGATGTAAAGGGTGTTCTGCTTGAGAAGATGGTTCCCAAAGGGGTTGAGATGATTGTTGGTTTACAAAATGATCCTCAATTTGGCCCTGTTATGATGGTGGGACTGGGAGGAATATTTACAGAATTATTCAAGGATGTTTCGTTTAGAGTACTTCCTCTTACCAAGGAAGACGCAATAGAGATGATAGAAGAGCTACAGGGGAAAATGTTGTTAAAAGGATATCGTGGTTCAGAACCAATAAGCATGGAAATATTGACAAGTGCTTTGCTCAATATAGGAAAGTTGGGGTATGATATTTCTCCTTACTACGAAAGCATAGATTTTAACCCTGTAATTGTATATCCTGATAGTTATTACGTTGCTGATGCAAAAATTATTTTGTCAGAACAACCCAAGTATGATGTTGTTTCAAGCGTTGAACCCAATTCTACTAATATGGATTTGTTTTTTAATGCCAAATCTATTGCATTGATAGGCGCCTCCCCTGAAATAGGAAAGATCGGCAACTCTGTGCTAGAAACCCTGGTAAAGCATGACTATAAAGGAAAGGTGTATCCTGTAAATGCAAAAGGTTATCCAGAAATAATGGGAATACCCGCGTATAAGAGTCTAGGCGACATTAAAGATCCTGTTGACGTGGTAGTTGTTACTGTAGATTTGAAATTTGTACCTGATTTGCTAAAAATTTGTGGCGAAAAATCAATTCATAATGTTGTAGTCATCTCTGGAGGTGGGAAAGAGTTAGGAGGAGAAAGAGCCGATATTGAGCAACAAGTTAAGGAATTGTCCTCTAAGCTAAAAATTAGAATTATTGGACCAAACTGCATTGGAATGTTTAACGGGGAGAATAGGCTGGATTGTGCATTCCAAGGGCATGACCGTATGCTGAGACCTAAAAATGGTAATGTGTCCTTCTTGTCTCAAAGTGGAACTATTGGCATCGCATTTATGGAACATTCGTTTCCATTTGGAATGAGTAAAATGGTTTCATATGGGAACCGATCCGATGTAGACGAAGCTGACATGATTTGGTATTTGGCCGAGGACCCACAAACCAAGGTTATAGGCTTGTATGTTGAAGGCTTGGGAGATGGGCGCAAGTTTGTTAACACTGCAAAGAAAGTAATTACTGAACGAAAAAAACCAATTGTAGTATTCAAGAATGGACGAACTACAAGAGGTGCTAAACAAGCTGCTTCTCACACCGGCTCTTTAGGAGGAACTTATAGCGTGGTGAAAGGTGCATTTTCTCAGAATGGGATAATTTCGGTGGACAGCTACGATGAACTAACTGCTTCTCTCAAAGCCCTATCATGGCAACCAGTGCCAGAAGGAAACAGAGTTGCAATGGTTACGAATGGTGCCGGTCCCATAATTGCAGCCATTGACCAATTTGAAAGACTGGGATTGCAGGTAGCAAACCTCAGCGAGGAGAGTATGAAATCTTTCAAGTCACATTATCCTGCTACTTATGTACTCGGTAATCCTTGTGATGTCACCGGATCAGCAAATGCTGACGATTATAAATTTGCGATCCAGACATTTATGGATGATCCAAATGTCGATATTGTAATGCCTTGGTTCGTCTTTCAAGATGATCCACTTGAGGAGAAGATAGTTGATATTCTTGCCGAATTTAACAGACAAGGGAAAAAGCCCATTCTTGTTGGTGCATTGGGTGGTCCATTTACTCAGAAAATGGCAAACAAGTTGGAGGAGAATAATGTACCGGTATATCAATCAGTAAATACCTGGAGCATAGCAGCTAGTTCATTAGCCAAATGGTCTGCTCTATCCAAGTCACATAAGTAATCTTTTTTTCAAAAAATCATCTCTTTTTTTTGGATTATTTATAGGAAAACATTCTTAAATTTGTATTGCCTATTATAATATATCATGGCAAGTGTACAACAACCTAAAATTATTGATGTTACAGCAAAGGCTGCAGAAAAGGTTACAGAATTTATGAAACAAGAAGGAAAGGATAATCTCTATTTAAGAGTATATGTCACTGGCGGTGGATGTTCTGGGTTATCATATGGAATGGGCTTTGAAGAGAATCCAGACGAAGACGATGTAATATTGGAACAAAACAAAGTTAAAATTTTGGTAGATAATTATAGTCAAAAATATTTGAAAGGGGCCGTAGTCGATTACATTGAAAGCTTGATGGGATCAGGATTTAAGATAACTAATCCAAACGTCACAAAGAGCTGCTCATGTGGTCACTCATTTTCTACTGAGTAATTTTTTTATTTCTTTTAGAATCCAATTTCAATTAACTTTATTTCCCTCATTCATGTAAATAACGGTTCTTTCTAGATTTCTGATATATGATTTATGATATGTCTCATGTGATGCGGCGAAAATAAATCAAATTGATATCTGTTAGCCTGCTTTTCTGATTTATTATTTTGTTTTTAGCGCGTACCCTCAAGTCAATTGGTATTTAAGGCCAAATTCCTCTTAGCTTAATGGCTTCAGCGACTCTATTGACTGCCAATGCGATACTTGCCGTACGCATGTTTGTATTATATTTTAGATGTGCATCATAAACCTCGGCAAATGCCCTTGTCATTATTACATCTAATCTCTCGTTTACTTCAGCTTCAGACCAATATTCTCTCCTTAGATTTTGAAGCCATTCGAAATATGATACTGTTACTCCACCGCTATTAGCCAACACATCTGGGATAACTAAAATATTGTTTTCATAAAGAACTTGATCAGCTTCGGGAGTAGTCGGACCATTTGCCGCCTCAGCAACAATTTTAGTCTTAATTTTAGAGGCGTTGTCTTTCGTAATCTGATTTTCTAAAGCAGCTGGTATCAAAATAGTACTTTCCGTGGTTAATAGTTCATCATTATTTATTTCAGTTGCACCAGGGAAGCCACGAATAGATTTGTTTTCTAGTTTAAATTTTATTAATTCATTTGCTTTAAATCCATTCTTGTTGATGATCGCTCCTTGTGTATCCGATACAGCAATAATCTTAGCACCCTGCTCCTCAACTAATTGGGCTGCATACTGTCCTGCATTACCAAATCCTTGCACGACTACTACTGCCTCATTCATATTGATATTTTGTTTTTTTGCAGCTTCTCTTACAGTAAAAGATAGTCCTCTTCCAGTAGCTTCAGTTCTACCTAAAGATCCACCTATTGGCAGAGGTTTCCCAGTAATTAGGGCAGGTTCTCCACGGTTGCCCTTGAGGGTAGAATAAGTATCCATTATCCATGCCATCTCTTGACCGCCAGTGTACACATCTGGTGCTGGGATGTCAGTATAAGGTCCAATAATATCGGAGATGGCATACGCATACCTCCTTGTCATCCTTTCTAGCTCTGAGTTTGACATCTTCTTGGGATTGCAAATAATGCCTCCCTTACCACCTCCTAGCGGTATCCCTGTTACGGCGCATTTCCAAGTCATCCACATTGAGAGGGCCATTACTTCTTCAATGGTTACTTGAGGGTGATATCTAATTCCACCTTTGAATGGACCCCTTGCATCATTGTGTTGAGAACGGAACCCTGTAAAGACTTCTATCCTCCCGTCATCCATCTTAACCGGTAGGGATACGGTTAGAACCCTCTTTGGTTTTGCAAGTATTTTGTGGATACCTTCATCTAAATTTATGATTTTTGCGGTTTCTTCAAGTTGTTTCAAAGCCATTTGATAAGGATTATTAGTCGATCCAAACTCGTTAGTATTATTTGTCATTACAATAGAGGGAAAAATTTTGATATATTTAAATTTAATCAAAAAGCCGGCGCGATAAATTGATATTTTTGAGATGGATGGATTTAATCGGACAATATCAGAAATTGATTGAATTTTTTATAGCTTTTATCCATATGTTTAATGCTCTATTGTGTCCATGATTGAACAAATTAGAGAATAATTATCATACTTGGGTTTATTCCTAAGAGCAAATATGATATATCAATTCCTTCATGGATATAGTCTCCGTCGAACCTATCAACTTAACTCTTATGAGACCAACAGAAAAACAAAGGGTATATCCTTTGAATAATTCAAACTCCTAACAAATGGGATAAAAAAATAGTTCATAATTGTGCTTATTCTAATTCATTTCAATACTACAAATTTAAAATCACAAAACAGAGTAATGGCCGCCCAGATATCAAAATGATTTGAATTCTAAAATTTGCCTTCCTTTTCCTACATCTAATTCTTTGATTCACGGCTAGAACCTATGATTCCTAGACACCAGCGTTCAAACTAATCAGAGGACCTTAACTAAAAAGGTGCAATTTGTCCATATTCATAACAAACCAGAAAGATGGCAAAACCTCACTCAAATCAAATCACTATTTACTATTTTGAGTTGACTCATAGCAAGGTTCAGGAAGGGAATAGTACATTAGAATGAAAATATTCTAATTCTTAAATTTACTTTTATTCAGTAACATCAATTTTATTTTTTTGAGTTCGGTCCGAATGTATATAAATAGCATTCTTAATATCCTACTATTTGTTTGGTAAAGACTGAATTCCTAAGACGCTTTCCTACAGACTATACAGAGAATTTAGCTAGTTTTGAGTATGTCCCGATTGTATCTAAAAGAATGCTAAACCATTACGCCCGCTGTTATCTTGCCAATACTTTTAGTTATAGGATCTTATTACCTAGGTCAATTGACTCTTCAAAAGATAATGATATTTCCAGGAAATTGGGATTACAACTTCAAAATGATTTGTTATCTGGAATCCGATCTCTAAAATTAAAACCAAATATCAAGGACTACCGTTATGTTCACGATGATTCCCACTTTGGCTGGTTATTACTAGATCCATCTTTAACAATTCGGTTCGACTGAAATCAAACTATCTTTACCTGTTTCTTTGCAAGGAATAGAATTCAAATTACAGCAACTTCTGCTTGTAAAAGCTAGTATTAATCACCATGGTTTGAATCTACCACATTAATTCTTTGCTGGTCATTTGCCTTTAGGGCCTTTACCATTACTGCTGCTATTACTAAACCAAAAAAATACCCGCCTACCAAATCTATCAAGTGGTGTTGAAAAAGATATAGTTTGGTGAAGCCGATTAGCACCGGGAAAGATATCAGAAATGCTATTGCGAATCTAGACGAATATCTATAGGACAACCCAGCCACAATAAAACTGAAAGCGGCAGCTGAGGCTATGTGGTTGGAAGGGTATGAATAGTCTTGGGCAAAGGGCATAAAACTATCCCGTTCGAGTGTAAATTTGTCTGGTAATTTAACTAGTGGTTTAAAATCTATACTTGGGTGCTCAATTGCAAACAAGGGTTTACAATAAGTTACCAAAATGGTAACAGAAACAAGGGTAATCAATAAAATCATACCTATTCTTCTAGTTCTCTTAATTATTGTTAGAATAAAACCAACAATTATTAAATTAATAGTATCTGACATGGTAGTAATAATAATAAATACTGTGTCCAATGTTTGGCTTCTTATTTGATTTATAAATTTTGTTATGATTTCGTCCAAATTTCCCAATACTCCCGTAACTGCCAGAACGCTTGCAATAACAAAAATAAAAAAAAATATTAAAATAAAAGATAATTTGATATTCCAATAAGGATTTGTCGGTATTATTTGGATCTTTTTATTCACCACAGATTAATAGAAAATTGTTCGTTACTGTGTTCTGAGAATAGAATCCAAGATCATTTACAGTTTGTTAAAATACTTTGGATTCATCCTTCATTTGAGCTGCAGATGTCGGATCCCTGTCAACGTAGTATTTTACCATCCCCAGTTTTAACACTTTTAAGGAAAGTAAAGCACATTTTATTCTAGCTGGACCCAAATTTGTCAAACCAATATTTTCGAGCACATCGTCTTTTGTGATATCTTTGATTGTTGTTAGTGGTTTATTTGAAACCATTTCTGTTAACATCGAGGCACTAGCCTGGCTAATAGCGCATCCTCTCCCATCAAACTTGATGTCTTTAATTATGTCACCCTCGACTTTCAGATCAATTGAAATTTCATCACCACAGAGTGGGTTGCTATCATTTATTCTTATATCTGGTTCCTCGATCTTTCCTTTATTTCGCGGATTTCTGTAGTGGTCAAGTATCATTTCCCTGTAAATATCTTCACTCATAGATTGAATATCCTCCTAGCATGATTTAAAGCATCTATTAATATATCAATTTCCTCTTTAGTATTATAAATATATAGGCTTGCTCTGGAAGAAGCCACAATATCAAGCTTTTCCATCAATACCTGGGCACAATGATGTCCTGACCTAATTGCTACTCCAAAGTCATTTAATATTGTGGCGCAATCATGAGGATGAATTCCTTCTATGTTAAAAGAGACCAGGCCACCTCTATCTTTAGCAACTTTGGGACCATACACTCTTATGTTTTTTATTTCTTGAATTCTGCTTAAAAGATAAGTGGTCATTTCTAATTCATGATCACGAACATTATCCATTCCTATCCTATTGAGATACTTTATCGCAGAGGAAAAGCCAATTACATCAGCAATATTTGGCGTTCCACCTTCAAACCTGTAAGGTAGATCATTAAATATCGTGTTCTCTTTATGTACTTCTTTGATCATATCGCCACCAGAAATAAATGGCTTCATCTGTTCTAATATTGCTTTTTTAACGTATAACACTCCTACACCCGTAGGTCCCAGCATTTTATGGGCTGAAAATGCTAGAAAATCACAGTCTGTTTGTTGAACATCCGTTTTCATATGTGGGACTGATTGGGCACCATCCAAGAGGACCGGAATGTTTTTTTCATGTGCTATTTTGATAATTTCCTTAGCCGGAAATATAGTACCTAACACGTTTGACATTTCACTAAGTGAGACCAACTTAATTTTTCCATCACTTTTCCTAGACAACAGTTCCTCCAGGACCTCCAAGTCTAGGTATCCATCCTCATCTACCTCTAAGTATTTGATTCTTGCCCCTCTATTTTTACAAAGAATCTGCCAAGGAACTATATTACTATGGTGCTCATATTCAGTCAATAATATTGTATTTCCCTTCTTGATGTTGGCATCTCCCCATGAATAAGCCACTAAATTGATCGACTCGGTAGTATTTCGCGTGAAAATAATTTCTTCTTCGTATTTTGCGTTTACAAATTTTCTAACGTTCTCCCTTGTCCTTTCATATTCTTCAGTAGCCTCTTCAGCAATTTGATAAACTGCCCTATGAATATTGGAATTATACTCTGAATAATATTTACAAATTGCATCTATTACTTCATTGGGTTTTTGAGTGGTCGCAGCATTATCAAGATAAACTAATTTTTTTCCATCGTTTAGTCGTCTATTCAAGATGGGAAAGTCCTGTCTAATCTTACGAACGTCTAGAAGAGCTTGCATTAATGTTTATTATTCTTTATTTTAAGATATAAACTTAATATCTATAAAAAATAGTCATTGAACAACTGAATTCAAATTGTCTAGTTGAAATGAATTCAATTATTATTCTTATATAGCCAACACTTTACCAAATTATTACCAACTAAAATATCGGGCGGATCGTTTTTACAATCTCCAAATGCATGTGGACATCTATCCATAAACCGACAACCTTCTCCTATTTCTTTCAAATTAGGAGGATCTCCTCTAATGAATTTGATGGATTTCTCTGAGGATCTTATGTGGGGTATTGATTGGATAAGGGCTTGGGTATATGGGTGCAAAGGTTTTTCAAACACTGTTTTGATATCGGATATTTCGACGGCTTGTCCTGCGTACATAATGATTACTCTATCCACTAGATTTGGAATGAGTGACATGTCATGAGTTATGACAATTATCTTCATATTTTTTTCATCAATTAATTTTCTTAGTAATTGCAAAACTTGAGCCTGAATTACTACATCTAATGCTGTCGTTGGTTCGTCTGCAATCAAAATTCTCGGTCCAAGCAACAATGCATTAGCTATTACTATTCGTTGCTTCATTCCGCCGCTCAATTCATGCGGGTATTTTTTACAAACGAGGTCGGGATTCAATCCTACATCCGTAAGAGCAGACCTAATAATTGAAATACAATCTTTATTTGATATTTTTTTCTTATGTGATGTCAGAATTTCCTTCATCTGATCTTCTACGGTAAACACTGGATCAAGACTATTCATCGAACCCTGAAACACCATTGATATTTTCTTCCACCTATAATTCTCATTGAATTCCTTTTCTGAGATATTCAAAATATCTTGATCCTCAAAGATGAAACTTCCAGATACAACGGACCCGTTTTCTGCCAATGATCTCAAGAGTCCATAGCCAAGCGAACTCTTTCCAGACCCGGATTCCCCTATTATTCCTATACCTTGGGTGTCATTCATCTTAAACGAAACCTTATCAACGGCCTTTAAGATTCCTGATTTTGTTTCGTAAGCAATAGAAATATCATTAACTTCAATCGTACTGTTTTCCCTTCTATCAGGCTTGTTTCTATAAGATCTGCTACTCTCGCTCATTTCAAACTACAACTTTTCTGCATAGGTAGAATTACGACTTTTTTGTTTATTAATCATAAGTTCACTTTCCCCTTTGCTTTATAATATTTTTTTTGAATTAAATTGGTATCAAAAGCCTAATTATGTTAAACGATTTTATTGGTGATCGGGGTCTGTTATTTTGATTTCGGGATTATGACCGAATTGCTTATAACCTGTGTAAAAAAAAACGCACAAGGGAACATTCTACAAGTAGGAATTAATGGAGATATCTTTGATGTTAAAACTATTGCCGAGAAAATATGGTCCAGAGAGAATATGTATTTTACAATCGCAAATGGTATTAGGGTAAGGGTATTTGCACTGAGACATCCATCTACCAACGAACCATATCTTACTACCACAACCAACTTGAAATTGCCCAACAATCTCAAATACTTACCAAAATGTCAATGACCCTTTCTCTAGGCCCCTGTTATATGGCATCACGGTCTATCGTAGAGCTTGGGGTGAGTTTAAAATTATTATTTGCTAAAATTTTCTACCTGTGATCAATAGAGCTCCAATAGTTCTAGGATCTTATGATCTGGATAAATCCTTAATAAAAAATCAAAGATATTTAAGTGTATTCTTTTAATAGGTTTAAAGTGGTAATGAAAACCCCCATTTGTACTTTTGATGCTAAAACAGGTATTCTGTGTAACTTATGTGAAAGCAAACTCGAATCAGGCCAGATCACTCAATCGGACGTTGAGAGCTCCATAGTTCTTACAAGGCTGGCTCAAAAAAATTCTAGTATAAATAAAATGACGTTGGTTTCAGCAAAAGAAATTGAGAATGAACACATACTAATACTAAAGAGTTCAGACATAAGGTTAATCCGTTCAAACAACGAACTTAGTGAAATCATAAATAAAGCATTCCAGAAAGACATTTGGATAATTGAATCTGATTCTAATGATCGAAGATTTTTAGATAATTTATTTCATCCAGTCAAGATAGAGAGTGTGAATTTTGTCTGGTTACCTGATGGGAGTAAGTTAACGAGGGTTGTACTGACAAAGAATTCCAAAGGAATTGATGAAAAAAGGTTAGAAACTATAAAAATGATATCTATGGCAGTTAGGAAAATCGATCTCATAATTGAATTTATTTGAAAACATTAATCGAATAACGACACTGAACATGTAGTTTATTAAAAGGAGTTGATTGATTTCATTAGATATGGCTCACGCAGCTCAGAATGAATCCAACAGCTATGAAAGAACTCACTTTACTTCTGAATTACAAAAATTACAAACAGGTACAGAAGTTCGGGTCGCAGGGTGGATTGAGGATTTCCGGGACATAGGTAAACTTGGTTTCATAATTCTCAGAGATGTGACCGGTTTGGTTCAAGCTGTTTTGGTCGGAGAGAATTTGCAAAAAGCTAAATCTATTCCTAGACAAAGTAATATTTTGTTAAAAGGGGTTTTACAAGGTACCAAGTCCAAGAATTTTCCATTTGAAATTAAAGTCGAGGAAGTTTTTGTTTTCTCGCCAGCTTCTCTTTCTCTGCCAGTTGATCCTACAGGCAGGGTTGAATCTAATTTGGATACCAGGTTGGACAGTAGGGCATTGGATTTGCGAAATCCCAAAATTTCTAATATCTTTATCATCCGTTCCAATGTTTTGAAATTAATTCGAGATTTTTTCCTAGAAAACAAGTTTATAGAGGTCAATACCCCAAAAATCATAGGAAGTGCAAGCGAAGGAGGATCAAACCTTTTTTCATTTGATTACTTCAAACGAAAAGGCTTCTTAGCTCAAAGCCCGCAATTATATAAAGAACAACTGGTCTTGGCTTTGGATCGTGTGTATGAAATTGCACCATTTTTTAGAGCTGAAAATTCTCATACTCTTCGACATCTTAATGAATTCTTGAGTGTTGATTTAGAAGCAGCTTATCTTGATTATTATGAAATAATGAGCATAGTTGAGGAATTAATCAAGAAAATACTCATGCATTTGAGGGATTCTAATAATATTGAAAGTGAAAATTCGCTCATAAGAGGAAACGCACTAAATGATTTGATTTCAAATCCATTTCCAAAGATAAGTTATGAAAAATGTTTGGACGAATTAAATCGTCTTGGAGAAAAAGTTACCTTTGGGGATGATCTATCCGATTCCTCTTTAAAAAAGTTAGGGGAAAAATATGACAAGTTTTATTTCATAGTTGATTGGCCACTTAGTTTAAAGCCTTTTTACATTCACGAGAAAGAATCACATCCAACCCTGTCAAAATCATTTGATTTGCAGTTTGGCTATCTTGAGCTAGTGTCTGGAGGGACCAGACAACACGACGTGTCGAAACTGAAAAGTCGTCTGGTAGAACAGGGATTGTCCCCTGAAAGCTTTAGAGATCATCTGAGAGTCTTTGAGTGGGGAATGCCGCCTCATTCAGGATGTGGCCTTGGATTTGATAGATTAATGATGGTGTTGCTAGGTCTTAGTAATATTAGAGAGGCAGTTTTATACCCCAGAGATACTTCTAGAATTAGTCCTTGACTATTACTATCTCGATTTCTTCGATGCCATCAATTTTTCCTCTTGACGAATCGCTGAAAATAAAACATCTCATCTCTTCAGTTATTGTGGATTTAATTAGCCATGGTATTGGATTAATCTCCATGAAAGTCTTGTCAGTTTCTGATGGAAAGGGTTTGGAAGGATGCGAATGAAAGATGCCAACGACTGAAGTATTTAATGATTCAGCATATTTGTAAATTTTCAATAGTTCAATTTCATCCATGGTGAAACTGACCTCAGATGAATCTCTATTATTCATTGGAATTACCTCTTTGATCTCAAAGAGGTTTTCCTTCTTACTGCCTAAAAGTAGCGCACAGGACTCATATGGATTACTCAAATTTGCAGTTTGATTTAATATTATCAGTTGACTAACTCTGATCGCTATTTTTAGGTGGCTCATTTACAATCAATTAGTGTTATTTAAATAGAAAGGAGTTTTTAAGAATTAAAATAAAGAAACTATTAATTATACCGTATTCACCTTTAAATATATTTATGACAGACTGGGACTTGCTCTTGCCGGGCGCTGGTTTAACAGCTGTTGGTGCTACTGGAGTAGCCATAGCTCTTTCTGGAATCGCTAAGACCTTTATGGATGGGATGCACGCAGTTTCAATCTTATGTATGTTTTTTGGATTGATTTTCTTGTCTGCTGGGCTTTTTAAGGATGGTTTTCCTACGTCAAAAAAATCAAAAGCTGCCGTGGCTATAATATTGATTCTGTTCATAACTGCTGGAATCATTGGGGCCGTGCAAATTAGCACCAAAGTTCCATCAATATTTTCGTATATAGCCATTATTGCTACTATAAGTATTCCATCATTAATAATAATAATCGCTTCATACAAGAAGAATGCTCACTTGATGAAAATATCCATCGCGTGTGTTGTAGTTATGATTATAGGATCTGGATTTATTGTATCTACTGCATGGATGGCCTCACCTGCAACTGCGACATCAGAAGATGAAAAAACGGGAGCTGACTCTCAAAACTCTACAATCCCCAAAGTTGTTAACACTACTATTGTTCCTGCAACCATCCCCGCTGGTGCCTCAGGTCAGGGAAATCCCTCATACGAACCCGCAATAATCGAAGCTAAAAAAGGTGAGGCTATAGAATGGACTAATTTAGACAATGTTCCACATACCGTAACTAGTTTCGCTGATGACGGTAAATCCTTTGATTCATCGCTGATAATGACGGAAAAGAAATACGTTCTCGATACATCCAGTCTTACCGAATCAAAATATGATTACTTTTGTACCTTGCATCCTTTCATGAAAGGCTCAATTGCATTAAGTTAATCGTATTCCATTTTACATCCTTTCATGATAGGCTCAATTGCATTAAGTTAGCCATATTCAATGCTAAGAGAAGATAAAAGTTCTTAAAAAATTTTGTAGGAGAGGAACTATTTAGAAAATATTTTTTTGATTGAAGAGAACATATTTCCGTTATTACTTGGACCATTGCCCTCATAACATTCAGGACAAACTGCCCGTAAGTTCTCTGGTCTGTTATCCTTTTTTGACCCATTTATATAGATAAAATGTGGTTGATTTGTTCCGGATAATTTCTTTGAACATTCCTGACACCTATATTTTGACCTTTCAAGTACTATTTGCTTTATTGCAAGGGTTAATTCTTTGTACTTGTCCTTTTTCTTACTATTACTACCTGATGCATTTCCAAAGAAAGACAATATATCTATCTTCTCTGATTATCTTACATAAATTCTTTCTTTAGTATTCAAGATTATATAACGTCTAGTTCAAATGGATTCGTCAGTGAATAATCTTAGAGGTGATGAGGATGTTGATGAGAGGACAATACATTGCGCGCTATGCGGTCGAGAAATAAAGCACAATCAAGCTTGGCCACATGTGGATGGTGACTCTAATCTGGGAGTAAAAAAAATCGATTATTTTTGTAGTGAGGAGCATAAGGCAGAGTTCTTTGGTTTGTAGTTTCAGTTCGACTCTTATTTTACTTATTTTGTGGTATATGATCATACATTTTATTGCTGGATTTTTATTTGGCTCCGAGGGATAACATTTTTTAATCATCAATATCATTAAAATTTTTCTTCATTGCCAATCTCATTTAGACTAATTTCTAATTAAAGTTATTTGTTTACTTTTACATGACTCTATGCAAACTTTTCCACAAGTTCAATGTGGCATTCATGACCTCTATGATCCTTGTCAATCATTTTAGCTTCCTCTTCGGTTATGGGAAATCTCTCATCATTCAAATGTTTTGAATCCTTCTCTAGTAACACAATCTTACATTGGTCACAGATTAATTGTTGTACCATCATAACATTATTGAATTCCCATAATTTTTTAAACCTTTGGTTGAATAGAGAATAATCTATTAATTTTTTTCATTGTAATATTGTAAAAAAAAAACTCATTGATAATTGTTACAAGTGCCGAGAATATTGGACTCTAAACCTTTGAACCATATTTGAAAAGGTGGTTGATTTGTTCCCATCATCAATATGTATGTGCCCTGTTTTAGCGTATTGTAGGACATGTATGTCATAAATAGATAAGACGTTTTAATTAATTGTCATAAAGTTTGGATTCATAAAAGGACCTATAGATATTTTACACAAGATTATTAGAAGAGGACTAGCCCCTAATCAGGGTTAAGGTTGTTGTACTTGAATATCCATTAGCAATGAAAGGAAAAGCCTAAAAAAAAGGAGTAGATCTTCAATTGGAGCACTAAAAACATCAACACATATCTTTCCCTATAACCTCAAACTCTGTCCAAAAGGGAATTTCTAATTCGAACTTTGTCTAATAGGGATTTAGCAATTCAAATGGTCCCTCATATTGGATTAAACACAATGATTTCTCCTCGCAAACGAAAATGTTAGAAACTGATTCATTTACGCAGTTTGCTCCATCTCTACATTGATTAACTTGATTATTCAGCTGTTCGAGTGATTGATTGTCGCACTTTGCATCATCCCTACATTCGTTATTTTGGTAATTGTCTTGAACGAGATCTCTGTTTTGTTCATCTGTGCTTTCCTTCACTTTAACTTGTGTGTCTTTATTATCTGCAAATACATAATTGGTATTTATAATCGAAAATAACGTAATCATAGAAATCATAGAAATCATCATAATATTCTTCATAATCAATGTTCAATGGGTTTTTGAATTTATTTAAAATTCTTAAGATCAGGCTGTACAATTAAACCAAAATTCTTGTTAGAAATATATTTCTACCATAAAGACTAAATACAAATGTCAATTAGATTCTAATTCATGTTTAATCTATGCGATTCTGATCATATTTTTAGATTTGTTTTGATTATTTTTAATATGCGTGGATAATTGTGTAAAGTCTAGTGGACTACTGCTATATGAGCTACAAATCCTTATTACCCAATTGGTCTGAAAACGTAGTGAAAAGACAAAATTAGATTACTAAAACTCTGATTCTTTTTTGATTTTTGTTCGTTTCATTATCAAAATCCGAAGATCCTCGTATCTGACCACCTAAACAATTCTACTACTACAAAGGATTTTCCGTTTTATTTTGGGTTCATCAACACCTTACATAAATAAATTAAATTAACTGTCAATTACTATAATAAATACGATGCAAGGAAGGAATCCGATCAAAAATGCCTCCAGCTAAGAAGGTCTGTATAGTATGTGAAAAGAACATCGATGTAACTAGAGGTCAGGAAATAAAAAGATGTTATTACTGTAATAACGCTATTTGTAATAAACACTTTAGTTTTTGCAGATTGTGTACAAAAATGATTTGCGATAATGAACTTCGAAAATGTGATTATTGTCCATATGATCAATGTAAGAACTGTACCATTAAATATAAAAACAACAAGTCAAATTCTGTCTCATTATGTTGTTTAGAGTGCTCAACAGATGAAAAAAACAAAGGTTGAATCAATTAGTTTTCAATTGGCTTGAATGCGACTATCGAGCCTCCTACCTCATTATCATCATCTTCATTTGGATACAAATTGACTTTGTCAGTAGGTACAAATAGCATTCCATTCCCAATAGATGCTCCAACAGGAGATATTGAACCTCGTACATCATACTCCCAAAGTTTTCCCCCCGTATTATTGTCTAAAGCCATGATGATTCCGGTCCTATAGTTTTCTCCAAATTTAATGTACCCGGTGTAAACAACCCCATTTGAGACCAAAGGAGAAACTCTAGGAGGGTAATCTGTGTCAACCTTCCATTTAACGACACCTGATTTTTTATCTAGTGCGTATATAGTACCATTTACCAATCCCTGCTCGATCGAATTCTCAGGATCCTCTTTATGACCGCTCAGTCCTTCAGTAAAAAAATTTAGCCCTCTATTAGTTGCAGTTAAGTATAATGTATCCTCGTCTGTTGCATGATAGTTATATATTCCGTATGACCAAATCATTCCGCTCCCACTTGGGGATGGTATGCTGTCAGTATTAACTTGTCTACCCAGTGTTGTCCACCAGATCTCTTCCCCAGTTAATGCATCCATTGCAATTACATTTCCCATTTTATCATGCCCTATCACTATTTTTTTGGATGACCCATTTTCAAATTTTATATTACTTACGCTACTTCCCCATGAAGTATCCCAATCATGAGTGTCTGGAACCTTTACATTTAAGACTGTCCCATGAGCGATAAATGGAGTTGCCCAAATAATTTTACCCTCTCTAATATCTACTGCCACCATATGATTAGAATAAAGATTGGGCGATTGCCTTGTTGATGCGTTGAAGTTAGGAGATGCACTACCCAAGGGAATGTATGCGATTCCCGTATCGACGTCAATTGAGCCGCCCGACCAAGCCGTTGCTCCGCCGTTAGGTGGATTTTTACCGTTCTCAACCCACGACCCAGTTGTTGTGTCAATATTCCATAGGATACTTCCATCTGTTTTGTTTAGCGCCGTTATGTTACCCTTTACAAATCCTTTTCCCGGGGGTAGCCCACTACCACCAGATCCTGCAATTACATAGTTTTTCCAAATCAAAGGTGGTGAATTTATGGCATACCCTAAACTGGTATCTCCTAATTTCGGCGACTCCCACAATATCTCTCCGTTCTTAGAATCCACTGAAATAATCTTGGCTTTAGTTCCCAAGGTGGCATAAATTATTCCATCTGAAAAATAAAGACCCATAGTCGGGCCTCCATCTAAATCAAGTCTCCATTTAATGTTGCCAGTTAAAGTATCAAAGGAAATGATATTTCCCACATAGTCCTGAAAATATCCACTACCGTTTACTATTATGGGTGGGTCTTGAATTTCATAGGTGTTATTCAATCTCCACTTAACCTTTAGTTCTCCCACGTTAGATTTGTCAATCTGAGTTTGATTACTATTCCTAGACCCGTAAATATCGTGGTTGACAAATACCCAATTATCTTTATTTCTCTCTTCCATCCCTGTTTCAAAATAGTTTATTGGATCTCTTGACTTTAGATCCGCCATATAAGACATGTCTGACGCGTCTATTGAAGTTCTATTAGGAACATCTATGCCACTTCCTAAAACATTCATAATCGTGCTCGAAGTTTGAAATATACATAGAAGTGAAACTATGACGATACTATATAGTGTAATTGTCTTAAAAAAATCTGAAATCGACATTATTTCTAATTGAATTGTTCCAAACTAAAATCTTTTCATCAAGTATTGTTAATCAAGTATGTATTCAACACACAGATTATGATCTAATGACCCATTTATTATATGACCTGAAAAGAAGATACTGATGTATTTTTGAATTATTCAACAGTTTGCAAATTGTAATTACTTTCTTAGATGGATTTTCACTTTGGGGAATGTTAAAAGAGGGATTTACGACTTTATTTCAATTTATCAAATTCGGGATCTTGAAATTTCGATATTGGTTATCAAAAATTCAATTTATATAACAATAGCTTTAATATATTTTGAAAAAGTATTCAATTTATGGGTGATGCTTTTTCAGATTATCTGATTGATACAATAAATAAAGGGTCTTTAGCCTTGATGCTGTCTATTGGGCACAGAACAAGACTTTTTGATATTCTGTCTACAATGCCTCCATCAACAGTAGACGAAATCTCCAAGAAAGCCAAACTTAATCAAAGATATGTAAAAGAATGGCTTGGGACTATGGTAACCGGTAAAATCATAGATTATGATTCATCTAATAGCAAATTTAATCTTCCAAAAGAAAAGGCACAATTTTTGACTCGAGAGGATAACTTGTATAACTTTTCTGCATCAATGCAGTGGATACCAGTATTAGCACAAGTAGAAGACAAAATCATTGATTGTTTCCATAGTGGTGGAGGGGTGCCGTATTCATCATATAATAGATTTCACGAAGTCATGGCAGAAGAAAGTTTTCAAACCGTGGTTACCGGTTTAGTGGATCATATATTGCCATTAGTGCCTGGGTTGATTGACCGATTAAAAGATGGAATCAATGTTCTTGACATTGGATGTGGCAGAGGCAAAGCCGTAAATATACTCGCAAAGAAATTTCCGAACAGTATGTTTGTTGGATATGACGTGGCTGAGGAAGCGATTAAAGGAGCCACAGCCGATTCAAAAACTTTGAATACTTGCAATACCTTGTTTCAGGTCCAAAATCTCTTAACCGTCGAACCAACCAAGAAATTTGATTTTATCACAGCATTTGATGTAATACATGATCAAATAGACCCTTCAAGGACACTGAAGTTTATCTTCGATTCCCTAAACAGCAGTGGAGTGTTTTTAATGCAAGATATCTTGTCCTCAACAGATCTTGCCAAAAATATCGATCATCCATTAGGTCCCTTTTTGTACACTATATCTTGTATGCATTGTATGTCAGTTTCTCTTTCTGAGAATGGTGCTGGCTTGGGAGCCATGTGGGGAAAGGAGAAAGCCCTGGAGATGTTAAGATATGCAGGTTTTATGGGAGTTGAAGTAAATACACTTTCACATGATTTTCAGAATTATTATTATACCGCTAGCAAGCCATAAATAGCACTTCCCAGTACCCCTCAAAATCTACACTAATAATCAACGAATGATATCTTTTATTTTGCTACAAATAAAAAGAATCCGACTTCTTTATTGTCCGCACTAATCCTCAATGAATTTATGTCTTTACTGATTTAATCTCCAAATGATTCTATATTGTAAATGTATATCGCTCCTTTCGGTAGTACCATATCATGTAGTAATCGTGAATGTGGACCGGGTGGGATTTGAACCCACGACCACCTACGTTTCCTCTGCTAGTTGCATGCAAGGCAGGTATTCTACCAGACTAAACTACCGGCCCATTTAGCCTGTTTTACTCAAACATATTTTCTCGTACTATTTTATTGTTTTTAATGCCGTCTCTATGACCTTCTTTTTGGAAGACAAATGTATTATATAGTTAATCTTCTTAATTTATTCATGACCAAACAATATGCCAATCAAGATGTCCTTTGCGAGACCGACTGGGTTAATAATAATCTCACAAATGACCAGATAAAAATTTTAGAAGTGGATTACGACGTCGAAAATGCCTACAAAGAAGGCCATTTACCAAATTCTCATATGGTCTGGTGGAAAAGGGATATTAATGATTCATCGACTCGAGATATTATTAATAAACACCAATTCGAGGATTTAATGTCTCGTCTAGGGGTAAAACCGGATGATGAGTTGATCCTATACGGTGATTTCAACAACTGGTTTGCTGCATTTGCATTTTGGGTCTTCAAGTATTTTGGTCACAAAAAAATTAGGATAATGAACGGTGGAAGAAAAAAATGGGAAAATGAAAATCGACCTTATACAAAGGATGAGCCCACTCCAAATCCTTCCAACTATGTAGCAGCTGCTCCTGATGAAGGAGTACGGGCTTATCTAGACGATGTCAAGCGTTCTTTTAGAAAACAAGAGGTTGGATTAGTTGACGTTAGGTCTGTCAAAGAGTTCAATGGGGAGATAACTGCACCCCCAGAATATCCAATGGAACATGCTCAGAGAGGCGGACATATTCCAGGCGCCAAAAATATTCCGTGGCTTCAGGCAATTAATGATGATGGGACATTTAAGTCCGTAGAAGAGTTGGAGACTTTGTATGGCAAACAAGGCATTACACCTGATAAACACATAATTTGTTACTGCAGGATTGGTGAACGTTCCTCGCATACCTGGTTTGTGCTGAAATATTTGTTAGGGTTTCCTTCAGTCAGAAACTATGACGGGTCATGGACGGAATGGGGGAATATGATCGGAAATCCAATTGAAAAGTGAATAAGGAGTTAAATATCTGATGTCTGGAGAAACTACTATTTCAAAACCTGAACCTAACTTAGTCAAGAAAGGGAAATTCTATTTCATATTTGAAGATTCTCAATTTCTAATATTGGTGGACAAGACCAAACGTGGTTTAGAAGTTAAAGACACAATAAATGATGAAAATTCTAAAGTGATCTCTGAAAGAGGCATGATTTATGATATGGAAGGGACTGGCCACAAGGTTGTAAAGCGCTGGTTTTATCCTAAATCTCAATATGATCTAAAGTTCATTACCGTCATTGCTGAAAGAATGGAAAAAAAATATAACGAAATAAGAGAGATGACTTGTCCGGACGAACTATAGATTAATTAATTTAAGTATACATAAGTTTTAATAACCTTAATCAAAAGTATTTATATTCAATGTCCCTCTTGCTATCGGATAGAGTTTGGGTAATGCTTTCTGAAGTTGCAAAACGAGGTATCTATCCAACTCATAGTGCTAAATTAGGAATATATAGGTTACCTGTAGACATCGTTGGACAGTCGGAGGTCAACGGGATTATGAGTGAACTCAAAACTCAAGGATATGCGCTAGATACTTATGCTGACAGAATCTTTGTCACTTTTAAGTGGGTTGAAAAAGGTTTTGATATATACACAAATACAGAACAATCTGCAGAACTAAACGTGACAGTTGAAATTGTCATTGGGGAGGTGTTGGACATAATTTATCAGATAAAACCGTTAGAGACATTTGGTGACTTTTATTGGATAAGAAATTATAGGCAAAAGGCTGATCATAATGCTAAAATAATTATAGATAATATAATTCGAAATACCAAGATAGGACAAAAGCTACTTACTTATTACCAGAAAATTCAGAAATTAAGCCAGACAGATTCAATAAAAAAATTAGAATCTATTACTCCTTTAGCAAACACTCAAAAGAGTCTTAAGGAAGAAAAGAAATCATTAGTAAACCCATCTGTATCGACTGCAGCAGGAAAACCCTCAAGCGAGAATCTAAGTGAGAAACAAGCAGTTGTTGTACCATCACCTATACCAGCATCTAATGCAGCAAAACTTTCTGAGAATACAACAATTCAACTTACAGGCACTGGAACAGACTACCAGGCAGTAGAAGGTCCAATAGATACTGGCTTTAAGTCAAAGAGACAATCTGCAGGGAAGTTTCAAGGAATCCAAGTATGGGGTCCATACGATGCACCCGGACAGCTCGGGATTTGGGGTACTGATGTATGCGTTGATTTTGATATTTGTATTTCAGATGGTGCCTGTATTGATGCATGCCCTGTAAATGTATATGAATGGCTCGATACACCAGGACATCCGGCTTCAGAGAGGAAACCATTTATGATTAGAGAAAAGGATTGTATTTTTTGCTTGGCGTGCGAAAATGTCTGTCCTCCTCAAGCGATTAAAATATTTGTGAAATAAATCAAGATTTGAGATATTCATGTCTATAAAACTGGGTTTGTTATTTTATTAGGTCGGTTAGTTGACATTCATCAAAGACACGTTTTCAATTAGTAAACCAGTCAGACTGGGTATAGTTGGGGGTGGACAGCTTGGAAAGATGATGGCTTTTGAGGCAAAGCGAATGTTTATGAAAGTAATTATACTAGATCCGAGCAAGGATTGTCCTGCTGCAAGTTTAGCAGATAAGCTAATCATTGGTGACTTTTCTGACGAACATAAAATATATGATTTATCAAAAGAGGCTGATATCATTACTTTTGAAATAGAATTAGCAAATGCCACTGCCCTCAGTAATCTTGAAGAATCTGGATTCTTGGTACATCCGTCACCAAAAACACTATTCGTCATTCAAAATAAATACCGTCAAAAAAAATTTTTGAGAGAAAACATGATAGAGGTCCCCGATTTTGAACTAGTTTCTAGCGAAGAACAATTGAAGTACTATTGTTCTACCTCAGGCTTTCCTGTACTATTAAAGGCATGTGAAGATTCATACGACGGTCGTGGAAATTATTTGATTAGATCAGAAAATGAAATAAGTAAAGCCATGACATACTTTTCAGGCCGTCAATGCATGGTAGAAAAGTTTGTGAAATTTAAAAAAGAAATTTCAATTATGGTCGCCAGAAATTCTTCCGGCACTATTTCGTACTTTCCCGTAGCAGAGAATATTCATGAGGATCATATATTGAAAACCTCCATAATTCCTGCCAGAATCAGTAAAGAAACCGAAACAAAAGCAATAGATTTGGCAATAATGACTATGAAATCTCTAAAGGGGTCTGGTATTTTTGGGATAGAAATGTTCGTCGATGAGGATGACAATGTGTTGATAAATGAAATTGCCCCAAGACCTCATAATTCTGGCCATTACTCCATTGAAGCTTGCTCAATTTCTCAATTTGAGCAACATATTAGAGCCGTCCTTGATTATCCACTTGTTCAACCAAAACTATTATCAAATGCCGTAATGATTAATATTCTTGGGCCTTACAATTATACTGGTCCATACGAAATTAGTGGGATTGATGAATTGTTTGCTATTCCGGGAGTTAAAATTCATATATATGGTAAACTAGAAACGAAACCAAGTAGAAAGCTCGGTCATGTGACGATAGTTTCAAATAACATGGACCCTCTCTTAATTAAGCGCAACGTGGAAGATCTTCTCAAAGTGCGACAACCATCATTTTAGATCTAAAAATTCAAATTCTACTATGTCAAAGACTATGTATATTATTTGTCGAAATCCAATCCAATTAATAATAACAGCAAGAATAAATTCAAAGGCAAACAGGATCTTGGTGAGCTTGTGAGTTTGAAAAAAACTGTATCACCTGTAGTTGGAATAATTATGGGTAGTGATTCAGATTTGCCGATAATGAAAGAGGCTGCTAGAGTACTGAATGAGTTTGAAATCTCATATGAAGTAAAGATAGTCTCTGCCCATAGAACCCCAATTGAATTGGTTGAATATTCTCAAACCGCTCAATCACGTGGTATCAAGGTCATAATAAGTGGTGCGGGAGGATCTGCACACCTACCAGGTATGGTCGCCTCGATGACATCCATACCCGTGATCGGAGTGCCTATCTATACTTCTACAAATCCTCTTAATGGAATCGACTCGCTTTATTCTATAATCCAAATGCCCCCAGGTGTACCTGTTGCAACAGTTGCAATTAATGGAGCAAAGAATGCCGGTTTATTAGCATGTTCTATACTCTCCATTTCTCGACCGTATTTACTAAAAAAGTTGAATCAATTCAAGGAGAAAATGAGAGAAGAAGTCAAACTAAAGAATACGAAATTGGACCAAGTCGGTTTAGAAAAATACCTAAAGGGACTTCAAAAGGCCCAAACCAGAAGATAAATGATTATAAATGATTTTTTTTTATCATAAGTGAAAGTTGGATATAAAAGTTGCCATAATAGGTTGTGGAGCAATAGGACGTGAAATAGCACTTAGTATTGACGCTAGGAAAATACCAAACTGTGAGTTATCTATCTTATTTGATACAGATTCTACAAAATTAAGATCATTGCATAAGGATTTAAACACAAAACCGTCCGGTATATTCGATGATTTTGATAAACTTGTTGCATCAAATGATTATCACAATGTCAGTTTGGTCATAGAGGCCGCGTCTGTTAAAGCAGCTCATACCTATGGACCCACCATATTGAAACAAGGGAAAAACATTATGATAATGAGTATTGGAGCCTTCTCCGATCCTGCATTTTATGAAACCATTATCCAGTTGATTACAGATAGTGATAACAATGTCTTTCTCCCATCAGGGGCGATTGGCGGGGCTGATATTATTCGTAGTGTAAAAAACTACATCGATGAAGTTACTATCGTAACCACAAAAAGCAACAAATCACTAAAAGGTGCTCCGTATTTTTACAATAAAGATATTGACATAGATAACATCAAAGAAAAGAAGGTTATTTTTATTGGGAATGCCGTTGATGCGATCAAGGAGTTTCCTTCAAATGTTAACATCTCAGCGTTAGTTAGTCTGGCAGGAATCGGGTTCAAAAAAACTAGAGTTAAGATAATCGTAGATCCGAATATATTAACCAATAAACACGAGATTCAGGTCAATTGGAAATTCGGTAGTTTCCAAATCACGGTTGAAAACATGCCCAGTCCAGACAATCCTAAAACTAGTTATTTGGCCATCTTGTCGGCAATCGAGTGTCTAAGGGGTATTTGTTCAAAGAATTTAAAGATAGGTTCTTAGTTTACCAATTTTGTTATCTTGTTATTAATAGTGTGGTATAACCACGACTTTCTTTAACAACCTCATTTTCTAATTCCTCAACTTTGATGGTTATTGAAATTACTTCTTCATCATCGGATTGATTTAAGTTAATTACTATAAATTCATCGAGCAGATCCGATGGATCAAAACTAGTCTTGCTGTATTTTACATCTATTTTGTTACTAGATGAAATTAAGAAAACATTGTCCTTGTCATAATTGCAAATTCTAACCTGTCTTTGTTGGCGCGGAAAAGACCTTAAGTTAAGTTTTATGGACTTTTTCTCATGAATTATGTATCTTTTTTGATTGCTACTAGATACATCTATCTGAAATGGATATCCTGCGGTAGTTTCAGCCATCTTGTTGATCCCGTCATTCATAATAATGTCAATCTTTCTTATGGTGTTTCCAAACCCAAATATCCAATCATTTGTTTTTCTTACGATATCATCGATCTCCTTATTTCTTTGATCCTGTTCATTTTTTGGAAGCTGATATCTTTCTACCCAATCTAGATAGTCTCTACTTAAATCATGTATAAATTCAGTGCATGTATTCTGGTAATCTTCTATACTAGTAGCTCGTTCAGAATCTCTGTCGGACGCAAACATTCTAGGGTATAGTTTAGTCAATTAACTTATTTATTAAACTTTAATTTCAACATACTTGTGGATGAATTTACTAACCTTTTACTTGAATTAAAGAATAATATCGATGCAAACATGGATTTTTTTCAGAAAACAGTTGTTCAAAACCCTACACTTGCATACTATAAGCTAAATGAGCTGTCCAAATTCGTCGGGTTAAGGCATGGTCTAGTCATGGAAATTCATTTTCCAGATCGTAAAAAAATTAGTGATATTAAGCAATATGGGACTGAAAACATGAGTTTCATATTTGATAAATTTAGAAAAACTTTTCCAATTGGGCGAGATCAAATAAAACTTCAGGCAATCAACGGATTAACTGGCAACTTCCAAATCATTGATGCCTATATGTATGAGGGAAAAGAAGGACTGAAAATAAATTTTAGAGACTCAGAATCAAATAATTCCCGCATAGATCTATTGCCTGGCTCTTTTCATCTTTGGACCAAAATAAATGATGAAATTCAAAGCTTTGGCAATTGGTTATTAGCTAATGTTTACTATGAGCGGATAAAAATTAAAGGGAGCCAATTTCCTTCGTAGAAAATTTTACTTATTGAGCTACCAGGCCAAAAGTAGCAGACTCAACAAACATTCCCAGATCCTCCCCTGATGCAGTCTCTAAGGTGATCTGGAGATATTTTTCTCCTGGAGTGTCAAATTTATACGTAAATTGACCGGTTCCATCATTTGCTCTTTGATTCTTGAATTCGTCTATTACTGTTTTGTTCCCGTCCATTACCGTATATCCGTATGTTACTCTTTGGACGATGTTGCTCTTATCGTCAGTAAATACTACACCAAAATTAGTGTTATTGCCTGCTTTTATTTCAACTGGTTCCCATAACAGCTGAACATTATAGGTTCCTCTGGGTGTCTGAAGATTTAATGGGGGTACTGGAATTTCGATTTGGCTTTCTGGGACTGGTGGTTGACCTGATCCAGTTGCTTTCAATTCATAGGCATATTGGATTGGTGGTTTCCCAAATGTAACATCTGCAAACGTTTCTGCTTTTATCGGGTAAGGCATGTCTTTGTTTGGATAAATATGGTTATCAACACTCTTGTGGTAGGATATATCCGTAGTATCAAATGACCCTGCTGGGGTTGTGACTTTAGCACCACCTGATGGCTTTATCTCCGATCCACCTATTGCAGCTATTTTACCCCAAGTTGGAGAACTTAATGACTGCCCAGGCTTTGGTACAAACGCTGAAAGCCATGTCAATGTTGTAGCATAAGCACTACGATATGGGATCATCTCAGAAGGAATAGGTGAAGATCCTAAGGCAGTAAGATCCAAATCACTGAGGTACAGTGTACCATTGATTACTTTACCCTGATCAACTACAAACGTTGGAGCTACCCAATATTTTCCCGTTTCATTATATTCTTTAAAGTAAATAGTCATCGTAAAGGGCTGTCCTTGATTAGTATCTGAATTTTTGATTTCATAAGTATAATAAGTATCTGGCTTTACACCTTTGCCTACATACCAGTTTTCTGATTGAGCAAAAGCCATACCAATTAATTGATTAACCTGTGCGGCTGATGCCACTAGCATTCCTATTAGAAAAAATACTGTTATTTTAGTTACCGTTTTTTTCCTATTCATTTGTATCATATAATTAGGGTTATTTACTCTTTAAATGTTTACTACATACTCGGGTTCTTATGGATAGAAGTAAGAAGAGATAAATTAGCAAATCGAATGTATACACTCATAAGATGTGTAATTGCGCAAAAATTCACTTTTATGATGTGGATTTTAAATTATACGGTATGAAGGTAGTCCCTTCTTGCAAAAATTGCGGCGACCCTCTTAGTGAGGACCAAGCCTCAAAGTTTACAAAAGACTTGATGAAATATTGGGGATTTGAGGAGGAGAAATGAAGATGAATCGTTCTGCTGATTGCATCGCATTACGTCATCTTTATTAATATCCTAAATAAAAAAAAAGCAGTGGTATAATGTGACCAAGATGTTTAATGTGAACATAGAAGCAGAGGGATTTGATACAAACGAAGCACAAGAATGGGTTAATGAAATGGGGAATGTTTATGCAGATATGGAGGTTTCAGATGTAAACGTTTCAGGAAATAAAATCAGTTTTAAAGCAGGGTTTTCTGGCATGGATGACACGACAGAGGATGATATAAGGATGAAATTAGATGAATACCTGACTATGCATGAGCTATTCCAACCAAAGAATGTATCAGTGACAAGTTAGACTACATCAACTCCATTTTTTATTTAGTTATAAATATCTATTGAAGCTTATATAAGTTTATAAGTGAGATCGCCGACATTGATATGGTTTTCAAGTATGACTTGTAAAGGTATTTGTATCAGACATAAAGCTCAAAAGCCGGTGGGATCGGGCCGTTACGCAAGCGGTCAAAAGCGATGTCAAATTTGTGAAATTTTCATAAAATGGGATGGTTTATGGTGTCCATGCTGTGGATATAGGCTAAGAACTAAACCAAGAAACTTAAAATATAAAGCAAAATTGAGGGCAAGAAACAAAACAGTTGAACCACTAGAACAAGCAATAGTGATTCAATAATTACTTTAGATTAGGTTTTTATTAATTTCTAATAGTAAGTTTACTTCCTTTAACATCGTTATTTTTTCTTTAATTTGAATGTCGGTTATTAGGTTCAATAATTTATTGTATTTTTTAATTAATTGATCATTATCAAATGTTCTGTCTAGAATAAAATTACTAATTAGTAGAACGCCATCCACATACATTGATCTTTTCTTAAAAAAATCTAGCTTGTCTAACAGTATACTATTACTTGACATGTCTTCACCTCTAATTAAAAACCTTAATGATTTTTCGCTCCTAGTTAATGTAGAAATGTTTGCTCTATCAGTTCCAATATATTCTAAAAGAAGATCGATATGTTCCCTAGTTTTCAAATTCTCATTTTGCTTGACAAGGTTTATTTGATATTTAAGATGAGAAGGTCTATCTTCTGAATTAAGGTGATACTGAATAATTATCTTTAAGGTTTTAAGCGAAATCATCTTTAATTGGAATGAAATGAATTTTTCATCTACAATTTCACTTGAAAGTAAATTGTGCAAATTTGTGATTTCGCAAATATTTCTAATAGTATTAGTTTTCAAGTTGAAGTTAAATGATTTGTGATATTTGTTACATTTATCAACAAAATGGTTAACAATGTTGGATCTCAGAATCTGGCTTGGAAATTGAACAAATTTGGCATAATTAATATTTGAATTTTCGATAAACTCTTGTACGGATAATATCGAGATCTCATAAATACTTTCATTGTTACGTACCAAAATAGGTCCTTTTTTATGGATCAGATCTTGATGTAATGGCATGTTTTTATCATGTAAAGTTATAATATCGTATTCGCAACATTCATGGGGAACTATTCCATTATCGGCATGACACCCTATTAAAATGGAATCCAATCCAGGAAATTTTGATCCCAACAAATAAGAAATATGTTTGTCCATAAATGCTCACATTAAATTAATTGGTCGGATATTAAAATCAATTTACTCCAAGTAGTTAATAAATTACGAACAAATTTATCAATTTTCCTCTTTGATTATTGGGAATATTAGTATTTTTTGAGGATTAGAGTAATACGGCAAATTTGTAAATGTACATAGTAGGAAACGAAAATCTTGATTTCTATAGGGCTAAATGGGGGTTTTTGTTCACGTAAATTCCTATTTTGGTTTGATTTTGAAATTGATTCATACTAGATTAATTTCCACTTTTCTAAATTTGCAACTCGATAGACATGATACCTCAAATGGTTATTTTAAACACAGTAAAATAATAAAGAACTTGAGCTGACTTGATAGTATTTCTAAGCTAGTACATTGTGAAAGTAACGCATATCGGGTTTGATCAGCCATCTTCCACTTGCGTGCTCCTTTTTTTAGATATCTACATAGTAGCTTTACTTTCTTTAACCTATCCTATCCTTACTACCACTTAAATACCGGCTTGTTAAAAAGCAAAGAAAGTGAGCTTTTAGGAACTAGGAAAGTTTAATTTGTGTATAACCAAAAATAAGAAACATGTTCCTATCCAGTGAATATCAGATTTCGCTTTTCCTTGCCTATACTTTGCACTAGTAATCTGGTCTATCGTCTCTTTCAAATACAGGACCTATAGAAGCCCCTCTGCCTGCTCCTGTAAATGTCCCTCTGATCTTCTCAACATTCAAATTATTTGATACATAATCAAGCATCTGCAGATTAAATCGATGTGCTACCACTATGTGAGTTCCATGATCGTAAAACGCAGGCATTACCCCCAAACCTTGTTCAATAATGGACCTTATTTCTTCAGTGTTTGGTTTTTCCTTGAGAAATATTTCAATCGTATACATTGGTGAGTCATCCCTTTTCATTCGATGAAGCATATCAATAACCAACCTCTGATCCACTTTTGGAAGTCCCTCTTTCATTGAATTTTCAAATTCATCAAATTTCTTTACAATAGTGTCAATGCCGCTCATCCATTTTTTAAATACATAATTTGTATAATAATTTATCGAATCTTAGCTATCAATCTGTGAGAAAAGGAATAATATATGGTATTTAGCTATCTATACCTTTCATCATAAATATAATTATCCGAAATCGTGCAGCTTTCAATAGTAATACATTCAAGATGTTATTGATTCAATAGAGTAATGCTACAAAACTTCTGTTATTGTATCCTTACTGCTCATTTACTTAAATGTCTCTAATCAGTAAAATCATATTTATATAATCCTAGATTGGCGATATCACCATGACAAATAACTTCATCTCTGGATTTAATTTATTTGGACACTTTAGCACTACAACAAATATTCTATTCCCTTTTTTGATAATGATATTTCTTGGTTTGAGTCAGTTGCTCCCCTTAGTCTACATGATGGAAAATGCCTATGGTAAGGAACATTCTTATGACTACCGCGCTAATCTTCCAACTTCCGATGTTATGTATGATAACAAATCTCAAATATTTGGAAAATCATATAAAGATTGGACTGCTGAATGGTGGAAGTGGGCATATTCAATCCCTCTTAACAAAAATCCTGCATATGATGTCTATGGAATCAATTGCAACATTAACCAATATGGTCCGGTCTGGTTTCTTGATGGAACTTTTAATCATTCAGCAAATCGATCCTGTCTTATACCTGATAATATAGGAATTCTGTTTCCTATACTTAATTCCGAATGTTCTTACATTGAATATCCATTGATAAAAAATGAGGATGGATTAATGGAGTGTGCGCAATCTATTCAGAATCATGTTAATCACTTGAATGCAACATTAGATGATCGACCTTTGTTGAATCTAGATGAATACCGAATTCAATCTCCTTTGTTTAATTTTTCACTGCCTGCGAATAATTTTTTGAATCTGACTAAAGGTGAAATAAGTGCTGCCATTTCTGACGGCAACTGGGTTTTTCTGAAACCATTAACTGTAGGAAAACACACAATCACCTTTGAAGGCGGTTTTTCTAATACTTCTAAAGAACGTAATGGCGTTACTAATGAGAGTATGTCATTCGGACTTCCAATAGGATGGGATTATGAAACCCGCTATGACCTGTTGGTGATTCCTTCTCATTCATACATCAATAATAAGAATTTCACTTACTCAAGCGGAGGATTAATAAGTACAAATATTAGTATTGGGGAAATTTTGAAACAAAACTTAATACAATTACAAAAGAATTTGACAAATAATTATCAATCTATTAAATATGATACTATCCTAGACTATTTAACAAAGTCTGATGGTTGGAAAGCGTTAGGAGATAGTATTAATGAAACCCAGAATTTATCAAAAGTTTTTATCTTTGACAGCTTCCCTAAATCTGTCAAATTTTCGTACATGGTTAGCGAATTGGCCCAAATGTTAAACCATCACCCAATTATTCATATTGATAGGGACAAGGTTACCTTAGTATTAAACACTTGGGCTCTAAATAATTCAACTTCTAATTTCGATCTGGGGTTCACAATACTCTCAGATCAGCTATATGAACTTGCTATAAAAGACAACTTATAGTTCAAGATGTGCAAAAGTAGAAAACAAACAGAATAATGATCTTTTTTCAAATATTCTATAACTAAGGAGTATATTTATCCAAAAGGCAGATTGATTATTAGTAAGAAAATTATGTATTTAATTGAGATTTAAAGAAAAAAAAGGTGGTATTATTTACCTAGACAGAGGCCAACTGGAATTGATGAATTACAGTTGTTGTCGTTAAATAGGTTGTTGTTCACGTTCAATGGGAGGCCGTTTGCATTATTGATATCTACGCCTTTGTTGTCTAAGATGTTGTTTGCGTTGACTGTGTTGTCGCTACTTTGCCCATCAAAGAACAGTCCACTTACTGAACCTTGGATGGTGTTAAATGATACCTCGTTTGCTGCAGAGTTTACAAATGTTGCTCCAGCAAGGTCATTTGATTTGAATAGGTTTGTAATCAAATGGGTCCCTGTTGAGGAATGAGATGCTACACCAATGTTGTTACTAAAGAACAAATTGTCTTCTATTGTAGTTCTTGCTGCGCCTGTGTTAAATGATCCTATTTGGTTTTGGGTAAATGTTACAGCAGATATCTTGTCGTCCTGTCCGCCTGTATTTAGTGCTCCTGCTTGGAAGTTTTGGACTATACCTGGGCCTACAATGTTAACATTGTCTTTGTCGCTCAACATGAATCCGACTTTAGATGTTGTTACACCAGGTCCAGAAACCGTGTGACCGTTTAAGTCTACTGTAATTCCGTCTGCTCCAATGATTATACCATCAGTCTTACAATCAAGATTGGAAGTCAATTTGACACTTTGTTTGATTACCTCTCCGCAAGAGACAGATGCACTGACTGGGCCTGTTGCTTCGGCAGTTGCTGGTGTTTCACTTTCTGGTGTTACTGGTGCTTTCTTTACTGGTTCCTCTTCGTCATTTCCATTCTGGTTTGCTTGCACACTTATGTTGTTGCAGCTACCTGTGGTACTTCCTCCAGATAGACATTCAGAGCTTTGAGAACTGGAGCTAGATTGACTTATTCCACTTTCTGAGTCATTATTTCCGTCTTGACTGTTTTGAGCTGCAGCTTGGTTTCCTCCGCTACTTCCATCCCGTTGAGCAAAGGAAATAGCCGTTGAAGATGAAACGGTGAAGCTAAAAACTAGTAAAGATGCTAGTATTGCAATCGATAAGATTTTCTTGTGTTGTATTGCCATTTACATTATGTATATTTTAAAAAAATATATCGATTTTCAGTAATTTTCTAATAAGAAAGGACATTGGATTTGTAATTGATGATTGTTATGTTTATTTCGTAATAAACGAATGAAGGGATAAGCCTCCAAGCTCATTTCTTGAAGATTATCTAGAGTCTTCTCGGCTATAAGGAATCAATAAACTTGACGAACTCAGGTGAATGGACTGACTTAGTTTTTTCCCATACATTCAAGAATTTAGGAATTGATTTCATGGCTTTCGCAGATGACATCCACCTTAGCCAAAGTTGATCATCAATTACATGAGTCTTGTGAAGTCTATAAATGAATTCGTATAAGTCTATGAAGGCCCTCAGCATGTAGAATTGGTCAGGGCTATCCACTAGGGCAAATCTGTCTGCATAGAATGGGCTTTCTCTTGCCATCTTTATAAAAGGCTCTGAGGTCTCTAGTTTCAGTCTTGCCTCTATCATCCTTGCATATATTTGGTATTCGCTCTGCAATCTCAAATTTTTTCTATTTGCAACCAAGGTTAGGATGGCCAGGAACAAAAGTCCCGAAGTTATTATCGGGAGGTATTCTAATAGACTTATCATCCATGTACGTTTACCAAGAATATTTATTAAATTAATTCTAAAATTGCATACCATTTCACAGCTATCTTAATAAATTATCAAAAATTAAAGAAATGTAGTATGAAAAATAAATCATCAAAGATTGTATTTTTATTTGCACTTTTGTTCCTTGCGGTCATGGGTAGCTCTTTAAATGGATCTAACCATGAACAGGCCAACGCACAGGGGTTAAGCGACACCAATAGTACAGGTGACACCAATAGTACAGGTGACACCAATAGTACAGGTGACACCAATAGTACAGGTGACACCAATAGTACAGGTGACACCAATAGTTCAAGTGGCTTTTACTCAAATAAGGATTTATTTGTGACATCAGAACCTAGTGGTTTCGGAATATATGAAGAAAAGAATTCTACTTCTTATTCTCCTGGAGAATCAATAATATTGTATATTGAACCGGTTGGTTTTGAATATAATAATGTTACCGATGAAGATGGAACCCCACTTTTCTCCATCGACTTTGGTGCCAGTTTTCTAATAACAAGTTCTAATGGTACCATTCTCGGAGGCCAGGAAAATGTACCAATCGGAAACATAATATCACACAATCAGAATAAGGAGGTTTTCATACCATTTACTGTGACACAATCTGTACCTTTCCCCGCTGGTGATTATGTCATTATTTACAAGATTACGGATGAAAATTCTGGAAAAACTTTCGAATTGAACAAGAACATAACTATAAAATAATCTCCAAATTTTTTTTGAACAAAATTATCACTAATGATAATCATTGAAGATAAGCTTGGCAATTATGATAAAACATCAGAATTTTAGTTAATTAATTAATTAATAGTCTAATAATCATATAATATTACATCAATATCTAGTATTATTTATAAATATTTTAGTTCACATCTTATATATTTAATCGACGAAGACATAATGATAGTAAAATGGCACAAATGCCTGCATTAATTCCAAAGGAAGTAGAAATCCAAAGGCTAAAAAAGATCTATTTAATGGTCATTATGCTAGGGTCTATTGCTGCATCAGTAGAAGTAGACAACTTTGTTGACGGATCATTGCATCAAACAGCCATCAGAGACAGTGCATTTACACCAGCTCATTGGTGGTTATACAGTCACTTTATTGCACTCCCACTAGGTTGGGGATTTGTTGCAATGTATGACAGGAGAGTACCAGCTTTAAGAGGGCCAAACAATTCAATGAATACGGGTCTAAAGATAACCATTATCGGTTATTTAGCTACCATGTTCACCATTGGTATCAATGAAATGTGGCACTTTTGGTTTGTTGAAGAAATATTTTCAGTACCTAACCACTGGATGTTTAACATGGGTGTAGTAGTAGCTTTCATGGGTGCTTTGGCCTATGTAGTTAGAGTATACGCACGTTTGGTGGAACTTGGCGCCGAAACTCCTGCAAGGAACCCCTATGTAGCAGAAATGTACAAACTAGCATTAGAAGGAAAACTCTACAGCAGATCAGTTCCATAATCTTTTTTTTAGTTTTTTTGTTTTGTTCTACCTTTAGTTTTAAATCATCAATTAATTTGTATTTAGATACATGGTGTTCATGACATATCCGCTGATGACAAGTTCTAAAATTACGCTGTAACTTACATAGATGTTTATAATTAGAAATATTGGTCAGGAACAGGCTCATCCTATTTTCGTTGTTGACCTGCAGAACTTTTGTTGCCTACTATTTAACTTAGATTTCAGTCATTCGGATAATTTAACTCAACGGAAAATGAGTGTTATTTCGATTAATGCTACGGATAGTTATTAGTTTACTGAATTCAGATATTCTTTCACGCATATAGCAATTTAATATCAATTAAATAATTGATTTCGCCATTTAATAATTACAAGATACAATAATTTCAGATATTCATTTGAACAATCTTTATCTAATTTATCAGGTATTATGGATGATGTGTGTGTCACATGCATAGAACGTATCAATTTATACACCAAACCTAGTTATGATAGGTGATTTTTAATTCAATGTGGGATAAAATGTACTATTTAAACTCTATTCAATTTTTTATTTAGTTATACTTAACCTGTTAAATATGCTTTCATTCTAACTTAATTTTCGATCAATAAGACATTAGAGATTTTGTATTATGTCGATATATCTCGTGAGGAACAAGATTAAATAGCAGACCTCTTGCGTAATTATTAAAGATAGCAATCTCTTCTGACCATCATCTGTCTCTGTAGCTAACCGATTTTCGTTATTCTCTAGTTTATCAATCAAGATACCATGACTGATATCTTATCATACTTTCTTAACCTAATCCTAAGCACATCATCCATTACCCTGTACCTTTCTTATTCTGCAGAATGCATGACGTGTTCTACCACTATTCTTTTTGCAGAATGGTTCTTGTTGTAATCTTTTTCTATTATGCAGTTAGCTGGGAACCTTTTTCCTTCTTGATAGGTATTGATGATTTTTGTTTAGGAAAGTTTTTTTCCACTCCTAGAAAGCCAAGGTCAAACATAAAACCTGTCAAGACATAGGTGAGGTACATAGACGATAGTATACCCAAGACCATGATAATGATAACCTGACTTTAACATCCAGTTTGAAACGTCGTCTACCAGCCAGCTCCAAATATCTCTTTCTCTCTATTTCTCTTATTTTGAGAAGCACATTATCTCATGATTTGGATAGGATATTTGATATATTACTTTATAAATATCATCAAACTGCTTGACTGACAGACCGGTGAATGACTTAAAAAGTGCTGATTTCCTGGATAACCTATCGTAGGATAACAAATGGAAAAGACATCTTTACATAAGATGTACAGAAATAATCTGTTTTGGACTAATTACACAAAGTAGATCTTCTTTCTATCTTTTATAACTTGATTAACATATATTTAGTATATAGTCACAATCTGGTGGTGGTCGTTGGATTGAATCTTTTTATCAATAGTAGGAATAAATTTGTTTTTCTAAGAAAAGTTAACCTGTGTCACTTGTCACTTGAAACACATTCATTTAATTAATTTCCCTTAATACATCTATACACGATTCGGCTTAAATTTAAATCAAACGGTCAGTCAACACCTTCAGCCTTATTTGTAACACGAATATCGTTTGATCTGTCTTCTTGCATCAGCTTTAAAATAATTTAGAGAAATTGCGACATATTCACACACGTCTTTTCAAAAGGTGTTTGAACTAATTACACAAGAGATCTAGTCGATTTAATTATTGCTAATTATATGTAAATTTGTTTGAAATTAAATCTGCCAAGTCCCTGACCGATCATTAGTCTTAAACAGAAATAAATCAATAAAGCGTTTTCAATTTGATATGGATTTCAAAAGTTTTGCATTTTCTATAAAGTTGAGTAAGCAATTAACACCTATGTAGTTAGTTCTCAGTAAAAAAGCTTGAAGTCATACTATCCTAATTCATTTTAGAAAAGAAAGCTTTGATACTAATTCGCTTATTTGCTCAGTTTTCCAAGATTTTATCCATGATGAATCTCTTCCACATATCCTTATTTTTTTGGTAATGTATGGTTTTCTTAGATAAATAAATCTGCCATATTCAATATCTGATTCAATTCTTATTTCTATTTTTTTTTGTATATTTGACTTTTCTGAATATTTTGCCAATGGCAAGATTCCATCCCATTTTACATGGTGTATTCCTCCATCTAATCTTCTAAGGAGCAAGTTACATTCTTCTATTTTCTCTAAACGGAACCTCATTTCATCTTCTTCCATAAGCGAATTTGTGGTTGATGCAGATGATGACAAGGTAATCGCCATAACTCACTATGTGAAAATATATGTATAATTAGGTTTAATACAATGCTATACTATGATTGATAGTTAAATTTTTTCTAGAATAATTGTCTGGTTTTTTACTACTAGATTTGTGAACCTGATAGTGGGAATTTCATAATCGACTTGATTTAACATATAGTAATTGAATTTAAGTATTATGGACTTGATTGCAAAAAGGATATTTTCAAGGTATATAAAATGAAAAAAAATGTTTCCAAATCGACAACAAATCCTACTAACTCTTAACCATTTCAAGAAAAGGATACGGTCAATGCTATAGTGGAACTACAGAAGTTCTATTTACTAGAATTTCATTCGGTCAGCTCATCGTGTGAATTTGAAAGTGGCAAATCCCTGAATTCAATCTTTCCCAAAATTAATCACATAAATTACACTCTCTCATTTGAAATCTCAAAAATAAAAAACACGAAGTATTCTGAATTCAGTTTTGAACACGGTCACTGGATTCACTAAAGCCTAAAGTTTGCTTTCCGGATCTAACCAACCGTTTTATTTCAGACCATTTCAAAAGTTTCTTTGTACATCCGATCAAAAAATATTTTTGTGTACAATGAGGAAGTATTTTCCTCAGACTAGAAATAGTAATAGTAACTATTTGACCCATTGACTTGAAAACGCCTATATGACAGCCAAAAAGCCATAAGAAGGTTTAAGATAGACATCCGTCCTATATATACAAGTAGTAAATGACAAAAACTAATAACTCATTCATAGACAAAATAATGAATATATTCAAACAACCAAAAAAGAAGCAAACAACAAATAGTACCAACTAATTTTCTATTTGTTTGAAATAATTTTGCTACGTATTCATAGTACGCGTAGTTCAATTCGATGCATTTGGACACCTGCATTCATAATTATTTTTATGCAACGGCGTTTTCATCCCAAATTAGTTGTTGGTATATGATACTTCAGTCCTAATTTTCAGTAAATTAAGGGCCAAAATGAATCCACAGAATAATTGGTTGTTAGAACTCGACTCGCGCCTCAAGAGTGGTCGAAAAATCAAACGGGTCGTCACCAATTCAAACTCTTGTTCCTTTGTTATGAATTCAGATGAAGGCTTTTTTGGCTAGACTGATGCAATTAGATTTACAATAGGTCTTCATATAATTACATCTTCAAATATTTGATAAGGAATTTGAGATATATAGTTAAACTAGGTTATATCACGAAGGAACAAAATGACCCACCAGTAATAAATTAGATGTTCGTTAAGTGATCCACTGTATTCCTGATTGATATTGTGGATAAAAATTGGTCCACATATGAATATCGTGTTTTCAACAGAAATGAAAACTTTTATCATATTTGAAGTATTTATAGAGACAAATACGCTTTCTTATCTATAATAAAATGATAGATGAAGATTATCTTAATGGTTTTATACGCTATTCTAGAATGGTTGAAAATGCGTTTGATTTTTACAAGAATAGCCTCCGCAGCTTAATAAAACTAGAACAACAAAATAATAATAATCCAATAGTAATCGCCCAAACAAATCTCATATTGAATTCATTGGATTTGAATAAGAAGACTATTTTAGATAATATAGGTATTCTTTTTGACAAATCTGAAAATTATGGAAAAAGTCAATATTTGAATACCGTGTTTTTGAGAAGTGTTCTCAATATATATGGGAAAGATTTAGATCGTGGTATTGTTCTATTGGAGAACGAATATGAATATTATCTCAAGGAACATGATATTCTTAAAGAAGAGGTAGAATTAGTATATGAACTAGTTGAAATTATTAAGCGGCTGAAGCGATGATTTTGGATTAAGTTCTCTCAACCCTTGCCAAGATCGAGTTTGTTTCGCTATACTTTCATGAAACCAAATTTGGATAGTATCACCATTTCAATTACTTAGAGATCTCTTATCGTGTGCTCAGTCCGATAGTAAAAAAACGAGAGCAATGTAATGCAACGAATAATATTAAATAACTACAAATGAATCTACCTTTAAAAAACCGATTTTAAGTTGTTTAAATCATTGGGCTTGTAATTAGACTCCGCCAATCAGCTAGATAAAATTACTGCGATAAACAAATGCTCAGGTGCCTTTGAACATATCTTGAATCTGATTCCTTAGGTCTTTTGAACCAGGTAGCTTCATGATAGGAGGGTAAATTGAATAAGCTAAGAGAGCATCGTGAATAATGAACAGATCGGTCAAACAATAGATTGCTACCTTATGCAACTTACGGATAATTATTGTTCTTTAGATAACCCAGATAATGGTAATCATACGATTACATACGATTATCCTTGTTCTGTCCTAGATGTGGTTAAATTACTTCATGTCTAACACCAATTTTTGCAATGACGTAATTACTGAGAAAATTTTATCGAGTCAATAAGATTGTCCGACAAATACCTATAATTGTTGTAAAATCCGCTAACCCCTTCATTTCCGGCAAAATTTAGTTTGAATATATAGGTATGGTCAGAATGATTGGTTTCTATGATTTTGTCGATCTCTTTGATGTCTGTTAAGCCGATGGGTTTGCTAATTGCCACTGATCCTGCTTTTTCACCGTCAACTGCTGTTCTATTAAATGAAATATCTTCAATAACAATAGCTTTGGAATCCTTTAACAGACTCGATCTTGCTAATTCCATATTTTCCTGAGTTATTGGAATTGCTTTGTCGATACATGAAACCATCAAGGTCATGTTCAATGAATCAGGATCCGCAAGGTTCTGGAAACTTTGGATTTTAAAACTATTGTTAGACTTGTCATTATCTAACACAATATCGGAAGAATAAGGGTGTTTTAATGATATACCACAGTTGTTATTTTCATAAGCCTCCCATGTTGGTTGAGCTAATGAGCTTGGCACAGCAATAATTATGGTGATAAATGTCAAAAGTGTTACTACAACAAGAATTTTAATCAATATTCCAACTAACAGTTTTAGCACTTGAATCCATTATATACTTTTATCAAAAAATTCTTGAATTATTTCTATTTTTTTCTTAGAACAACTAAGGATTCGCTATGAAGTTGGTTTTTCAAGATCTCATAATCTGATTTTGAGGTAGTTCATCCTGATGTTTCCTAAAGTATCTCTACTTTTATATTCTAAATACTTGAACCAGTTAGAAAAACACATCTATCATCAATCTTTTTCTTTTTTTGGCTAATTTCTTAATAATTACCGGGAGGAAAAGTTAATAAACATGAATAATTTTTTTCATTCAAATTTATGATTGTGGGCTCACCTACATCCTTCCCTAGCTAATTATTACAATATTAAAGTATGATTCCAGGCTTCATGTAAAAGTATCGTATCTGCAGTTAAGAACACTGGAGAATGAATTATAAATATCACACTAAACAACTCGTGGATATTAATTCCAAAGTAAGTTGCACAATATTACTAAATTATTTATGCGAGCAAAATACTATAATTTAGTTTTATTGAAATCAAACAGTAGTAAGCATCTAAGCTATGATATAATTAATTTCAATTATATATTCTGACTATAATGAGCAACATAACAAAAACTCAAAAAGTAGGAATATTCGCAATATTTATTGCAGCAGCCCTAATTGGTTCAGTAGTATCTTTTGGTGATAACATGGCATATGCAGGTGGGAAGAAGAAACACAATGATTCAGAACAAGAAATCGAACAAGCACAATCAAATAAACAAAATGGACAGTGTGTCACTGGTACAATATCATTGTTAGATTGTAACAACGTAGGTTTAGGCCTTCAATTCCAAGACGGTAACATAGCCGCAGGACAACAATAATTCCTCCACATTTTTTTAGTTATTTTCTATGAAATAAATTGCTGAAAATTCTTGATGATACTTATCAAGAGACTATATGATATATAATCCTTTTTGGATAAGATTAAAGACTCAGTCATTTTACATTTCAAATCTGAAATAAAATTTTAATTATTAAATTAGCGTTCATCGAAATTCTAATTAGTAGATCTTTAAGGTTATTAGAGTAATTATTCTATGATCAAAGCCCAAAAGGTCAATTGGTTTTTGAATAGGTCATCAGTTCTTGCCTTTCTAAAGTATTACTTATCCCCCTATTCCGATGAATCAGAAGCCTTTTACAACAAGATTTTTGCTCTGGTGTTGGTCTACCTTATGGTTTTTTGCAAGTTCTATTCAAAGGTACATTCAAATTCTGAAAATCTAAAATTAACCTTATTAGATTACAGTTATGATCCAATACAAACACAGTTTAAGATCCTAAGGAAAGTAATAAGAAGCGGTTCACATACTTACGTCCCAAATTATTGGTTGCATTGTGGAACTTCGACCCTTTTTCCGGTTTGGGTGATTGTGATGAATTATTCAAGTTTGTAATATCATCTGATTTTTCAAATAAATCTTTCTTTAATTAGGTCCGGCAATACAAGATATATGACGTGTTAACCATTTCAAATTTTGAGATCTGGAATAAATCTTAAAATGTTATGGTTTCATATAGAAGAAGAGGAAATTAATGACGATACCATTGGTCAAAACAGCTACAGGATTTGAAGAAAATGCTGTTATTGATGCTTTAAAATTAGCTTTTGTAGCCGATCCTGCCACTCGGTGGGTATGGCCAGATTCACAGAAATACCTTTTACATTTTTTCAAATTTGCCAAGGCCTTTGGAGGAAAAGCATTTAAACACAAAACTGCATACTATATCGGAAATTATCATGGTGCTGCACTTTGGCTACCTCCAAATGTTGATCCTGATGTTGACGCCATTCTTGGACTACTTCAAGAAACTACATCCGAAGAATCTCAAAAAGTTGTTCCAGAAGTATTTGAGAAAATGGGTGAGTATCATCCAAATGAACCCCATTGGTACTTACCACTTCTAGGAGTGGATCCTCATCACCATGGTAAAGGGTTAGGTTCCTTTTTGATGTTACATGCACTGACTATGTGTGATAAAGATAATTCATTGGCATATCTCGAATCATCAAATCCAAGGAACATTTCCTTTTACAAACGACACGGCTTTGATTTGCTTGGTACGATTCAAGTAAAAGAATTTCCTCCCATTTTTCCGATGCTTCGCAAGCCTCGGTAATGAGTGATGCTATTTTTTGTCGACATTGCAATCTAGTGGATCATGAGGTACTGCTTACGACCTCAAAACATTGTTAGTAAAAATATCGGTAGATTCTCGCACACCAACTATTCTCATCTTTTTCCTCAATATTCTTATGACTCCCTATATTGCAGTCTGAATAAATGCTATCAAATTCTTTTAAAACATTAGACCAATTCTGAGAGAGTTCATTAAAAGAATGTGTAAAAACATCTATTGGATCACTTGGTTCATCTGGAAGATTTCTTACCTGTTCAAGAATTTCCTCCCTTTCATCAAGAGTCATATCCTCAAAATCTTTCATGTTGTCAATATCCTCTTTGGATGCTAAAAGTATTATAGTTAATTTGACCAACACTTTTTGTCAATTCCAATTGTTCATTGATGTGTTAGATGTCTAAACCACGCTCAATCAATATTGTTTTTTGAATACCGGAGTATGTTTTGGGATCAATTTTTGATGACCTAGGTCAATAGACTCTACATCTTCAAGATAACAAATGAAATTCTGATGTAGTAAATTTTTTTCTAATAATTATTCCACAAATATCCATAAAGACGATATGAAAAATTTTGACTTTTCCTATCGACTTCAAAATAAGGGTGTCAAAAATATATTCACCTGTTTGAAACTTTTCAACATATAAAAAGTATTAAGATTGATGCCTAACCAGATGTGTGAATCTAAGCCAATTCTTCACCACGTCACATCATGTCATATAAATTGTAATTTCCTACATGGTAATAGTAATTCACCTAATTGTACCTAGGTGATTATGTACAAAAATATCTAACGGCTCATATTTATTAACGGGCTAAATTATTTAATATGGAGTTTATGCCTTACAAGTGGGACAAACAAAGCGGTGTAATTTGTTATCATAAAATGATTTCTCCACCTCATAGTCTGTTTTGCATTTGGTACAAATCATCTAATACTTTCAATAGAAACATATATCAGAATATAAATGTTTACTGAGAATGTAGTTATATGACCTAGAAATCCAATTTATTTAATTATCAAGCTTAAAGATAAGTTTCAGAAACCAAAGTTTTGATATTTCTAGATACAAATTTCAATCCAAGTAAATAATATGGTTACTATTGTATGAAAGGTTTTAAATATGCATAATCTCACATGGTATTGCATTGACGGCTTAAAACAATGATCACTCTTACAACGGTTGCAATGCCATTAGTTCCTATTAGCTTGTGCAGACCAGACGGAAGCAAGTTACTAAAATGAAAATGAGTTCCCATAGATTAGATGCTGATTTGATTGCAAAAGGTCCTGAAAGTGCGTACAACCTATAGAGATTTACATGGTTTAAGAATGGAATATTATTGTACGGAAAGTTACTAGCATATGTTGAATATTATCTAACTTGCAGGATTATTATCTTTGGTAAAAAAACATATAAATTTAAAGTGATAAGATCTTGTCGGAGTATAAGAAAACAGAGATATGTGTTGACTTATGGATCTAAAAGATTTTGTTTGAATTTCGGGAATAGATGAGCGAATTCGCTCCTACCACCGGGCTCATGACTTTCTAGAAGGGATATTTGTAGTGTATTTGACTTTGGACTGGTTCATATGAATAATTTTTATATTTGGCAAAATCATGTCCTTAATGTGGATTCAAATACTCATGAGAATGGTGTATCCCATAATGACATTATAGTATCTCAATTTACAAAACAGGCCATTCCATTTTCACAAATGGCTCAACATTCAAATCATTATGGATTAGATTTGATGTTTGAAATGAGCCTCCCACAAATCGATGACAAAGTTTTGGACGTGGCATGTGGGCCAGGAATTATAGCTTGCGAGTTCGCTAATAAAGTAAATCACGTTACAGGTATTGACATAACTCCTGCTATGATTGAAGAAGCAAAAAATCTCCAGATAGAAAGAAAACTTAGTAATATAGATTGGAAGGTAGGGGATGTAGCTAGACTTCCCTTTGGGGATGATTCCTTTTCTTTGGTGGTAACAAGATATAGCTTTCATCATTTGATTGAACCAAAACAAGTACTTGAAGAAATGAAGCGTGTTTGCAAACCAAAAGGAAAAATCTTCATAATTGATGTTACTCCAGATAAAAATAAAGTTGAGGCGTATAACCAAGTAGAGAAATTACGCGATAGCTCACACACCGGAGCAATGACTTTTGATATGTTAAGAGGATTAATGCATGAGGCCGGCCTAACTAATTTAAAATCCAGGCATCATGAGTTAGAAATGGGACTCGAGAGCATATTAGAATCGTCATTTCCAAATCCTGAGGACATACCCAAAATTAGACAATTATTTAAGATCGATATTACGTTGGATAATCTGGGCATGAAAAGTCATTTGAAAAATGGAGAAATTTTCTTCTATTTCCCAATTTCAATGATCCTTGGGATCAAGAGTTAGAATTTTCATAAAAAATCAATATTAGAATAAAGATCAAACTCCCTATTATTTGTAAGTGTACCTTCGATCCCTGAATAATTTTGATATCCTTCTTTAGATATGACTCGTCATTAATAGCACTACTGCTTTTTCAAATAAAAAACGTTTGTGTGGGCAGATTAAAATTTTCTTTTGTCGAGCTAAGAAAAACCATGATGAAATGGTAGAAGTTAACAGACTGTCTCGAGATTTTTTCACAAAATGTCATCAATCTGGATTTGAAGTATTTTCTCTTGACAGCAGGGAGAACGTGATGGAATTTGTAAATTTATCTAAACTATTTCAACCAATGAAGATGAAGAGGTTTGGCTATATTCTACTCCTAATTCTCCTTCATGATGGACGAATTCACACTCATCTTAGAGATTAGTTTTTGGTCTTCAAAGAATTGAACTTTGGCTCGAGAGGGGAGACAATTGCATCCAATAATCACAAGTTTAAAGATCTTTCGAATGTGTGGAAAAGCATAGGGTCCACATTGATCCTCATGCTGACAGGGCTATGATTTCTGATAATTGAAGAAAGGTAATCTTTCGAAATGGGTATTTATTACAATTAATTCGAGTGCCTAATTTATTTTTTTTTGATGTCTTTTCTTGTTAACACATTACTAATACAGCCGACTTGAATGTTGGTTTCAGTATTAGTGCCTCAATTACATGTGAATTATAATCAGCTTGGACCTAGATTACATTCAGGCTATTTACTATGCTGTAGTATGCTAAAAGATCTTCATGTACTGGAGGCAGATTTTGTTGACACCATGATATTCATTCCGAATCTAAAGAAGGAGATTATCAAAATAGTACAACTTCGACAAAATACTTCTTAAATAATCTATCGACTAGCTATTAAATGAAAATGAAACTACCAGTTTTTAATAAATTTAGAGATTCAAAATTTTTGCTGCTGATGGTATTATCAGGACCCGGGTTTTTCTTTATGTCATCGATGATTAACGATGCCAATGCAACTGAGGATAATTCAACATCAATGGTTCTAAATACCCAGCATACGATTCCATTAAAAGTCGCCCAACAGTTAGCAATGGCCACACAAGATGCCTGTACCGATAAAGGATTTCCTGTCACCGTGTCTGTTTTGAATCGAGACGGTATAGATATTCTGCTGGCCAGGGGTGACGGAACTACCGGCGCTTCAGTAGATGTTGCACAAGACAAAGCATATGCTGCTGTGGGCTTCCAGTCACCTACATCTGGATTGGAGGAGCGTGCAAAGACCTCTAACCCTGGAATAATAGCAGTTGAAGGGTTCACTGTCCTTCCTGGTGGTCTCCCCATTAGAGCAGGCGATGAGGTCGTCGGCGGGATTGGTGTAAGTGGAGCTCCTAGTGGTAAAATCGACGAGGAATGTGCCACAGCAGGACTTTCAGCAATAGCCTCCACAATATCCAGCATAGACACAAGCAATGCCAGCAATCAAATGAACAATACCTCTGTGACCAATCCTAATTCAAATCAGACTAGTAATGCTAGAAGCAATAACTTAACTTCAATAGAGTCCAGTCCTTAGTCAACATCAGGAAGACAAAGTGGATGTGAGATAATCGGATCGAAACCATTCCTTCCTTTTTTTCACACAAATACAAAAGAATAATTGTCAGATCGGTTGGCAAACAGTAAAACATCTAATCCATTAAACTTATTTGTAAAATCAATACTTTGAGTAAATTAGTTCTGGGCAGCAGGTATCGATTATTAAAACCCAATATTATGTTCTGATATCTTTGGCTCTCTGCCACGAATTCATTAACAAATTTTTCGACAAAAATATATGAGCTATATTACAGCGTAAATGAAAGTCTTCTAATAAAAATTAATCAAAAAAGTTTACAAGACAAAATTAAGTCGATTTGATCCAACAAAATATTCTTGCTATTCGATTATGGTAGTGTTAAAGCACTATCTGATGAACCTGTGTAAAAATTCAGAAGAAACCATTTTCGCTCAATCATAGAGGCACTATTAGCTATTTACGTGGTGACCTCTAGAATGCCATAGATATTCACCTTTCATATTACAGGTCTTCAATGATTGTTCATTTTATGAATCAATTGTTGCTATTCTCATCCTGGCCTAGTATCTCAATTTCAAGGTGTTAATTAGAGATGCCCATGGTCCCAACGCACGTAGTATTGGACCCTTGTTGACAAGATTCTGACCCAAGGACAATGGTGTAAGGTCTTTGCTCAAATAGGGATTTTACTGCGACACTAACACCGAATTCGTCTTCAACTGGAATTACAAATTCATCGGACTTTTTCATTTGATGTAGTGGGATCATCTCCGTCTACAGATATCAAATAAGATTGTAAATAATTACTACTATTGTCCCTAATAGTAATATTCGCCTCAAATGCTTCGTCCTCAAAAGCAACCGCAGTGGCCACAAAGTTCACATAATTATGAGGGAATGCAGTTGGATTAGGACCTGGAGTAGCTGGAGGTTGGTTATTGTGTCCTAAACACACCTCAAAAATATCAGATGCTAAAACTCTGATATTGCCATTGCCTTCATAATTTGGACAAGCTTTTTTAATTGAATTGACTATCTTGTTATTATCTTCTAAGGTAGCATAAGCTTGATTGTTGGATTAAAATGACATGTTCAAAATACCAAAACTTGTCATTAACAAAAATCCAACCGTAAAAGGCAATAAGGTCGAATTTCTTATATTATCTCGTTTTAATCTTAACACTCATTTTTTACCATCAAATGAAATATTAGGAATTAGTCAAAGAGAGTAGTCAATTTGTTAATATGCCATGTAATAGAACAATAATTTGAAGTAATTAAGCCACTGACCTCACCTATTTTTGTACAATTCCATTTCTAGAATCTTCACAACCTTTACTCTTTTTGATCCTATTGGAAGGATAATTGCGATTGACAGAAATGATTATGGTCTATTATGAAAAATATTTATCAGTATGACAATTGATACAAACTACTTCATCTCCTACTTTCTTATGTGCAATAGAATTAAAGGTTACACAATTAGAACAAAAAATAAAATCATCTGGAAAACCGTTTTTATCAATCTTTTCTTTCATCTCTTTTGTTACAATCATCTTTTATAGTAAGTCTATCGAGTAATGTATTAGTAAAATCTTACTGCTAGAAAATAAAGCTATGGATAACAGTAGACATTAAATTAATAATCCTTAGGCTACTCTTGTTGAAATTAAGTAGGAATTTAGCAATCGTCATTGAAGTAAACAATCCAATAATGTTAAGAAAAACTTACCCCCACGAAACAGTATTAATTTCAGATCTATAATACAAATTATATTAAACAGAAGTCAAAAAAATCTAAGATTATGAAATAGATGTAGGACTAGGAATTTCATCAAAACTCATTTTAGGCTTACGTCGTATCCCTATTATAGTCGTCTTTTTCCCATTATAATTCTACAAAAGCGACTAATTCTTTTGTTTTATCATTTATTACAGGAAAAGCAGTCAATACCTTAGTAAAATCTTTAGAATCTCTCTTTACTATAATTCTGTGTTTAAATTTGTGTGAGTTATCTGGTAATGGGTCAAAGTCAACAGTCGAACTAACCACAATTATGATTCCCATTAAACCCTCATAAGGGATTAGGAAAATCTTACTTCTAAGTTATAAGCCTCATATGTCTTATTTCCTCCTAAGATATTTTAATCATTGAAAGATTGATTTATTTGGTCTGAATGAACCTTAACAATTTCTATATTGTCTGGACTTATTTTGATTGATTCAATTTCATCCCATAAACTTTGAAATTCTCTAATAATTTGAAATTTGGTATTATTGCAATTTTTACACCTAAAGGAGACTAAAATGTCAATACCCTCATTCGTAGTGATAGCCTCAATATTCTCTGTGGTAATATTTTTCGAACCACATTTGGGGCATTCAGCATGCTCCATGAGAGCCAAAGGAATTATTTTCCAATCCGTCCACCAATTCGATGGGTTATTATCCTGACTGAATTTGTTGAATCTATTCTTCCCATTCATCGTTTTTTTACAATAGCGGCATTCGGCCCTACCATACACAGTAAACAGTCCAGTTCGATTATTCCAATTCACTAGCGAGACTTCTATCTTAATTTCACTTTTAACCCAAGACATACACCAAGGACATGGTTTCCCAAAATCTTTATACAATACATAAAAGAATATGTGTTGATTATTATTATTTATTTGAAAGTGGCTGAACCTTAAGATCTTGAAAGGAGATTAGGTGGTGTCCTATAATCCAATTTACATCTTTTACGAATCGTTTTAAACTTAGCCTATTTTGATTTAGTCTAAAGTCATCAAATATCTTCTGGTATAATTGTTCTATTGTCCAAAGTGTTTTTTTAGAATCGTAAATTCCTAGTAACTGTCCGCATACAACAAGATTACTTTTGATGAGGATATTATCCTCAAAACTCATCAGAATATTTTTATGTTAATCCTTTAAACATTTTCTCTTAGGCCAAGCTTTTAAACGAATACATCATTGGATTAGTTTATTTCCTCATTTCCGTGCTTAAGAATCCATTACTCTCTTATAATAATTCATGAGTGTTCTTACTTATTGACGTTTATTTTGATAACGTGTTTTCTTTTTCAATCCTTCCCTTCTCGTTTGAATGATTGATAACGCTATAATTTTCATCATTTGAACTAGATATTGATAAATTATTACTATCTTAAGCCTCCAAATTTGGAAATTCCAAACAGAGGATGCTCCGGCCGGGTTTTGAACCCGGGATCGTCGCCTTGAGAGGACAAATTAACGATTATAGTAACTCCAACGACTAAAAACATATAGATTATAATAAATTCTTGCAGTACATGGAATCAATTGGTCTAAACCGTGTCACAATGAAAACTAGGATCGCATATGCAAGGAGGTATGATCATTTGATGGTAACAGGAGATTTCTCAGAGATAATGGAGTTTTCTAATGACAAGAAGAAGCACATAATGAAATCATTGGCATTGTTGTCTAAATATTTGGGTTGTTACGATAGGTGGCAAGATTACAAGAATAGGTATCAGTTGAAATGGACCGTAAGCAGAGACTCGCTCGCGAGTTTTCAGATCATGACGAATCTAGACAATGAATTCAGTAATATGGTCGACTGAGTTAAAAAGTCAATTGAAAAATATCCGCGATTTTCAAATATCATGTAATTTGGGGTTTTGACAGGCTTGCGGCCGGCCGAAACTTTGGAATCATTCAATTTACTTCCAATTAGGGAACCAAAGAAAGAATATCTCTCTAAGGATAGAAAAGTTTTAGAACATTTTAGATTTCCGTCCATATCCCTGAGAAGGACCAAAAAGACATTTATCTCGATTATGAATGAGGATATATTGAATCTTGTCGAAGAACATGGAGATGAAGTTTTGAATTATGACAAAGTTAGATTAACTTTTGAACGAAACCATCAAAAATTTTACATGTCCTATTGTAGAAAGATCTTTGCTACCTTCTTGAGAAACGAAGGAGTAGAGACAGAGTTGATAGATCTATTACAAGGTAGAATAGCTAATTCGATATTTGTTAGACACTATTATAGACCAGACATGTCAAAATTCGATGAGATACGGGAGAAGTTAACTAGATTGCACGATTTGCTAGTTAATTAATGGATAGTGACCGGACTGACAGGAATGACACTATTTTCCAATCCCTTGGTAAAACTTGATGATATTGCTTTTTCGGTTTTCCAGTCAAAACTATCAAGGGGCTTGATTTAGACTACTTTCTAATATATCCACATTGAAATTAATTGCATTAAAGAGGGAGTTATCCCCATTTTAACTAAAAGTATTGAACAAATATTCTAATCTTGTCTTTTGCGCCGCTATTTTATCTCTTGAATTTAACTCCCACATCTACAATGTATAAATATGTAATAGAAATTTTGAATAAAAAAAGTACCAGAATGATTATAAGCATAAATTTCCTTCTACAATGTGCTCTTTGATTTGTAACGGAATATGTGAAAGGTTTAGGGCCAAAAGGAATCCTGAATTCCCAACTAGATACCCGGAAGGACAGAAAAGATGCACCTTATGAGAGATATTCATAAAATGGGATGATAATCTATATTGTCCATGTTGTAACCATAGATTAAGAACAAAGCCATATCGCAAGGGCCTAATGAGGGAGAAATACAGAGAAGCTACCATAAAGCGATATTAAACTTTCAAAGCGTGATTCTATTTCTATTCTATTGTAAGGTGGCTGGCCGGGCCAAACATAATCAGATTGTATACCAAAATAGTCACTATACTAAAGACAACTGAGGATTCCTAGTCTAAATGGCAAGTAATGGATAATGGGGTCGATAAGTTACTATCTAATTTTTATTCGTATTGAGATAAGTTTAGTGTTGTGTGGATAAAAAGGAGACATCTGTATATTCTGCTGTTGTCTCCATATTTTGGCGACGGCTTACCTTTACTACCATTACGATATCTGCAAAGACACACATTTGAAATATTAACGTCGATCTGAAAAATGGGGCCGCCTTAACGATCATTTGATTCATGATTCTGGGCAACAACCAATCTCTTCCCGCAATATGGACAAAACTCCAATGGTGCACTTGCAATATTGCGTCCAAACATTAGATAGTACACTCCTTTCTGATCCCCTGAATACTTGAAAATCTCTGTATCCTGTTTAATACATTCACTTTCACGCTCTTCCTTAAATTTCTCGCAACAAAACTCTGGACCCATTTTATCTCCTTAGATCTGCAATAGACAATATATATTTTTACGTATTGTGAAATTATGACCAACTATGTTAGAAAAAAATATATATTGTAATATATATTACATTCTTGATAAATATGAGCATTAAACCCATAGACAACAATGATAACGATTGGTATAACAGATTTTTTGACTTTGGTAGTGGCATGAGGAGAACAAAGAGAATGTTAGATTGGCACCGCAATTTGTTTGGCATGGACCCTTTCAAAGAATTTGATGATATGGATAGAGAACTGGATAGCATGTTTGGACGTTTAAGGGATATCCAAACCAATGCTCCAAAAGAGTTGGTAAGGGAGTATCAAACTTCTGATGGTTCAATGGTAAGAGAAGTTGGACCGTTAGTGTATGGCTACTCAATGACTATTGGACCCTATGGCAAACCCAAAGTGAGAGAGTTTGGAAACGTAAGATCACCTAACCAATCGGGGGTTACAGGTACATTCGGAAATGTAACAGAATCTTCACAACAGATATCCGCCGAGAGAGAACCTCTCGTTGACCTGAACACAAGTGATAAAGAGGTCAAAGTTGTGCTGGAATTGCCTGGTGTAAAAAAAGAAGACATCAAGATAAGCGCCTTTGAAGAAACAGTGGAGGTATCAGCAAACAACTCCCAAAGAAAATATCACAAAACAATAGATCTACCGAAGGAAGCCAATCCTGAGGCCGCCAAGTCCACATACCAAAACGGAATACTAGAGATTGTATTTAACAAAAGAGATAACGCAAAGCGAAAGGGAAAAGAGATAAAGATAGATTAAGCTTGGGATAGAGTACCACATAATGTCTACACTAACTTGCAAAACCTACAAATGGTTTTCAATACTATTATAACCCATGATTAATCTTGGATGGTCAAAATATCTAGGTAACCATTCGATTCAATGATTTACAGTTTTGTAGATGGCTAAAGTTCGTGTAACGTTAAACCCCATGAATTATCAAAAGTGGATTGGTTCTCTGTTTAGGGACTATTTCTGAAACCCTTCCGAATCGTCCCATTCTGAGAACTGCTACTATTCAGTCCAATAATTCAACGAAACAATATATGCTTATATATTCATAGAACTAAAAAACTGGAGACTATTGATTGCAATTTGGCAAATATTATTGGCTAATTTTGTGTCCTAAAGCCACTGGAAATTTTTTCATGAAAAAAACTGGAGGGGTACCAAGATGACTTTAGGCGGTGGATTGTATGGTCCTGATTTAAACGTAGAGCCGAGAGGGAAAAAATACTGGCCCCCTCCAAGTAATCACACAAGAACTCAATATGTTATTGGATTGATTAAAGATAAAGATATCAAAGAATACATTTTTAGAACTTGGTTGGAAATGTATAAGCACTATGATGCTGACTATTATGAAGATTGAATATGATTCGTATTTTGACTAAATAGCGCCGTTAAAGTTAGAAAAATTAGCCGGTATAAAACCTAAAAGGGGATCATGTGCAGGTTCGGCGATTTTCTTAGATATGTAGAATTACTTGGGAATGAAAATGGGTATAAATATTGTCTAAGATTTATTGAATATCTTGACGACGGCTTACCTTTACTACCATTACGACACATCTGCATGATTACACATTTGAAATATTAATATTGATTTTGGCAGTGGGGCCGACATCACACTTTATCAAAAGATCTGAACAGGGACTCTATATTTGCGTCACTTGCATCACTTGAACCATTCATAATGTGGACGGTTATCTCCTAAGCTATATCAAATATGATATGGACTTGAAGCTATGAACAGTATCCATTTAGATCATTCCTATGACAACAAAGTATAAGTAGATAGAAGAATTTTTGAATAAAAAAAAGTACCATAATATTATTAAATCTATTATGAGAATTCTACGCGACGGCAACCATTACTTCCTCAAAGGTCTTGCACTCTACATAGTGCGAGGCCTTGTCATTTAATGAACCTTCGTCAAAGTTACAAGGGTATAAAATGATTCTTATTCCCCCTTTCAAAAACGACAATATCTCCATGGCTGATAGAAAAAATACCCCTTAGCGATTAGTATCTAACCTTGTAGAGATCGAATACGAGGATTTAATACAAATATTACATTTTCAATCTTATGTTTTTCTTAGTTTAGTATCAATTCAATTATATACATTTGCTAACAGCGATTCAACTATATCACCTGTTCTTGATGTCCTATAAGAAATCTTTTTAGAATTGCATTTACAATATTAAATATTGATAAAAAGTGTTGATCGATATCCTTATATTAAATTTAGCAATATAAATATAAAAAAAATACAACATATTGTTAGTATTCTTTTAATATTCACAATTTTATCCACTCTTATTCTGGGCTCAGCCACTTCAAACTGGAATGTGTATGGACAACCTAATGAAACAAATTCTCAAACTGAAAAAGTAATTCCATCTATTCCACATACTTCTCAAGAAGGAATCACTGAAAGTACAAATGAGCAACCTACATCAGAAACTGGCTCTGCAGAAAATAGGTCAGATGTTATAAATGATGAACAAGACATAGCCGGCGGATCAAATACATTGAGTGGATCTTCTGATTCACAACCTGATGAAGATTGTTTGTTTGACCCATCATTACCCAAATGTGCTCCTGATGAAAATGGTAATTGTCCTGAAGGCTTTAATATGAATGAGGATGGTCAGTGTTTTCCGGAACATGATGAATGTCCTGACGGGTATCATAGTGCAGATGATGATGAAACTGGAAGATGCATTCCCAATTCGGATGGATGTCCATCTGGCATGATATTTAGACCTGAAATGAAAACATGTGGATACAAAGAAGATGTATGTAGGACATATCCTTACCTTGCGGACTGCAAGGTAGATGAAGGTGGTAACGGTGGTTCGAATAATCTCGCTTACAATTCAGGATACACCCATGGTTGTTCGGATGCAAAAATATCTGATCCCTCTAAGAGATACATAAATCAAGCAGGGAAGGGACCTAACTATCACACACCAGAATTCATGAGTGGATACAATGATGGATTTGAAATTTGTTCTAATGGAAGCAACCAGCCACTCTCAAATTCAGAGGGAACCTTTAAGGTGATTGTTGAAGTTACAAACCAGTTACCACGGGATACGTACGGTGGAATCACCGTTAGTGTAGTTCATTTCCCCGAAAACATCTTCAAGCCGGTATACGGTGTCTATTTCCCAGCTGGACAAACTGTTTCAAAGACATTTACATTCAAATCAAGCGACGTTCCTATAGGGATTGAATTTGAGGTAAATCTTGATTATGGTGACGACTATAATCAGTACATATTTGGGAAAAACTCTCCTGCAGAGAAACCCGAGGTAGTTCAATTCTTTATCTCTTAACTGTTTATCACCTTTTTTAGGTTATTAAGAGGAACAAATTCTGTTTTTATAAGCAGCGCCTGCTATTTTTAGATCGATTTTCCAGATGTGATCCGATAACACAAGGTTGACTAAACTACATTATTCACTAGTAAGAGGATGTGAAATCATGTTTCCGGATAGATGGGGTAACTACTTCTAGGCCGTTTAATCGAGTTGGATGATATATGTCCATGCTAGATAGCGAGTTATCTTGCAGTTCTAAAGTACTATACTTTTTGAAACTTTTAATCGAATCTTCAGTGTTTAAATACATTAGTAACCATTACTGACCATTTTAAACCGTGTCCAGGGAGATAGTGTTTGATACTTGTAGATATGATTATGGTTAGTTTGGATGGGCTGGAATAGGCTAAAGAGATTAGGAAATACAACTCTCATGTAAAAATTCTCTTAATTACAGGAGATTGCAAAGGGGATTTATTAGATAGTATCGACTTTAAGAGGGCCCAAATTTCTGAGTGATTCAAAAGCCAGTAAACTTGGAGAACTTGGGGCCCCATATACTTCAACTATGTTCCAAGAACAAACCTGCAAGTAGTAACAGTAAAATCTGATAATTATAAGAAATCTTGACTTTTTGCTGATGGTTATGAGTTTGTTGTAAATCTGAAGAAATCTACTTCAGCGAACAGATTCTATCAGCTGTCTTAATAAAATTTCATCGAATAGGGGTAAAAAGTCTAATCCGTTTGTACCAGTGCCGCTAGCATTGGTGGTAAGATATATTTCTCCATTTGAAGTTTTAGCCAACACATTTTTCTTTTGTTCTCCATCATAGATAAAAAAGGAACAAGCATCTTCGCTAATCAATCTCTCTATCGTTGAAACATCTTGGATGCCATACCCTTTAACATTACAGTGTGATATAATGCCGTTTTTATCTTTTACAACACTGGTAATTTCAAACTCATCCAATACCTTACAAAACCATCATAAATATTTAAGTTATTTCTAAACTATATATTTCAATTCCAATGCATGATAGAATGAAGCCAATAACCCAGTTCTAAATGCTTAATGTAATTGTTTAATTAAAACCTAGCAGCGGCCTCAAAAACAAAAGTCCCTATCCTACGCTTTTGACGTGGTATCTATTATGCTAATGGAAGACCCCTATACAAATCTTAAATCATAAGGCGAAAAATAGGTTACTAATGAATTTCTTTGAAAGATAAATCTTTGAAGTTTATGTGTTTTTTGGGGCCCATGAAGGTATGAAATGTGTTGACATGGGAGAAATGCAATAAAATATTTATTTCCCATCTAGATTAGTTCTCCCGAAATATAGTAATTGAGTTGTAACGGAATCTGTGAAAGATACAAAGCTAAAAGAAATCCCAATATCCCATCTAGATACAAGGAAGGACAGAAAAGATGTAGCGTATGTGAAATTTTCATACACTGGGATGGAAAACCATGTTGTCCTTGTTGTAACTATAAGCTAAGAACAAGGTCATTTCGTGGCTTGGGAATGAGAAAGAAATACAGGGAAGAAACCATAAAGCGGTACTAAGGCAGCTTTGTATTGATAAACAACAATGAAATTTTTGTCGATATGATGTGTTATCCATCATCTCATTTGTCAGAATCAGATGACTGCTTTAGGTTGTTGTGCTAGGGATAGTTTTTTCTTTCAGCACTATAACCTCGGATCCACATGAAAAGATGCTGTAGGAAGATCTATGCCATCGCTATAACAAACTGTAAATTCGGAGTTTTGAGACTATAGTTGCTAATTGTTCATTCTACCATTTTTTTCTAAACTACAATCCTTTTGTTATATCTTCATTCGCTAATCATTAATCGTATGATATCAATTGTTTACATATTCGATGGCTATTGATTCATCACAGTTGTTTAAATTCAACCTATGGAGTAATAGATCTAAATTGAAATCACTGTCTATTTGTTTTCTATTCTTAATAGCGATGTACTGATCGTTATAATCTCTTTTCAATTCTTCATGATTTGAATAAAACCATTTGAAATTGTCTTTTAACTTTTCATATTTTACAAAGCATCTATCAGATTCCGATATGCTAATATTCAATTTACATACCTTTGATCTTCTAGTACTTTGTTACATAAAACTATTGACATATCTTTATTATAACAATCCGAACAAGTGAAATTTGTTCAAATTTTGACAAGTATTTGGACTATTTATTTCATATCTAATCATAATAGAATTGATTAATGCATGCTTATCCTCTCTGCATGTATGAATTAGACAAAAAGTTTAATGAAATAATCATAAAAACCTGTTAATGGTATTTGGTTGTAGAACTCTCATCTTATCACTAATATGGTCAGATAAAGTTGTAATTAAGTTTCGAATACACCCTTGCGAAGAGATATAAACGTAATGTAAATATATTTCATTTTGTCGACAATTTTTTCCAATATTATACAATCATTTATATGCAAAGTTACCAACATGTTCACACAGTTAATATTCTCAAAACTTTACAAAATTAATGCTCTTAAAAAAATGATTATACTCTTATTCACAGTAGTTGTATTTTCTGGATTCTTTATGCCTCCAGTTTCTTCATTTAACGTATTTGTTGATGATTTCGAGGGCACGCCTGGTAATGATAATATTGAAGGAACTGTTGGAGATGATAACATAGATAGCGGAGATGGGTATGACACTAACAGCGGTAAAGCAGGCGACGACAATATAGATAGCGGAGATGGGTATGACACTAACAGCGGTAAAGCAGGCGACGACAATATAGATAGCGGAGATGGAAATGATGTCAACCTTGGTGATAATGATAATGGTGCTGGTGATGGTGGAGATGATGTAATAAACAGTGGAGATGGTGATGATGACAATTTTGGAGATAACTATGAAGGCAGTGGTGTAGGAGGAGATGACACTATAAACAGTGGAGATGGAAATGATTTCAACTATGGCGAAGCAGGAAATGATAGAATCACTCGCGGTAAGGGTAATGACTTTAACTATGGCGAAGCAGGAAATGACAAGATTAAAGCTGGCAAGGGTGACGATACCTTGACAGGTGCTGCTGCTGCTGACAAGTTCAATTGTGGTAAGGGAAGTGATACGATAACAGATTATAACAAAGCTGGTGGAGATAAAAAACTGGGAACTGTGAGAAGTAGCGATTAATCTTTTTTCTTCTTCCTCCTTTTTTTACTAGTTATCTGATAACAAATTAACTTGATGTACAAAAACTTTATAAAAAATACATAAAATCAAGTCGATTTATGAGAAACAAAAAGCCCCACACAACCTAACTGCAATAACTGGAACTTCAGATCAGTCACCGGCAATTTGTTTAAGAAGAAGAACTGATTTTGTTACAAAAATCCCTAATCGAAAAACTTTATCGAACTTACCACTTTATCAATATTCCTCGTGTCTAAACTACCATTTGGACCTAATATTTTGAATGAATATACATTGCCATTGTTGCTAAAGTGTACAAAAGTCATGATACTTGGAGTCTTATGATTCATTACCGAATAGTAATAACCTTTTATTCCACCTTGATCCAAACGTTGAACCCCACCTTCCATTAGTGTTTGATGAGGAGGTAACGTTAATGAGTTAATCACTGCAAGCTCATGTGGATCTATCAATGAAGATTTGTCAATATTGACCACATATGAAACATTAGGGGATATGAAACTTTTATCAAACCATGTCCCCTGCAAGTCTGAAATATTGCTATTGTCTGGATAATCAAAGGAGAATTTATAATCTGGGCTATAATATGTTGTCCAGTCTGTTGTTTGCTGTTGGGCTAAAATTGTTGGGGCCCATATCGTTAAGAAAATCAAGGCCGTTATTGTAATTGTTATCAAACCAAAAACCTTTAACATTATTAAATCATATTGTTTTGTTACGTTAATCCGCTATTTAACTTGCATAGCATGTTACTCAAAATCAGGAATTTTAGTTAATGAAAAACATCTAAATTCTAGTTTTTTAACTTCAAAAGTTTTGCCGATAGCACACTAAAATAGTCTTCATCAATTACAAAAAAGAATTTCTAGTTTCGATAAAGCGGCCGCCATAACCTAAGCTTAGAACATATCAATCTACATAGTCAAATAATGTACCATTCGCTTTGATATTCTCCCTGTTCTCAGATGAATTCCTAATTCTCTCTATCATCTTTTGATTCTGCAAGACAAGACCGAAAAAGAAAAGTACTGAAATATTCGACTCTGAAACTTTGTCCATTACTGCCTTGGCCGCCCCATCGTCCAAATTATTACAACAATCAACTAGCATTCTTAGTAGTTGTTCCCTATCATCTTTATGAAGTGCGTATAGTAAACCGAGCCATTTTTCGCAAGTTTTATCAAACAATGCTTTGACTACAGGTTTCTCTCTTTCCAACTCTGCTACTTTCTTTAATATTGATTGTTCGCTTAACTTACACTCACTATTCAACTTAAAAAGTGTTTTATAATTATGGAACAAAGCACCAATCATGATAGGCTCTATTGGTACTGGTCTGTTGGCATTAGATAGATACTGAGTGTACAGTTTAGCGTTTTCAAAGATGATATCAAATGCTTCTCTCGCATTCTTTGTTAATAGTCCTTTCTTAAATTCAGACCAGTTAGCCCGCTCTATCTCAATTAAGTGTCTAAATGAAGGGATGCTTCGACCCATTAGATTTGAATATACAATTATACGGTTTAACTTTTACGCAGTGTAACAATGCGTATAGAACAAAAAAATCCAAAGACTTCTGGAGTGTAGAGGTTATTAATTAAATTAACCACACAGTCCGGCTAAGCATTTCGCGCTCTCAAATGACGACACCATTACTATCTCCATTGGATACATTCAAAAAAGCTTTAAACCCAATTGTTTCAAATATTCATAGTCTATGACCAAATGTAAGATCTGCAATAGGGGGCCTAAATTCTACATATGTCAGAATAGGAAGTCTCGGATCATTTAAAAAGATTGGTTATTCATGTTTATACTGCGATATACACTACGATAAAAAACTGTATACAAATTCTCATAAAACAGAGATCCTTAAAAGAAACTCAGACTGGGCTTCTTTTTCCAAACAGAGGATGCTCCGGCCGGGATTTGAACCCGGGATCGTCGCCTTGAGAGGGCTCCTCCCCTTACTAAATTTGGTAAGATCTGGGTTAGGAAATAAAGAGGTTAGCAATGGCAATTCTTTATCCAAGAGAGTGGCGAGTTTCTTTTTGAGAATAGACTTGAGTTTATACTCATATGATTTTGATATTTTCTTACTGCCTTCTAAATATCGTATTTCAGCTTTTGAGAGAAGTGACATAGTAGTGTTTACAGAAAGATGTTAAAAGATCTTTTGGATTTTATGTGGATATTGACTTCCATATACTTATTATTTCATCATCAGCCAGTAAGAAAAAGGGAAAGCTAGCGTATTTTCGTTAAGCAAAAAAGCCAATAGAAAATCTAAAGAATGCTTAATAATTCCTTCAGGGTTCCCTTCTTGTGAAAATTACATTTGTTGTTATTGTATTGTCAATTTTGATAATTGGTATCTCATTTGGCTTTGTTGATTCTTCAATGTCTAATTTAGTATTTGGTCAATCAGGTAATTCTTTGGGTCAAAAAGGCGAAGGCAATAAAGCATCTCAAAGTGAAACAAGTTCTCAGGAGACAAACCAGAACAGCATGTGTGTTTCCGGTGAAAGCACATCACAAAGTTGTAATAATTTGTCCGGTCAAAATATTGGTTCCGCTCAAGTCGGTAAAGAGGGACCTGAGGGACCAGCAGGGCCGCAGGGACCTCAAGGGGAGCGAGGTCCACAGGGCATACCAGGATCTAATGGAGAAAGAGGACCGGCAGGGCCTCAAGGTACGAAAGGCGATACTGGTTCAGCTGGACCGATGGGCAATCAAGGACCACAAGGACCACAAGGAGCTATTGGTTCAATTGGACCTGAGGGACCAGCAGGTCCTAATCAAATAGATGATTCTAACTTGTACATAGTAAATAATGAAACCGAAATTCCATTCAATATGAACCCAGTCTTAGTCACAGTAGAATGTGATCCGGGGGATATAGTTTTGGAACACGGGTATCTTGCAGGTTTTGATTCAAGTTTTAGGATGTTAGGCGAGACCCCATTAGAAGAAGGTTTTGAAGGCTGGGCGTTCTATCTAAGGAATGAGGCTGATTTCTCTTTTGACTTTGAGGCGATCATAACCTGTTTTGACAACCCCTGACTCCTTTTTGATCGACATCATATTCAAACCAAAGAGACTGGTCATTGTTATGGGCTCAAGATTACAGGATTAGTTATTGTGCAGGTTTTAGTCTCTCCAGCAGCAATGGTTCCAGAACAATCGCCTGAAAGTGTTATAGCCGGGGAGTTTACAAAAATAGTTATAGGGCTTCGCAATCTATTCCCAATATCATCGACCGTGACTATTTTTCCAACTCCACTAAAATCCTCTGTTACAGAATAAGAACCAGGTTCTAAAGTAACTACGGTTCCAGATGATGAACCTCCAAATGTTGTGGAATCTTGATCTTTATCTGCAACTGTAATCATAAAATCTTGCGGTTCAAAGTTGCTATCCACGTCTTCGCAGTCTGTAAAAATATTATCGTCTTGACATGTTACAATTTTAGTTACTATTAGCGTAGCAGGTTTAGCCGTGTATACTAATGTGTTTGTAATAATACACGTTATTTTTTGGCCTGCTTCAATGGTCCCCTTACATTCAGTGGAAAATTCACTTTCGTGTTTTACATCATTTCCAGGTACTTGTGGGAGTCCATCAGATAATGCATACTCTTCATCTACAGAATATAGACCTACAGGTAAAGTAGTTGAGACTCCTGACTCAGAACCTGGAAAACTGTTTATTGCTTTGTTCACGTCACTACCAAAAACAGAAACTAACCAATCCTGTGGTTCATTATCATTTGTTATTTGTGAGCATACTTCACCAGGAGCAGTGGAACTTTCATCATTGCATTTTGTTATTTTAGTTGTTATTAGAGTTCCACTTGCTGATGAGGGTGGTTCTTCTTCCTGATGTTGTAGGCAAATATCTAGTAAGTTATCAATAACATCTCGCTGAAGGGTGTCAGAATTACTGTTAACCTTACAGTCAATGTTGTTGCCAGCACCTACTGTATTTCCTCCAGAACCAACCTGACTGTTCTGTTCAGACGTTTGAGATTGTTCGGTTTGCTGGTCAGAGTTCCCACCCCCCCTCTTTGAGATAAGGCGTTGTTCTGCGCATTTGCTGTAATTGGTAAATTAACAGAAAATAGACCTGTAGATAATGTCAAAATTATGAAAAAGGAAGTTAAACTTAATCTTTTGATTGTCAATAACCATTACCATTGAATTATCAATATAATGACTATTGAACCATATTCTATTATGATTTCGTAGTAAGATTTTACTAATACATAATATATTAAACCAAACTAGAATGTCAAAATTTTTGTTTCAACCAGATCCAATTGATGGATACGAATTTAATCCAATTCCTATTGACATTCACTTGGGAATAATCAAGATTCCTACAGAAGAATTTCTTGATGATTTTGGGATAAATACTACTGAATCTGTGATAGTTGGAATTGAAAGAGAAGAGGTCTTAGATTGGATGCAAATTCATTTTGCTAGAGAATTTGAAAGATATGGAAAACTCAAAGAATCTGATATTCGTCCTGTGGACCATAAGACTAAACAAGCATGGGCAAGGATTAGAAGACATATCAAAGATTAAACTTGATTAACTAAAGGACAAATTCCCTTATTCTCTAGCGAAAATTAGGATGGATGTTCAAAATGAAATCGTAACCATAGCGAAGCTATTTGATGATACAATGAGCTTTTAAACTCCTCTTTTCAATAATGTCTAATCTAATTCCACAGCAATTCCATAAGGGTCTTGCATCCATAGTTCTTCCCCAAGCCGCCTATGCAAGACCCGGTTACCTGTAATTAAACCAGACAATATCACTCAAATCTTAAAATAATTTTTAACTTAAATCAAACGTAGTAAACTAAATTCTCAATTAAGAAAATTGAGTCCAGAATTTAAATTTCTCTCTTAAAATCCGTTAATGATTGATTAAACTCATAATTGCTATAGCTACATTTCTTATCTTGTCTTACACGGTTTCAAATCCGATCTCCGGTCAAAATGAGGAAAACACTCAAAAAACAAATCAGGACAGTATGTGCATTTCGGGTGATAGTACATCACTAAGTTGCAATACCTTGTCTTCTTCTTCAGTAGGTGCTTCCAATTCGGGAGAAACGGATCAAGTTTCATTTTCCCTAGTTGGGAAGACATATTCTATAACAGGTGAAACCGATACCGGCATAGGAGAGGCCTCTTCAATAGCCGAGTGCAATAGTGGGGATAGCGTTCTCTCGGGAGGATTTCTGTTCAATAATCTTGGTACACCTGAATATGTGACGCTCAGTCGAGCAGAGGGCACCTCATCATGGATTTCTGAGATTCAAGGAGACTCGGGAATAAGATTTCAAGTCACAGCCTATGCTTTGTGCTTCGACAACCCCTAACTTCTTTTTGTTTATTATTCGATTGTATTGAATAATTTTATGTTGGCTCCTATTTTGATCTACTCAAAATAATTAGATAGCAAATACCTAAAAAAGATAATAATTATGTTACATGTTTTTAGTTATTTTTGATGTTCTTTATCTCTTTTAATGTGTTTTCAATTTCTTCAATATGCTCATCTATATAATATCTAATATTGTCAATCTCATTAGGCATTAAATTTGTCTCAGTTAATAATTCCGTATTTACTTGCTTATTTAGATCCCCTAGGTTCCTAGGATAAAGAACTCTGACACTTAATTCACCACCAATGAATTCTATTTCTAGATATTCTTTGGTGCCAATAATTTGAGAAACTCCTATGGCTCTGAGGAATCCAGTAATTCGTAATCTAAATTGCTTGTTAGAATCTTTTATTATTACATCTTTAAGTTCAGACACTTAGTTCATCTCTCCTTCCTTGAAGTTATTGATTAATTTACTAATTACAGAATTAAATGAATCACCAGTTTGGCCTAATTTCTTTAGTGCATTGTAATTGTCGTCATCAATCAAGATTTGTTTGTAACTTTTGTTACTGTTAGACATATCATATTTATAACATCGATTATATTTAAGTATTACCTAATAATAGTAATAAGTCAGTACATAAGCAATTGTTGGTTAAAAGTAATTTATTAAATAGGACATTTACTCCTCAAGTATTATTAGTCACAGACATTTATTACAGTTACTGGAGTATTAAGAATATTTACCCCCGAGTGCATTATTATTAAAAGTATAGGTTAAGTGTACAAACCTGTAATTCCAAATCAAATGCAATAAAATAGCTAAAGTTCTTACTCATCGCTAGCAATGATTTTGTAGCTATTTATTGCACCTAAATTACTCGCGTCGCTTTCACCTATCATGAACTCAAAAGGCGCTGATTCCTGAGATGAAATAGTAGATGGACTAGTAAAGGTGGTATCAGTGCCTATAACCTCGTTATCTTCGTCATAAATAGTAGCGGTTACTTTGACAAATTCTTTATCTTCTGAACCTGTGTTATGTACTTCTCCTACTATACGAAAATAATCATCTCTGAAGTACGTAGTCGCACTTGTAATGTCTAATTCCGATTGCGAAGTAGATTCAATTCTCTCTATTTCTCTATTATCAGCACCACTTTCTTGCTTCTGAAGTTCTTCTTCTACTTGTCTAGCGAATTTTTCTGATAACTTTTCTTGTCCTTCTTCATCGTTAAATGGGACTGTTGCAGTATCTGTATCAGATAGTGACCATGTTTTTGCAAGATCAGTGAGAGTTACATTAACTATTAAACTGGTTAGAGTTTTATCATTAAACTTTGTACTCATGACGATCGTTCCAGATTCAGTTATTCCAAATCCATTTGGGAACGAGGATGTCTAAACTAGAGTCCCGTTAGGTGCAAAACTCTCCATCTTAACCTGAATCCTCGAATCAACTAAGGAAGGATCGTTTGTAGTGTAGTTCACTAATACGGCTAGGTAACTAGTTGCATCATCAATCGGAATAAATTGAGTCTCATAAATATCAATGGTGATTGGAGCGTCTATTTGCGCATTCGCATTATCAAATGTATTAACTGAATTAAAACCCAGAAGGCCAATAATTATCGTAGTAGACGACATTATCAAATTTCTAATATCACCTGTATACTTAGGCATCAGATTCAGAAATCTTGGCCAATATATATAATCACTCTTGATTCTTATTTTCGAGCAGGAATCAATGAGATTTCATCATATTATTAGCATTTTTCAAATGGCGTCAAAACTATTTACTGAAAAAGGTACTTGGTAAAAAATGAAGGCTGTTAAGACTTTAGCAAGATTCATAGAACTATTTAGAGACATCTATCACCGAGAGGCTCATTAAATTTTTTCCAATTTTGTTTAAAAGATCAAATTCTATCTCCAGTCTATTGTTCTAATAAGGATCGTTAAGAAAAAATACCCTCGAGTCAGTTAAGATTATCTGTTGTCAATTCAAATAAAGGTCTATTTCCGTGATAAGAAGTGAGACAAGTTTCATATAACTTTTGGTACCATTCATGGTTGTAGTCTTTTCTTATTACTAGTCTATCATTTCGATTCTTTACTCTTTCAAATATTTCTTGTATAGGTAATCTATCGTTTTTTGATGAATTACAGGCAATACATGCAGGTACAATATTAAAGATTTCAGTTTGATATAGATAATTAAATGGAATAACATGATCCATATGATATCCTTTTTGAGATTTAGTTTGACAGTAAGAACAGGAATCATGTAACTCTAAAAGAATAGTTTTTTCTTTATTATTTTAATGAGTCCTTGGATTTGAACCTGCGACTTTTTCTGCAATTCTGGGAACAAAGTTTATCTTTTCTAAGTAGTGAGTAATCATGAAATTAAGAGCCCACAATAATATTCCACGGTGATTTATGAAAAAGTCAACGAGCGGTTTGTCAATTGTGATCGAATCGCTCCTCTCATTGCGCTTGTATAAATCACCAATAGGATCTAGATGAAAAAGAACTTCTGGTTTTATACTCTTGTTGATTACTTCTTTTCTAAGTTTTTGGAATTCATTAGTTACTAATTGTTCGAGTGAGGGAGTTTTTGGTTCATTGTTAACATTACTTAGGATCGCGTTTATGTTGGCATCTAAGGGATTGTGGGACTGTCTAAGCTTGAACTTGAATAAAAACTCCCAGTAGTATTTGATATATCTAATGGCAATAAAATTAAGATCTACTCGTAATTGTTCGCCATTCTTTTCAATCCACTGATGACCTATTGGTTTTCTTCCTGTAAAGTCATCGTCGTAATCTGAAATATCTAATAATGCTTTTAGAAAAACAGGTTTGTAAGTGCTCGAAAGTTTTTCATTGTTGAAAAAAGAGTTAAACCGCCTAAGATAATTTTGTTCAAGATTCCTATAAGTATCCACAGGATAGGAATGATTGCTTGTAATTAATGAATTATTCTTGAGTGCGTGGGGGAGTTTTTTCTTAATAGGTTCTATCCAATCAGGAAATTGAAATGGATTGGATGTAACATTTCAATACAGAATTAGAATCAAGTTAGCCTTATTTCCATCGTCCGATTGTTCCACTATTGCTTCTCTAATATTCTTGTCACCCATTTTTGCATCGGAGGATGATCTCATGTATGCATGATATATTTTGAGATCAGACGATTCTGAAGTTTCGACTGAATTAACGTCTAATCTAAAGTTCAAATCTTCTACATTCATCTTATTTGAATTTAGAGCGTCCGGTACTTTGAGAGGAAATTTGACACCTATTTGATCCTCAGCTACTGAGATATAGACTCTGCCACTTCCCTCCTCAATACCTTTCAAGTCTGAGGAATTTGTTTTTATGTCCAATATTCCATTATAAATAATCCTCCCTGTATCAGAAGAATGTTTTCTCTCATCATCTAACGTAATGCTGACAATTTCTAATCCATTAATTTGTTGAGGTATAAGCGGACAAATGATACTAATAAATCCCAATACTGTTAAAAACCCAAAAGTTATCATTTTGTGCATTTTGTTGCAAATTGCTCACTGTATTTATTATATCTACGTCTTCTTTCTCATTCCTGATAATGAGAATTTAACGAAGGTGAGTTTGTGATACAGACCATTGACTAGAGCATGAAGGCTTGGAAATCTTAGAGATAAAAAATTGTTTCGGGCCGCTTGGGTGTAGTTTTCTTAACACTTAGATTGTAATTAACCGCCCTGATGATTGGTGTTAAGAAAATTAACCCCCTCGCATATTGATTCTTTACAAGACTAGTTATTTTTATTGTTGCGTTGCTACCATAAGAAACGATTATATGAGTGATAACAACAATATTAATTTGTCATAGCTACCTTTTTTTATTACAAACATTATTTAGCCCATTATTAATGGGTAATTCTAAATTTAATGAAAGTAGTATCGATCCCGATCTTGTGTTGTCTAAAGTTGATTCTCCGTAGTATAGCCAAAAATTAGCTAGTAGTGGTCAAAGTAAATATCAATTAAACATTTGAATTTTGCCACGACTCGAGGGTATTTTTTCTTAACATTAAACTGGGCCTATCTCTTTGAAAGAGGTCAAATTCATTTTTTTGAAAGAAGGACATAGTAATTATATTTCTACTTATAAGCATATTCGAATTGAGAGTATGTAATTGTATGTAATTGTATTGTAATACCAATATCTATAAATAACACAGCAGATTAGATATTGTAATGACAATACAAACAACTACATTAATAATTTTTGCAATAGCAGCGATGATTTTTCCAATAGGGACATATCAACAAATAAATGCTACTCCCTTCGGTGGTGGAGATTCAAATCCGCTAGGGGGTATCGGCGGAGCTTTAAGTGGTGGTGGAGATTCAAATCCGCTAGGGGGTATCGGCGGAGCTTTAAGTGGTGGTGGAGATTCAAATCCGCTAGGGGGTATCGGCGGAGCTTTAAGTGGTGGTGGAGATTCAAATCCGCTAGGGGGTATCGGCGGAGCTTTAAGTGGTGGTGGAGATTCAAATCCGCTAGGGGGTATCGGCGGAGCTTTAAGTGGTGGTGGAGATTCAAATCCGCTAGGGGGTATCGGCGGAGCTTTAAGTGGTGGTGGAGATTCAAATCCGCTAGGGGGTATCGGCGGAGCTTTAAGTGGTGGTGAAGATCCAAAAGTAGCAGGGGATGCTGGGTGTGTAATTGGAGGAATCCTCGGCGGATTACTTACAGAGACCACAGATGGAGCTGCAGCAGGATGTATGGCGGGTAAAAAAGTTGGAAACAATTTCCAAAAAAGTACGGAGACAGATCTTGAAAACTGTAACTATGGATATAATAGCGAAACCTGTAATTATCGTCATAATGGACCCACTACGGAAGATGGAAATACTCAACAACCAGTAGTTACCAGCCTTGTGCCAATTCCAGGTAAAATCCCTGATCAATGCGGATTTACTTATGAATGCACTCAGGTCCCTATTGAATCTGGTATCGGTTGCACTTTAGGGGGCTATATAGGTGGTGGTTCACCATGTGATTTGATAACGAGTAAAATACCAACCGAAGAAGCTTCAAAGCCATATTCAATACCCAATCATGTTCAAACATCAGGTGGAAGCAAATGGTCAACTAACCCGGGTGACCCTTCGACATGGTCTATTGTCGCAATGACTGATTCTGATCACCGAGGACAGTATAAGGTTATAGATGAAGATGGGAAGAACGTTGCCGCAAACTTCAATTCACAAACAGAGGCACAGGAGTATATCAATGGTTAGAAATCTTGACCTCAATAGGTGAGAATTCTTTCCAAACTTTTTGCGTAAATAGGTGTTAAGAAAATTACCCCGTACGCACATTGATTCTTCACAATTTCAATTATTTTTATTGTTGCGTTGCTACCATAAGAAACGATTACATATGTGATCACATCAAGATAAAGATGCAATTAGCTCGTCTTATCTTTCTTAATCAAATTTTTTGTTAATTGATAACGCCAAAGCACACTGTGATATTATCAGTTTAGTCCCATATCGCTGAAGGATATTTATAGATTGCAATGCTGAATATAGCAATATTAGCGACTATCTCAAATATCAAATATCAAATAAATATATGAATCATGAAGGCTAGGGTGTAGTTTTTTCTTAAAATAGGAAAGGTTTTTACCATATATATTTACTGTTGATTACGTATCATATCACCAAGTAAAGATTTTGATATCAGTTAGCATAAATAGAATATTCATTGTTCTTTTGTCCCAAGTTACACATTGATTTGAAACTATATCATAATCCAGAAGTTTGTAACTTTTAGTGTATTCAAATATTGAAGGTATGTTCTTATGGACAAATCAATCAAATCATATATTTAAGAGAAGATAGATAAAAATAAAAAAGAGTCAGCTACATGAGAATTGGAAAGATAATAATAAAAATAGTTTATATATTTATTCCAATTATCTACTTAACTTTTAATTTTTTACTAAGTAGTGAGATCATCAGATTTGAAGAATCTGATAATCCCTATCTAGTTAATTTTGTAGGAAATGGAATTCTGTGGTTTCTCTTATTCTACATGTTTTTAGTAATAATTTTTGTTATTGTTTACTCAAGGTATTTATCATCGCGAAATGCCGAAACTCTTTCGTTAGAATACGATCTAATCAAACCCTTGAAAACGTTTTACTTAGTAATCACTTTTATTTCATATTTTGTAGTATTTACTACTTCTACATTCGATTATCCGCACGGATATGATAATTTTATCTTTGCTGTAACTTTTGTTTCTATTGTCAGTTGGTCTAGCTTAAATTATTATTATGGTCGCAAGTTATTTCATAACGAATACTTAGTTAAGATCGTTCAAGGTTATCTACTTCTTTCCTTAAAGGGTCTTGGCGATGATCGTATAATATCTTTTCAAAAAGGGATCGCTCTTTATGATTCTTTTTTATCCCGCACTATAAATATGAAACTAAAGAAAAAAACCGAAATTTTTTCAAAAATCCCGTTTATGTCTAATGTAGAACAAGAAAATATAATAAATAAGCTACTTTCTTCTTTGAATTATGATAGATATCATATTCTTCATCCCTTGGCACTATTAATAGAGGAAGAACCACAGAACTTTCTAATTCATATAACGATTGGTGAGATAATAGTAGAAGTTTTTAAAACCTTTATTCTTCCAATCATTACTATAATTGGTCCCGTTATCCTTGGATATTTCATTACGGAAATGATACCAAAATAATTTATGTGAAGGTGAAAGTAGTGAAGGTTGTGAAGGCTTTAGAAGAGACAATAGTTGAAAGGATTGGGTGCTGTAATCTCCAAATTATGCTTATCGCAATCTTGATATATTCGTTGGAAACAAATGTTGACTACGTGGGGGTAGTTTTTCTTAACACTACTTGTTCTTGTGGTCTTGAAAAACGGTCATTGTCAGTTGGAACATCTCTCGAGTCTTTGTCCAAGACTATGAAGTTCGTTCGTTGTAAAGAGTAAGTGCATGAATTTGTTAATAAATTCCAATCTAATAAATTATATATATTTAGTCCTAATAATTTTACTGGTGAATTCAATAGTAAAATTTACGTCACAAAAAGCTCTTCTTGCAGCATTCTTCACCGTGATCCTTGTTTTTTCTGCCCCTCTCCCTTCGGTGCTAGCCTCGTCTAAAAGTCCATATGATTCAGGATACGATCATGGATGTGATGATGCTGGAATATCAGATTCTTCAGATAAATACATTAATCAACCTGAAAAAGGACCATCATTTCATACTTCGGAATTTATGAATGGATATTACTCAGGAGTGAACTCTTGCGGAGGCAATAGTGGTGGAAGCTATTACTAGCAACCACAACAAGCTCAAGGAAGGGATAGTCTTGGTGATGATCTAGGCCAATTAGTCGAGTGTGTGACTAAAGCAGCACCGTAACCTTCAACAGGTCCAGTAGGGTCTGAAATCGGGGGTATTGGATGCGGGATATATGCAGCTAAAGTTATAAGTAGCAACATATCAAATCATTTTTTGGATATTAATTCTCTGAAAGAGAGAAGCCACTTTATGAGACTTTGACATATTACCCGAACCACTTTCATCTATAGATTCTGTTATCTACATTTAATATGAAGCTGATGATAATTTTTGTGGGCCCTGTCTCACTTGATCGAAGGGTATTATGACTTCGTCGTAACTCTCCATGGATTGAGGTGTAAAGAAAATTCACCCCCGAGTGTATCATGATCTATTGATACAGAATTAGAGAATAGATGTGAATATTACATTCAAACTATATCTTAGGACTAATAATCTGATTTTGGATAACTATAATGATTTGGCAAAGATGGTTATAAATATCAAAATAAAAAAATTTGCTATCTTGAAAAAAATATGGCGTTAAGTTGAGTCGGTTGTGGGTTTTTAATTCCTCTACACTGAAAGTAAGGTTCTGTGGAAAATATTTCGCAATCAGAATTGGTTACAGAAGCAGTAAGTGGTCCAAAACTTGTAACAGTTATAGCAAATCTCGAGTCAATCAGTACGTCTATGTCAAAGAGCATTGAATGAGTCACGGATTGAGTTATTAATTTTGAACCATAAGTTATTGTGATACTACATGATTTTGCAATCGTACATTGTCCATCTTTAACTGTGGCATCTACAATCAGTTTGGCAGTAGGACCATTTGGCGGTAAATTTGTTTGTCCTAAATTACAACCTTCGTCAAAACCTTGTGAATTGTCTTGATTTTGACATTGTAAATTATTTCCAGATAAAATACTACTATCACCTGAGACTACTTGGTCATCTTGATTAGAGGATTGTAATTGATCTATAACTTGCTCTGCTTGACTATTCCCCTTTTGTGCCAAAGTATTAGACTGAGCATGTACTGATTTTACTACAGAATTTGTTGACATGACTCCTATACTTAGAGTCAAAAATACGAATAATGTAATAGTTAGATTTTTCCTATTTAATTTCAATAACAATAACCATTAATTTGATAATTTAATAGCTATTGTCCTTTTTATCTTTACAATTTAACAGTATGATTTTACTAACACCTTATTGGATTTTGATGAGAAGTATAATTGTGGTTAACTCAGCTGTTGACTTTAACCCCTTGCCTGAAGGCTCTCACAAGTTTAAACACAGGATTATCGTAAAGCGGGATTCAGTAGATCTTACTATGGTACTAACTGGTTTTCCTGTAATAAATGATGATACCAAAGAACTAGTTGCATTTGTAGAATTAAAATGGGAAAAAGATGAGTATAACAGAGAAACGTTATAGATTTAAAATAGAAAGAGGAACTAGAAAATGCCTACGGTATTTAGGCTAATAATTAAATGGAGCAGTAAATTTTGTAGACGCCATTGTGACACTAATTATAAACTAATGTGGCGTGGGGGAGTTTTTTCTTAATGCTATTCAATTGTCTTCGCCCAATAGTAATCCTCATTTTGTCCAATTGCTGTTACCAATCAAAGATAAAGACTGTGATAAACTTAGAAGAGACATTAGCACGAAAAGTGCAATTGATCCAACAGATCATCTATTTGCTCTTTTTCAATAGCGACCGAATTATTTTGATCTGAAATCAGTCAGAAAAAAGAATTGTGTACTATTGCACTATTTCTTCGCTGAGTGATAAAAAAGTAAATTATTAGATCACTCGTCCTCGCTTATAACGGGACCTGATGAAGACAAAGTTAATGAAGAAATCATGTGTTCAAGTAGAGGCAAATACTTATCATAGGTGACTTGGTCATCTGCATGATAGATAATTCCAATGAATCCATCATTCTTTTCGTCAAGTGTGACAGTCTGAAGAGTTTTTGTGTTGGATGATTCATACCCCAAAGAACGTTCGATTGGGGTTACCGTATTGAAATAAGTTCCCGATGCTCTGAAGGCTGGTTGGTCTGCTAACAGTGTAGTACTGTTTCTGTAATATGTGTTGAATTTAAAATCTTCATTTTCCTTCACAAATGCATCTCCAAAGCTTCTTAGAGATTGATCATCTTCTCGTGGGACAAACATAACATATGCAGATGCCGTATCATCAGGAGAGCTAAATGATACGATCTGGTACGCGTTTCCTCCTACACCAATTTCCCAAGAATCAGGATATTCTAGGCTGAATCCTAAGTCATTGTCCGTGTGAGAAAGATAAGAAGTATTTGTATCATTAGTTTGACTTTCGGATGTATTGTCTTCATTAATTGTCCGAGCTTCGGGAATTTCTACCTGAGCATCAACGAAACTATGTAAACTTGGTCCTATAATAATGAAAGCTGTAGCCACTAAGAAGATAAGAAATAGTTTACTATTTGAGACGTTGTAAATTACCTATCACCTTGCAATACGAGAGTGCCTTCATCATCTTCAAAAGTTAACGTTCCATTGTTAATGGTGTAACTGTAATCGGGATTATAAATTGCCTCGAATTCCGATCCTAAATTAAATTCGCCCTTCAAATAATCTGTTGTTCCATCATCATTTTCCAATGTTTCTACTCTATCCAATTTGCTGTAAATATCAAATATTTTTGAGCGTGTACCTTCATCTGATTCAATACCTATCTTCAATCTGCCGTCAAACACATAACCTCCTGATAGGTCGGATCGTAACTGTCCATCTTCAATCTCAAATTCGCAATTATTTGCAGGACATAAATCAGAATTGGGACTTAGATTTAGCCCAAATCCATCAGTTTGATAATATCCATCTTCCGCTAAGAATTTATTCTCATGTGGTTCCAATGTCGCTTGTAAAGCAAATTCCTCAGTACTAGTACCAGAAGTATTTGTAGAATTTGTAGCAATGCCAGAGGAAGATGCGGTATCGCTATCTTCATTGGTGCTTTTTACTATCGGGATTTCAATGGAAAATGCAGTTGATGGAATAATATTTGATACAGCATAGTATCCCATCATACCTAATATGATCGCAAACAGAAAATAGTATTTAAAATACATTACTTCCCAAATATGGGAGTATCTTTATATATTTTTCTAAAAAAGAATTCATTCCAAAAATGGTAAACTTGCAATAATTACATTTGTGTTGTCAGGTTCAGTTGCTAATTGTCTACTATATTTATGTAATCAGATTTATCATTCTCATTCTTGATAATGAGAATTTAACTAAGGTAAGTTTGTGATACAGACTATTTACTACATCGTGACGCCTTGGAAATCTTGGAGATAATAAATTGTTTCGGGCCGCTTGGGGGTAGTTTTTCTTAACACCAACGTAGTTTCGCTAAGAATTCTTTACCAATTTTGGTATGGAGCCGAGATAATCTGATGATTTAGTACATTTCTAATGCAAAATACAAATTTAAGATGATTTAAATATAAATGCATCTTGTTCAATTTAGAAAAGATAACTGATGATCAAGCTATAGGATTAGCCCAGGCGATTGTTAATGATAAAACCAAGAATCTACGTTTTGACGTTAATAGGTGTATGATGAAAGATAGTGAAGGAAATGCCCCATTATCAGCCTTGTTATACTGTTTCGCAATGATTGATTTTATGGGTGCATTGTACGCTGGACAAGGGGGTAAAAAGGATATGAATAACAAGAACGTCGACACGAGTAATAACGCAAAGAAAATGTCTTTGCAATTTTTAGGCTATGAATATGATTCTATTGAAATAATATGGCAAATGTTTAGACATAAAACCATTCATGTATCAATGCCAGAAACAGTATTTGAATTTGATAATAGAAGAATTTCTTGGGAATTAAATGACGATAATAAAGCAAACCATTTACAGATATTACCAAGATCCATAACTGAGAGTGGCATAATACCAATTGGAAATACGAGAATAAATTTAGAATATGATCATAAATTCGTAATTCATATAGAAACTCTTTCTAATGACATAATCAAATCGATGCACAAATATTTGGATGCATTGGAGAAAGATAAAGCTCTATTAGGTAAATTTAAGGCTGCCGTTCATGAAATCTATGTAGTAAAGAGGGTAGTTAAAAAATAAGATATGACTAAATGTCTAATGAAATGAAAGCAGTGAAGCCCTTAGAGGCAGTGTTAAAAAAATAGGATTATGATAATTCTGTTACTTAACGTGACCAAAATTATTAACGGCGATTTACAGTCGTTGCGCAAGTATATATTCTTGATCGGCTATGTGCGCGAAATCACATTTTCGTTATTAGAAGAATCCACTCAATCTGTATGATTTAAGGTAATTTAGACCCGATTAGATAGCTATTAGTAGTTCAACTTGCAGGTCCCCTTAATTATCTCTCCAGCTTCTATATCTATAGCTATTTCTCCTATTTTATTCGCAAACATGGGAATTACTTTTGATATATCATACAATAATATCATTTGATGCTTGAAAATATTTCTAGCAGCAAGTGTCAATTGCCTTATTTCTTGAGAAACATTTTTCATATCAAATGTATTTTCTTTATCTAATGCAATTAGTGATTGTTGCTCCTTAAAGTAGTACTCTAATGGATTTAGTGAATAACTGTCGAAATATGTTTCGTTTTGTGCCCATCCATACAAGATTTCAGGATCAGGTAATGAGTTAATTCGATTATAAACTTTATTACAAAAATTATAAGTAATATGGGTTCCGTTTCCAAAACTCTTTATGGAATCGACAAGTAATTTGATTGTTTCTTCGTTCTCTTGTAGTCGTTTTTCCACGTAATTTCTGAATAAATTCATTTTATATTCTAACGTTGAATTATATTCATCTCTCTTCTCTACTAAGTATGACCAATTGTCATAGATACTACCATATTGTCCCGTCCTAATATGATCCAATGCCCAAGTACTATGGTTTATAGACCTGAGTAGTCTTGTAGATCTATCCAAACGTTCATCAGGCTCAGGATCATTTATGTAGGATCCAAATTCGTTTGGATTATTTGGAACGCAATAGTCGATTTGAATGGGATTAAAATAATGACTCAAGTGTAAATATTGAATTTTTTTAAAAATATCAGATATATATTTAGAATGTAATTTCTTTTCTTCAAAAGGAATACTATTAATTCCGTTTGTCACAGAGTTCTTTAATAAAGACAATTCCAGACTTAGATGTTCGATTTGTGATTTTAGTTTTGAGTTTTCAAGTATGAGATCTTCTGACATTGATTCATTAGCACGTTTCCAGCCAATTGCAGGATTATTTTCAATCAATTTAATCATAGCAACACTTACCTGATAGCTAAGATCCGCAGGTGATATCCAATATTGGCACATTCTTTTTTCAACATATAGTCTAAAATTATCAAGCTTCTTTCTAGACTTCGGTTCTAACTCAATTTTGTTCGCAGGCAGAGAATTGATATTCTTAAATAGAAAAGCAATGACTGGTTTTTTAATCGTTTCCGCATATTTATATTCCATTTCTGTAAAACTAATTCCAGATTGGGACATACTGCCATATCGTCCTCCAATGATAGTAATGTAATAATCACATTCATCTATAACCTTTTGTATAATACTCCATTGATCTTCGTTGGCCGCTGTGAAAAGTTCCATACCTGATGGGATGCAACCCAATTTTTGTAGAGCCAGTAAAACAGACTGACGCTCTTCTATTAAGTCTTCATACGTAGAGCTTACGAAAACTTGGTATCTTTTATCAGTGATCAATTATTGTCATTTCTAACGATGACGTGGTAAATATTTGTTCAAAAAATCTCATGTGGATAAAAGGTGGAGGTAGTGAACGTTGTGAAGATTCTAAAAGGGTAAACTGTAATCATAACCCGAAATCTTAGCTGAGTATAGATCTGGTCGAAATTATTAACTATTGCAAAAACCTTTACATTTTTCATTTCATAAGATTAGTTTCACACCTCATCAACGTTTCAAATAGATATCATAGTGCTTTACTTAGAATGAAACATTCATGAAGGGAAGAAAGTCATAGAAATTAATCCATGATATGTGGATCTTGAGACTTCATTTTTTCCCACTTTTTTCTAACCCTTATGTAGTTTCTATCCTTTATATCGTCTTTATAGTCCTCAAATACCTTGCAAGTTGCAATGAAATATGTTTCAAAGTGATTATCGAATACATCCTCTAGCTGGCCAGTATCTTTCAGAAACATATACCATTCCAAGGCATTCAGTAGACTCGTATAACAAATAACTATATACCTATGTTCATCATTATCTTTGATTGATTTCACATATTTGTCAAAAGCACTCAAATACATTGTTTGAATGTCATGAACCATCTTAATCTGTTCTGATTTCTTCATTCTCGGGATAGTTTTATAAAATGTATTAACGGTGTATGCTAAGGTAATACCTGATATAATTAATGGTATAAAAAGAATCAGAATTTGCCACCATTCGTCGTTATTACTACTAAACGAAATTACTGGATGGTTGAAAAACGAAAAATCCATATCCAGTTAAGTATCGTTTTGAATAAATTAAAGATTTGCAGGATAGAACAGAAAGTTTCGACTATTACTTTCCTAGTACAATAAAGAATTGTAAATAAAAGCAAAGTAAGGAATTAACTGAATCCCTATTGATTTTCTACAAAGAGATAATACCTGCTAAATGAAGAACCGCAATCACTAGAGTTCTAACAATTCACTTAAAGTTAAATATTAGCTTTAAATAAAGCCTCTTTCATATTCTTACGAAATGATTAAGATAATTTTCATTTTTGCGATTACTGTAAGTGTCATTCTGTTATTGTCGGAACAGTCATCATATGCGCAATCAACTCCAACCGTAAATTTGACCAAAATAATATCAGAAGATAAGGAATTACGATTGTGTCCTACGTGTTCAAATAGGGTAGACGTATTATACGAAAGTCCTAATACGGTTGCACTTTCCTCAGACTACATTGATTTGATCTGGAAAGGTGTTGATGTTATTAAGAAACATGGTTACAAGATTGATGATGTGGTTTCTTATACTACAACTAGTTATACTGGCACTGGGTCCATAAATACAATGGTGGTTATGTCAAAATAGACTTTTCTATCTGACAATATCTATCCTTGATTCCAATAGAAAATATAGTGCATTATTATCTACGATAAGTTTTTGATATGAAATAGGGTTATACCCTTTATTTCCTTTTATTATGCTATGGATTTTTATCCGCGGTTCAAAATCCAATTTTCGGACTATATCACATTTATCTAACCATTCTTCCATCACTTTGGAAGCTTCTAATTCAGATAGATTCTTTACATTTAACAAATAAGGTCCAATAATTCTCCATAAACATTCTTTTCTGTAAACTTCTATTGGTTTTTTTGCAAAATCTCCTCAAGTTAGCTAATCTGAGTAACTCATTTGATTTTTTTCAAAATTATTCATGGTTTATTTTTGTCTTTAGATCAACTTCAAATTGGACCAGACCAAAAAAAGGTAGAAGCAGTGAAAGCTCTTGGAATAAGATATGGATTAAATTTATGATAAGATGAAAAAACTAATCCTTTTTCAAATTTAATGTTGTTGGATATAACAATTTTGTTGTGGGAGTATCAAGCAACTCTTCGAAATCTTTGTATTCATAATTCGGTTTATTTGTTAATTTACAATCTAGCGTTACTAAGAAATTAAGTAGACTCGCCAATGCTGTTCCACGAATTTTTTCTGTCTTTACTGATATGTCAGTAAATGTTTTTCTACTGATTTCCTCAACTAAAAGATCAAATGAATATGTATCATTTTGAAATGTTTTTGAATCAAGAGCATCATATAGTGTAAAAACATTGGAATTAGGGTCTATTGCATCTGCTCCTTCAATGATTAACAAATTGAATTGCTTATTTATCATAAAAATGCACTCTATTTTCCCCTTTAAAACGTTATCAGTTATGTACAAAAATGGTTGCATTTGATCTACTTATATGAGTTCTATTTGTTAAAAAAAATTGATCATTTGTTACCGGTAGATAGAGGCTCATTTTCTTTTCTTAGTTAATTTCCCAGTCCCTATAGAGGTGAAAATCGTGATAATAGATCTTGTATCAGAAAATGACACTAGTGACAATAATGACAGTGCCTAGGAAAAGGTAATCATTGATAAAATCACCATTAATTAAGATAATAAATATTGTTGTTGGTTTTATAGTTTGGTTACTTACTACCCGCTCTTATTCAAATTGCCAGGTCAATTTATCATCATACCCGAGATACAATATACTATATCTCAGATTGTTCCACCATGCCAGATCATAATTCAAAATTATCAATTTGGTAATACCAGATCCAATAAATGTGAAAGTCAAAAAATATGGTTAATAACTAGATCAGACCCATATCAGCCATAATTTTCTCTGCCTCATGCCTGTAATCTTTGGTTGATGATCCACTATCCCAAAACTTCTCCACGGAGCATTCCGAACTGCTGTCACTGCTGTCACTGCTGTCACTCTTTACTAAAGAACATTCTATCTGTGTTGGCCCATTTTCTTTTGTATATGATTCTAAATATTTCATAGTCTTGTCTATGTCAAATGCAAGAGAACGTGTATTTGCTTCCCTGGTAGATGGATCTTTTGCACCGAATTTGTCCCTTAACATTTTTGAGAACGAAGTTTTATAGAGGGTACCATGTACTTCAGTTTCTAATTGATGTCTTTTATATTCATTGATATGTCCATTAGTCTTCACTTCCATAGAATACCAGATTTCAGAGAATGGGATTACTCCATCTTGATACTCTTCAAATAGTTTAACTATTACTTCCAATGCATCTCTTTCGAGAGAATGAGCTTTTCTATCATGTTTCTCGTTTAGCAACTTTTCGAGAGCATTTTCAATATCTTGCAAACACTTGGTACCATAAAAGCGTTGAAGAATAGGTTTAGACAGTTCCTTATCTCTCCCTTCAAGGCCTGTTTCTATATTTATTATTTCATCATTAAAATGAATCAACCTGTATGCCATCAGAGTTTTTCTAATGGTGTCTAATTCTTTAGCAGTTCGGATATGGACTTTATTCTCAGGATTTTTTATTTCCTTTATGTCTAATTCCGGCTTACCTTTAAAATTGGAAATTATGAATGTCCTATCCAAAACACCCTTTGCCCTTGAAGGATCCGGAGTCCTTTCTCCTAACATTACCTTAACTCCATAAGCATGAAAATGTTCCTGTTTTCCTGAGTTGGTATTAGTTCTAGTTATTATCTTATTTTTCTCATATCCTGACTTTATTACGCTCATCATATCGCTTTGGTCTATCTTATCAACTTCATCAAACACCAGAGTGCATTGACCAGTCTCGATGTTACCTAATATTCTATAGACATTTGCCGTAGTTGGATCTGTCATATTTACGCATCTATAAGCTATAACTTCAAACATGTCTCCTATTGTGCTTTTTCCGCTTCCGTTATCAGAAACAAACATGGTATAAGGTACAGTTGGAAACTTATCTTGGAAATATGTGAAAATTATCAAAGCAGAAATATAATCTAAAACGTGTTCGTGGTGAACTATGAATCTAGAAACATATTTTCTAATTTTCCTAAACAAATCATCAAAAGTTAGGTGTCTAGCTGTTTCTATGTAACTCTCCAATTCTTCTATACTTTCAAAGGCAATAGGTTGATAAATGTAATCTTCTTTGAATGGGGGTTTCAATATACGGGTTTCTTCAACTATCTTGTCTACAATTTCAAGTTGACCTTTGCCATTAATTGTTATGAAGTATGGAAGACCTTCGATTAACACGGCTTCATAAATTTGATTATTTACTGTGTATTTGTAGGTAGAAAATTCTCTTTTTGGATCTGTCTTACCATAATTATTGAGTTGATCATCGGATTCACCAAATCTTGTTATTGCCATTTCTGAAATTTTTGGTGTGCATATGTAATCTACAACCGAATCTAATCCTATTTTATTTGATATTGCAGACATAAATAATTCAATAGGTTCTTCTATCTTTTTTAAAACTGCCAACAGCTTTTCAGTGTTTATTCCACTTGCACCACTATTACGAATTGTAACTCTTATGTCCTCTCCTGTTTTTGACCAATCCACTTTGATTTCGTCAGATTGGTTTTTGTACCAAACTATTTTGCTTCTGAACTTATTACCTTTGTTATCTACGATACACAATTCGGATTCTGTTGTGATAAACATAGTGGTCAAGGTTTTCTCTAGACTAGAATCAATGAGCGGGGCGCGGAAAACTACATTAGGATTCTCATATTCTTCTAAATTCTTATCATCGTCGATGTCTTCTTTGACTAGGTCCTTAAGAATCTCAGACATTATACTCCAACCTCCTGACTAATTTTTATTGATACGATATTAGTCCTATTTCTATCTTTGAATTTTGTAAGAATGTTTAGATTCGAATTTGCATTTATGGCCTCAAATAATATTTTCAATGCAATAATAAACTCAATTATTAAATAATCCGAATTGTCATTATTATTCAACGTAAAAACCTCCATAGTGTTGGAACTGATTGTGACTAGAGGCCCTAACCCTTTCACAATCAGATTCGTGTATATGTAATGCGCGCCCCAGATCATCTTGAATGTCAGTATCAAAGGTTTCTGTTATTTTTAGTCTGAACAAGTGGTCCATTAGATGATCTAGAGTAGATTTAATATTTAGGATGATCATAATTAATAGAATTTATTGAATTAGATCATTTCTTAACTCATCCAACACTGGTCTTATCCTTTTCGTAATTATCTCGTTTATGTCTGGTCTATAGTAATGATTAACAAATACAGAACTACTAATCCTTCCCTGTAACAAATCTATTATCTCAGGTTCTATTCCTTTATTACGAAAATAAGTGGCAAATACCTTGCGACAATAATACATATTCATGTCATACCCATTTTTGATTGCTATTTTCTTCCGTAACGAATTATAGTAGGATTCTCTTTTTGGTGTTCTTTTTGCAATTTCGAGAATTTGATCATTGAATACACTAACATAAGCATTCTTAGTTTGTCTAAGAAAGATAGAAGGAAATTGATAGTGTTTTAAAATTCCTCTTTCTTTGTCAATATACTCCTTTTCTTTTGTCTTTATCAACCATATTGATTTCTGAGCTTCATCCGGCCGAAGGCCGGTTAATGTATTGAATAATAATATATTCTTGTATTCATCCGGTAAAATTGCCGATACCTTCTTTATCCAATCAATCATCGATTTGAGGTCTTTACCATTATCTTCAAATATTGTCTTGAAGGTAGCAAGAGAGCCACTTCCATTTGACCACTTGAGATTGTACTTCTTGATTAGAGTAAGCCAAGAATCATACATTCCTATGAATTTTGATAAAGCAGCCAAAGCCTTCATCGCGTGAGATTTTACATCTGTGGTTAAAAGAGATAATGAGGATGCATCATTCTTCTCTAATACATGGTAAAATCGTCTAGCGTAACTAATCTTATCTCGTATACTAGACTGACTATGCTTTTCATTGATTAAATAAATCTTAAAATCATTCCAAAATTTGTCATCGTTTGAAAATCTTACTGAATTTGGTAAGGTGTCTTTTTCATCCCTCTTACACCCAGATGACTCATTTTGATTATGTTCAGAATATTTATCATTTAATGTATATTTTGATAAATTATTATCATTTCTTACCATTTTATTCATAAATTCCAAACAGAGGATGCTCCGGCCGGGATTTGAACCCGGGATCGTCGCCTTGAGAGGGCGAAATGCTTAGCCGGACTGTGTGGTTAATTTAATTAATAACCTCTACACCACCGGAGCTTACTGCGGTTTCTATTAAACTTGAGGGGTTATTAATATAATACTTTGGTTCTGGTCCCTCCAATTCCCCAATATCAGGTACTAACTGGTAAATAGTGCCGCTTGTAACTTGCTTTAGGCATTTATTCCCACCGGGAAGTCTCTTAAACCATGTTGCTTCTTGGGTTGATTCTTGCTATTATTTTAGTAGACCGTGGGGTATTATACCTAGTATTACTAAATTCGTTAGCATCTTGTATGTTTTGACTTTGATAACGGGCTTTTTAACTCTCGAGGTCCTCTTGGGCCGCAATCTTCTTAATACCAGATTGAAGGTTTTCAGAATTGATATTACCATATTTAGTAGCTTGATTGTCAGTAGTTTGCTGATTAAGCTCTGTTAGAATTACGATTATCAAAATTGCTCAGCTTGCCAGCTTCCTTAACTCTATATATTATATCTTCAGATTTACAAGAATTATCAAGAATTAACTTCGATAATAAAGGAGTTTCCTTTCTAAACACATCTATCTTCCTTTTGATTAAACATTTCAACTTTCTTTCATAGGGCTTTGATACAATCTTTTGCCCTTGGAGAAATAGAATCTCTGCTTTTGATAACATGATAGTAGAGATAATGACACAATTGATGAATTAAGCTTTTTCTATCTAATCAAACGTAATTGTATCCCTTTGTTAACCTTTTTCAAATTTCTTCGAGATTGAACGATTACCTTGTATCTTATAAGGTATATTATCCATATCAATATGATTGGAACAACAAGATATTTCTGAGGAGATACAAGGTCTGACCTTAGCATCTGTCAAGGTTTTGATTGAAAGTACCAACAATGAATTGAAAGTATCAGTAAAGTTTGTTGATATCTATAATGATGTTTGCAGGAGGCGAGGGGGCAGGTACAATAAGGAAGAGTCAGACTTGCAGCTGAGACAACATGTCCGAGATAACCTGCTTAGCAGTGGGTATATATTCATAGATCCAAATGATGCTGATTCCATTTACTTGACTCAAAAGGCTATAGACGAATATGCCGAATATTAAAACATAAAACGGGCCATCAACTCGTTTCTGTCTTAAAAAGTATGTTCACCTACGGTAATTACGAAGATAAAGAAAGCACTGCAAGCAAAAGTCTACGAAGCTAAAATATTTTGTAATATTGAGGAATATTGTACAGCAGAGTTACAAGTGGAGATCCAGGTTTAGAGTTTGCGTTAGATAAACCAAGTTCTGAGATATAAAGAACATACATTTTAGCTCCTTTATGAAAAGAACTAATTGTATTTTGTAATCTGACTATATGGATATTTGATGAGTCGAGATCCATATTCTTATGTTATTTTAAATAGTACAATCCAGCGATAATATTACTCAAACAGAGAAACAAATCGGAGATAGGCTACTTGAAATAGAAGAATTTTGTGGTTATGAGGGTCATACGACAGAAAGAAACGCAAGGCGAGATTCAAGCCTTAAAATTTGTATTAAACATATCACACCAAGAAATTTAGTCAATCTCATTAGTTATACTTGTTGGACCAGATTGGCCGAAATTATCAAATCAGCTCTATAATGTTTGAATATTTAACATTCTGATATACAAAGTTAAACTGCGTAAAGGATTAATGTGTTCAACAATACTTTGGTATGGATAGGCAATGGTTACCACATTTACCAACCTATTGACAGTATACAAAGATCTGAGTATATGGAAGACTTTCAGGAGTTTGGTAAACCAGACAATGGGTTTCTGAGATTTGAAATTGATTCTTTATCTAATGGTTATGCGGACAAGTCTAATCATCCATCCTTAGAGTCATGTCTATTAAGTCTCCCAGGCTCCTCAAATTCAAAATGTATTGGGAATGGGTTAAGCGTTGAAGAATCAAAGGTTAAAATTCTTCAAGTTTGGGATGGGCAGACCCTTATCAAACATCTGATAGGTACCTTCTATGCTAATCTTGAATCTGAAAAGATAAAAGAGGACAAAAGACTAGAATCAAATTATTCACGCTACAACAATCAGGAACCTCATGAAATACCCTGGATTGAAAAACTACTAGAAACTCCTATCACAGATCATAGAAAACTATGTTTACAGCACATATTAATACCATATTTAGTAAATATTAAAGGTATGCCTAGATCTGAAGTCTCTTTGATTCTAGAAAAATGGATTAAAGAATATGACAAAAAACAAAGGATGGATTTTGATTATAAACATACAATCAAATCAGATCTAAGGACTGTCAAAGATCATAAGCCAATCTCTATAGAATTTAAAAAAATATCCTGATCGATATGAATTAATTAGCGATTCTTCAATCGATTTGATTAGTGTTTCTCCTGATAGTTTAGATACTCTTTTAAGAACTCACTAGTCTTCAAAATGGCTAATGACGATTCAGGAGTTTTATGCAGAGTCGTTTGAAATACGTGCGGCATGCCTTCATAAACATCCAATTTCACTGGAATATTTGCTTGGTCCAAAGCTTGGTATAGTCTAACTGAATCACTAAGCAATACTTCCTTGGTTCCAACTTGAATTAGAGTTGGTGAAAACCCCTTACTAAAATTGCCATAAACTGGAGAAACATAGGGATTCTTCTGATCCGTAACATTAGCATAGGCACCACCCATATTTTTCAACATTGTTTCGGGGATGAATGGATCAGCTGTCTTTAAAGTTGAATAAGAGTCACCAGCTCCAGAAACATCTGTCCAAGGAGACCAAAGTACTATTGCTGCAGGTATTCCAATACCCTCATCACGCATTTTCAAAACCGAGGTTGCTATAAGTCCTCCTCCTGCGGAATCACCATACATTGCAATATTCTCAAGTGAGTTGCCTTGATCCTTCAATGCTTTGACGACTGATACAATTTCACTTGTTATCTTATTCCATTTTGCGGACGGAGCCAGAGAGTAGTCTACAGATACAACTCGAAGTCCTGTAGCATTGGATACCGGGACAGAATTGTTCAGTGTGGAATTAGCGCCCAGAATGGTATATCCACCTCCATGTACATATACCAGAATTTTTCCATTGTCCTTCCAATCTTTTGGTTTGATATCAAGTACCTTGGCATTCCCTAATTTGGTAGATGTTATATTAGCTCCATAACTATCTACAAAAGATTGGGATTGAGCTATCGACATTGCAGAAACCTGTTTATTCAATTCTTCCCAACCCTTCAAATCACTTGGTCCAGGAGTAACAAACTCTGGCATTTGCGATGTAATGTTCTTCAAAGCATTTTGAGCCTCTGAGGATATTGTTGTGGGTATAGTTATCGTTGAATTGTTACTGCTAGGTTCGGTTTGACCAAAGGTCATGCTTTGTTGGTTGGTATTTAAAAACCCAGCAAAAAATAGTGCGAAACCCAAACAAAATGCCGCACCTAGTATTAATTTCTTCATTTCAATATCTCCGAGTTAGGATATTTCCTCAATCTTGCCAAAGCCACCAAAAGTGACTATGGAGCCTGGAGTAATTAGTTCCATGAATCTTTTGTTAATTGGTTCAATACTCTTGTCTCCTTGCATATTAGCGGTAAATTCTTTAACATGCTCAGCATCTCTATAGGATTGTATTTCAAGCCATACTTCTTCCTCTTCACTAGCTGAAATTGTCTTAGATAAATTTACAAATTCCATCACGTTCTCCCTGCTGTCAAGAGAAAATACTTCAAAGCCGGATACACCATGTTTGGTGAAAAAATCTCGAGACAGTCTGTTAACTTCTACCATTTCATCATGGTTTTTCTTTGGAGCCCGATAAAGGAAAATTTCAATATGACCGCGTGAGCCTTTTTTGATCGAGGATGTGTTTGTACTACTCATGATGAATTATGCCTACAGAAAATATAAAAATCATCAAGGGATCTTGGATTCATTCTAATGTAAAACGGAATCAAAATATATAATTTCGGATTACCTTAAATATTTGCTGAGGTTTTATAGGATGAAAACTACCAGTCTCCCAAGCAGAATTTTAACCTTTTTCTTGATTTGAAAAACTGTATGGGTCATTCCTGATTAAAGCAATCTTTATTATTAAAATTAGCATCTTGCAAGCTAACCATTTGGTCAAAATTTAATAAATTCAGTAGCATTAGTGACACTATTTTGATTCGATTGATGTTTGGGTGTTCTATAATTGAGCTGATAAGATTCTCAAGCACTTATTTACATCGACTCGTAATAAAAGTTGATATGACAAGACTCGCTCGGATCACATAATTCTAACTTTTAGGATCCGGTCCAGTTTAACCTTGATCTATCATCCCAATTTGCACACAACATCTTTAAAAAAGTGTGTGGCTCAAAATAAGGTATCGTGCGAAGGACCCGCGGAGTAGCTTTCATTGTGAAAGAGATGGTTAAGCACCTTGTTAACCTGCTATTTGTCAATGGTGTATTCATTTTCCTTGTCCATAAAAGAAAAAAATCAGCAGGAGGATACAATATCAACTTAATAGACCAGCCGACTAACTACTTTGAATTCAGTGCCGCCCTAATCGGAATAACTTCTGCGGTAGTAGCAATATTGTTAGTAGCCCAATTCGATCCAAACTTGATGGTAGTGATTGCTGCTGTGTTCATATCTCTTGGGACAGGACGTCAGATCTTTGCCTCTGCACTGGATGTCGTAACAACTAACATGAACACCTTCTTGTCAACTTGGGCATCAACTCTACTATTACTTGCAAAGAATAAGCTGATGGTGCCAACCGCCGAATGGGGTTCCATAGAAACTAGAGTCGAGATGGTACTCATAAGCATGGGTCGGTATAATTTGCCAGTTAAACTTAATGGGATAAAACCAGAGTCTCTAGAAATAATATTAGAGTATTTGAACGAGCATAAATGGGAGTTAGAGTATCAACCGGTTATTACATGTGATGATTCTAGCTGTCTTGCATTTGCCCAACACGCAACTCACCAAATGAAAGACAAGTTGCTAATATACAATGACTTGAACGAATTACAGGAAAGAAGTGGAGGCATTAACGCAGTAATTCTGATCGCCTTGGGAACGTTGATTTGGTTGATCTCATAGTACTTGAGATATTGGAACCAATCGGTTCTTATTTTGTAAAATAATATGATTTTTATATTACGATTTTAATAAAACAAGATTACCAAACTTTATGTTTGTGACATGCCAGCATAGAAAAAAAGAATTTTGCGTTGATGGGTCGTTGATACGAAAGACAGAATTCCCTATTGATATAATTCATATTCTATTGGACATCCGGAGTTGACACACATAATATGGGATTAGAAACTATATAGCTACAAAATACAGCCCCATGTTTTTTTAACTTGTTTATCTCGAAGAACAATATTAATAAAGTCGAGAAACGCGAAGAAGAAAAATTCTATGTATCATTGATCAAAACAAAAAATTAAATGACTTACAAACTATCACCAACTAAAATGGCTGATACAGTTTTCATTTGTTGTCTTCATCGGTTAGATCTCGAGGTTTACTGAATTAATCGCCATTCCTGCTTTGGGTAGGTAAGATAATTGTTATACATTTCCATTATTTTACAAAAACATTAATAGTTTGATTCACTTATAACATATATTGTCCCATCGTAACCCTGGAGCGTCATATAATCGGATAGGTGAGCCTAGCATAGCGATTATTGACGATGAAAAAGATTTACTCTTTGTTTATAAAAAAGCATTAGAATTACAAAGACTTAAAGTAGTTACATTTGATGATTCTTCAGTAGCCTTAAACGAATTGAAAGTGCGATACAAGAAATACAGCATGATCTTAGTAGATATTCGCATGCCCAAAGTTAATGGCTATCAATTAATAAATGAAATCAAGAGGATTGATCCATCGATCAAGACAATTTTGATGTCTGCATATGATGTCTCAGATCTCGAAGTCCATGATAACTTGAACGACGGTGTAAAAATCGATAGGATTATGCATAAACCATTTTCATTAATTAAACTAATTAGTACCGTTAAAACTCTTTTGGAGAAATAATAAAAGGCCACTCAAAATGCAATTAAGACCCAAACTCTTATTTTTGAAAAACATCTGCTTCTGAAGTTGATATGGCAATTGTTATTCAACAGGACTAGCCAAACTCGGATTTATCTTATCTTATTTGTATCAAATTTGATAATGTTTGGTTTAAATGATCGACAAATACAGATTTGTTAATTGTTAGGTGGGGATAAATATACCTACTCAGGTTTTATCCGCTAGTATGGAAACATCTGGCAAAGACTTTGTGTCAATAATTGAGGTGTAATTTCAGATTCGTTAGATGAAAAGTTATTTGTAGTGGGGATTAATTGTTGAGATAGACAGATAAGTGTACATTCAAGGTATCTTTATGTACAACACAATTATGGTTTTATTTGGCTTTTGGCAAAAATGTATCTGAAAAGTTATCCTGCTGAATTTTATTTTAATTCCTTTTACAAAATTTTATTTTTTGTCATTGACGGCATGAAACTTTCTGTTATTTTAAAGTCTCTATACCTGTCCTATCGAAAAGTATTGTCACGTTTCCATGTCTAGGATTGATACCGCAGCTTTACATGGTTGTCACTAACTTGGTCTTGTACCCTTCATTAAGTAACTTAAACATCAATTCGATCAGATTATTTCAAAGTTGCTTTTTTTAAACTAGAATACACTGGTTCTATAAATAATTGATTCTGTTTTTTGACAGAATTATTAAAATAGGTTTGTTATCCACCATGGGTCCTATATATATAGATACTAATGCATTTGTGTTGCAGCATAAATATATAAACTCAAAACATCAGGGAATGTCATTAGGTACAAAAGATAGATGTTCTTATTCAAATGTTATCTTTGATTAGTGTTGTTGATCGATAAGAATCATTAACGAATCATGAATAGGATTTATTCATGATTTATGATTAACCGATCGTAAATCATAAATTTTTTTTTCAATGCCGTTAATCTATTATGTGAAAAGGTATCCATATCCAAAGGCTATTTCTAATTAATCATTATCTTGTTTATTCTCGCTAAATCTTGATTCAGAGGTTGATCCATTGAATTGGTGGTAACATTTGCTATCTTATCTGCAATCTCCATTCCCTCTATAACCTTTCCGAATACAGTGTATTGACCGTCTAAGAATTTTGAATTATTTAGTACAATAAAGAATTGAGATCCCGCACTGTTTGGATCAGGCATACGGGCCATGGATAGTATTCCCCTTTCATGGGGTATTTTGTTAAATTCTTGATTTATGGTATACCCTGGACCTCCAGTTCCCCAGGTATCTCGACTAATGTTACTATTCTTTGTGTTTGGATCGCCAGCCTGTATTACGAATCCTGGTACTATCCTATGAAATACTACTCCATCGTAAAACCCGCTGTTAGCGAGATCTTTAAAATTCTTGACATGCTTTGGGGCCACATCAGGATAAAACTCAATTTTTATTGGTCCTTGAGTAGTTTCGATAGTTGTTGTGTTGTTTACGGAGGTCAGGTTATCTATTGCAGTACCACTACTATTTGGCATGAAGCTCTTATTCGCAAGAGCAAAAGTTGTCGAATTAGCATTAGCCTGATTGACATTCCATTTTATTGAGTTTAGTAAATGATTAAAAATTGCATTTGTTTTATTGTATTGATCAGTATTGGTAACAAATACGAACCTATAAATATTATCGTTATGAGATAGGAATGTATTATTAGATACAAAAAGGGATTTTTCTAGACCATTATCGATCAATGATATTAAGTAAGACAAACCAGTATCATCATGAATACTCATGGGTGTAATATCTTCCACTAACATTAGATATGAATCGTTTAGATTCATGTTAAGATGAGATTCCTTTGCATGTAGAACTACATTCGAAAAATCCGTAGAATTTTGACTATAAATACTAGGACTAATACTGAATCCATCCTTCTCTATGCTGCCTATCTTTAAATCCTTATCGGGATCAAACCGAGTTTCTTTCCCCTCCTTTTGCAAATGAACGTCGATAGGATATTCCAATGATAAACCTAGATTGTTGCTTGTATAATTTCTCCAATCCTTGTTTTTGATATCCGCTTGCTCAATTTTCTCTTGGGCCAACTTTAATTGATCTTCCAAAAGTATCAAGTCATTTAAGTTGGATGAATTCATTGAGGGTTGGTTACCCATTTGCAATCCATTTGACTCAGTTGATGCATTTGGATCTACCATAAATGAATAATTTGAAGTAGCATCCGATAAGAAACTGGTATCATTTATTGAAAGTTGACTATTACTTTCTTGTAACATATAAGCGGACCCATTGCCTAATACGACTCCGATAAATATTGGTATCAAGATTTTAAGTGACATGTAAATTCCTTATTTGATCTGAAATATAAAGTGATTCCAAAGTTAAGCTGATAATACTTAAATTTCTGATTTCAATTCCTCCTTTGTTTTTGCATGTATATTAAGAAGTAAGAGTTCAAACCTGGTTTTTTTATTTATGTGTTTATTATTGTCATCTTGACAGCCCAAAGCATTACATCTGCACTATCTTTGTAGCCATATTCAATAAGAATTATTGTGGATTCAGTTAGAGTTAATCTAAGAACCACCATTATTTGCATTAGTATAATTATAACATAATTTTATCCAAATCTCAACATGCAAGTTCAATAACCTAAGTGTGATTTCAAATACTGACTATAGCTCATGTGAGTAGGATTGACCGGGACTACTCTGCTCTTATCTTAATGGAGCGTATCCCGCAATACTCCTTTTCCCATCCAACCCAGTGTATTTAGTGCAACTTTGGATTGCCATGTTCACTCTGACGATACTTGAATTAACGCGCAATATATTATTAGTACAAGAACATTCTGTATTTTGTGAAAGTCATGGGTAACACCTGCACTTGGTCGTAAACAAAATGAATTAGGTCTAAGGTTGAGACTTTATATGCTTACTTTTGACCACTTTCTCATATTTGATGGTATCTATAGCCATCAAATGAAAAATCCTACCAAGATTTATTTCCAGAGAAAAATAGTCTAATCTTTATAACGTATGTCGCTCGAAATAACTATCTGTTTGAAGGTAGGCGATCATTGTCTCATCTAATACGATAAGTTCGTTTTTTGATAACCTATGATTGATATTATTTATACCCTGAAATAGAATTTGGCCCTTCTGATTCCACAATTTCTTTATACTATGAATAGAGTTGTATATTTTACAGGAACAGTCGGCAGAAATTAATTCTAGAATTATTTGTCTCTCTGTAACACATATGGCGGATTATAAAATGAAGCTGCTGCAGTAACTATGTCATCTCAAATCAAAAATGTTGACTAACAATTTTTGTGGCCTCTGTTATCAACTATGAGGTAAAAAAGGAGAAAGAAAAGGTAATACTGGGAATCGAATGATAATTCTAGGTTAGTTTCTTTTTGTTCTTTTTTGACTAATCTAAATATTTTTTGGATATGACAAAAGTAGAGTATGAACATCAAATCCATTTTTTTGTAACGAATTTATTCTTAAACTTGGAAAAACTTTTTGGCTATTCAAACTCTGATTGCTAGCTTGAATGTAGTCATCCGGCCGACTTTTAATTTTTTTCATCTTTTAATAAATGAGCTGTGGATATATTTCATATTATCTAATGTTAGGACAATCTTGGTTTACCCTCATCAGGTTGTATTACAACATTGGATCATATTTTTATGATTGAACTGTTGCATCCTTTCATAGATGAAAGCTTCTGACCTATTTGTCAAGTGCCTTGAGGCTGAAAATGTCGAATATATTTTTGGAATCCCTGGTGAGGAAACAAATGATCTTACAATATCAATATCAGAATCAGAAACTATAAAATTTATCTTGGCGAGACACGAACAGGCGGCTGCATTCATGGCAGATGTTTATGGGAGGTTAACAAATAAAGTCGGTGTATGTCTCGCAACACTTGGTCCGGGGGCTACTAACCTTACTACTGGGGTAGCAAGTGCTAATATGGACCGATCTCCACTGCTTGCAATTACCGGTCAAACTGAAATTACCAAGATGCATAAAGAATCTCATCAGAATATGGATCCTGTAACAATGTTTACTCCAATTACCAAATGGACATGGTCTATCAGAGATGCCGATGGTATACCTGAAATTCTGAGAAGGGCTTTCAAGATTGCTGCTGAAGAAAAAAAAGGGGCAACTCATCTTGATTTACCAGTTGATGTGGCGAAAATGGAATCATTATTGCAACCACTAAGTCGTAAAAGTGGTATAGTATCGGGCCCGACACGATCAACACTGCATGGTGCCTCTAAAATGATATTGAATTCAAATGCACCTGTTATTCTAGTCGGAAATGGCTGTATTCGGAACAACGCTTCAAATATTATTAGAAGGTTTGCAAATTTAACCGGATTTTATTCAATGAATACCTTCATGGGTAAGGGCGTGATCTCAGATAATTCACCAACTCATATGGGAACTATTGGGATAAAAGAATCCGACTACGCATTACACGCTTTGAAATTAGCCGATGTTGTAATTTCTATAGGATATGACTTGGTTGAATACAGTCCTAAAAATTGGAATGGATCAAATCTAAAAAAAATAATTCATATTGATTCTACTTCTGCGGAAGTTGATAACTACTACAATCCTGACATAGAAATTTCTGGTGACTTAAACTTAACCATAAATTTACTCATGAATTCTGTAAAGAGATACCAGAATGAAATTCAAATAAATTCTATCAATAAACAAGAAATAACTCTCGCGAAGGCAAGATTTCGAAAAATTAAGAAAGAAGTGGATTGGCGTGTTGAGCAGTTTATGGATGATGAATCTTATCCTATCAAACCTGAAAAACTAATTCATGATGTTAGGAATGTACTTTCTTCAGAAGATATATTGATATCAGATGTTGGAGCTCACAAATTGTGGATAGCTAAAATCTTCAAGACTTACAGTCCCAATACCTGCATAATAAGTAATGGATTTTGTTCGATGGGATTTGCACTTCCAGGAGCAATTGGTGCTCAGCTAGCTTGTCCCTCTCGGAAGGTGGTGGCAATGTGTGGGGATGGTGGTTTCTTGATGAATGTTCAAGAACTAGAAACAGCAGTACGATTACAACTTCCGATCATTGTTGTCGTATGGTGTGACTCGGATTTGGGTGTGATTTCTACAAAACAAAGGTTAGAATTCGGAAGGAACGTTTTTACAAATTTCAATAATCCTGATTTCGTCAAACTTGCCGAGAGCTTTGGGGCAAAAGGGTATAGGGTAACCAGTACGGACGAATTTTCTTACGTCTTAAGGGAGGCAACAAAGTCTTTACATATCCCTGTAGTTATAGCGATTGATATCGATGCTGATCGCAATGAGTTACTTTTTAGAAGTGATCGATTTCATGAATAGTTAATCCCAGGCAATATAATCACGTCATTTATGCAATAGCGTAAAGTAGATGAAAATAAAATACATAGTAGATTGATATTCTTTCCAGCGAAAGAAGTGATTCTTGATTTGAATGGCTTGATTCCTATTGAGGCAATCAGATCTTATTATATTGACTTGATTACCTTCGGAATTGATATACTAGCTGCTTCAGTTATTATCATTTCGGTCATTATGGCCTTAATTTCCTTTCTCAAAATCCTTAAGAATCCAATTAAGGATCAAACTATGGATAAGGAATCAATCAGGTTACGATTGGCTAGAGGTATTTTACTAGCGTTAGATTTTGAAATAGGAAGTGATATTATTAAGACGATGCGAATTCCAGGAATAAAAGAGCTTCTGATTTTGGGAGTTATCGTTACCATTCGAATAGTATTAAGTTGGTCGCTATCAAAGGAAATAGACAGACACAACAAGATGACCTAGGGTTTGGTATGTTAATAGATAATAATAAAAAATTCTCGCATTAGGCGCATGAGCCTGAAAGGGTGTTAGAATGATTACATTAGAAGCTATTGTTCTTTTTTTAACTTATGTCATTGACGTAATCGCGATTAGTATTATACTTATTACTATAGGACAGCTACTATTGTTACTACTTCGCAGGGCCTTAGTCGTTGATTCAAAAAAAATCCCAGCAAGCAAATTCTTTTTTCATATTTTCATGAAGCATGTGAATGTCATATCAAATGACAGTACTAGAGAACCAAAAATCTCTATAATTCCTATTTTAGCGAATGGATTGTTATTCGCATTAGAATTTGAATGTGCCAATGCGGTTTTAAGACTCATCTTAGTAATTTCGAGTTTATTCAGAGAGGGGCCTAATCCAGATATCTACAATACTATAATATTTTTCGTGGGAATTTTTGCTATTCGTATGATAACATCATTTACCATAAAGAAGTTTGATCTGTAACAGAATTGCTTTTAATTGTTCCATATTGTTTTCAAAGGCATATTACCAGTTAGTAGGGGGTAAAATTTGGTTTCTGCTGACATATGGTTTAGACAAAATCAGTGGGAATAATAATAAATATAAGAATCATTGATCTAGTTTTTCTTAGCTATAGGGAATATTTCTACTTCTATTATGAGAATAGAACTAGAATAGGCTGTAGAATTAATCCTCATAACGAATAAACTAGGCAGAATTACCATTTTTAGATCTAGATGAAAAATTTTGAATCAGGAGATTTTGATTTCGTAAAGAGTGTTCAAGACCGGGTGTCTTATAGTCTAGAAAATAGAGGATTGCTCATCGATCTGTCTAATGATTCATGTAGGAAGTATTTACAAAGGAAAGTCAATAGCAAAACAAATGTTGTAGTGATGTATGTGGACATAGCAGGCTCTACTCAACTGTCCCATGACCTACCATCACTTGATTTGGCCTTGATTATACAAATCTTCTCCCAAGAAGTAAGCCTGTCTATTGAAAAATTCGGAGGGTATGTGCTAAAATTCGTGGGAGATGCTGTGATCGGGCTATTCCCATCAGACTATGATCAAAAAAAAGCAACAATAAATTCTTTGGATTGTGCGCGCTACATACAGAAAGTAATAGGGAAAGGGATCAACCCAGTATTTAAGAAACAATCAATCCCTGAAATTTCTGTGAAGATCGGCATTGAATCTGGTAGTGCACATGTTTTACTGTATGGAAAAAATGTTGCTCACGCTCATATCGACCTGATAGGGTTTAGTATAAGTATAGCTGCTAAAATTACATCATTATCATTTCCTGGGGAAGTTATTGTAGGTCAAAACATTTTTCATAATCTTGATTTGAGCCAAAAGAAATATTTTGTTGCTCTATATGAAGAACGAAATTCAAAGTGGGATACTGCCATGAAGTACAATAGCAAATTAAACTATAGAATTTATAAATATATCAAAGAGGATAGTTAAATCTAACAGTTTAGATCGTACTATACTATTTTACAAATATTTTAATCGCTTGAGGAGGACAGACATTTTCGCACGCCAAACAAAAAATACAATCCTTTTCTCTAATCATAAATGGTTTCCTCTCTGAAGCAGGATGTCCTGGTGTATCAAGCCATTCATAAACATTTACAGGGCATGCATCAATACAAGCACCATCTGAAATACAAATGTCAAAATCAACGCACACATCAGTACCCCAGATCCCGAGCTGTCCAGGTGCATCGTATGGACCCCATACTTGGATTCCGTGAAACTTCCCTGCAGATTGTCTCTTTGACTTAAAGCCAGTATCTATTGGACCTTCTGCTGCCTGGTAGTCTGTTCCAGTGCCTGTCAATGGTAGGGATGAATTGGCACCGCCCTCACTCATACTGGGTGCTACAACTTGTTGAGGTATGGATGCAGCACTTGGTGGGGCACCACTTACTATCTGGGTAGCTTGAACTGGGATGTTTGCATTCCGTGTACCGGAGACTTTCTTTAGTTTCTCAGCTTCTGCATTAGCAAGAATTTTTTGTCTTTTTATGGGACATAATTGCGAGTGAACCTCTATTATGCTCTGCAGCGTAGTTGGATTCAAATGAATTAGTAAAGAACCACAATCTTCACAGATATATTCTGCAACTGTAGATGACAATAGTTATCTATCCTCAATTAGGTATTTATAAATTTGTCAAAACCTGGGTTTGACTGTGAAATCAATAATTTTATATTATTTTTTTATATGACACCTCTATTGAAAAAATATGAATGCGTAGCCATGGGCGGTACGTTTGATATTTTACACATTGGACATATTGAACTGTTGAAAAAATCATTTGAGATAGGAAAATTCGTCATAATAGGTTTATCATCAGATAATTTAGTAAAAGAAAGATTAATGAAAAAAATAAACAATTCATATGAAGTACGAAAACAAAATCTAGTCAAAATCATTGAGATGGAAGTTGGGTCCAACTTCTACGAAATTACAAAACTTGAGGATGTATTTGGACCGTTAATGTTTTCCGAAAAAGTTGATTGTATGGTAGCAAGTACTGAAACGAGTTACAAAGGAAAACATGTTAATGAAGTCAGGACAAGAATGGGTCTTCCTGTAATTGATATAGTTTCAGTTGAATTGAAATTGGCCCAAGATGGCTTACCAATTTCTTCCAGTCGTATAAGAGCAAATGAGATTGATCAGATGGGCAATACAATAAAAAATAAAAAATAATCTTATTTTATCAAATAAATTTAATACCCAGTGATAAATTTTTTAAGTTGAAATTAGTTTCATAAAATGAAGAATGGAACTGACGATCTAATACTAGATTATTGTAATAATATTACAAATCTTGGCGGTGGATTGGACCCGGAGGTACTTGCGTATTGGTACAAACGCGTTGAGGACAAAGCTAAGGAAGTTTGTAGTAAAGAGTTAGGTGAAAAAATAGTATTTACTCAGAATCGAATTCTTTGGATGAAGTTTGAAATTAAATTGTCAAAGCGTGCAGTTCCTTTGGTTCTTGAAACCATAAGAGATTTTATGCCTTTGATGCCATACGCGACGGCCTTGTATTTTGAGAAAGTCTATCAACTCATTCTTGATGAGTTCAATAGGGATTATGTGTGAAACAATTTTTTTATAATTTGGACTATTGAGCTACTGCTTCATTTAAACTGATGATGACCACATCCCCTACATATTTTGTATCAGTAACTTGCCCCTTTCGCGATAAAAGTTCCTCAAAAAATTGTTCCAATTTGTGTGAATTAATTTCATCCCTGAACATAATGCTATGATGGGAACCATCTTTGAGCCTTACGACGACCTCATTGTCGATTGTTTTTACTACATTGCTAACAAATAGTGAATTATCCTTTTGTGGGGTAAAAATGCTTGTTAACTTTTCCGCTTCATAACTGTCTTGACAAATGAATTTAAATTTCAACTTGAATTCAAAAACAGCGTTTAATTAGAACCAGCATTATCATCTTCAAAAAAATCTTTTCCATCAATCATAAAATCCTTGATCAAATTTTGTGCCTTATCCCTCTTTATTTGAATATCTTTAATAAATGGTTTTACCTTTTTTATCATATCGCCCTTACATTCTCCACATAGCAAATTACCACCAGTACAATCATTATATCTCTCCTGAGATTCCTTTTCGGTATCGAAGAGATAATTTAGATACCAATATACTGGACAAATATTGGCATTTCCACCTAATTTACGTTGGAGGGCTATTGTTGGTTGACCCCCGGTAAAGGTATTTTTGATTTTAGTCTCAAGGATCTCGGGCTCGTCCACAGTAAACAATGCAGTTTCGGGCCTTGAGGATGACATTTTCCCTAGGCTAGTAAGTCCTGGAATAAATTTACTATGGATCTGGGCTGGTTTGGGGTAGCCCAATTTTTCTGCTACGTCTCTGGTCACTCTCCAATAGGGATCCTGATCAATTGCAGCTGGTATAAGCACAGGGGTAGGTTTGTTCTCAAATATTGATGGCAGGAAGCAAGGTGCACCCTGAACAGGTGGAAATCCTATCATTCCAATGTTAGAAGAATTAGAAAATCCAAAAACAGCCTTTGCTGTGGAGTAAGTGATTTTCTTTGCTATTTCTATAGATAACGGGTACAAATATTTGATATGTTTGGTATCAACAATTATCTTGGTTCTTTTTGGATCAAATCCTATCGAAATAATGTCTAATATGTTTTCATATGTATATTTTTGAATGGCTTCCATATCCAAATTACTATTAAACAGAAATTTTTCATCGTCTGTCAATTGGAATATTAGGTTAACATTGAATTTTTCTTGTAAATATTTTGTGAATAACCATGGCATCAAATGTCCGAGATGAACTAAGCCTGAAGGACCTCTTCCTGTATAGAGATAAAACTTGTTGCCTCTCTTATACTCATCAAGAACCACATCTAGATCTCTGTGGGAAAAAAAATATTTATTTTTGAGAAATGGGTGTATTTCCCCAGTAAAATTTTTGATTTTTTCAATTAAAGTATCATCTATGGCACGGGTACCAAATTTTTCGATCAACTTTGAGTAGTCAATATCTCCCTCTACTTCCCAGGGAGTAACGACAAAATCTTTAACTCTATTAGGATCTGATTCTGAATCATTATCCGTCTCTATTTCATTAGAATCTATCGTCATGTTACTTTTCTCAAATGAAATGCTGTCCTCTTCACTTGGCATCCTTAAATTATTCTTTAAATAACCAAAGTTTAAACGTTTAAAAATACTTGCACAAGTTTTCTAGTTATATTGGATAAGGATGAAGTACCAGGCAGGGATACATCGAAGTTTGAAAATAACTCCAATCTTTCGATTTCATCATTGCATCCCATAGAGAAGAAGCTTCTGACCGTAATGCGATTGGTAGAGGCTGATTGGGTAACCGAATCTGAGATTGTAAGAAGGTCAGAATTGACATCAGACCAAGTGCGCAGAGGGGTTGAATGGTTAAGGTACAAAGACTTGGTTCTAATCACTGAGGATACGGACTCTAAAATCGATTTGCATCCTGATATGTCTGCTATGGAACACCTTGTTCTCCCAGAAAGGAAACTTGTCGATATTGTAAGTAAGGGAATAAACAAATTGTCAGAAATCATAAAGAGTGAAGAGTTTAGAGGCAATGACAAGGAAGTTTTTGGAGCGATTCGGTATTGCAAAAAAAATAACTGGATTAGCATAATTGATGACAAGGTAACTCTTCTCCCCGATTCGCATAAACCATCAAGTGAGGAGAATTTCATGGCCAAATTAAGAATTAAAGGATCAGTTTTAGAATCTCACTTTGATAATGAAGATAAAAAGGCATTCGAATCATTGAAAAAACGACATAATATCCTGATTACAGAGAAGTTGGTAGACAAGAAATACAGAATTGCCCAAATTAGTGTTCCTATTATTGATTCATTGCTATTAACCGGCGAGAAAGTTGTTAGAAATTTGACTCAAGAGGTTTTGGTTTCTGGAAAATGGAAGGATCTAATTTTTGAACAGATTGATGTAGAGGCTCCATTGCCATTGCTAAACTATGGAAAGAAGAATCCTTTGGTCGATTTCATAGATGAAGTCAAAGAAATTTTGGTAGGTATGGGTTTTAGCGAGATCGAAGGAAACTTAACGCAGTCATGTTTTTGGAATTTTGATGCATTATTTATCCCTCAAGATCATCCAGCTAGGGATATGCAAGATACATTTTATCTGAAATCCCAAAAGGACCTATATTCTCCTTTACCAAAAAATACTCAATTACTGGAATATGTGTCAAAAATTCATAGGGAAAATTGGCAATATGATTGGAATATTGCAGATTCTAAACCATACGTATTGCGGACTCATACCACTCCAGTCACACTCCAATATTTGTCTGAAGGTAAACCTGAGAAAGATAAAGTTTTTCTGATAGGACGTGTATTTAGGAACGAAAAAGTTACATTCAAGCATCTAGTTGAATTTCATCAAGTTGAAGGGATTTACGTGAATGAAGATGCCAATTTAAGGCAACTAATCGGAATTCAATCCGAGTTTTATTCTAAACTTGGGATAAAGAAGATAAAGTTCTGGCCCACCTTTTTCCCTTATACCGAACCTTCTCTTCAATCAATGGTGTATAATGAGAAATTCGATAAATGGATTGAATTGTTTGGTATGGGGATTTTTAGGCCTGAGGTAACAAAACCATTGGGTATCAAAAATCCTGTTTTAGCCTGGGGAGGAGGCTTTGAAAGATTGGCTATGTTACGCTTTAATCTTGATGATATACGCGAATTATATTCAAACAATTTAACCTGGTTAAAGAGTGTCCCCAAATGCCTGTAGTAAACGTTCGAACATCCTTACTCTCAAAAATCTTTTCTGAGATGACTCTGGAAGAAATTATTGAAAAATTACCATACTTGGGTCTCGATATTGAAGGACTTGACGAGGCTAATGATAAAATTAGAATAGAGTTCAATCCCAATCGACCAGATTTTTCTTCTGAGAATGGGATTGTACGTGCTCTAAAAGGAATATTGGATGTAGAATTAGGATGTCCAAGTATACACGATCTTAGAACCTCTTCAAGTTCAATAATGGTAGATGAACAATTGAAAAATGTAAGGCCCATCATATATGGATTAGTTGCAAAGCGGGCTTTTCCAATAGATAATGAAGAATTAACACAATTGATATCCATGCAAGAAGATTTGCATAATGGAATCGGTAGAAACAGGAAAAAGGCTTCAATAGGACTGCATAATTATGATGCGTTGACCTTTCCCCTTTTATATAAAGGGGTTTCCAGGCAGGTCAAATTCATACCATTAGATGGAAAAAAAGAATGTAGCCTAGCCGAAATCCTTTCAGATTTTGACGTCGGAAAAAAGTATGGTCACATCTTGGAAAAGTTTGAATTCGTCCCTATTTTGCTTGACTCAAAGGATAAAATCATCTCGTTTCCACCTATTATAAATGGAAACACAACAAGAGTAGACCAAGCAACTAGCAATCTATTCATAGAAGTTACATCAGTGAATCCCAAGTCTGCTAAAGATATACTTTCAATATTATCGTTTGAGTTAAGCGATATGGGGTTTGATCTGTATTCTGTAATAGTCGATTCTACTTTTCATAAAAAAATTGTTACACCAATCTTAAAACCGTACAAACTACAATTAGATTTTAACTATGTTAATAGAATGTTAGGTCTCGAATTAACTCATGAGGAAATCTTGGTATGTCTTCAGAGAAGTAGATGTGAAGGTATAGACAAAGGTAGCGGTAAACTGGAATGCATAATACCTAGTTATAGAATAGATTTGTTTGACAAAGTAGACGTATGCGAAGAGGTTGCTATTGGTTATGGGATCTTCAATTTAGAACCATTACACCCCAGCACTTATTTTCCTGGTCGCAAGAATAATCAATCGATTGTTTTTGATAAAGTACGTGACATATTAATTGGTCTTGGATTTATGGAAATTATTAATCCTGATATAATATCTAAAAGCTTGGTCAGAGATGTTTTTTTGGAAGATGGTCATTCCGATAAAAAATTAGTTACTTTAGGTGATTCAAAAAATACTGAATTTGAGTTACTAAGAAACAGTTTAATTCCTTCTATCATCAATACTTTTTCTAAAAACATTCATGAAAAATATCCTCAGAAATTATTTGAGATTGGTAAGACATTTTCTGCAACAGAAAATGAAATCAGAGAAGATTGGTTACTTTGTGTTTCAATTGCACATAATACCACAGACTATACAGAAATTAAATCCAATTTAGAATCTCTTATGAAGTATTGTTTCAATGCGATTGTTACTACACCCAGATATGACACTAATTATTTTCTAACAGGTCATTCTGCAAGAATTCTCCTTAAGGATCAGAAAATTGGGGAGATAGGTGAAATTCATCCTCAAGTTTTGGAAAATCTTAACTTGCGTACTTTGATAACTGTTTTCGAATTCAATTTATCGACAGTAGTTAATATTTTGAATCTCGACCAAATTCGTATAGTATAAGGATTTGTAGTCTTGCGAATACAAATCTACTTAATAAAAGATCCATGAATAATTCAAATACCCATCTTCAACTAAGCTTTACTTCCGAATTCTAAAGTGTCTTGGCAGCTTTATGAATCTAGAGATAATAATGACCATTTATTGCTCAAGTGGCTTTTTTCCAACTGTGACCCTACTAGTTAAACGATATATAGCTGTTTAATTTTATAATCATTAATCCCCGTCAGAGAGTGCGCAATGAGTTATACACGGAGTGTAAGGCTAACTATGATTTTGCTGTGGGTCAGTGGCGGGGTACAACACAATAATATTTGGTGATTTCTATCTATTCAAACCCTCGAGATGTCCTTCTTGCTCTAACTTGTCTGCGTGTGCACTGATGTATCTCCAAATTATGTCTGCTTTATCTGATTGGAAATCCCAAGGTGCAATTAAAACTAGGTCATTATCCCGTATCCACATCCTTCTTTTTATCTTCCCTCTAATCCTACAAGTCCTAATTTTTCCGTCAGAACTTTTTACAATGATATTATCACCGCCTACCAATTTAATTACTCTTCCAAATAACTCTCCTTCCTGGGGCATGACCAGTTCCTTCAAGTGAGCTTCGTTTAAAACTTTACGTTTGCCTATTTCTAATCAATGGTTAGTGGCCCAGGATTAAATAAAAACTTTTATTTTTAGCCATTTATCATTGATTAAATGAACGAAAATTGATTTTTACTTGTAAATGGCATATTATTTTACGACAGGTTTGGAACCGCCGTCTGCAATTTTGAAAAGTAGACTTTCATTACAGTAAAACGCAATTCAACCTTGCATTTGGCAACGAACATAATTTTGAGATAAAAACGATTTCCTGAATCGTTAAATTTTTAAATAATGTAGTCAAACATTATGTTGATAAATGTCAGAAGAATATTCTAAATCAAATTTAAAAAAAAATTAACTTCTGAGGAATTTGAGGTATGTGTAAATCGTGGGACTGAGCCACCATTTTCTGGGAACCTTTTGTACAATAAAGAAGATGGCGTCTATACGTGTAAGTGCTGCGGTTCTATTTTGTTTGATTCTGATAGTAAGTATGATTCGAAGTCTGGTTGGCCAAGTTTTTGGGCTCCATCAAATAATGAGAATATTAGAGAAAAAATCGACTATGATTATGGTATGATTAGGAAAGCAGTAGTTTGTTCAAAATGTGGATGCCACTTGGGCCATCTATTTGATGATGGTCCCAAACCAACTGGATTGAGGTATTGCATTAATTCCTTGTCGCTAGATTTCAAGAAGAAGATTAATCCTTCCTGATGGGAAGGATTAATCTTTAGATTAAATTAGAATCCTAAGTAAAATATATAAAATAATCCATGAAGTACCATTATTGACAAAAATCATGGTTAGTACACCAGTTAAAAGCATAATGACGATATTCATATTTCTGCTCATAATTCCCTTATCTAATATTATCCTCTACTCAAACAACGACAAAAGTATTCTTGTTTTCTCCAAAGTAGTAAATCAAACTGATGACTCTGGATTTTCTGAGTTATATAACCTCAGCAATAACAAGAACGATTCCGTATATGGACAGATTCAAAGCATTGATAAAAATAACTTGTCACTTGTATGGCAGGATTCAAACTTTAAGACACAAGCATCAAATTTACAGGATAGAAATTACGATATTTTTTTTAAAAACGTTAATTTAGGTAATATTTCAAGTGGTGAAACCATTAACATCAGCAATAATTCTGGGTTTTCAGAACATCCACATATCTCCTCGTCAGGAAACAATGTCTATTTGACGTGGGTTGACAACTCCAATGGTCATAAGCAAGTATTCCTCCGAACCAGTGATAACGGCGGTAAGACATTCGGTGAAAGTCATTTATTGAGTAACGATTATGTCAATGCATCTAATGTTGATGTTTATTCAAATGATAAACATGTATTCGTTGTCTGGCAACAAACAAATTCTACTCACTCTTCTGTTGCCCTGCGAGTCAGTGATAATCTGGGTAAATCATTTGGTAGTGAGAAAATTCTTTCAGATTATAGTAGAGATTCCTATCCAAAGGTGTTTGCAGATGAGCATAATGTGTATGTTTCCTGGAATGTAGACGCAAATAATCGGTTTCATCCCAGAGTCATTCAAGAACAAGAGGGGTTAACAGGCAATAAGCCTGGAATATATTTCATTAAGAGCGAAGACCTTGGAAAAAGTTTTAGCGGCCCAGTTAGATTCGATTATGAAGATAGCTTCGCTAACGGTAAATCACAAGTGTCCGCTTTTGATAATTATGTATACGTAACATGGGTTCAGAGGGACTCGGTAAATAAATTAGGAAATCTGTTTACTGCAAAAAGTTCTGATGGTGGTCAGAATTTTACAACCGATCAAATTCCTATTTCTGAGGACCAAATCCTTGATGCGGCTAATTTAGATACATTCGCTTATCAGGATAAATTATTCACCTCATTTGAGGGCAGTCTCATAGAACCTGGATTTAATAATAGCGAAGGTACTGAACCAACATTCAATAAGGAGATCTTTCAGTTTATGAGGGACTATGATCAAACCGGGGAATATACAATCTATAATTTGAGTTTGAATTCTGGTATATCAGAATGTCCTTCTATTACAATTAATGCGGTGGACAATATTGTTTCAGTATCCTGGGAAGATTATACTCCTGGTAATCATGAAATCTTTATGCGGTCTATTAATTATTGAACGGTTTTGTCCCACCTAAATGAATAAGTTTTGAGGAGAGTCAGGAGGAATAAATTTCGAGGTGAATCTTATCTGATCCTTGATTGGACCTTTCAAATCCATGAGAGTGTATGCGATCTATAGAGGAGTTACAATTTTTGCAAATCCAAGAAGAAGTCTCTAAGCAATTATTACATCTCCACATTGCAGTTAGCACCAAACCACACCTTCTGCAAGAATCTTCATTAAACATTAATTATCTACCTTAATTGGGTTTTTAGGCTATATAAATATTACAACACATTTTATAAAAATTATATTGATTTAACACATAATTTGAATATTTCGTTAGTAATTAACTATAGTTCAAAACTTATTATACTTTGTTACTAAACAATTTTTCTAACTAGGGGGATCAAAATCAGTAAAACGGCTGTAACAAACATGGAGATGATTTTTTTTAAGTTTTTCCATTCTATTACTCGCCTATATTCTCTGCAAATAGTTTAAGGCAAACGCATATCGCTGTCAAAATGCTCGTATCTAACAGTAATATTTTACTCGGGGCATTTCATTACATGAAAATGTCACAAAACTCGGAAGTCCGGTTTATTCTCTTCATTTTAATTGAAATTAATTCAATGTAATAGGGGGACTATCTTATTCATCATCGTCTTGTAACGTCTGTATTTACATTCTATGAATATATTCTTTAGGTCTAACCATAAGTTCTGCTCTGGTACATAAGCTACTCAGTAATTATGGCCGCATGGTAAGGTTTCTTGCACTTTGGACACATAGCATGATCACACACACATTCTATACAGTAATCACTGCTTTCCTCAAACTCCATTTTATTTCCTTTATAAAAACAAATTTCGCAAACTACTTTTTCCATCTAAGTCATTAGTATGTGGATATAATACTTTATTTAATAGTTTATTATACCGCTGGATATCTCTTAAAGTGAAACTATTTTGATTGCTTCATCCCTAATACGGTCAATATCCGATTGAGAAGAAGCGGATATACACAAAATATCTGCCTTGTATGGAATGGTTATCATGGTGATTTTCTTTTGTCTAATCAATAAGTAGTCTACCGGGCCAAATTTTGCTGAGAATGATTGAAAAAAGCTGATATTGGAGAGAGACTGCAGATACATATCCTGTTCTTCGTTTTGATCAAGTAATGGCTCAATTCCTTTTCGGAATCCGCCTTCTATAACTTCACCTTCCCTATTTACGATTCCAACAAACCTTACGTTTTTATCAATTGCAAATATATCATTGCAAATATCCTTAGTCAATCGGTCTTGAAGATCATTTTTCTTGGACATTTCTATATCTATCACTTTTGTGAGGAGAATATATATTTAGATCTTTATTTAGGTGACCAATTTCTTTGATTTCTTGTTGTCAAAAAAAGTCATCTTTGAAGTCTTGTAATATATTACTTCACCTCGCCGCTCTACAACCGCTATAACAACAGACTTGCCCATATTTTCAACCTGTTCAATAGCATCGGCAAATTCCGACGCTTTGATGTTGGTTCCCTCATTTAATCCAATAGATATGTATTTTGATGTTTTCTTATTGTATTCTCCTCTTTCGTAGATTCTAAAATCTGTTCCGAATCCAAAGCCGTCTTTGATTACATACCCTTTGCTTCTCAAATCCCTAAAAATCAGATATTTTGTCAAGATCTTTTTGTCTTTTTTGATCAATGTCTTCAAAAATGTAGAAAAATCATATTCTATTTTGCTTCTGTAAATCTTAATTTTATTATTTTGAAGTAAATATAAGCTTTCAAGACTGTTTAAAACGTATTCTTTATTAAAAATCTCTCCAAACCCCTTGTTCCGTAATTGATCTTGCTGTTTTGCCTCAGGAACAACTATTTTTCCTTCCTTCGCATGGTGAACTGCCTCTATCATGAAATTCGAATCAATATTCTCTTCGTTACTAGTTTTCATATCATTGGAATTTTCTGTAGGAAATGATGACAAATCTAGATCTGTGGGTTCACCGGTTTGAGAGGATTCGGTAGGGTCATTGTGAGAATTATTTCCTGAGGACATAACAAATAAATCACAGCCAACAGCCTCATTTATTTATTAAAGAGAGGAATATTTGTGAAAGGTGTAAATTATAGAGAAATTCGTGGTATGCCTTATGTAAGGCGTGAGTATATTAAAGGTAAACCTCAAATTAAGATTGCCAGGTTTGCATCTGGCCAAGCAAAAGGAAATTATGATTATTTAGTTGAACTAACTGTTACAGAACGAATTCAAATTCGTCATAACTCTCTTGAAGCTGCAAGACTCGCGGGCAATAAAACAATGGCTCAAGCAGGCGATATGAGCTTTTTTTCACGACTAAGGGTCTATCCGCACGTAATCTTAAGGGAAAATAAGATGATCGCTACAGCTGGTGCAGATCGTCTTCAGGAGGGTATGAGACGTGCATTTGGTAAAGCCACAGGCTTGGCTGCACGAGTTGAGCGAGGAAGAACCATCTATGAAGCACATGTTACGAAGGAAAACCTGGAATTAGC